>NZ_JANUCQ010000001.1 GCF_024807035.1 Methanococcus voltae PS
GGGGTGTAAGTGTCAAGGTTTTCCGAGGCATTAAGCCCGCTAATACTAATAGTTCAAGTGATAAAAGATATTCTGGACACTTAAAGATATGAGAGCTTATCTCAATAATGTTAAAAAATTTTATTTTTTTATAGGCAAATATATTTATTAATTTAAATATACGAATATTATTTTAAAAAAAATAAAATTAGATTATATATTATAATCTAACTGGTATTTCTTCTTCAAACATCTCTTTTTTAATTTCTTGAACTGTATATTCTCCATAATGTAATATACTAGCCATAAGAGCAGCATCTGCTAAACCCTGTTTAAAAACATTTTTAACATGCGCTATGTTACCACAACCACCACTTGCAATTACTGGTATTTTGATTGATTTGGAAATTATTGAAGTTAAAGGAATGTCATAGCCTTCTTTTGTTCCATCTGCATCCATACTGGTTAGTAGTATTTCCCCTGCGCCTAGTTCTTCAACTTTTTTGGCCCAAGTAATTGCGTCGATGTTTGTAGCTTCCCTACCCCCATATATATAAATTTGGAACCAAAATTTACCTTTCGAATCTTCATATATATTTTTGTAGGTTAAGCCCTTAATTTCGTTGTAATTATTTGAATCTTCGTTTTCAATGTCATTTTTAATTTCGTCTGCTTTAATATATGTTTTTTTAACATCCATGGCCACCACAACACACTGTGAGCCATAAATAGCGGATGCATCAGATATTAATTGAGGGGTTTTAACTGCAGATGTATTTATGGATATTTTATCAGCACCTGCTCTTAATATCTTTTTAAAGTCGTCCACTGTTTTTATACCGCCCCCTACAGTTAAAGGTATGAAAACTTTTTCAGCAGTTTTTTTTACAACTTCAATTATTATGTCTCTTTTTTCAAAAGATGCAGTAATGTCTAAAAAGACTAATTCGTCAGCACCCTGTTCATCATATATTTTTGATAATTCAACAGGGTCTCCAGCATCTCTTAATCCTAAAAAATTAGTTCCTTTAACAACTCTACCTTCTTTAATATCCAAACAAGGTATTATTCTTTTGGTAAGCATTTTATTTCACCATATATTTAGAATTATATTATAAATAATTTTTAATAATTTTTTAATAATTTAACTATTTACAGATATATATTTCATCTGATTAATTTCAATATATTTACTATGGAATTTTCACTTATTTTTTAACATTACTTTTATTGTCTTTTAAATCTTTAGCTACTTTTAAAGCTCTAGTCGATGCTAAATCTTTTTTAATATATATTTCTGCTAAATCTTCAGCTAAATTTGATAATTCTTTACTGAATTTGTTTCTAGACAATACTATAGGTTCTCCTTTTATCCACTGGTCTTCCACAGTAATTTCATAAGGTAAAACTGCAATGATATCTTCCAAGATTCCTTCAAACTCTACTATATTTCTATTTTTGTTTAAAACTACCCCTATACAATCTATATCTATTGCGTAAAGTAATTCTTTTGTTTTGATGGTATTTATAACTCCAGGAATACTATCTTCACCGATAACTATCATTTTATTTACTATTTTTTCATCAAGATTCAAGGAAGAAAATAATAAACTACCTTCAACAATGTTCGGAGGTAAGTCGATGATTATTATATCGTACTTATTATTTAATTCATAGATTAAATCTACCATTCTACGCTGATTTAAATCTGTATTGAATGAATTAGGACTAGTATCTGATATTATAACGTCCAAATCATCATAATTATGTATAATATCTGTAATATCTAAATTTCCCGATAAGTAAGAATTTAGAGTATATGGCGTATCTTCAAATCCAAAAAGCAAAGAGCTAGTTCCTGCATAAATATCACAGTCTATATAGAGTGTTTTTGCTTTACTGCTCAAATAGTATGCAATATTGCCGGAAATGGTTGTTTTTCCGGTTCCGCCCTGAATATTGTAAAATCCAATTCTCATAAAATCCCCTAATTTTTTTATTTAGTTTTAATTTTTAATTTTCTTTAAATTTTTAATTTTAGTTTTAAATGTAAATATATTAATATATATGTCATTAGTCATATATCAAATACCGTAATTTGATAATTTTAAATATTTTATAATAATTTAACATAATTAATAGTATTATATTTTTTAATTAAATAAGTTATGCAATACTATAATGCACCACGGATTTTTTATGTGCACAATCAATTATATAAATAAGTAATTACTATTATCTATAAAAAAATTAAAATTAATAGTTAGTAATGTAGTAACATTATAGATATGCCTAAGTTTAAGTAAAAAATTTTAACGCTAATTTAATCCATATTTTTAATTTATAAATATGATTATATACTAATCAATTATATTACTCAAATTATATTATTAATATTATTAATTTTTAATTATTTTTCAAAAAGGATAACTTTCCTAAAATGGTGATTTATTTGGACTACAATTACGAAAAATTATTGGACAGGGCAAGAAGTAAGTTGCCAGAAGACGTTTTTAAAGATATAAGGTTTGAAATACCTAAGGCAGATAGCTTTGTAGAAGGTAATAGAACAATTATTAAAAACTTCAAAGAATTGGCTAAATTTATTGAAAGAGATGCACACGAATTCTCCAAATACGTAATGAAAGAATTAGGTACTGCGGGAGATTTAGAAGGTAGTAGATTAATATTACAAGGTAAATTTGGTTACAGATTAGTAAATGAAAAAATACAAAACTTTGTAAATGAATACGTACTGTGCCCAGAATGTGGAAAACCAGATACTAAGATAATTAAAGAAGGAAGAATTCATTTCTTAAAATGTACTGCTTGCGGTGCTATGAAGCCTGTTAAAACATTATAAAATTAATTAGTATTATCTAAATAATACTTTTTTAAATTCTTCATATGTCATATTTTATTAAAATAATGCTGATTTTAAATTTATTTTTAATTTTGGTTCTTACTTTGATTATTTTTGTATGTAATTCTGCTTAATATTAATTTATACTTAAAAATTCTTTTATTCATAGATATATGATTTAGTTTTAATTCTTGAGAATATAATTTACTAAATATATTTAATAGGTGGAATAATGTCAAATAATGATAAAATTACTATAGATAGTGGCTCTAATAACGCAAAAGGTTCATTTTGCTATCGTTGTGGTCATGAAGGGGAATTATTAGATGGATTATGTAATTTGTGCTATAGTCAGCTAAACCCTTTGTTTAATATTGACGATAGAATAACTATCGAAGTTTGCCATATGTGTGGTTCGTATAAAAGAAAACTATGGTGTGACCCGAAAAGTGAAGATACTTACGAAATAATGGACGAAATTGCATATTTTGCAGTTAAAGATAATTTAAAAAAATCAAATAAATCTATCGATGTGCAAATAATTCCAAAAGAGGCTAAGCAATTACCTGGAGGCAAACACTCGAGGGTTGAAATACCAGTCACGATAATCGCAGAGGGTAGATTGATTGGTGAAAAACGAGATAGGACTGAAGAAAAGGAAGTTATAGTTTATTTAACCATGGTACAATGTCCAAGATGTTCAAGATGTATGTCTAATTATTATGAAGGAACACTACAAGTTAGAGCAATGGGTCGTTTTTTATCTGAAGAAGAAAGGGTTGAATTGGATGATTTTGTACGGGAAGAAGTAGTAAGAAGACTTAAAAAAGATAGGATGTCATTTATATCTAAATTTATAATTCAAAAAGAAGGTTTAGATTACCAGATGGGTTCTATGGGAGCTATAAGAAATATCGCTTCTGCAATAAAAACAAAATATGGCGGTAAATCTCTAGAGACTGCCAAATTAGTGGGCGTAGATAAAGATACTGGTAAAGATCAATACCGGATAACCGTATCAATAAGGATACCCCAATACGCAATAGGCGATGTTATCGCATATAACGAAGCAATATGTGTGGTAACTGCCATATCTGAAGATAAAACACATCTAAAAGTATTGGATAATTCTGAAAAAATAAGTTTAAACTGGAATGAAATTGAAAAGAATACTTATTTAGTATGCAAGTCTTCAGAATGCCAAACTGCCACTATAATTTCAGTTTCTGACGACACAATAATGGCAATGGATGATAATACGTACGAAGTTTATGAATATAACAACGACGTAAAAACAGAAGAAGGTTCTAAAGTTAAAATCTTCAAAAATGAAGAATTAAATAGGATAATAGATTTAAGCTAAAAAAATAAATTAATTATTGTATATTATATCTTTAAATTTTTATTTTTCTTTATTCTTTATTTCTTATTTTTTATTTTTTATTTCATTATATTACTATTTTTAGTTATTTTTTAATTTCATAAGCCCCTTTACCAACGCTAGTTTCGTAAATTGGGCAATCCCAAATTTCTTTAAATATTTTTGCGATTTCGGAGCTACATTCTTTATTTTTAGGTATTGCAATTATCGCAGGTCCTGAGCCACTAATGGTAATCCCATGTGCAAAATCTTTAACTTTAACTTTTGCTTCATCATATCCTTGTATTAATGTAGCTCTACAGGGTTCTACAACTTGATCTCCCATCATATATTTTCCCAAATTTTCAAAATCTTTATTATATATTGAATGAATCATACCTGTAGCTTTACCCACATTGTTAACCATTTTTGAGAGGGGAATTTCTTGAGGTAATATTTTCCTAGCTTCTTTGGTGCTAACCTGGATATTTGGGAGTGCGACAACAACATCCATATCTAAAGGAATGTTTAATACTTCTAATGGTTCATAACTAGTTGTTAGTGTAAAATTACCCATTATACCTGGTGCAACATTATCTGCATGTGGAGCTCCTGCAGCAACTGCTTCACCCAATGATGCATATTTTATCAATTTTAAATCGTCTAAATTTAACTCAAACAACTTATTAACTGCTACAGCGACACCTGAACAAGATGCAGAACTGCTACCTAATCCACTACCTGGTTTTATTCCTTTTTGAATTTTAATATGTATACATTCTTGAATATTGAAGTCTTCCATCATTTTTAAAGCAACAACACCAGCGGTGTTTTGTGTAGGGTCTAAGGGAATTTCTTCAGCTTTTTCACCTGAAACACTTATTTTCACCTTTTCACAACATTTACAGGATGATTCTATTATTTCTACAGTTACTAAGTCATATGGCTCTTTAAGTGCAAGACCAAATATATCATAACCTGGACCCAAGTTTGCAGAGGTTGCAGGGGAATAAATTGTAATTTCTTTCATTAAAACACCTTAATTATTTTTAAATAAACTTAATATTATTATTTTTATTATTTTTATTATTTTTATTAGGTCATATTTCTTATTCATTTGTTAGTATGTAATAGCGTTTAAATTAATATATATAACTGTTTAAAAAAGTTCAATTCTTTTGAATTATATAAAAATAGAAAATAATTTTGAAAGATATATTCATTTAAAAATCAATATATATATCTTTACCTTTTTTCATTGCTTTTTGAAGTTCTTTTCCAACGTTTGTTTTTTTATTAATATTTACATTACCACTTGAATTTACCGTAGCCGTGCAAATATAATCCCCATCAACGTATACTTTAATATTTGAACCAATGTAATCTTCGCCTGCTTCTATTACAATATGTTTACCGGTTTCAACTAATTTGGTCATTTCATAATCATTTACGTATTCATATGTTGGATAGTCTGCAAGAGGCTCGTTGTTCATAACTTTTTCTCTTACATTTATTTTTAAACCTAACGTATCTTCAAGTTTTGAAATTTCTTTTCCCCCTTTCCCAATAATTGCAGGAATGTATTTTTCAGAAACTTTTATTTCAATAGTGTCTTTATTGACTATCGAAACTTCAGGGTAGCATTTTTTAGGCAGTAATTTTTTTAAAACGTCTTTTAGTTTATCTTCTGCATACTTGAAAACCGGTGTCTCAGTTCGTTGCTGTTTTATTGGCATTACTACAACTTGTTCCCCATATGTATATATCTCATATTCTGGCATTTTAGTTTCAAAGTCTACGACCTCTATAATAGGTCTTGCAAGGTCTGATTCTTTCATACCATACGGTACTTTTACATTAAACTCAACTTCGTATACTTTTCCAACTTTTCCGTCTTCAATAAATATCACAGTATCTACAATTTGAGGTATTATACCTAATTCGACTCTTCCAATTAACCTTTGGATAGAATCTATAGGTTTTGAGGCATGCACTACCCCAACCATACCAACACCGGCCATCCTCATATCTGCGAATATTTCAAAATCTTTTGTCTTTCTTACTTCATCATATATTGTATAATCGGGTCTTACTAATAATAATATATCGCAGGTATTTTCCATTTTATTTTCTAATGGTGCATACTGTGTTATTTCATTGCCAACTTGCAAATCTCTTGGACTTTCCATGGTTTTAACAATTTTATTTAGCGATTGGTAACTTTCTGCAAGCGCGGAAACAAATGTTGATTTACCGCTTCCTGGTGCACCAGAAACAAAAATACCTTCAGCTTTTTTCAATTTTTCGTTCAACTGTTCTGGTAAATTATAACTTTCAAGGGTGGCTTTTGCAATAGGTCTAACAGCAGTAACTTCCAAAGCTTCTGAGAATGGAGGTCTTGATATAGAAATTCTTAGATTTCCAAGCTGTAATACAGTAGCCCCTCTTTTTTGTATTTCTGTTAAACCGTTATTTTGTTCACTATATCGTAAAATATTATCGATTATATATTCCATTTTACCCTTGGATAGTATTTCGGTATTGAATGGTCTTAATACAACACTACCGGGTTTTCCTATTTTAACAAATGGCGTACATCCTTCTTTTAAGTGGACTGAAGAAGTATTTTCATCAAAATAATCTTTTAATAATAAATCTACCTTTTCCGTAGCAACTTTCAAGTAGTAAGACTTTATGTCTTGGGCAACTGCAATATTGTACTGAATCCAATCACTTGTTAGTAATATTGAATCTTTTTCTTTTGCCACATGTCTAATTAAGGCATCTATTTCACCACTTTTGGCAAGTGAAACCATTTCTAAATTTGGTCTTTCGCCATAGTATGTCAGAATTAAATTACTATCACTATCTTTAACTATTTCGGACAGTTTTTTTAATTCTTCAATGCCCATATATCCAATTTCTCTACCTTTGTTCGCTTGAGCCTCTAACTCCGCAACAACGGCTTCTGGAACTATTATTTCACAATTTTTCAATTTCTTATTTTTGATAAGTTCCGTTATCCTGCCGTCAATAACGACACAGGTATCTAAGGTTATCTTTTCGTCGATTAATTCCTCAAACGTCGGCAACCCTTCATATTTTTTATTTTTTAAGTCAGTGTTTAAATCCAAAAATATCACCATTATGAGCATATAACTTATAAATTACAATAAAGAATACATAATAAATTATACTTTAAAGAATAGTTTATTTATTTTTATAAATGAGACTCTGTAAATTATAATTTTATTAGAATTGATTACTCTACTAATAATATAAATTCAAATATAAATATTTATTAGAATTTTAAAATAAAAATAGTTATGGGATAAATAAATAAGATTAGCGTATTTAATAAATATATCAAAATATAATAATAATCAGTTACAATAATTTTTGAATCTCTGAATTATCGTCATATACTTTGTTTTTTTGAGTTTCTCTATATTCTGCTAATTTTTCAGCAATTTTTTCATTTGAAATTGATAACATCTGTAATGCCAATATTGCAGCATTTTCTCCTCTATCGATACCTACACAAGCTACAGGTATTCCCGGAGGCATTTGAACAGCGCTTAATAATGCATCTAATCCATCGAGTTTACTTTCCACGGGAACTGCAATAACTGGTTTTGTTGTCATTGAAGCCACCACACCTGGCAAATGAGCAGCAAGTCCTGCAATAGCTATAAATACAGAGGATTCTGAGCTTTTTACAATTTTTTCAACTAAAGCAGGTGTTCTATGTGCAGAAGCTACGTTTACGGTATACTTTACATCGAATTCCTTTAAAATTTTGGTTGCTTTTTCAGCAATTTTAATGTCGCTTTTACTTCCCATTATAATTGTAATCATAATTCACCATTTTAACATCTATAATGTACTATATTTGATATATTATTCTATAATACTCTTTAGTCTATTTGATATATAAAACTGTATTGAAATTTGAAATCATAATTTTAAAATTACTATTTATTATTATTTATGTTTTAATTTCAATAAAAACATTAATATTTGGGGGAAATTATAATTTATGTATTTATAAATCATATTTTCGAGGGATATAAAATGATAGAAAGAACTTTTGTGGCTATAAAACCTGATGCAGTAAAAAGAAAATTGTCTGGAAAAATAATTCAAAGATTTGAAGATAAAGGATTTGAAATTGTTGAATTAAGAATGTTATTATTGGATGATGAGTTATTAGAGCAATATTATGGAGAGCATAAAGGTAAGGACTTCTATAATGACTTAATATCTTTTATGAAATCAGGTCGTATCATAGCAATGGTTGTTGAAGGTAACGACGCGGTAAAAAATGTGAGAACTATGGTGGGAGCTACAAAGCCTTGGGAAGCAAGTATGGGTACTATACGGGGAGATTATGGATTAAGCACGCCTCATAATGTTATACACGCATCAGATAGTTTAGAAAGTGCAAAAAGAGAAATTAATTTATTTTTTAAAGATTAAAAAAATAAAGATTAAAAGTCTGACTAAGATTATATGAAAATTATTTAAGTCATATAATCTATTTAATTACTTAATTATTTGATTAATTTATTATATACTTTATTTTTATTATTTTACCCATACATTAAAGATACTTGTGGTCTTATTTCTTCTTTTGGAGTGGTTTTGCTTTTAATTTTGTCGATAGCTTCTTCAAAATCTTTTAATTTAATATATTCTCTATCTTCTCTAATCGCAAACATACCTGCTTCGGTACAAACTGCTTTCAAATCTGCACCAACCATTCCTTCAGTTAATTTGGCAACATCTTTTAATTCTATATTCTTTAAATTCATTTTTGAGGTATGTATCTTTAATATTTCAATTCTACCTTCTTCATCAGGATTTGCTATTTCAATAATCCTGTCAAATCTACCAGGTCTTAATATGGCAGAATCTAAGATATCAGGTCTGTTTGTAGCTGCAATTATTTTTACATCGCCTCTAGAGTCAAAACCATCCATTTCGGCCAACAATTGCATTAAAGTTCTTTGAACTTCTCTATCTCCACCAGTTAGTGATTCAGTTCTTTTACTGGCAACAGCATCAATCTCGTCAATAAAGATGATACATGGCGATTTCTCTTTTGCTAATTTAAAAACATCTCTAACTAACTTGGCACCTTCTCCGATAAACTTTTTAACTAATTCGGAGCCTACCACTCTAATAAATGAGGCATTAGTTTCATAAGCAACAGCTTTTGCAAGGAGCGTTTTACCAGTTCCTGGTGGACCGTACAATAAAATACCTTTTGGTGGTACTATCCCTATTTTTTCAAACAATTCAGGCTTTTTCAATGGTAATTCTACTACTTCTTTTATTTCTCTAATCTGATTACTTAACCCACCAATTTCTTCAAATGTTATATTAGGTTTTTCTTCTATTTCCATAGCCATAGCCCTATAGTCTTTTTCTTTGGATAAGACTTCGACTACTGCAAGGGTTTGTTGATTTAAACAAACTCTTTCGCCAGGTACTATTTCTTCAGGATCTACAAACTGGGAAATGTTTACTAGGAAGTTAGGGCCGGTAGAACTTTTAACAACTACTTTTCGAGAGCTTATTTTATCGATTACGGTACCCATTATAAGAGGGGGAATTCTTAATTTATCTAATTCTCTTTTTAAGATTTCGTTTTCTTTTTTAAGCTGACTATTTTCTCTAGATATGTCTTTATTCTTTAATTCGGCTCTTAATATTTTATTTTCTAAGTCCATGATGTAATTTCTTTCCTTGTATTCATCAAGGTCTAAGTCATTTATTTCGCTTGAATAATCTTCAGGATAGTTCATGTTATTCCTCCTCGATTTTTAAAGAGGTATCCTTATTTTAATATTTTATAAAAATACTTAAATTTTCAATACACTTTAAATTATATTCTTAATAATTATTTAATTAATATTTACTTATTAAATATATAATTTAATATATTTTTAATATACTACTTATATATTTTTAATATTATTTTGAGTTATTGTATTTATATATTTAATTGAATTATTATAATTGTACTATAAATTATAAAATTAGATATATAATTAAATAAGTACTTAAACTATATATAATTAATAGATTTTTGATTCTATAATATAATATAGAATAGTATATATCTTAGAACATATTTTAGTATAATTCAATATAATTAGTATATAAAAGGTGATAATATGGAATGTGAACTTTGCGGTAAAATTACTTCAGAACTTTATAAGTCAAAAATAGAGGGGGTTGAAATGTTGTTATGTAAAGAGTGTGCTAAGTTTGGCAAATCTCCAAAAACTTATTCAAGATACTCTTTAAACAATGCAGTACCTGTCTCTTCAGATAGGCCTAAAAAGGCTAAAAAACCTATGGGGCATAAGAAAGATATGTTTGATGACTTAAAAGTTGTCGTAGAAGATTATGGTGACGTAATTCGTAAAGCAAGAGAGAGAAGGAACATAACTATCAAGGAATTAGCTTTAAAAATTGGTATGAAAGAATCTACCCTTCATAAATTAGAACGTGGGGAGTTAGAACCTGAAGAAAAATACGTTAAAAAACTCGAAAATAGTTTAGGAATAAACCTTTATGAAGATTCTGAAGGTTATGAAGATACAAAAGTTAAAAAAGAGTCATTTACATTGGGTGACTTTGTAAAAATTAAAAGAAGAAAATAAATTGATTTTTTATTTTTTATTTTTTATTTTTCCAATATTTATATTTTTTAGATTTAGTTTAATATTCTTTTAGAATACGTTTGTTATAAAAAATTAGACTGATTTTTAGTTATTATCTACTATATCTATCTTTTTTTATGAATAGTTTAGTATATGCACCTAAATAGTATCCCATATATGATATTAATATAATTTCTATAATTAAACCAATATCTACACCCTGTAGGTTAATATATAAATTATTAAAGTTATTTAGCGCAACATAAGCAATATAGTAGATAATACCGTTAATTAAGATAACTAAGGGTATTTTTTTAAACGACATTACATTTGAATTATAACCCATAAATAAAGAAATCAATATATTGATTGCTATCAATGGTAACATATTTTCACTTTTTGAATAGGTGAGCGGTTACAATATCTCCTTTTTCATAACCTTCAATATTTTCATCAATTATAACATAACCATCTGCCGAAGATAATGACGAAATTACCCCACTACCTGATATTCTTAAAGGTTCAGCAAATAGCTTTGAATTAGTATTTTTTGAATTTGAATCATATGTAAGCTTTATTCTCATAATGTCTGTTCTACCAAGGGAAGAAGCAAAATTACGAGTTAATGGAATTTTCAATGTCTTCAATGGTTTGAAATACTGGTTAAACAATAATTCAAACTGCACGGCTGCAGCTACGGGATATCCCGATAATATATAAATAAATTTTGATTGATTTCCTAATTCGATTTTAGAGAAACCGACTGGTCGTCCAGGTCTTATTTTAATACCGTGGTACAGTATTTCTCCTAATTTGCTAATTTCTTCAAAAGTATAGTCTCTATCGCCTACAGAAGTACCTCCTGTAGTCATAAGTATATCATTTTCTGAAAGTATTTTTAAAATACATTTTTCAATTTCTTTGGGGTTATCTTCAACATGGTCGTAAGCTTTGGCATCAAATCCACAATTTTTTAATAAACTTTTTAACATAACAGAGTTGGAATTTATGATGGAGCCAGTTTTGGATATATAGTCCATATTTATTTTTTTGAGTTCATCATTTTTATTATTTACTTCTTTGCCATAATTTTCAAGGCTAATTAATTCATCTCCCGTAGATAATATTCCTATTTTTAAATAAGTACAATTTACTTTTTTTATTCCAACTGACGCCAATAGTGCAATATGATAGGGAGTGATAATTTCGCCTTTTTTAATTATTATATCTCCTTTTTTAAGGTCTTCCCCTATTTTAGAAACATTTTCAAAAGGATGAACTCCTAAATAAACTTCGATATAATCATCATATTCTTTAACATATTCCTTCATAACAACAGCGTTTGAGCCTTCGGGAATTTTGGTACCTGTAGATACCTTAGTGGCAAAACCATTTATTAATTCAAAATTTTCATCTCCTACGGTATTTTTGCTTTCAAATTTTGAATTTTCTTCTTCATCGAATTCTATTTTTTCTAAAATTATTGGATTATTATCACTTGCTCCAAAAACATCTTCTGCAATTACAGAATATCCATCCATAGCTGATTTATTAAATGATGGTAAATCTACAGGCGATACTATATCTTCATGACATATTTTGTTTAAACAATCATTTAAATTAAATTCTTTATATTTATCTCTTATAAATTCATCTAACTCTTGAAAAGTTATTTTTTTAGCATCTTCATAAGATATCAATTCTTTTACAAATTTCAAAAAATCACCAAACTAGTATCATAAATCATCAGTATTATTCGTAGTTAATATTATGGTTATTTTCGATTATATTATTTTTTATACTATCATAATAATATACATTTTAAAGACCTATTTAAAATAGCAACTTATGACTATTAAAACAACTGGAGCACTGATGGATACTATGAACGATATTAGGCCTATAATTTGGAATGAAGAGAATAAAGAACTTATACTGATTGACCAGAGGAAATTACCTGCTAAATTAGAATATTTTACCTGTAAAACTTATAAAGATGTAGCTTTAGCAATAAAAGACATGGTTGTTAGAGGTGCTCCAGCTATAGGGGTTTCTGCAGCTTATGGAATGGCTTTGGCAGAGTTGGAAAATTCTTCAACTGATTTCATAAAAAAAGCATACGATGAATTAAAATTAACGCGACCAACAGCCGTAAATTTATTCTGGGCTTTAGATAAATGTATGGATTCTCATAAAAATGGTATTAGTTTGTTGGACGAAGCAAAAAGAATACACGAAGAAGACGTTGAATTGTGTAAAAAGATAGGGAAACTTGGTCAAACGTTATTTGAGGACGGGGATGTTATATTGACACATTGTAATGCCGGGGCTCTTGCTACGTCTGCATACGGCACTGCATTAAGTGTAATTAGATTTGCAAGATATGCGGGAAAAAATATATCCGTAATATCTGATGAGACAAGACCAAGATTACAAGGAGCTAAGTTAACTTGTTTTGAGCTAAATTATGAAAACATCCCTGTAACCGCCATATCCGATAATACTGCAGGTTTTTTAATGAAACAAGGAAAAGTGGACAAAATAATTGTTGGAGCCGATAGAATATTGGCTGATTACCATGTATTTAATAAAATAGGTACCTATTCGTTGGCAATTTTAGCGAAATATCATAACATACCATTTTATGTAGCAGCACCATATTCTACATTTGATTTTGAAAATAGTGTGGGAAATATAGAAATAGAGCAACGTTCTGACGAAGAAGTTACTCATATAGATGGTGTTAGGATAGTAGCTGAAGGTGTGCCTGTGATTAATTATGCTTTCGATTGTACGCCACCTGAATTAATAACTGCAATTATAACAGAGGATAAGATAATTTATCCTAACAAATAATTTATTTTTAATTATTTTATTTTATTTTTATTATATTTTTATTATATTTTTATTATTTTATTTTTAATTTGCCTAATTTTTATTCTTTTGGGGTTTCATTAATCAAATTTAGTTCCAAAAGATTTGTAACTACCATCTTTTTGTATTTTATTATGGAAGCAAGACATATAACCCTCATGGCATGCCCATCCGGTCTGCTCTACTTCAAATAATAATGCATCGCCATCACAATCTCTATATATGTTTAGCACTTTTTGAATATTTCCACTTTCTTCTCCTTTTTTCCAAAGTTTTTGACGACTGGTGGAGTAATAGTGCATATATCCAGTTTCTAAAGTTTTTTTAAGGGATTCTTCATTCATAAAGGCAGTCATTAATACTAAATTTTCCGTACTTTTGACAATTGCCAATATTAACTTATTATTGTCTATATTTCTAAATTTTAAGTTCATATTTTTTAATATATTGTCATAATTTTCCATATTATCACGTTATTCAACATTTTAATTTTATTTTAATAAAGTATTTTAAAATTTTTGGTAAATATTTGTATCTTATTTTAGCATATTTTATATAATATATCATACTAATATAAATGATAATTTAATATATTTCATATTATATAATCTCTTTTAAGACTCTCAAATTTGTAATGGTGATATTATGGCATTAAGATGCCCTATTGTAAGTGTATTGGGTCACGTAGACCATGGAAAAACTTCTTTATTGGATAAAATTAGAACTACTAGAGTTACAACTCGTGAAGCAGGCGGTATAACACAACATATCGGTGCAAGTGAAATACCTATTGGGACGATAAAAAAAGTTTCAAAGGATTTATTGAATATATTTAAGGCTGATTTATCGATACCTGGTATATTGGTAATTGATACTCCAGGTCACGAAGCTTTTACCTCCTTAAGAAAAAGAGGCGGAGCTTTAGCTGACATTGCTATATTGGTTGTAGATATCAATGAAGGATTTAAACCTCAAACCATTGAGGCTATTAATATATTAAAGCAATGCAAAACACCATTTGTAGTTGCAGCGAACAAATTAGATAAGATTTCAGGATGGAATTCGGTTGAAGGACCTTTTATAACCAATTTCAACGAACAAAAGCAACACCCAAATGCTTTAACAGACTTTGAAATAAAACTTTATGAAAATGTAATTGCCCCGTTAAATGAATTAGGTTTTGAAGCAGACGTATTTTCAAGAGTTAAGGATACGACCACAACAATTAACATCTTACCTGTGTCTGCAATGACTGGGGAAGGAATACCTGATTTATTGATAATTATTGCAGGTCTTGCTCAAAAATTCTTGGAGCAAAAATTGGGTTTAAATGTAGATGGTTATGCTAAAGGAACCGTTTTAGAAATAAAAGAGGAAAAAGGTTTAGGAAAAACAATTGACGCTATAATATATGACGGAATTGCAAAAGCTGGTGATTACGTAGTTATTGGAAATCCTGATGGTATTATAACTTCAAAAGTGAAAGCACTATTAAAGCCTAAGGCTTTAGACGAAATGATGGATCCTCGGGATAAATTTAAACCTTCAAAACAAATTGTAGCGGCTACCGGGGTTAAAATATCCGCTCCAGATTTAGATAATGTAATTGCAGGTAGTCCTTTGAGAATAGTTCCTAAATCACAAATAGAGGTAGCCAAAGAGGAAATTGTTCAAGAAATAGAGGATTTTGAAATTAAATTAGATGAAGAAGGTATCATCATAAAAGCTGACACAATGGGTTCATTGGAGGCTTTAGCTACTGAATTAAGGAAAAAAGATGTTAAAATAAAAAAGGCCGAAGTTGGGGACGTTAATAAAAAAGATGTTATTGAAGCGGCATCTTATGCAATATCAAATCCTTACAACGGAGCTATAATAGCTTTTAACGCTAAAGTATTGAATGACGCAAAATTAGAACTAGAAAAGAACGACGTAAAATTGTTCGAAGATAAAATTATTTATAAATTGGTCGAAGATTATGAAGATTGGATTAAAGAATTGGAAGAATCTTTAAAATCTGATGAATTAAATAAATTGACAAAGCCTGCAATATTAAAAATTTTACCAAACTGTATATTTAGGCAGAAAGCACCTGCAGTTTGTGGTGTTGAAGTATTATATGGTACTTTGAAAGTTGGTAGTAACATAATGTTGGAAGATGGTAAAAGAGTAGGTTATGTTAAAGAACTTAGAAACAATCAACAAGAAACAATAAAAGAAGCAAAAGTTGGTATGCAAGTTCCTGTTTCAATTGATGGCTCTTTAATATTGGGTAGACACGCTAAAGAAGAAGATATATTGTATGTGGAAGTTCCAGAACCTGAAGTTAGAAAATTTTACCATGAATACAAGTCTGAATTAAGGGGCGACGAACTAGAGGCACTAAATCGATATACTGAATTAAAACAAAAAGTCGAAAATAATGTATTTTGGGGTATGTAATTACGTCAAAAAGTGTATTATTTATTTACAAAATACGCTTATTTTTTAGATTTTTTATTTATTATCGCTAATAATATATACCTAAAAATACCTATAGATATAATAGTAAACTACTATTATCTATTAAAACATTTATTATATTTGGACTAATTTTTTTAAACTATGATTTTAAAAAAGTAAGGTATTTTAAAAAATAATAATTTTGGTATATATGATGTTCGATAATATACGAATAATTATTAATATAATATATGATTGAGTATTAGTAATTAATATGTTTTAAAAATTTATTATCTATTATTTATTATCTATTATTTATTATCTATTATTTAATTTGAAATTAGATTTTATCTTGATGTATGAAATATATGTTTTATAAATTTAATAATATTATAACACATACTTTCGCCCAATCCAATGGAGGCATAATATGATATTAGCAATAGGTTATGGTGCATTTGGTCGTAAGGTAGTAAATTGTGCTAAAAAATTGGACAAACTTACTATAATAGACGTTAACGAAGACGTTTTTGAATCGTTGGGTAATGGAACATTTAACCACATTGTAGGTGATGCGGGGCAATTAGAAGTTTTAAACCGTGCTAAAATCACTGAAGCTGATACAATATTAATCATGACGAATAATAACGATTTGAATCGTAAAATAGCAGAATTGGTGCAGTCTATAAATGATAAGGCATATGTAATTGTTAGAGGTATTGTAAAATATCCCGAACTTTACGAAGGATTAAATGTTGATAAGGTAATTTACCCCTTAGAAAGCGCAGCTAAAGATGTAGTTCATGAGATACAAAAATCAAAGTTAAGAAGGAAGTTGTTGGACTTAAGAAAAGTTGTAGAGGACGCAAAAGTCAAATATAATAATTTATGTAGTGACGAAAATAACTTAGAAGACTGCTGTTTTGATGCACACTTTTTAATAATGCTACATAATAATCCCGACCCTGATGCAATGGCAAGTGCAATGGCTTTAAAAACAATTTTAGATAGGTGGGGGGCATCTTCTAAAATTGCATATGCCGGAAAAATTGGTTATGATGAAAATAAAGCAATGGTTAACCTATTGGGGATTAAGTTAAAGAATATATTGGAAGTAGACACGGATAAATACTGTGGTATTGCAGTAGTAGATTCCTCAAGCTATACTTCGCTTTATTCTGAAATTGACCGTTCAAAAGAAATAAATATTTTAATTGACCACCATAAAGATGGCGATATTGTTGCAGATTATTCCGATATACAGTCAGAAGCTGGCGCTACCGCAACAATTATAACCACATACTTAATTCAGCTAGGTATTGAACCAGATAGACATCTAGCTACTGCTTTATATTACGCAATAGTTTCAGATACAAATAACTTCAAAAGAAATGCTTCAAAAATGGATTTCGAAATTGCAAGTTATTTGCAAGGTTTAATGGATACAAAAGTATTGGAAATGATTGAAAATCCTGAAATAGAAACTGAAACCATGGACGTTTTAGCTAAAGCTATTTCCAATAGAAAAATAATTAAGGGAAATATTGCATTATCTTACGTTGGGAATATTAAAAATAGGGACGCATTACCAAGAGCAGCGGATTTCTTACTCAAGATGGAAGGCATATACACCACATATATTTTTGGTATTGCAGATGATAATATTCATATAAGTGCAAGGACTAAAGATTTAAGAGTTGATTTGGGAACTTTAATGAACGAGGCGTTCATGGGTGGTGGTCATCAGGCTTCAGCAGCCGCATGTATCCCTTTAGGCATATTTGAATCGGTTTCTGATAAAGTTTCCTTAAGACAATTGGTTGAAGAAGCAATCCAAAATAAAATATTATCCACTATGGGTATCTACGAGGATGAATCTTCAAACAGTGGTTCTGAGTAACAATAAATCTACGATTTAATAAATACGCTCTTAAATTTTATTTTTTATATTATTATTATTATTATTTTTCCATATTATATTTTATTTTTAGTCCGACATTATTTTTAAATTAACTTATATACTCTAGCATAAAAATACTCTCTAAACCATTAATTTAAAATACTATTTTAAAGTATATTATTTTAAAAATAGACTAATGAGTAGGGATGCTATATGAGTGTTAAAGAGTATATGACTAAAAAAGTGAATACATTACCGTTAAATGCAACAGTATGTGATGCAATAAAGCTCGTAGAAGATACTACTCATGATACATTTCCAATTGTTGAATCTGGAAAAATTATCGGGATAGTTTCAGTACATGATTTAATAGGGAAGGAAAAAGATGAAAAAATAAAGAATATCATGACCGATATTAGAGAAATGGTTGTAACTTATCCTGACGCGGATGTATTAAACATTGGTAGGGTTATGTTCAGAACAGGATTTTCTAAATTACCTGTTGTGGATAAAAAGAATAATTTGTTGGGTATACTAACCAATACAGATGTTTTAAGGTCTCAAATTGAAAAGACTACCCCTAAGAAATTAGAGAAAATTGTCAAAACTTATAGAACTTTAGGATATGATTTAGAAGTATACAAGGATATTGTCCCTGTCGAAGAACTTAAACCTACTCAAAATAAAGTTTATGAAGATGAATTATATGGTCGTATTTATGAACTAGAGCGGGGTTTAGCAGAGCCTCTAATTGTTATAAAAACAAATCTTACTAAATACATTATAGTAGATGGTCATCATAGGGCGGTTGCAGCAAATAAATTAAAGGTTGATACATTAGATGCTTATGTGCTAAATATAAAAACCGCTAAGAAGTTAGGTATAGAAAAAACGGCAGAAAAGCAAGGTTTAAACTCTTTATGTGATATACAAGTTTTAGACCCTTCAAATGATATAAATAATGATATATGTAGTCTAAAAATATATGAATAAATTAAATTTTTTTATTTTATATTATTTTTTATCTTATCTAGTAAGTTTAAAGGATTATTGATTAATGATTTTTTAACTTCATCCTGGGTCATGCCGCAACCAAAGCCTACTTTTTCAGCAAATTCAAAAGATATTAAATCACTCGGGGCGTGAGAATCTGTATTGATTACCGTAGGTATATTATATTTTCTAGCAACGTTTAAAACATGCCCATTTGACAAAGAATGACCTTTTCTTGATGTTATTTCAAGATAAATATCGTTTTCCTTTAAATTTTTCCCCGTCTCGTCATCTATTAATCCACCATGCGCTAATATATCAACATCTTCCGATAGCGATGAATAATAATTTGTTTTTTCTTCAACAGGCTCCACTAACGTTTCGCCATGTACTAAAACTAATTCAACACCTTCATCTTTACATTTTTTTGCGATTTTAGGTATTGATTTTGGAGGGATATGTGTCAATTCTATACCTGCAATTACTTCAATATCCCAGTATTTTTTTAACTCTTTTTTAGTTTCAAGACCCATTTGTATTAATTCTTTATAATTTGAAATGTCACCGTGGTCTGTTAATGCAATAGTCTTATGTTTTAAAGCTATGGCTCTTCTTACAAGTTCTGAAGGTAGTAATTCTCCATCACTATATATAGTGTGAGTGTGAAATTCATGTCGCATATATATCACATTATAAATTTACTTTTATTATTTTTTATTTTTATTATATTTATTTTTTTATTATTACACAAATAATCTTTATTTTAATATATTTTATATCTTATAATATATAATATCCATTATCGATATTTTAGGTGATATTATGAATTTAAAAAATAATTTTGGTAATCCCGTATCTTTGAGTCATAATTTAATAAATTTTGTTTTTCCCGGCGACCCAGAATATAAAATCTCTAAAATAGATGTAGATAATTTCAAAATCTCTAAAATAGAGTTTAACTCCCATATTGGTACACATATTGATTTCCCCGGACATTTAAATCATAAAAATGTAAACGATACTGATTTTTCAAAATTTCCAAAATCTTATTTAAAATTAATGGATAATAAGATTATTTATGAAAATGCACTATGTATATTTTATAATTCAAAAAATACAGAATATTTTGAAAATGAGGATAAATTCAATGAATTAAAAGATATTATTAATAAAAATAATGTTAAAATATTGATTTTGAATACAAATACATATAAATTATGGGGTAATCCCGAATATTTTAATCATGATTTAAAATTAGATAAATATTTAGAAAGAATTTTAGAATTGAATATTGATATAATAGCTACAGATTGCGCTTCTATTGGAAATTACAATGTTCATAAGAAATTATTGGATAAAATGTTGATAATAGAAAATTTAACTAATTTGGAGTTTTTCTATAATCAAATTTTTGTTTTTTTGGGTATGCCATTAGATATCAATATTCCTGATGGGTCCCCTATTAATATTATTGGATTTATTAATAAGTACTAACTACCCAAGTACTCTATTAGAAATTCTAATACTAATGTATATATATCTTAATACCCAACAATAAAATATTGTATATTATATATTAGAGAAACCTTTAGAGGTGTACTTATGAAAGTAGCAATATTAGGTGCAGGATGTTACAGAACACACGCAGCAGCTGGAATTACAAACTTTTCAAGAGCTTCAGAAGTAGCTAAACAAGTAGGAATCCCAGAAATTGCAATGACACACTCAACAATTTTAATGGGTGCAGAATTATTACATTTAGTTAACGAAATTGATGAAATAGTAATTGCAGACCCTTGCTTTGCAGAAGGAAATGAAATGGTAGTTTTAGACAACTTTGACTACGCAAAAGTTATGGAAGCTCATTTGGCAGGAAAAGCTGAAGAAGTTATGCCAGAAATCAGAGACGCAGTTAAAGCTAAGGCAAAAGAATTACCAAAACCACCTAAAGCTTGTATACACTTTGTAAACCCTGAAAAAGTGGGTTTAAAAGTTACTGCAGACGATAAAGACGCAGTTAAAGACGCAGATATTGTTATTACATGGTTACCAAAAGGAGGCAGCCAACCTGCAATTATTGAAAAATTCGTAGCAAACATTAAAGAAGGAGCAATTGTTACACACGCATGTACAATCCCAACCCCTAAATTTGCTAAAATCTTTAAAGACTTAGGTAGAGACGATTTAAACATTATCTCATACCACCCTGGAGCAGTTCCAGAAATGAAAGGACAAGTATTCATTTCAGAAGGATTCGCAACAGAAGAAGCAGTTGAAAACTTCTTTGAAATTGCAAACACTGCAAGAGGTGTAGCTTTCAAAATGCCAGCTAATTTAATCAGCCCTGTATGTGACATGGGTTCAGCAGTTACTGCACCAGTTTACGCAGGTATTTTAGCTTACAGAGATGCAGTTACCCAAATTTTAGGTGCTCCTGCAGACTTTGCACAAATGATGGCAGATGAAGCTATTACTCAAATATTGGAATTAATGAGAAATGAAGGAATCAAAGGCATGGAAGATAAATTAGACCCTAAAGCTTTAACAGGTACTGCAGACAGTATGTGTTTCGGTCCTTTAGCTGATATCTTACCAGCTTCCTTAAAAGTTCTCGAAAAACACGGAAAACAATAAATTAAATTTAATTTCTCTTTTTTTATTGTTTATTTTGTTTATTGTTTATTTTTAATTTACACGAGGTGTGCATATGTCACTTGGTGAAATAAGACATAATTTTCAGCAATTAAAGACAAATGTCTATAATTTAATTTCTGAGAATTTTAATGATATTAACATTACGGATGAAACAAGTTTGAATAATTATATTATTAAAAATAATTGCAACACTGAAGAATATGAAAAATTACTTCAGAAAAATAAGTTAAACAATAGTATAATTACAAAAGAACAAGCTTTAGAACTTTTTAATATATCAAAAATATCTGATTATTTGGAATTATTTTCAATTTCTTCACAATTAAGGGACTTGTTTTTTAATTCTATCGAAATAACCTCTACTATACATATTACAAACATATGTAGTGTTACCCCAAAATGCAAATATTGTGGCTATGCTACGGGGACTTCAACAGAGGGTTATGTAAAACCTTTTAAGACTTCTGATGACATGATACAGAAATCCGCCAAAGCAATAGAATCTTCAGGAATTAAGCGAGTAAGCTGTTCTTCAGGTCATGGATATGATGGTTCAGAAGTTTTAAGAGCTTTACAAAATGTTAAAAAAGTTTCTAACTTAAAAGTTTTAGTTAATGCAGGTGCTGATTTAACCGATAACTGTATAAAACATTTAAAAAATAATAATGTAGATACAATATGTTGTAATCTAGAAAGTATCAATGAAGAAGTGTTTAATTCTGTGAAACCCGGTGAAAACTTACAAAATAGGATAAAAGTATGTAAAAATATATTAAAACACGATGTTGAACTTTCTTCAGGACTTTTAATCGGACTTGGCGAATCTTACGAAGATAGGGTTAAACATTTAGATTTTTTAAAAAAAATGGATGTAAAAGAGATTCCAATAATGGGTTTCAATCCTTATAAAAACACACCTATGGAGCATCATCCAAAATGTTCTGCTTTAGAGCAGGCAAAAACCATCGCAATAACAAGATTGATGTTTCCAAATATTAGAATAACTTCGCCTACGCCAACTATCGGGGCAGAATTGATGCAATACGCGTTAATGGCTGGAGCAAGTAATGTGGCTACTGTAATTCCAGAAAATCACCCAATGAATATTGTAGGCGTGGGAAGTCCAAAAACCGGTAATTTAAATAATGTAGTTAAAATGATTGAAGAAATTGGCTTAATTCCAGATATTTGTTAAGTTTTTGGTTATTAATCTTAGTTATTAATATCGGTTATTAATTATCATTTATTAATTATTTAATTTATTTTTAAAATACCGTCTATTTTAATTATACTAAATTATACGATATATTATTAAATAAATTTACTTAAATTTGATAATGGGGTTATAAAATGCTGGAATTAATTAAAGAATCAGTAAATAATCCAATGGCTGCATTGGAATTGAAAGGAATTATTAATAAGAAATTAATTACTAGTAAATTAAAAGAATCTGATATTATTGAAATAGTAGATACATTAGGAAATTTTGAACTCGATGAATTATATAAATTGGGGAATAATTTTAGAAAATTTCCGATGGGTTGTGATTTAGTAGAATTGGGCGTAGGTCCTTGTTCTTCTACATTAGATTTACGAGAATTCTTAGAAAATTGTACTTTAACCGACCATATGGGATTCCCCATTCACTTGTGTGCTTATGCAATAGCAGATATTGCAGAAAAAGAGAATATGACTCCCTTTGAAGTAATGGACAAAATATATAATTTAGTCGATGTGCCTCTTGATTTAGACCATTTTGGGGAAAATGGACCTATGCGATTTCCAAAAGAGATAACACATTGTATGGGGGAATGTTATAACCAAGGTCCTCCATATAAAGGTTGTCCAAAAGACAGAATACATAAGCGTCTTTTAGATAAAGAGCAAAAATATGCTTACGAATTCGAAGATTGGATAAAAAAATCTTCCACAGTCTGTGTAAATGTGGTAAAAGAACAAGGTGGCGAAGAACATAGTGCATCTATTGACGAAATGGAAAAAGTAGTTAGTGCTTCAAAAAAATTTGGAAAAGGTATAGAGGGTATTTTCCACATTGGCGATGGCTATGATGACTTAATAACGGGATTAACAGCATGTAATGATTTGGATGTGGATGTTTTCGTGGTTGAAGGTGGTCCTTTTAATCGTTCAAATGATAGGTTAAAAGATTTTGCCAAATCAATAGTTGCTTCCCGTATATTGGTGAAAGGAGGCGTTGTAGCCACAAATGGAGCTTACGAAGATGAATGTAGAGTTGGTCTAAGAAGTGGATTAAATGTTATATTAACTGGTTTTGTGGGTAATCACCACGGTTATATGTGTGGCTATAAGCCAGGAACTGCAAAAAGAACTA
This sequence comes from Methanococcus voltae PS, assembly GCF_024807035.1. Lineage (NCBI taxonomy): Archaea > Methanobacteriati > Methanobacteriota > Methanococci > Methanococcales > Methanococcaceae > Methanococcus > Methanococcus voltae. The sequence goes on from NZ_JANUCQ010000001.1 coordinate 24,094, forward strand.
ATTTTGGACTTCCAAGAGTTTTAAGTATCGTAAAAGAAGAGTTGGCTAATTTAAATATATGTTTAGCAACTAAAAACCAATTGGAGGCAATATCCAAAGGTAACAAGTTTTTAACATATAATAATAAATCATATATTTACCCTGAGACTGTAGGTAACTACTTTATGGGGGATGCACACTTTACAACAGTTAAAGACAGTAATTTGGGTAGAAAACCTTATTTCGGTAAAAATTTAAATTCATTGGAAGAAGAGCTTGGAAATTATGATAAATTAGGTTTATTGGGTGCAAGATACATTTCATGGGGAATTGCTAACAATTTAAAGCCTGAAGAAGTTTATATTAGTGATGTGGACCCTTGGGTAGAAAAAGCAACTATAAAAATTTTAAATGATAATGGTATCAATGCTTACGCTTGCAATGGACGTGATAAGGAAGTTATTAAAAATGCGGATAAGTCTGTAATTACTACAATGATACCTGAAATAATGATAAGAATAATGAAAAAAACAAATGCAATTAATCTATTCTAAAAAACAAATTAAATAATAAACTAAAATAAGATAGATTAAATATAATTTATTAATAAATTATACAAATAACTACTATTTCTATTCTTTTTTCTATTTTTTTATTTGTAATATACGGATTATAAAATTTTAATTTTTGCAGTAGCTTTTCTATCTGCCCAACACTGAATACAAATTCCTACAGGTAAAGAAGCAGTGTGACAACCGTTAATTTCAATAAATACGTCTAAAGCAGTGGTATTTCCTCCGAGACCCATTGCACCTATTTTTAATGAATTTATCATTTCTAATAATTCTTCTTCCATTTTAGAAATTTTTTTATCTTTATTACGTTCCCCTAAATTTCTTAAAAGTGCTTTTTTTGCTAATTTCAATGATAAGTCCGCAGTTCCACCAATACCAACCCCTAAAACTATGGGTGGACAAGGTTTACCTCCTGAAGATACAACCGTGTCTAGTATAAATTTTTTTATCCCTTCTATCCCTTCTGCAGGAGTTAGCATCTTTAAAGCACTCATATTTTCGCTACCTGCTCCTTTCGGAAATACTGTAATTTCTATTTCATTTTCAAGTTTTTTATCAAATTCAAAGTTGACAAATGGGGAACCTAAACCCGTATTTGTCTTTAAATTCTCCCTAGTTAATGGATTAACTACATTAGGTCTTAAAGGTACGGAGGATGTAGCTTTTTCTACACCTAATTTTATGTTATCTATTATTTCCATGATTTTGGTTGAATCTATATTGTTACCTATTTTTAAAAATACGACTGGTACACCAGTATCTTGACATAGAGGTATTTTTTTATTTTCTGCAATCTCGTTATTTTTTATAATTGCCTTTAAAATATCTTTTGATATTTGTTTTTCTTCAATATTTTCGGCATCTTCAAGTGCTTTTTTAACGTCTTCCTTTAAATATATCGTAGATATATTAAATAATTCTTCAACAATGTCTGATACTTCCGAAATATTAGGTATGGATTTATTATAACAATTAGTTCCATTATATTTATTTTTAATATCTTTAATTTTTAATTCATTTGTATTTTTCATATTTTCCCATCTTACTTTGGATTTATTTGCACTATATTATTTTATTTTTAGTTTATTTTTCATTTTTCATTTTTTTATGATATAATTACATTAACTTCTTGTATTTGTAGAATATCCTACAAGTTCCTTCGTCAGATACCATACAGCTACCAACTGGATTAATAGGGTCGCAAGCTTTTCCAAATAGCTTACAGTCTGTAGGTAGCTTTTCTCCTCTCAATATTTCACTACATATACATCCTTTATTTATTTTTTCCTTAATTTCTGGCATATCGATAATGTTTTTAATATCATACTGTTTAAATTCGTCTTTTAAATCAAATCCTCCGTTTTTAATGACGGGGAATCCCCTCCACGCTACATCTTTATCTTTAAATACTGTATTTATCATTTTCTGAGCTACAACGTTTCCCTGTTCTCTAACCCCTCTAATGTATTCATTTTCTACTTTTGCAACGCCATCTTTAATCTGTTTTAAAAGCATTACTAAGGACATAAGCACATCTGTAGGTTCAAAACCTGCAATAACCATTGGGGCGTGATATTTTTCACAAGGTGCATAATATGGTTCTAACCCTGTAATTGTAGAAACGTGACCTGGGCATATAAAGCCATCTAAGTTTAATTTGGAGCCCCCTCCTAGTAAGAAATCCATTACTGGAGGTGTTTGTCTGTGGCAATTATGAATATAAAAATCAAGATTGTTATCAGAATCTGAGTTCTTAAGACTATCGTATCTAGATTTAAGGGATATTAATTCAGCAGCTGTCGTCGGAGCCGTAGTTTCAAATCCTATTGCAACAAAAACTACTTTTTTATCTGTAGTTTTTGCTATTTTCACAGCTTCGGGTATTCCTGATACTACTCTAATATCTGCACCCTCGGATTGTAATTGCATTAGCGATTTATCGCTACCTGGAACTCTGTACATGTCACCCAATGTAGCTATTGTATAACCTTCTTCTGCTAAATATATGGCTTCATCAATTTCCTTTTGTGTTGTAACACATACAGGACAGCCCGGACCTGGCACAACAGTTATATTTTTCGGTAAAACGTCTCTTATTCCATAATTGCAAATGGTATGTTCATGAGAACCACATACGTGCATAATTTTTACATCCCTATCTATTTCTTTACTAAAATCACTTATTTTATCGATTGCTTTTTTAATTATTGGTTTACTATTTATATCCATCATATACCCTCATTTAAACTTTATATTCCCTATTATTCTATTATTTTATTATTCTATTATTCTAAGATTTTAATAAATTACAATATTTAAGTATTTTTAAAACACTGATTAAAATATATTAATAATATATTTGTATTTAATATATACGTTATGAATTGAATTTATGGATATATTACTTTTAAAATTTTCATGTTTAATTAGATTGAAAAACTATATATCATATAAATATCTATAATTTATAGCAATCGTCATAATCTTAGAAAAATGACAATAATCTTAAATTATTAATTATTATCAGCCATGATTATGGTTTAAAAAGTATATATGGACTCAGAGGTGTTTTTTATGTTCCCAGGTGGCGGAAGAATGAATCCAAGAATGATAAAACAAATGCAAAATATGATGAAAGATATGGGTATGGATGCAAAAGACATTAAAGCTTTAAAAGTCACAATTGAATTAGATGACAAGCTTTTAGTTTTTGAAAAGCCAAAAGTTCAAGTAATGGACATGATGGGTAATAAAACATACTCTATAACCGGTAGAGCTAAAAAAGTTGCTAAAACTGTGGAAACTATAGAAGATGTCGAAGTAACTTTGGATATAACAAAAGAAGATATTGAAATGGTAGTTTCACAATGTAATGTTACAGAAGAAGAAGCTAGAAAAGCATTGGAAGAAGCTAATGGGGATATAGCAGAAGCTATATTGAAATTAGGTGAAAATTAATTTTAATTAATTAATATTCAAATAAATTATAATAACGAATAATAATCCCATTTTATCTTTAAATTTTTATTTTTTACATGGAGATTACATTTATTAAATATTATAGCATATTATGAGCTATTACGATTGTTATACTATTTTTTAGTAAACATAGTGGAGTAGCAAATTTATATAAATTGTTATTTTATAATTTAATTAACTATTAATTTACAAATATTTCAATATGTTGGTGTTTCATATGGATATCGAAGGATATGTTAGAAGAAATTTAAAAAAGGGCGTTTCTGAAGATAAAATAATAGATGTGGGTTTTAAACGTGTTTTAGAATTAAAAGAAGTAAATGAAGAATGGGCAAAGAAATTTGTTGGCGCAGTAATTGAAGAAGTTAAGACAACGGAAAAATACAAAGATATTGATGATAATGACTTAAAATATTTACTTGGTTCAAGTACTTCCGATGTTACCATGGGTAAAATGGGCGTAGGTAGTAGAGGACAGGGCGATTTCTTTGTACATCGAGAAATAGCCCGTATAATTGGAACTACAAATCAAATAACCGAAGTAGATAGTACGGAGCAAGATGACGCAGGTGTCGTAAAAGCAGATGCAAAATACGTTGTAGTAGCAGTAGATGGTACTCACTCACGATTAAGTGATTTTCCATTTTTAGCTGGTTTTCACGTTGCAAGAGCTGCTTTAAGAGACGTTTATGTTATGGGTGCTGATGCAGTTGCCTTAATTAGCGATGTCCATTTGGCAGATGATGGAGACGTTGCAAAAATCTTAGAATATACCGCAGGTGTTTGTGCTGTTTCTGAAGCTATAAATGTACCCTTAGTTGCAGGTAGTACTTTAAGAGTAGGCGGTGATATGGTATTAGGTGACCGTTTGGTAAGTTCAGTAGCTGCAATAGGTGTAATAGAAGAAGGAAAGCCGACTGCAAGAAAAAGAGCGGAAGTGGGCGATGTAATATTAATGACTAAAGGTAGTGGTGGCGGTACTATATCTACAACTGGTCTTTACTATGGTGATTTTGACGCTATAAATCAAACTATAAACGTTGATTTTTTGAAAGCTTGCAAAGGATTAATAAATGCTGATTTATTAAAAGATATTCACGTAATGACTGACGTAACCAATGGTGGACTTAGGGGGGATGCTTATGAAATCTCAAATACGGCAAAAGTATCCTTACAAGTTGAAAAAGAAAAAGTTTACAACTTGGTCGATGAAAAAGTATTAAAAATGCTAGAAAATCTTAATATAGACCCATTAGGGGTTTCAATAGATAGTTTATTAATTATAGCTCCAAAAGATAAAGTTGAAGAAATTAAGAATCACACTGGTGCCGAAGTAATTGGGGTAGTTGCAGAAGGAGATACTAGCTACTTAATTGATAATGGGGAGAAAATCCCATTAATACCTAAATTTAGAGAGGCCGCATATACTCCAGTTAAAAAAATAGTTGGAGAGCAAAAACCTGAAGATTTCGAAGAGATGAAGTCAAAAGTTGCAACATCATGCGATGAAGCAATTGCTAAAAAAGATTTTGTTGTAAAAAAATTAAAAAATAATATTGAATAATATTATTTTTATTATTAAGTATTTACCAATTATTTATTTACTTATTTATTTTCCCATTGGTAAATCTAATTCTTTTAATAATTTACCAATATTTGCAGGTTTTACAATATTTATATCTATTTTTTTATCTTTAACAGTAATTTCTACAGTTTTTTGGTCTTCAACAGATAATTGAACGCCAACTCCTTTTTTTTCCAATATTTCCACTAAATTAACTACCATTTCCATATCTTTATCCATAATTCCACCAAGATTTAGTTTTCATAACTTAGTTTTTAGTTTTTATTTTTCTAATATATGTCATCTTAGTTTATTTTATTTTTTCAGATTCATACTGTTTTAAAAGTATTTCATCTCTTATTTTTTCTTTTATTTCTGGTTTTAGGAATTCTAAGGCATCTTCTACAGTTTTGTTATTATATACTATCTCATTAATTGCATAAGTTAAAGCTACTGCGTCTAATAATGATTTTTGATGAATATTTCGCCCTGTGGCACAACCTGATGCTCCACTAATATTTAGTTGTTCAGAAAGGATTTTTAAGAATTCTTCTGGTTTTTTACTAGAGCCTCCAGCACATATGACTTTTGTTCTACCTGCAGAAGCCACTGCATCTTTAAAATCTACTTCTGGTTCTTTAGATTTAGGATAATTAACTTTTACGAAATCAGCACCTATGCAAGCCCCTACTCCAGTAGCTCCGGCAATTAAATTAGGGTCTTTTTCATTCCTAATGGCTTTACCTCGTGGATATATCCATATAACTGCAATTAATCCATTTTTATGAGCTTCATGGATTAAACGGCTAGCTTCGGATAGCATAATATTTTCAAATTCACTCCCTAAATAGATGGTATATCCTATTCCCCTTATTTTTAAGCCCGTTCTCTTTTTAAATTCCACTATGTCATTTACATCAATCAATAATGTACTAATAGGGTCTTTTTGACAGGTTTCTACCAAATTGGTCTTTGAATTTAATTTTACGATGTAGTTTATATCAGGATAATCTTTCCCATATCTACATATTAATCCAAATTGGGTGGCAAAAGCCCCAATTTTACCATATTTAGCTATTTTAAATAAATGTTCTGGATTTGCATCTTCGATGGATATTCCATCACCTTTGAAATCGTTATTTAAATGCTCTATTTTCTGGTCTCCTGCAAATATGAATAATTTGCCAGTTTCTTTGGTTATAGCACTGTAATTTGATACATATTCATTAACATTCTCTTCCCAAATATCCAAGGGAATATATATTTTATGACTTAGCTTTAAAGGCTCTTTTGAGTTGAAATTGGTGATAATTTCACCCCTATTTCATTTTTTACGATTATAATCTATTTATGATATGCGTTTGCGTTTTAATTAATTATATAATTTCTTCTTAAGAATATTTGTAATTTGTTATTTAATAAAGTACTGATTTGAATTTATATTCTAATATTCTTTATAAAAATCTATGTACATATATAACCGCTAAAAGCCAAAATACTCCCATAATTAAGGCTTCAGGTCTCCTTAATGTACGTTTTAAAGGATAAAGTGCCTTACAACCCATTGGTGTTACACAATCGCCAACTATATGGGATAAATATCCCACAAATATGGGAACGGCGAAATGAGATAGGCCCTGTAAATTTAAAACTGGAGGTATTAAAAAATAAAATACTATCCAGCTCGCAACTGCAATAGATATGGTTTTTGCTAATAGTTTATCGTTTGTTACCATAATTAGTGCAATAATACATGCTATTATTGGAGATAATATGGATAATTTGAGTATAATATATCCTAAAGCTAGAGAGCCAAGTATCATGGCTATGAAAGTATGTGTTAATCCTCGATGGTCTGCATAATAAGGTACTGCATAAATTAAAGCGGTTAATATCGCCGCTATAAAGTAATCTAAATTAAAAAATGCTGGTTTAAACAAATAGCTTAATACTAGCAATGCTAAAAAGCCCCCTGCAATATATAACCCTCTATTAACGATTTCAGATTTTACATCATGATCTAAATCAGGGTATAAAGCACCCGCAACAACTAAAAAAATCTGTTCTGGTGATGATATAAATGGTAATCCCATAATAATGCCCAATGTAACATGCCCTTTCCAATTCATAATTAAATTCACCGTTTAAAACTATCAATTATATTTATAATAAGATAAAGTGTATTTTATATATATAATAATCTTTTGAGTTTCAACAAATATGATAATAATTACTAAATTGGTTAAGCTAAAATACTATAAAACAATAAAACATGAAATTAAAATAAATTATAAACTTTAATAATTAAATTAAAAATAAAATAAAGGATAATTTGAGATTTAAAGATTAAACTCCCAAAAATCTTGCTGAAAAGTACAATGTGCCGATAGTACTTCCTAAATTTGCCAATGCTGCAACCATCAAAATTTTCATAGTATTTATTTCAAGTAATTGACTTATACTATCTACTTTAAACATATTTTGTATATCATTAAGTGATATAGGTCTGTATTTTAATTCCATAGCGCCTGCAACCCATCCCGCACCTATAAAAGGACATAATGAAGTTAATGGGGCGGCTATAAATGCAACAATCGCAGTTATTGGTTTGCCTCTAGCAATAACTACCCCCAACGAAGATAGGATTCCATTTATTAATACCCATTCTATCGTTAATTGTTGTAATAGCTCTGGATTTGAGGATGCAACGTAAAATCCGTAGATTATAATGGCCAATATTACGAAAGGTATCAATTTTAGTATCCATTTGAATATTTTTTTAATTAATGAATCTTTTTTTTTATTTTCCATTATTTCGGATAAATCTATGGTTTTTTTATTTTCTAAATCTCTTAAATAATTTGTAATACCTTTTTTATGACCTGCTCCGATTATTGCAACTATTTTATTTCTTCCAAAACTATAATCATATAGATTTTTCGCCATATATTTGTCTCTTTCATCAACTAATACTGTATAAAATGTTGGTGACGCATCTTTTAATATTTCGATTAATTCATCAGCGCTTCCTATCATTTCGTCAATAGTTTCCTTATCAAGTTCTATTTCTTCACTATCTCCACCGTATAGGTCTGTAAAAAGTTTTATTTTATCTTTTAAACTCATACTACTTATTAATCTTGATAGTGTAATATCGATGGGTCTATCCATTAGCAAAAGCGGTTTTTGACTATCTATACTCAATGATATAGCCTCTTTCATTTCACTACCTGGTTTTATGTTAAATTTTTCACCAATGGTCTTTTGAAAGTCTGCTAATACATTATGTAGTAAGTACTGACTTATTTTATTATGTTTTATGGCCGTCATCAAGTCCATAGGTTTATCTTCTAATGGTAATCTTATTATGTGGTAATTATTCAAATTTAAAGGCATTAAATTATATTCAATTTTATTTTCTATTTCTGATTCATTTTCAATTCGATTTTCAGTATCTTCCAATTCTTCCAATTCTTCGTTACTTTTAGGTATTAAATAAGATAAAGAATTTACTCTACCTTGATTATCTGCTAGAATCATTAATTTTTTTTCTTCAACTGCTAAGTCTTCCGCGTTGGATAATTCTAATAGCATAACGTGCTTTTTGCTATTTTCTTTTTTTAAGTCTTCTAAATTATCAATATTTTTAGTATCAAGATTATCATCTGATTTATTAGCTACGTTTAAAGTTTCTAATTCCTGTACCACATATATTGAGGATATTTTGTTCCCATTTAAATTTTTTGAAAAGATGGTGCCTTTACGTTCTTGAAACATTTTGAAAAATCTATTCTGATCAAGTTCTATAGCGATAATATCGGGATTTATTTCCTTAACGGCTTTTGATACATCTTCTATACTTTTATCCGAAACGTGTGCAGTACCTATTAAATGTATTTCACATTCGTTCTGTCCGTTATTAATTTTAATCATGGTTATCACGTGTAAATTAATTATTAAATTCATTTTGACAAATTAAATTGTATAATTACTTGTAATTTTAATATTCCCATCTTTACTTTTTGGTGGATTAAATATGCACAATATAAATATGGGCTAAGATATATAAAATATGGGTTAAAAAGTATATCATATTATATTATATATCAAAAGTTAATATGTTAAGTATATTATTAAATATATAAATTTATGGATTAAACATATTAAGGAACGATAAAATTTTTAAAATTACATTATTTCTTATTATTAATATTAGTTTTGTAGTATATTATTAAATTTGTATTAAATTATTATATCGGCGGTTGATAGAAATGACTATAAAAGAAATCATGAAGAAACCTATTTCAATTAAACAAGACGATGAGATATATGATTTAATAAAATTACTGAGAACCCATAAAATAAGTGGAGTTCCGGTATTGGATAATGACAATTATTTGGTAGGAATTGTTTCTGAAAGTGATGTTATAAGAGCTTTGGTTGTTCAGGATAGCGATATAAACTTAATAGCTCCTTCACCTTTGGATTTAGTCGAATTACCTTTAAAGACAATATTTAAGATGGATGAATATAGAAAAGAAATAAATGAAGCTTTAAAAACCAAAGTTTCAGAGATTATGACTACTGATGTTATCTATATAACTGTAGATTCTTCAGTATCTGACGCAGCAACTTTGATGGCGGATAAAAAAATAAATAGGTTACCTATTGTAAATAATGGTATTTTGGAAGGTATAATTACAAGAGGAGACTTAATGGAAGAATTAATATAATAAAATAGTATTATTATATCGTAATTTTAATATAGTAAAATAATCCAAAATTTTTATAACTTTATAACTTGTATAATTTGACAAAAAAATATCTAAATGCTACATCTACTGTGAATGGTATTTTAATAATGGAGTAGATTATTATGAAAATAATATCCCCTTGTAGGATACATATGGGACTTATAGATATGAATGGTAGTGTTGGACGAATTGACGGCGGTATAGGTGCTACTTTAGACCATCCCAATTGTGAAATTTCCGGAAAAGAAAGTAATGAAATAGAGATACAATTTAGTAACTCTATAATTAATAATACCCCTGAAGAAGATTTAAAATCATTACATGACAGGATATACCACTCTTCAAAAAATGTTTTAAAGGAAATCGGTCAGGAAGGAGTTTATTTAAAAGTAAATGACGTAATTCCTGCACATACTGGATTAGGTAGTGGAACGCAGGTTTCATTATCAACTGGTAAATTAACCTCTTCGATTTACGGATATGATTTGGATGCTTATTCCATTGCAAAATTAACTGGAAGGGGGGGTACATCAGGTATTGGAGTTTCCGGATTTGAATTTGGAGGTTTTATAGTAGATGGAGGACACAGTTTTGGAAAATCTGGTGAAAAAACAGATTATAGGCCATCATCCGCATCAAAAAATGTTAAGCCAGCTCCTTTACTATTTAGACATGATTTTAACTGGGAAGTAGTCTTAACAATACCTAAAATTCCAACTGAAGAACAAGTATCTGATAAAAAGGAAGTAGATATCTTTAAAAAATATTGTCCTGTCCCTGAAGATTATGTAAATAGATTCTGTAGGCTCGTACTTATGAAGATGATGCCAGCAGTTATTGAAAATAATATGGAGTCTTTTGGAGAATGTATAAACGAAATACAGGGTTTGGGTTTTAAAGGTGCAGAAGTTCAATTGCAAAATTCTACATTGAAAAATCTACTTAAACACTTGCAAAATACTTCATACAGTGGGTTATCAAGTTTTGGGCCTACTATATACTCATTAGGCGATAAAAAAGAAATTATGGAACAATCCAAAGAATTTTTTGATAAAGAAGGATTGGATGGGGAAATAATTGTTTCAAAAGGTAATAATACAGGTTATAAATTGATTTAATAACTTATATCTTTAATTTAATAATTTAATTATCTTATTTCTATCTTATTTTTATTTTACTTTTATTTCGTCCGCGAATGTATCATTTTTTAATTTTAACAGGTATCCCATATATTTAAATATATGATTGCCCATAGGTACTAATCTTATAATTCAATAATATCCGTGGTGTATATTTATGATAGTTGACTTTCAGATGGTTTTTATATTATTTTCTTCATTATTTGCCATATTAAATCCTTTTGGCGTGATTCCTCCGTTTTTATCATTAACTAGTGGTTATTCGGAGTCTGAGAAAATTAAGATAATCCAAAAATCAATGATTGCTGCATTTTTGATATTATTAGTATCTGGGCTATTGGGAAAATATGTAATAGCATTTTTTGGCGTATCCATACCTGCAATACGTATAACAGGGGGAGTTTTAGTCTTCATTGTAGCTTTGGAGATTATAACCGGCAATTCTACAAAACAGAAGGCGTTAAAATCCGATTTACCCGAGCAATGTTATGAAGTAGATGATATTTCCGTAGTTCCTCTTACAATACCATTATATGCAGGCCCTGGTGCCATAAGTACCATGATAGCGTTAACTGCACAATCTAGTAGCTATATACATATTATGTACCTAACAATGGCTTTAATAATGTGTATTGTAATTTCATATATTATACTTAGATTTTCAAAAGATTTGGAAAAAAAGCTTGGAAAAGTTGGTTTTAACGTACTTACGAAATTAATGGGTTTAATGCTCATGGCAATAGCTGTACAGATGCTTTTAGATGGTATAGGTGGGTATGTAGGGTTGGAAAATTCTGCAAATATTATATTTAATAATACATAATCTATTTATATATTTTAAAATAATTTTTATGGCTTTTACATTACATTTTTTAATTTCTATTTTTTAATTTCTATTTTTTGAAAATCATTCAATTTCTGGGAAAGTTCCAATAATTCAGATATTAAATTGCTAATTTTGTAAATTTTATCTAAATCAGTTTCTTTTTCAAGTAAATTACACAAAAAACTTATTTTATCTTCAATTACCTTATTATGATTTATATTTTTTAAATTTAAAGAATTTAATTCGTTTTTACTTACTATATCGGATGTATCATCTTTACAATTTGGACAATACTCTATTCCATTTTTTTGAAATAGTGGGAAATTACAGGTTTTACAATGTTTACTTAACATTTTAGCCCCCGATAGTAATTCTTTAGATATTTTTGAAAGTTCATCATTTTTGATAGTATCATCTCATTAATAATTTTTCATCTAATTTATCTAATTTATCTAATTTTATATTATATTTTCTCTATTTTTACCATTACTTTATTATTTAATTTATATATTTTTAAAATCATAAATCATATTAAGATATAATAAGGCTAAAACCAAATAATTGTTTAAAATAATTTACTAAAAAAACTTGTAATCGATTTTTGGTAAAGATATTATGTTATCCAAAGTATTTATATACTAATTCATTCAATATATGAAAAAGGATACATGGTGATAATTTGTTTTCAGATAAAATAAACAATGCTAAAAAAGCATATACATTTGATGATGTTTTATTAATACCTAATAAATCATATGTAGAGCCAAAAAGTACTAGTTTAAGTACCAATTTATCAGGGGTTAACTTAAACGTACCTGTAATTTCTGCAGCTATGGATACAGTTTCAGAAAAAGAAATGGCTATCGCTTTAGCTAGAAGAGGGGGAATGGCAGTAATTCACAGAAATATGACCATTGAAGAGCAAGTAAAGCAAGTAAGCGCTGTTAAAAGGGCTGAAAATTTAGTGGTTAGAGAAGTTTTTACGGTATCACCAGAATTAACTGTTTCAGACGCTGAAATGATAATGTACGAAAATGAAATCAGCGGACTTCCAGTAGTGGACAATAATAAGACTCTTTTGGGCATCATTACAACAAGAGATTTAAAATTCATACCAGATATGAATTTAAAAGTAAAAGATGTCATGACTAAGGATGTATTGCATGCACATGAAGATACGCCTTACGAAGAAATATTAAACCGATTATATGAGAATAAAATCGAAAGAATGCCTATTTTGGAAAAAGAAACTAATATATTAATCGGAATGGTTACCTTAAGAGATATATTAAAGAGAAGAAAATATCCTGAAGCAGTTAGGGATAAAGAAGGAAATTTATTGGTTGCTGCAGCTTGTGGTCCAAATGATTTTGGAAGAGCAAAAGCATTAATTGAAGCAAAAGTGGATGTTATAGCAATTGATTGTGCACATGCTCACAATATGGCTGTAGTTGAGAATGTTAAGAAATTTAAAGAATTATTAAATGGTACAAAGGTTAAATTATTCGTTGGTAATATTGCTACCAAAGAAGCTGCAGAAGATTTAATTAAAGCTGGTGCAGATGCTATTAAAGTAGGTATTGGACCAGGTTCAATCTGTACAACAAGAGTTGTTGCAGGAGTTGGGGTGCCTCAATTAACAGCAATAGCTGAAATTGCAGACGTTGCAAAAAAATACGGGGTACCAGTAATAGCTGACGGTGGTATTAAATACAGTGGGGATGTTGCAAAAGCAATAGCTGCAGGAGCTTCCGCAGTTATGTTGGGAAGTCTTTTAGCAGGTACTGAAGAAGCACCGGGGCAATTAATAACAATCAATGGTAGAAAATACAAACAATATAGAGGAATGGGTTCATTAGGCGCAATGTGTGGCAGTTCTGGAAACGTTGCAGACAGATACTTCCAAAAAAGTGATGGAGCACACATGAAACACACTAAGTTAGTTCCAGAAGGAATTGAAGGTGCAGTACCTTACAAAGGTTCAGTTAGCGATATATTGTTCCAAATTGCAGGTGGCTTAAGGTCCTCAATGGGATACTGTGGTTCTGAAAACATTGAAGAAATGCATGAAAAAGCTAGATTTGTGATAATAACACAAAGCGGACAAAAAGAAAGTCACCCTCATGACGTTTTAATTACAAATGAAGCGCCAAACTACCCTTTAAACTCTAAATAATGTAAAATAATTCTTTTAATTTTTTTAAAATCTATTTTTAATATTCAGAAAAGAGCTAATTTTTTAATTTCATACAATATTATTAGTTTAACTTGTAAGATACTATTTTGTAATATAATACAATCTATTAAAAATAGTAAAAAATAATTTATTTTAAGATATTTATTGATAATTTATTTCATTCTAGTTTATTCTATTTTATCGCCAATTTTTCCTCTGATTTGTATAAATCTGTTTAACAAATCTTTTGTAATTTCTCCAGCTTCACCATTGTTGATGATTCTACCGTCAATCTCTACAACGTGAATTAATTCGGCAGCGGTACCTGTAATAAATAATTCGTCTGCAGTATATAAATCGTGAATTGTTAAGTTTTCCTCTAAAATTGTATATCCTGCTTCTTTTGCTAACTCTATTGCAGTATCTCTTGTAATACCTCTTAATACACTTGTTGATACAGGAGGTGTTCTTATAACTCCTTTTTTAACTACAAATACGTTGTCTCCAGTTCCTTCTGCAACATATCCATTTTTATCTAATAAGAAAGCTTCATGAACGCCTGCGGCGTTAGCTTGTATTTTCGCAAGGATACTATTTAAGTAATTTAATGACTTAACAGCAGGATTTAAAACATCGACAGGTAACCTTCTGATTCCAGAAACAATAGTTTTTATACCTTGGTCACCCAATAAAGGATTCATAGGTTCTGCAATACAGAATATGGTAGGTTTTGAACATTTTCTTGGGTCTAGACCTAAGTCACCTACCCCTCTAGTAACTACGAGCCTTATGTACGCATCATTTAATTTATTTACTTTTAACGTTTCTATTACTACTTTAGACATTTCTTCTCTACTTATATCAATTTTAATATCTAAAGATGCAGCTGATTCATACAATCTATCAACGTGTTCTGTTAATTTAAATACAACACCTTCGTAAGCTCTTATACCTTCAAATACCCCATCTCCGTATAATAAACCATGGTCATATACTGAAACTTTGGCATCTTCTTTATTTACGAATTTTCCATCCATGTAAATCTTCATAAATTCACCAACATTGATATATTTTTATTTTAAGGCTATTTTAATATTGTTATTGATATTATTTATTAATGTATATTTAAATTATTTTATTATTATGTAGTATACTATTTATATATTTATTTGCATATATCGATAAATAGTAATTTTTTATTAGTTTTTTACTTTTTAGCTTTTAATTTTAATTATTAACTTTTATTTTTTAATTTTTATTCTTTTTAACTTAATTTTATTTTTTATTTACATCACAAAGATTATTTATCAAATTATCAAGATGTTCAAATTCTAAATGGGGCATAATTACAATTCTAAGCGCATTAGTACATCTACAAACTGAAACATAAATTCCTTTTTCCTTTAACTTATTACAGGTTTCTTTTGCATTTTCGTCTTTAATTGCTACAATATTTAAAACGGGTTCAATAACAGTTTCAAAACCATTTTCCTTTAATTTTCTAGTTAGATAAGCAGTTTTTTCCATACATTCATTTGTTATTTTGGCGTATCCCTCCTTACCTAATAAGTTTAATAATCCCCAAGTGGTAGCAGCCCCTACACCAGTACGTGTACCCAATATGGTGGCTTGTAACGTTTCTGTTAGGTAAGGTGCTTCAATATCCAAATAAGTCTTGTAGTTTTTATTTCTAAAAATTATTCCTCCTGCAGATATTGGAGACAAACCCATTTTATGGGGGTCAATTGTAATTGTTGTTACGCCTTCAAGTTTAA
This sequence comes from Methanococcus voltae PS, assembly GCF_024807035.1. Taxonomy (NCBI): domain Archaea; kingdom Methanobacteriati; phylum Methanobacteriota; class Methanococci; order Methanococcales; family Methanococcaceae; genus Methanococcus; species Methanococcus voltae. The sequence goes on from NZ_JANUCQ010000001.1 coordinate 39,861, forward strand.
AGTCGAAATCGTAATTATAATTTTTGAGTTTATATTTATCTTCTAAGAATGGTATCACAAAGCCACCAAATGCCGCATCTACATGTAATGGTATACCATTTTCGTACCCTATTTTGGATAATTCGTTTATATTATCTATAGTTCCTAATTCGGTACATCCCGCAATTCCCACAATACCCGAAACATAATTTTCTCCTTTTTTAGATATTGTATCCTCAACATAGTCTTTAATCCATTTTACATCGGATGTATAGTATTCTGTTAAAGGAGGTCTTATTAAGTTCAAATTCATCATATCTTTTGATTTATCAAATGAAAAATGGGCTGTTTCGGGTATTATTATATTTGATGACTTTACAATTTTATCGGTATTATTGGTACTATTTACGTTAGATTTGGACATATTATTAAACAAACGCATAGCTGTTATGTTAGCTTCAGTACCTCCCGAAATGATATATCCAAAAGCTTCGGGATTATTTAGTAATTTACCAATTATAGATATAGATTCTTCTTCTAACATTTTGGTTCCTTTAAATAACCCAGGGTCTCCCAAATTAGTTTCATAAAACATTTTTATTATTTCTAAAGTCATTGGATGGGGTTTTGTACACATGGACCCAAATATATTCCCTGTTTCGTATTTTAAGTCTAAATACCTATATTTTTGTAATTGTTCCAATATTTCGTTGTTAGTTACCATTATGACACCAATTAATATATAATTTATAAATAATTTGTATTTTATGTTTATACTTATTTAATTGAATTTTTAGCATTCAATCTCTAATAATCAATAAACTATACTATTATATATAAAATTATTCAGGTCTTTTGAGACATAAATAACATAATTAAATATTCTTAAAAGAATAGAATTATTTGATACGATATTGATATTAAAACCGAATATGGTATAAAATATATAAAATATATAAAATAGAATTAAAAAAGTTATTATATGCAATAATATTTAGTAATTATATTAGCAAACTCTAGGGATTGGGTCTCCAATTGGGGTATCAACAACTCTTTTACCTACTAAAGTTTCCATAATTACGCCTTTGTGTTCCGAAGTTACATCACCAACAATTTGCGCATTTTTACCTAATGGATGTTCTTTGATAATTTCCAGTGCTTTTTCTGCGTCTTTTTTAGGTATTGCCATAACAACTTTTCCTTCATTTGCAACAGTTAATGGGTCAATACCTAGAGCTTCAGATATAAATTTAACTTCTTCACTTAATGGTATTTTGTCTTCCTGCAATGTAACGCCTAAACCGCTTTTTTCAGCCATTTCATTCAATGAGTCTGCAAGCCCCCCTCTTGTAGGGTCTTTCATCGCATTAATTGTTATTCCTGAGGATAATACCGACTGAATTAAACCATTAACTGGTGCAACATCTGATTTTAGGTCTGATTCCATGTCAAAACCTTCTCTACTTAAAAGGATTGTTAAACCATGTTCTGCAAGGTTTCCAGTTACAATTATGGAATCTCCTTCTTTCATACCTTTATCTCTGATTGCTTTTCCTTTTTCAACAATACCTATCCCTGCAGATGAAATGATGATGTCTGAAACATTTGAAACCTTTGTATCCCCTGTAATTACTGCTACGCCAGCTTCTTCACATGCAAGGTTTATTGAAGCCATTATTTCTTTTAATTGTTCTATGTCAAAACCTTCTGGTAACACAAAAGACATAGAAAGAGCTAAAGGTTTTGCACCCATAACCGAAAGGTCATTGACAGTACCACAAACTGAAATTCTACCAATATCCCCGCCTTTAAAAAATATTGGGTCTACAGTATGGCCATCAACCGTAAAAACAATTTCATTATCCCCTATAGGAATTGTAGAACCATCGTCTAAATCTTGAAGCCCAATACCGCCATTAACCTGAGTGGTTGATAAGCTACCTAATATTACATCCCCTATTAAATTTTGCATTACTTTACCGCCTGCGCCGTGCATTCTCGTAATTTTCACAAAACCAACTCCTTTTTAATTCAATACATGTTACCTATTCACGATAAATTTTCATAATATTGTTTTTTTAATTTATGTATTACTACTATAATATTGTTATTATTTTAATTTTTAACAGTAAACTATTTATTTGATGATATACCAGTTATCCATATTAGAAAATAATATAGTATCTTACGATATATATGCGAAAATATTTTTCTTATAAGGGTATTATATATTAATATAGAATTCTTTACATATTCTCCTACATAATATTTTAATATAATACAATTAATTTTTAAATATTAAAAATTTAAGTATTTTATATATAAAAATTACTTATTTGGGTGGTAATATTATGCAATCTTTTTCATTTTTAAAAATACCAGTACATAATGGATTAACAATGATAATAGACAAAGGTCAAAGTCCTGAATATGTAGAACATAGTATGAAAGTTTTTGCAAACTATATAACATGTGCTAAATTCGGTTGGGGAACCTCTGCAGTTCAATCAGAGGAAATTTTGAAGGAAAAAATAGAAATATACAAAAAATATGGTGTTAAGCCATACCCTGGTGGCACATTATTTGAATATGCTCTTAAAGAGGGTAAATTTTTAGAATTTTTAGATTATTGTAATAATTTGGGTTTTGAATGCGTCGAAATTTCGGACGGTTCAATGGAAATCGATTTTGATTTAAAATGCGAATGCATTAAAAAAGCAAAAGAATATGGATTCATTGTATTATCTGAAATCGGTAAAAAAAGCATCGAAGAAGATGCAAAAATCCCAATTTCTAAAAAAATAGCAGATTTAAAACTTGAAATTGAAGCAGGTTCTGATTTTGTCATTTTAGAAGGTCGTGAAGGCGGTAAATCAATTGGGTTATACGATGAAAAGGGCAATTTAAAACAAGATGACCTTGAACAAATCGTAAATTCAGATATTGATTTTAAAAAATTGATTTTTGAAGCTCCACTTAAAAATCAACAGGTTGAATTTATAGAAAGATTTGGAAATAGTGTAAATTTAGGAAATATAGCTTTTGACGATGTAATTTCCTTAGAAACACTAAGAACTGGACTTAGGGGCGATACTTTCGGTAAAATACCTAAGTAATATTAATAAATTTAAATATTCTTATTTATTAAATCAATGAGATTTTACTTTCTTATATGTGGATGGTGAAGTTATGGAAATCACAGAAATTAAAATAATCGGTGGCGTGGATAAGTGCGGAAATCCTGAAAACGTCAAGGAATTAATTGTAAAAAAAGGAGAAATTTTTGGAGTAGTTGGTCCCACAGGTAGCGGTAAATCAAACCTAATTAGTGACATTGAACAATTATCACAAGGGGATACCGTTTCGGGCAGGAAAATAATGATTAACAACGAAGTTCCAAGTTCAGACATGAGAAGAGACCCTAGAAAAAGAAGAATTGCTCAATTATCTCAAAATATGAACTTTTTAGCAGATATGACTGTTGAGGAGTTTTTAATAATGCATGCAAAAAGTAGAGGGATAAATTCTGAAGGTTTAGTTGATAAAGTAATAGAACTTGCAAATAATTTAACCGGAGAACCAATTAAAAAAGATTATAACCTTACAATATTGAGTGGGGGACAATCAAGAAGTTTAATGGTTGCCGATGTAGCAGTTATTAGTGATTCTCCTATCGTATTAATTGACGAAATTGAAAACGCAGGAATTAAAAAGCACGAAGCTTTAGAATTACTCGCAGGCTATGGTAAAATTGTAATGGTAATTACTCACGACCCTGTTTTGGCATTAATGACTAATAGGCGAGTTGTAATGAAAAATGGAGCCATGACTGAAATAATTGAGACGTCAGACGAGGAAAAAGAAGTTTCAAAACGATTAAATGATTTAGATGGTTGGATGCTTTCAATGCGTGAAAAAGTAAGGCATGGTGAGAAATTAAGTATTGGGGATATTCAAAATACTTGTAAAACATGCTAATTATGTATTAAATATTAAATAAATTAATTATATAATTTATATTTTTAAAGCTAATTTTAAAATAATTTTACAATATTAATCAATAATTTAATATATAAAATATATTTGGGTGAATTTATGAAAGTAGTTATTGTAGCAGGTACGCCAGGAGCTGGGAAAACATCTGTAATGACTCACACAATTAAACAATTGCAAAAGAAAGGTAAAAAAACCGCAGTTATCAAGATAGACTGTTTATATACTGATGACGATGTACGATATGGTAAATTAGGAGTTCCAACTTTAATTGGTCTTAGTAAAGATATGTGTCCTGACCATTTTGCCATCTACAATATTGAAGAAATGGTAGAATGGGCTAAGGAGCAAAATACGGATACCTTAATTATTGAAACCGCAGGTTTATGCCACCGTTGTGCACCATATACTAAAAACAGTTTAGGTGTTTGTGTAATAGATGCTACATCAGGTCCAAATACCCCTAGAAAGGTTGGACCATTTTTAACAAGTGCGGATGTTGTAGCAATTACAAAAGGGGATATAATCTCACAAGCTGAAAGAGAAGTTTTTAGGGAGCGAGTGCTCGAAATGAATCCAAACTGTACTATTTATGACGTAAATGGATTAAGTGGTCAAGGTTGTGCGGAAATAGCAGAAGAAATAACCGAAGCTAAAGACATAACTGATTTGGAAAATGAACTTTTAAGACATAATGCACCACTTTCCGTATGTACTTTATGTGTAGGTGAAACAAGAATTGCTAAAAAGTATCATAGGGGAGTTTTAAGAAGAATAGATGGATTTACAAAGTATGTGGGAGAATAATATTTATAAATTTTAATATTTTTTATTAAATGGTGAAAATATGACTAATTCGGATAAAAAAACTTTGGAATCTATGATTAACGAATTATTACCTAATTACAACTGTGGAGCTTGTGGTTTTAAAAGATGTGATTCATTTACTGAAAGTGTTTTATTGGGTGATGATATCAAAAAATGCCCATTTCTTTTAAAAGATGATTTTAAATCTAATTTCGAAGAATTAACTAGTTTATTAAATCAAAATAAAGATTTAATAGCGAAAAATATTAAAAAATCTGAAACTAGGGGAAATGGTTGCTGTTCTACTAATGGGGAGCTTACTGGATTAATCGATGGTTACGAAGCAGATTTTTTATTAGACCCACTTAAAAATGAACATTCTTGTAGGGAAACTCTATTAATTACAAGTCCACTTGCCAAAGATTTAAAAATAGGCGACTATATCCAATATAGACCCTTAGCATGCCCTTTACCTCATTTTGCTAAGATAATAGATATTTCACATGGCATGCACGTTATACATATCGAAGGACCATGTCATAGAGTAACCGGTGAGAAAAAGGACTATGTTAATGTAGGCGTAGCTCTTATAATGGCTTTCGAGGGCATGGTTTCAAAAGGTAAAATGCCCGAAGTTGGAAAAACTGTGAAGTTTATCCCTACGCATTGCATGATGCAAAAAGTACATAGTGGCGTAGTTGTAGAAGCCGAAGGGGATAGGGTATTAATCGAAGGAATTGATTTAAAAGTTTGGTAATTACTTAAAATTATAGCATAAAAATAGTTAAAATTAATAATATTAATAATATTAAAAATATTTAAAAGATTAATATATATATATATATATATATATATTTAAAATAATCTTTTTTCATCAAATTGTTTTTTTACAATTTCAGAAACTTTTCTTAATGGAATTTCTAGTTCTTCAGATATTCTTTTTAAATCTTCATATTCTGGTTTTATATTCACTAATTTATTGTTTATGTACGAATATTTCACATTTATTCTAAATTTTCTGTCGTTAAGTTCTACTAACATATGTAGTAATTTTCTATCTGCAACATATCTATTAAATTCGGTTATTCTGATTCCTAATGTACCAGTCTCTTCCATCAAAAGTTTTGTGTATTTTTCAAATTCTGCGTATTTACAAATGATTGTTATCTTATTTGCAGGTCTATTTTTTTTACCGATAACGGGCGTTACAAAGACATCAGAAGCACCTTCTTCCATTACTTTGTTAATCACATGTCCAATAATTTCCCCTGATATATCATCTACATTAGTTTCCAATAGTGCCATTTTTTCTTCTGAAATATTTTCAAAGTCCAAATTACTAATTTCTAAAATTCTTAATATATTTGGGGTATTTTTTAAGTCTTTAGTACCTGCACCATATCCTATTTTTAAAATTTTAGAAGAAGGGTAACTTTCACAAAATTCCGAGGTTATATTGCATAATATGGCTATTCCGGTTGGTGTTGTAAGCTCGCCTACTTCTATTTCCTCTAAATTATCGTTTTTTGGGGTTTGAAGTCTTTGAAATGGTGCATTATGTTTTTTAAGTATTTCTAAAACTGCAGGGACCGGAACTGGCAATATTCCATGGTCTATATTTACATAGCCATTCCCTAAAACCGGGTACGTTGATATTATTTGATTTAATGGATATTCACACTTTTCCAAGATATATATACTACCTACGATATCTAAAACGGTATCTAAAGAAGCTACTTCGTGCAAATGGAAATTATCGCCATGTATATTTTTTTCAGCAAGTATTAAATCATCAACAATGTTTTCACAAGTTGAAATGCTTTCATCGGTCATATTCAATTTTTCACATACTTTTAAGACACATTTTTTAAGCATTTCTGGATTACCAAACTTTTTTTCATCTATTAAAATTTCCATGTATTTTGACATTATTCCTAATTTTTTCATATTTAAAATATCTACAGATATACATTTACAATTTTCTAACTCATTTATTTTAGATACGACGTCTTCTATAAGGTCATATCGTTCTGTTAAATCCAAAAGTGAATTTATTAACATATCTCCGGAAATACCTGATATTTTGGGGTCTATAAGTAAATATTTCAAAATTACACCTTTTTTAGATTTATTTTCATAAAAGATAATTTAATAAATCAGTACTTTATATGTAGAATACGATATTTGATAATAATTATATTGTATATACTAATTATAATATATCTATTCTATCGGTTAATAATTAGATATATTCTATTGCTATTATCACAAAATTAAATCTTAATAATATATTGAAATTAAATTAATTGGAGATATTATGTACATATTTAAAGTAGCATATGATGGAAGATATAGTTTTCAATTACAACCTCATGAAAAAACAGTATGTGACGTTTTAACAAATATTTTAGTAGATTGTGGTTACTTGTCAAAATTTAAGAAACCCCTATATTATGGGGGTCGAACGGACTTAGGTGTTTCAGCACTAGGAAATTTTGTAATTTATGATTTAGATAAAGAGCCCATATTATCGCATATTTATTCAAGATGTAATGATTCTGGCATATGGGTTTTGGGATATCAGAAAATAGATAGCTTTCCGGAAGTGAAACATAGGCATTATAGATATATCTTACCAAAAGTTGACATATATGGTAATTTTCATGATTTAAACAGGGTTTTAAAAGTTTCAGAATGCTTAATTGGAACTCATTCTTTTCATAACCTATCCAAGAGGGATAAGAAGAAAAACCGAGACCCAGTAAGAACAATTTATGATATAAAAGTTTCAGATGATAAGTATTTTATAACCTTAGATATCTATGGAAAGAGCTTTTTATGGAATATGATTAGAAAAATTATCGGTTTAATCTCAAAAATCGGTATTTCAAACATGACTAACGAAGAAATCGAAGAATATATGAAAAAGGTTTTCAATCCTGAAATTAAGGTAGGTTCGCAAATCGGGCCCGCAGAAGGTCTCGTATTGGTTGATGCAAAAACAGATGTTGAATTTAAATATGATAGCTATGTTTTAAAAAAGTTTAATGAAGATACCACCCATACAATGAATGAGAAAATTCGAAGATTGGGCGTATATACATCAATGAATGAAATTTCTAGAAATTTTAAAATTTAGTTTTTTTAATTTTTTAATTTTATTTTAGATTTAAATCTTAGACATTATATATTAAATGAAACATAATAATCATATTAAAAATTTTACAATTCAATTCAATTCAATTGTAAGTATATTACGATTATAAGCATAGTTTAAGATATAAGCATAATTCAAATTATGGAAGTGAATTTATGGTAAACTACATATCTTCTATAAGCGTAGATATCTCTTCAAATGATGTAGGCACTAATCCGGAAGTTAATTCAAAGATAAATAGGGAATTAACAACTTTATTTAAAGATATGGGCGTAAAATCAACTATTACAAATATAACCGGCGATGATATAGTAATAACGTCGCAAGTCCCTGAAGGTCTTGTAAATGAAGTTAATCAATCAGTATTTAAATTATTACACAAATATGCAGAAAGTTATGACGATTTAAACGGAGTTTCAATTACTCCTGAGGATGCCGATGAGGGCGTTTCTTATGCAATTGCTAAAACCGAGTCACAATATGGGGATTCTATAATAATATCTTTTGATACGTATTGTGGCGAGAGCTTTGTAGATGAAGTAGCTTTATTTGTGGAAGAAATAGGTAAAAGGTATGGTTACGATTGCTCCTCAAGCGTTTCAAATACGCCTAAGGAAATTCATGGTATAGGTTATTCTGGTATTACTACTGACGACCCCGTAGTAATTATTACTTTAAAAGAGGTTAAAGACCTTAAAAAAATTGCAGGAATGATATATGGTGGATTACTTGCGTTTGACAATGTATACTATGTTAAAAAAGGTTCCGCAATAGAAATAATGCCTCCTGGAGTTATATACACGATGTCAGCATTTTTAAATGGAAATTCTATTGATTTATACGAAGGTATTAAAAAAAGAATTAATTTTTAATATATTAGCATTTAATATATTAGTAATAATTTTTTTATTAATATATTATTTTTTATATTCTGTATTTTATTATATTATTTGTTTTCACTAACTGCAACGATTTTTTGAGCTTCCTTATATGCTTCAACTAAATCGCCTGTTTCGAGTATAGCTTTTTCAGCAACTTCTTTTGGGATTCCTTTTTCAGCAAATTTTTCAATTGTAGCTTGAATAACTTTGGAATTTTTCAAAATTTCTTCAGAAAGCTTTTGTTTTAATTCCATGTACTCATCTTCGCCCATTCCTATTTTTAGCATTTCACTATCTCTAAATGGACAAGGTTTTGTTATTTTACAGCACCAAACTAAGCTACCAAAACAGGTGTTCTTACCTTCTCCGAGCCTTGTTTTTTTTCCAAAATCTTCTTTAATCTTTGAAAATTCGTCGGGGGTTATTCCAAGAACTTCGATTGCTTTATGCAATGGACAATATTTAACCGGAGGGCAACAAAATGCAAGACCCCTAAAATCTCCGCCTCTACAAATGTGCGAAGGAGAATTTTCCCATACCATACTATCACCAAATACTAATTAGACTATTTATCTTAGAATTATAATTTATTGCGATGTCTTATTATATATTAATTTACATTTGAAATTAGATTAAACTTTATTTTAAGCTTTATTATTATGTTTATCTAATTGTTATTTTACTATTCCTTTAAAAATTCTTTAATACAATAAATACTTTCTTTAATCATTTTATCGGTTAATTCTTTACCATAATTAGCATCTACGATTGCAGGTTTATTTTCAACCATTTCAGCTTCTTCATTAATATATTTATTATTTTGACGTGCCTCTACTAATCCAACCATTCCTATTTCTTCATAGTTCAAAGGGTTATGTTTATTCATTTTTTTCTCTTCATAGATTCCGATATACTTTCCAATCGATAATTCTTCACTATATGCGTGAATATATCCAAAGGACTTTACATCAATTTTTAATTTTTCAATATTTCCATAATCTTTAAAATTATGTTTTATTTTTTTAAGGTATTCTAAATCTACATCTACATCTGAATCCATATCTAATTCTTTACTGTAACTATTTTCAAGTCTTTTTTTGATATTATCCTTTAAAAAATCTATTTTTTTGGAAATGTCTGAATTACCGCCGTGGCAATTAATTATTAACAATTTATTTATTCCTATTTTTGAATATTTGATGATTATATCTTCCAATTCAGAAATTATATCTTCTAAGGAGTTATGTATGCCATGTTTAACATAATCATACTCTGTAGATGTACAAACGGTTCCTAAAAATTTTACACCCGTTTTCAATGCAACATTAAAAGCCACGTAAGACGCTATTTTAATATCTGTATCGATTGGCAATGCCGAACCATGATTTTCTAGATACGAACCCATTGCAATAACGCCTATTTCATGAACTTTTTTGTTTTCTTCAAGTAATTTTCCAGAATTTAATCTTAATTCAAATATATCACTCATTATATCACAAAATATTACAAAAGTTTAAAGTATATCATAAATTTAAAGTTATAACGATTTAAAATCAAAAGTTTCAATTTTTAATGTTCAATTGAATTTTTAATTATTTTGGTAGTTAACTTATTTAACATTAGTTATTTGATTTTATCAAAGCATCTGAACTAAGTTAAAAAATATATAATTCTAAAAAATAGGAAATTGGATTGTAATAAAATATTTGATTATTTTGTTAATTTTATTTTTATTACTTTATTATTCGTTTAAGTTGGCTCTATCTTTAAATTTTAAAGCTCTTCTATATGTTCCGTATTTATCCAATGGCGAATATCTAGGCGGTTTAACTGTTATTGCTTTACCACCGCACTTGCAGACATTTTGCATAGTATATTCTCCACATAGTGTGCATTTTTTTAATTGCATCATCTCACCTTTGTGAGTATATTACGTAATTATATACATAATTATTCTTCAATTCTTATAAAGTCGCCTTTTCCGTCAGCATATTTAACAATATCGTTCATAGCTTCATTAGCTACACTTCTTAAGACTTCTTCACCGCTTTTATAATCTGGCGCAATTACTTCGATTCTATATTTTGGAGCCCCAATGTAGGAAACGTCAACTTGAACATCTTCGTAAGGATTAGCTTTTATTGCTTTTTTAATTACTTTTTTAATTACTTTTATTCCATCTGGTTCTGTAGTTGAAAGTGATAACATACCATCTACTTTAACATTTGAGAGTTCGATGTTCTCTTTTGCAATCTTATATAATTCTTCTGTCCACTCTTTTGAGATATCCATATCTTCAAAAGCTTCTTCTCCTTCAATAACTAAGGATTCAAACGCAACATATAATTCTCCGAATTCTTCTTCAATTGTGTATCCTACTTCTTTCCAAGCATCTTCTAAAGATTTACCAAGTTTTTCTGATGCAAATTGTAATAATTTTTCAGCTCTTTGGAATCTTTTCCATTCTTGAACTTTTGCTCTTTTCTGCTGGTCTGTAACTCTTTTTAATGATAAATCAATCTGATTTTTATTAGGATTTACTCTTACAACCTTTGCAACGACTCTTTGTCCTTTTTTAATGTGATCTCTTATGTTTTTAATCCAACCTGATGAAACTTCAGAGATGTGTACCATACCCTCTTTTTTAGGGTATTCTAATAATTCAACAAATGCACCAAATGATTTAACGTCACTTACATTTCCTATTACAATATCGCCTTCTTCTGGAAAATTAGATTTCATGATATTACACCTTAAATTTTATAATATATTCTAAAAAAAGTTAAGCTACTTTTCTTTTTCTTTTTTCTTTTTCTTTTCTATTTTTAACTTATTATTTTATGATATGTATTTTCCGAAATAAATAAGTAATAATATAAATTTAACAATTGATTACAAATTACAAAATTAAAATTATACTATATCAATATAATATTAATGTATAATATATAAAGTTATACAATAATTTTCATAATAGAATAAATGATTATAAAACAATGTTAAATTTTAATGATTAAAAAAGAAGAGTTTTATGATTACAAATATTATACGAACGTATAATTTATTGTAATACTTCGAGTATTTTAGCTTTTATTGAACCTTTTGAAGCTTTAGGTTCTGCAATTGTTTTACCGCATGCTGTACATTTAACAACTGTTGATGGGCAACCAAATAAAACTTGTTGGTTGTTGCAATCTGTACATTGTACTTTTAAAAATCTGCTTTTTGGTCTTGGTATTAATTCCATGTTTCTCACCTTTATTTCACTATCTATTAAAAATTAAATGTAGAAATATGTTGAATTTACTTATTCAACTAATTCAAACATTCTAGCTCTGAATCCACCGTTGCTTCTTGTGTGCATTTTTCCACATTCTGCACATTTGTATCTTAAATCCAATTTTTTAATTGGTTTTGCTCCACCAGGTAATGGTCTTGGGTAACCCCCGTAACCTGCAGTTACTCTTCTGAATAACCTTTGACCTCTTCTCAATTCACTTGCTTTTCTCTTTTTAGCTCTTTCTACTGTATGAACGGTGTGTTTTTTACAGTATGGACAATATCTTTTAATTTTCTTTTTCATTTTCATAAATAGTCACCTGTTCCACTATTTTGTGTTTCTCTAAAATTTTTGAAAATCTCCCATCTAAAGAAATTAAATCATTTTTATTTAAACCATAAACACAATTTCCATCTGTAAAATATGGAAACTTGTGATTGACTCTTACAATATGAATATCTCTTTCAGTATTTATAACTTTTGGTATTTCATCATCTATATTTTTAAAAACATTATCTTGAAAATCAGAGTCTAAATTTGAAGAATAATCCTTTTTAAGTTCATTTTTTTCAAAATTTTCAGTTAATTTTTCTAAATTTTCTTTTAAATTTCTGGATAACTCGTTAGAACCATTTGATACACTATCATCTTGCAATGCGGTATTTTTGACCTTAATTTGCATACTTTTTGCACTATTTGGGTCATAATTTTTAACAGAAGCATCTATAATATTTTCAAAGTTGGTTAAAAAATCAGAGTTGTCACTACATAAAGTGGTATCTATAAGATTGTTAATAATCTTATAAATTTCCTTTTCATCTTCAATTAATAATTCAGGGTTTTCATTTAAAATAATAATTTTATATAATCTTACCTTTAATAACGAAGACGAATAGTATTTTACACGATTGATTTTTTTTACATCTAAATCGTTGATATTATCTTTTTTAGAAATGCTTTCCACATATTGTTTAATATCTGAATAAAGACTTTCTGATATTTTAAGCAATTTTGGAGATGCTATTTCATCAAAAAAAGCATTTTTAGCTTTATTATACATATTTTCACTTATTTTAGTTATTATTTATTACTAAATTCTTACTCATACTATTATTCCTAATTAGATACTAAAGTTTTAATTGAAGTATTTAATTAATATAACTTCAATTAAGATTCAATTCTTGGTGCAAGTAAAAATACTAATTTAGCGCCACCAATATTATATTCTACTTTAACAGGCATATCTTCGCCTAAGTATATGTCTAAAATATCTTCTGATGCAGTAGACTTTGTTATATCTTTTAAGTATGCAAGATTGAAAGTACTCTTTGAGTTTTCCAATACTTTATATTCAACCATTACATTGTTTATAACTTCTTCGCTTTCCACAGCTCCTTCATTCTCTTCTGAACTTACAACTTCTGTTTCCGATTTTGAAAGTGAGAATATTGTTTCGCTGTAGTTTAAATCTCCTTTTGAAGATATTACAAATTGATTATCACTTGAATTAACGCTTAAGATAATATGGTCGTTTACCAATTCTGAGTCCTTTAAAGCTTCTACAAATGCACCTGCTTTGATAGATACTTTGTTTGGGTACTCTATGTCTGGAACTTTTAAATTATTTGATGAAATGTCGTACAACGCCATTGAGAAGTTTCTTGTAACATTGTTTTTAAACGTAGTAAGCAATTTATTTTTTTCTTCATCATATTCCATAATTATTGTATCATTACTTTTAGACCTTGCCATTATCTTTTTTAAGGCCTCTAAGTCTATACCTAAATCGTGTATTCCACTAATGTACTCTGAAAATACGGTTTTAGGAATGTTTAAACTGACTAAAGCCACGTGTGAAGGGTCCATAGCACTTGCCTTAATTCCTTCTTCATCTACTTCGAAACATATTTCATCTACTAAGTTACTTGTAGCATTGATTATTTTTTTGAAGTCTTTTGCATCACAAACTGCTTTAAACATTTGCTCACCACTATTTTTTTAAATAATATCTCTAAAAATATTTAGAAGTTAGATTTAATTAATAAATTTAATATCAATTTAATATCAATTTAATTTTAAACATAATTAATTTTAAACATTTTTTATTATATTTTACTAACTATATGTAAATAACTATATGTATCTAATGTTTTGTTTTTAATTTAAATACTCTATTAAAAATATCAAATACATATTAAAAAAAATAAATAGCATAAATTAGAGTTATTGCATTTTTATTCTAATTTATAACGTGTATGATTAATTAATTTGACTATTTTATTTAATTTAATCTCCTTTTACAAAATCCCAGAATGATTTTATAGCACTAGGGTTTTTAGGTCTTTTACCTCTAACTAAGTACAAGTATCTTGTAAGGTCTAAGTCTTCTATTGGAACTATTTTTAAAAAGCCAGCTTCTGCTGATTTTTTCGCAGGAATTTCTGAAATAATACTTACTCCGTAACCTTCGGAAACAGCCGTGATAATAGATGACGTACTTCCTAAACTCATAACTGTATGTAAATCCATCATTGAATATCCTTTTTTATTCAATGCATCTATTAGTATTTCACGAGTTCCTGAACCAACTTCCCTATCGACGTAATCTTCTTTTAATACATCGGATAATTTTGCGATTGGTTTTTTAGCTAAGGAATGGTCATTAGGCACTACTAAAACTAACCTATCTTTTCCTATAACGATGTTATCGTAATTCTTATCATATATGTTTCCAACTGCGATAATATCAACGTTTCTTTCCTCGAGCAATTTGAAACATTTTTCTGAGTCTGTAATTTGAATTTCAAAGTTAACGTCTTTGTATTCTTTTTTATACTCTTTTATAATACTTGGTATTAAGTATTCACCTGGTGTGGTACTTGCAGCAATCCTAATAATACCTTCAGGGTTTTCATGTAACATTTTCATTTGCTGTTTTGAGTTATTAATGAATTCTAAAACTTTTTCCGCATTTTCTAATAATATAGTTCCTTCAACGGTTAAATCAACCCCTTCGGGAGTTCTTAAAAATAATTGCGCATCAAAAAACTTTTCAAGCACGGATATATGATTACTAACGGTACCTTGCGTAACGCCTAATCTTTTAGCGGCTTTTGAGAAGCTTTTAGTTTTTGCAGCATGTAGAAAAGTTTGAAAGTAACTTATTTTTGGGTCCATAATATCACTATCGCTATTCGCCATCATTATTATTTTAATTAAATGATTTTAATATGTCTTTTAGTATAATTTGAATTTTCATAATTGTTTAAATATATATTATATTATAATATTCTATATGCTAATTAATTCAATATTCAAGATATTATATTAAACTAATAATACATATTAAAAAAACTAATATATATAATTAATCTAAATATACGTCCTACCAAATAAATAAGTTAATACCTTGAACGTTAATATTGTATTTATTAATCATATTTGTAATAGCTTTTGGAATAATGTATCATTTATTAAAGATTTAAATTAGTTGAGGAGATTTTAATGATAGTATTACCATATAGAAAACCGTGCATGGAGGCACTGGTTTTAAAAGAAGGGAATGAACAAGAAACTTCGTTAGTTATTAATTCAATTCTTAAAAATAATTATCATATACATTATTTGCCATCGGGAGATGCTTCTATATACATGGCGTGTAATATCTTAAATTTTTATAATTCTAAAAATTCAAACCTTGAAAATTGTGTGAATGCTATAATACCGGATATGGGGGCGTGGAATGGTTTTAAAAATTATTCTGAACTATTGGGTTTTGATATAATTAGTTTGAAAACTGAAGACGGCGTAATAAATCCAAAGTATTTAAAAACATTTTTTGAAAACCTGGTTTATGGGCAAAGTAATGAATCAATTCCAAAAGATATATTGAATGTTTTATTCATTACCTCATCTGCAGGGTACTTACAAAGTCAAAAAATAAAAGAAATAGCCGAATTATGCAAAGAATATAATGTTATACTCTTTGAAGATATTTCTGGAAAAGTTGGTGGTAATTGTGGTTATGGCGATTTAATAGTATGTTCTACAGGCTCTCCAAAGATTATAAACTGCGAGTACGGGGGTTTTTTCGGTCTTTCAAGTGATTTCATGAAATTAATAGACGACGCAGAACACTCAAAAGAGATAAAAAATAATGCTAAAAAAATATTAAAGACTTATAAAATTCCAAATATCTATGGTTCAATAATGTACGAAGCATTAAATGCAAAAGAAACATATCAAAAATATGTGGAATATTGTATGTATATAAAGGGAAAGATAAATCATTCTGAATTTTTAAACGAAGAGGGTATTTCATTATTTATTAATTCAAAAAATCCAAATAAATTTTCAAAACAGATAAATGAACATATTAAATTATCAAATGGTAAATCACTAGTTACAAAATGTCCGAATAAAAATAGGATACTAAAAGACGGAGTCGTTTTAGAAATAAAAAAATTAGATTTAAATCATATCTCTATAAGAGATTTAGATGAAATATGTAATATCATTAATGAAATTTCAAAACAGCTACATTAAATGATAGCTAAATGATTAAGAAAATGAATATCAAAATAAAAAAATAATTTAATTAATTTTTTCAATTAATAATCCGCAATTTCCCAAGAATTTATATTTGAATCCATAACCTAATAATTCCAAGGTATCTATAATTTCAGACCTTGATAAATACCCTATAAAGTATTTATTTAAGCTTTGGTAGAATTCAAATAATTCTATGCTAACATTTGCTGAATCTTTAAAGAATTCTTCAATTATTATTAATTTTCCATTCTTTTTTAATGAATCCATCATTTTTCTCAAGAATAATCTTGGAGATTTTGCATAACTAAGTGTATGTGTACAAATTACGCTGTCGTATTTAGTTTTAGGTATGGTTTCGCTAAAATCTAATGTTTTTAATTTTGCACATTCGATTCCATTTCGTTCTAATCTACTTTCTGCCATTTTAATTAGCTTTTTAGATATATCTACACCCATGTATTGACCATTTGGTGCTACTTTTGAGCTAAAGTATAATGGAGAGCGAGAACCACAACCTACATCTAAGATATAATCTCCTTTTTTGATATCTAATACTTCAAAAGCTGCAGTTCTTGTTATATCCATAAATTCAGTATTTAATAACATATCCCATATATCTGCATCTTTTTTAAAGTTTAATAGTATCTCAGGATGATTATAACCTATTAAAGCATATTGAAATAGACTTGTTCTGAAGTCGTATTGTGCAATATAATCATCCATTAAATCTTGGTATTTTGGGTGAATAGATGAATACTTAAATTCATTATTTAATTCTAAGGTATTATCATCGTAATTCTCTCTGATAAGCCCTAAACTAACTGCGGTATTTACATATTTCAATATAAAATCTTTATTTGGATATTCTAGCATGGAAAGCAAATTTTCTTTTGTAGGCATATGTAAGTCTATTATTTTGTATATTCCGAATTTTAAACCTTGCCTAAAAAATGTGCCCAATAATTCATTATTTAGATATTCTACTGCATAATCCATGCATCTAAAATTCTTCATGTATTCTTCTTCCTCTATTATTGAAATATCGTTATAGTACCCAACTTCTGTATTCATCTTACCATCTTCTAAATCGCTTGTATAATCAAATCTATCCATGATTTCACCATTTATCAGAAGAATCATAATCTTTTAAATATTCTACAACAGTCTTTCCATATTCCGTCATTTGATATATTTTCATACCTTCTCTTCCATCGCAAGATACTAAACCTAATTCAATAAGCGAAGAACTGCCATTGTACCGATTTCCCATACCTTTTAAGCAACCTAATACGTTACTCGGATCTGATTTAACTCTTCGAGATAATTCAGATAAGTAAGTCCCGTGCGGATGAACATCATATAGGAAATACACTATTCTTTTTCGAAGTTTACTCTTGTTTAAAGACCTAATAATTGTAGGATTTATAAACATCATGTCATGAGAACCCACTTATGACACCTCGGAGGATTGTCTAAAACCCTTTTAAAGGGACATATATACTTATAAACTATTACTAAATTGTTACTAATTTGACAACATTATCTATAAAAATTTAAACATTATTCAATGTTGAAACAATATCTATACTAAATATTTACAAAGGGTCGTATTACTAAATAAACTAATATATAGTTGTATTGTTTATTATATATAAATATAACCTACTTAAAAGAACTAAATATTAGATTTATTAATGGGCAATATTTATAACATATATCGAAAGTAATATATAGTATAAATGTTGACCAGCAATCATTTATATAGTATTAATATAAAATTATTTTAAAATGTCTATTTTTTAAATAGTAAGACTTAAGACCATATTTAATAATTTAATAACATTTAATGGTTATAAAATATAATTATCCTTTATTTACTGGATAAAAAGCATAATAAATCTATATATGCAGTTAGTTTTTATCACGTTTACTTATTTAGTAATAATTAATATTAAAAAAATTAAAATATGTATTATTGAAATTGTAAAAAAATCTAAAAAAATTAAATCAAAGTTAAAAATAAATTAATTACGGGGGCTATTTAGTTTATAAGTCCCCCAATAATAGGTATCGATTTTATTGCTCCAGTAATTGAATTGAATATATTGGAAACCATATCATCAGAACTATTGTCTTGATTTTCTTCGACGTCAGACGTAGTTTTTACATCTGTGTTTGTATTTTGATTTTCCATATTGTCTCGATTGGTGCTATCTTTGGTTTCTTCATTATTATTTTGAATTTCATATCTATTGTTTATAGTAGAAGTTTCTTCTTTCTCTTCCACTATCGAATTTTTCCCATTTTCATATTTTATTTTAATGGATTTTTTCAATGTTACGGGTTTTAAAACACCATTTACACTAACAAAATCTGGTATTTTCGTATTTATTTCAATTTTATATTCATTTCCGTCTTTTAATTTTTCATTGAATTTTAAAGTAATTGGCTTTACTTCCATAGAATGAAGATATATATTTTTAGGTATTGTATCGTGTATTTTTTCGTCATCTTTGTATATACTTATCCAGTATTCAAAGTTAAGGTCGACTGGGTATATGATTACTAACCCCGAAGATAGTTTTAATGATAATCCTTCCTCATGGGCTTCAAAGTCATATATGTTTATTGGTGCTAATACTGTGGTTGATTCCACCGTATTACTTTTTATTCTACTTAATACGTCTATATTTGAAAATCTACCTATTTTAGCATTCATTTGAGGATATATATTTGAAGTCGAACCTACAAAGTAGCAATATTCAAAGTCTTTAAATTCATCATGTGGCTTTATTCTTAATAATGTATATCCGCTAAATCCTTCCTCATAATTTATTTTAAAGTTGAAAGTTTCATAATCTATAGTCGAATAGCCAGGCTTTAATTCTGTATTTATTATATCGCTTTGTGCTCTTAATTTTCCGTTTAAATCATATGTTTCTATTTGCATTGTACAATCTACAGGAACAGATAGTTTATTTCTCAAAGTTATAAATAGTTCGTTTTCAAATCCTGCAACTGGTTGAGGTACAAATAAACCTCCGTTATTACCTATGACAGTAGCCCTAGGCAATACTGTATTATTATAGTTCATATCGCCAAATTGGAATATATTAAACACATTAAAGTGCAATTTTAATTCATGGTCATCTTCAGTTATTCTTTCGGGAATTATTACTTTTGCAGAGATATCTCCGTTTATTTCCCTGTTGAATTTGACATTTACCGTATATGTTTTCGTTTCATGAGCAGATAGTTCAAATTTGATTTCTTCTTCGCTGTAGTTAACTGCACCTTCTATAAATTCATCAGAAAGTTCCAAAGTACCGCTAATTGTTTTATTATACATATTTTTAACAGTAAGCTTTAAAGGATATGTTTTACCAACTAATATATTACCAGAATGGTTGGATATTCTTTGAACATCTTTATCATACGGGAATTCCACGTCTGTAATAGTAATTGGAGGTACTTCGATGTATTCTTCGTCAGCATCTTCTTCTAAATTATTTATGTAGTACCCGGACAATGTTTTTAGCTCAGTACTAATGTCGATTTTATTTTTATCAGGTAAAAGATTTAAAAGTATATATTTTGTACTATACTCCGATTCTTCAAATTTGCATAATTCATTATATTGAATATTTTCATTTTCATCTTTAATTTTAATTCGTGCTTCTAAATCTTCGTCATAATAATTAGTATAGTTTAATTTTATAATTACGGGATATTTTTCATTTTTTAAATATGCCCTAGGTATTAATTCTGAATTTCCATATCTATCCTTATTTAAGTAATCTAAAATTTCTTCGTCCTGTATTTTATATTTATTATAATAATCCCTTAATAAATTATCATAGCTGTCGTTTATTTTAGTTAAAACTTCAAAATCATTTAATATAATAGGAAATGAGAATGATTTTTTAGTTTCTTTAAGGTCGTAAGTTATATAATTACCTACTTTTTTCTTAATAGTTTCCTGTTCGTTAGTGGTATAACTGTGTAAACCCATTGTTTGAGTATGAACCTGTATTTTAAATTGTTCATCTTCGGATTCTATTCTGGGAACTCTAAAACTCACTTCTTTTTCTGAATTTAATGACATATATATAGTTTTTTTATCATTAACTCCATTGTAGTATACATCTTCATTATCCTCTTCCTCGGATTCACTTGAATCCTCATCATAATCTGTGGATACAGCACTTATCCAAGTTACAACCTCATAATCAGATTGAGCATAAGGATTGCTTTTTAAAGTGATAGTAAACCAATTTCCTGTACAATATTCCAGTGTTTTTTTATTTTCTTCTGTGTAGCTACCACTACAGTTGATATATTTTACATCCATTGGACTTCTTACATCAACGGTTATGGACTTAGAGCCTATATTTTCGCCATCATCATTGATTAAATCAATATCTACTTTGTTATCCCCTATTTCCGTAAATTGGGGTTTAAGTTCTATAATTTTTTCAATATGTTTGTTTGGCGATAGCGGGATGTATGGCGATTCCCAGGTGATATCGTCCCATTCAGCTACTACTTTTACATTTTGTTGGTACTCATCGTAATTTACCAAACTTAAATAGATTATGGGGGAGCTTGTATCTATCATTGGACCCCCTTCCATAGGATTTTGACCCTGATTCCATATCTTGGTAATTTTTACGCCCTCTTCGTCCTTACAGAGTCCGGGGGTAATTGTGAGTAGTAGTAAAAAAAGAGTTAAAATTGTTTTAAATTTTATCTTCATAATATCCCATTTTTAACTTTTAAATGTTTTAAGTCTATAATCCGTTATTTAATATTTTTTTGTGTAAGTGTTTATGTATATAGTTTTAAAATTTAGAAATCCTATTTATTTATTGAAAAGCTATAAAAATTTAAAAAACAATATAGTATATTATATACAATTTAAACATTCTGTAAATTTTTTAAATTAGCCATGGGCGATAAATAGTTAATTAAATACATATTAGATTATTGTTATTAAATTTATTAATACTAAAACGTTAGTTAGTACAAACTAAGTTTAGGTGGGCAAATGACCGTAGGCATTAAAAATAATTCAAAAAAATGTTATAAAGTGCATAATAAAGCTTTAATGTTATCTTTTGTAATTATTACACTCCTTTTTGGATTAATGGGCTCTGTAAGTTCAGAAATGGCATATAAATGGGTTAGTGAAGAACCTATTAAGTTTATCGCACTTTCAAATGTTAAATCGACTTATGAGCTGGAAAAATATTTGAATTCTGATGATTTAGTGATATTTTATTTGGATAAAAATTTTAAAGTGAATAATGAAGGAGAAAGTTTTTTGAAAAAACTTGGTATTTACTCTAGAATTGATTATACTAAATATATAGGGAGGTCAAGGGAGGAAAATCCGTACTATATCTTTAAAATAGATAACGAAGAGTATTTTGCATTAGATACTTTTGATAGAGATAAATTATACTTTCAAGAATATGTAGAATTATCTCCAAAAAAGATATTTTTACCAAAGGAACCAGATTTTACCAGTAAAAGCTTCATGGATTTCTTAGGAAATTTTGTATCTAGTAATGGGGCTAAATTTGCTTATTTAAATAAAGTTCCAAATGGATACAATGAGAGTTTGATTTGGGGGGTGGCAGTACAAAACATCATGCCAGATAGCACTGGTGATGGCGTTATTCAGATTTCAGGATACAATATGATTGTAGATGTAATTGATTCGGATTTAATATTGAAAAAATTAAAATTAATAGACGATTATTCAAAAGAAATTAAATCAAATTACACTTATATATCCACAGGTGCTGAAAATCTAAATGTTTTGGACGTAAATACAAAAGAACCAATTTCCAAATATCGTGAATTTTACATCATAGAAGATTTTTTAAGACAAGAAACTAGAAATGATAATTTGTATTCTAGATATGGCGATGGAAACGGCTACAATACTAAATATCTTAAAAATAAGGATTTAATGGCTTTTAGCTTTTATCCGATGGTATATTTAGATAAAAGCCCAGATTCTATTAGAAATGACCCAATAGGTAGTTACTACCCTACAAGTTATGATTATCAATACTTATCAAATGGAGATTACTGGATGAACTCAAGAGCTTCGGAAACAGGTTATTTCCAGTATGATAATGACGAAATCCTTGAAGATGTTGGATATTCCAAAATAAAACGACAAACTTGGACGTTAGGTGATGAACAACTTTCTTTAAGGGAAGAAAACGAACTTAAAAATAAATATGACGCATTTAATTATTGGTACTGTAAAAATTACGGATATTTAACTACAAATGGCGTAAATGCAATTATATTGCCTTCTTCAGATGAAAATTTAACTGATATGATATTTGATAATACAGATAATGAAGATATAATATGGAAATCTACTCTGGCTAACTCCAATAATGGGATTTCATACATTGTAGTGCCAGGTGAAAATAATTATTATATTAAAAACAACGTATCGATATTACAAGTTCCAAATTTCTTAAATACTCAAAATTCGATTTCTTATATAAAAAGTTACTATAAACAACCAGAAAATGAAGAATTCGGCGTTTATGTAACGGATACAATTTACTTTAATAAAACTGTATTGAAAAATTTAGATTCAAATAGGGTATGGATTTGCTCTTTCGAGGAGTTTTCAAATTGGAATAAGGATTATACTAGAACTAATATGGGTTTAAATAATGGAAATATTGTATTAACTACAAATATGAACCAAAAACCTAAAATTACCTACTATGAAAATAATATTGAGTATACTGATTCTCCAAAATACGAAAATGGAAAGTATTATTTAAAATTTGGCAGTATTTCAAAATATGGGGACAATACAATAGTAGGACCTTAATATATATTGAGAATCGTATTTTTTATAATAGGATAATTTTTCTATTTTTTTATTTTATTTTATTTTATTTTTGGCCAATAATTCAAAATATATTAAAAAGTATATTAAAAAAAATATATTATAATTTATTAATGTGATTTAAAACTTCAATAACACTTAATGACACGCCTTCTACTTCAATACCACCTTTTCCTTTTACCCCGTCACCAACTAAGTATAATTTATCATTAACAACTGGTTTTAAATCTGTCCCATTGGAGGCATGGTTAACTGGGCACTCATCACGATATGTTTGTATTGCAAGTATCTTATAATCTTCTTTTTTATGTCCGGTAAATTCTTCAGAAAATAAGTTATCAATATCTTCCAAAACTAAATCTATTTCATCGTTTATGTTATTTTTTATCTGAGTAGCATGTGCCATTATTAAATTATGCCCTTCTTTAGCTAATGATTTATCTACATTCGACGGTTGATTAAATCCATTCAATCGTTCTGCTTCGGTAGTAAATACTACACCATTATGAGTTATTAACTTATTTCTAGAACCAATACTAACTTTGATACCTTTAGATGGTATTGGCATTTTATTTTTATTAATAAAGTTTAAATTACTAATTTTTTGGGTTATGATTGGTGAAGCATTGCTTATTATTATATCAAATTCATTTTCGTCATTTATTGTACATTTTTCTTGGTAATTTTCAGGAATGTATACTTTATCAACAATGTAATTTTTATGGATTATTCCTCCATTTTGTAAGATAACTTGCTCTAAAGCATCAATTATGCCTTTACAGCCACCTAATGGGATACCGGGACCTCCAAATTTATGGTAGTATTTGCTTATTGCCATAACTTCGTCCATTGGAGTTTCGTATGACGATAAGCTTAAAGCCCAGCCTGAAAATGAATTACCTACTTTTTCAGCTATTGATATCCCTTCTAAAAAGGTACCAAATGAAATGTCTTTATCGACAGTACCTAATTTTAAATCTGCTAACATTTTTAAAGCTTTTAATTTATCCTTAAAGCTTACAAGTTTTTTCAGCTCTTCAAAACCATAATTTGTATTATTAATCCTAAAAAGTCCATCGGGATTTGAATTGATTATTTTTGCACCGCAGTTTGACTCTTGAACCAACTGTCCGAAAAAACCATTTGCACCATGAGGTATCATGTGCAGGGCGCCTGTTGTTAATTGATAGCCTTTATAGTCTAAATTTGTAAATCTACCTCCAATATATGGAAGTTTCTCGTAAATTGTTACATCATGTTTTTTTGATAATATTGCTGCACTAAATAAACCCCCTAATCCAGCTCCAATAATCCCTATTTTCATAATAGCACCTTATAATCATCTAATACTTTTAAAATTTTCAAATATTTTGTAAAAATTATTATTATAATTATTGTATGGTGTATTCTTTATATATAGATTATACATTCTGAAGTAAATAATCTTAAAATAAGGATTTTTATAAAAATAAACTATTAATTCAACAATTGCTTAAAAAGATAATTCAACATGTTTTATTAGATTTTTAAATATTTAACATATCACTAAAATAAATAAAAAAAGAAAAATAAATATTATTTAATTATTTAATTATGCAGCCATTTCAACTAAACCGTCGTATTCCGCTGGAACATTTCCGTTTCCAATTGCTGGTTTAATAACAGGTTGTCCTGCATTTTCAAATATTTGTGGGTTTTCGAGAACGAATTTAACAAATGCTACACCTGCAGCTTTATTTTCTGCATTTGTAGGTACTGTAACACCGTATACGATTGGTGCAGCAGCAATTGTTTTGTTTTGACTTTCAATTAAGATACTTGCTCTAGCGTAGTTTTCAGCTTGGTCGTAAGCACCTAGGTTGATTTCGTCAGGTAATTCAACATATTCTAAATTGTGTTGGTTTGCAACACTCTTGTATATGAATAAGTAGTCGTAAGCACCTGATTCAAGAGGGCCTAATAAATCTACTTCTTTACTTCTCATGAAGATTTTGTCGGTATTAACTGTTATTTCAGCAGGGCTTTTAACTACAAAGCTACCGTCTTTTTCTTCAACGTTGAAGTTTGAATTTTTCTTAATTAAATTTTCGTATATTGTATTGTCATTGTATGTTTTTTCAGCTAATTTAATAACCATTTGGGTTCTGTAACCACATGGATCATCGTTAGCACTTGAGAAACCGTATTTAACTCCATCTTTTTGGAATATTTCATACCAGTTGTCAGAAGTTATTTCATTGGTAAATTTACTTTTGTTAGTGTATGCTATAACAATTTCATTTTTAGCTATCATTAAGTACCAGTCTGCGTAATCAGGATACATCATTTTAGGTATTAATGAATAGTCTGCTGAACCTAACACATCAGCTTTTTTATTTAATTCTACAATATTTCTAACACATGCAACACTGCCTGCTGATTCTCTTTGAACATCTGTATCGGGGTATTTTTCTTCAAAAGCTTTTTCATATTCTTCAAAAGGAACTGCTAAACTTCCTGCGTGGAATATTTTAACAACGCCTTCTATTTTTTCAGAATCTGTACTGTCAGCAGGTGTTTGCTGGTCCGTACAGCCACTAAAAGCTAATACAAGAAAAATCCCTAAGATTGAAGTTAATAAAAGGGACTTTTTATTCAAGTTATCACCATATATAATATAGTATTTAATAGAATTTTAGTTTGATATAATATGTAATAAATAATACATCTATATGGTTAATATATAAATATTACGATATTATTTTGGTGTAATATATGTTAATAAACATTTTAATATCTCGATAAAAATGTAATAAATACGATACTTATTTGAAAAAAAATGTTTAAAAAATAATAAAAATAAAAAATTAGAATAAATTAAAATTAAAAATATTTTATTTCAAAAACTTATCAAAGAAATATTTGTAAACAATAATTCCATTTTCTGATAATTCAGGGTGGAATGAAATTGCCATACAGTTATTTTGGATAATTCCTACAATTCTATTTTCATTTTTAGAAATTACGGATATCTCGTCACTCATTAATTCTTTTACAAGGGGGGCTCTTATAAATACGGCATGAACCACATTTCCATCTAGTTCTATCTCTTTTTCAAAACTTTCAACCTGACCGCCATAAGCATTTCTATCGATTGAAACATCCATTAATTTTAAAAGAGGTTGGTCAATGCCTGTTTCTTTGGATAAAAGAACCATCCCTGCACAAGTCCCTAATATTGGAATATTTTTTTTAAGATTAAGTTCTCTTATTTTATCGATGAATCCATATTTATCCATTATTTTACCCATTGTGGTACTTTCACCACCGGGGATTATTAAAGCATCAATACCCTCTAGCTCTGAAATAGTTCTCACTCTTATAGCTTCATAACCCAATTTTAAAATTGAATCAATATGTTCTTCTACATCGCCTTGTATTCCTAAAATTCCTATTTTTTTAGTTGTAGTCATAATTTAACCTTTATTTTGCTTAATTTAATTATAATCTTTACAATAATATGTTTATTTTATAAATATTCATAATTAATAATACTATAAAAAAATATGCAGGAATAGATTTTATAAAATTTTATAATATATTACTATATTAAAATACATAAATATATTTATCTAATAACAAAGAATAATATAAAACAGGTTAAATTTCAAAAAATGGGGCCGAGACCGAGAATTGAACCCGGGTCGAGGGATCCACAGTCCCTCAGGATAGCCACTACCCTACCTCGGCCACATAACATATCCAATAATGCAGGGGCAGGGATTTGAACCCTGGAACCACTACTGGACAGGATTCTAAGTCCTGCGTCTTTGGCCAGGCTTGACAACCCCTGCACACGATATAAAAATAAAGTGCTCCAGCCGGGATTTGAACCCGAGTCGCGGGCTCGAAAGGCCCGCATGATTGGCCGGACTACACCACTGGAGCAATTTTAATAAACAAGTGGGCCCGATGGGATTTGAACCCATGACCACTCGGTTATGAGCCGAGCACTCTAACCAGCCTGAGCTACGGGCCCATAATGTAATGTCCGTTACTAATGCACTTAAAATGAGTTAATAATTTTTAGAAAAATGGCGCCTCCTGCAGGGCTCGAACCTGCGACCTACGGATTAACAGTCCGTCGCTACTACCTACTGAGCTAAGGAGGCTCTTTACTATTCTTTGCTACACATCTTGTCAGCACAATAACAATACACGTTATAATATATAAAGGTTTCTATCACTCCATCAGCGAAACATTTATATACTATAAAACCTATCCTTATTACGTGACTTAATGAAATAGAATATTGCCAAGGTAGTTCAGCCTGGGAGAACGCTGGACTGAAGATCCAGTTGTCGGGTGTTCGAATCACCCCCTTGGCATGTTTTTTATTTTAGGCAAATTAATTCATAAATTTAAATATATTGTTTAACTTTTTTTCTATGGAATATAATTTTAAATACTTAATACTTTAAAATATAGTATCGATTATAATTTATTTTAAATCACATTAATCTAGTAAATCTCACAATTTATATTTAATGTAAATTATTTTGTTTATTTATAAATTTTTTAAATATATAAATTTATATAAATTTATATCTTATAGGAGTGAAATTTTGAATGTAATAGGAAAAATGGGTAAAAGAAATACTCAAAAGGCTAAAAAAAATACGAAAGAAAATGATGATGATTCAGCATCTAATAAAGAATTTAAAATACTAATAAGAAGAATAGTTCAAAAAACGAAAATAGCTGAAGGAGAATTGGCAATTTATGATATATTAAGATGTATATACCGTAATCAACCAATATCTACAAAGAAAATAGGGCAATATACTAAATTACCACTTCCAATAGTTTCAAAAGTTAGAACGATGTTGGAAGGGGATAAAATATTAAAAAGAGACGATAAGGGAGCCCATTACACAAAAGAAGGTTTTATTTTTGTTGAAAAAAACTTAGGTTTATCTTTAAAGCACGACTTAAAATGTCCGATGTGTAAGGGTAAAACTGTAGTCTTTGACGACAAGTTTGAAAAGATATACAAAAGACATAAAGAAATAGCTAAAGAAAGACCTTCTGTAAATACATTAATTGACCAATCATTTGCTACACCCGAAACTGCTACGTATAGAGCTACCATAATGGCAGATAGGGGTGATTTAGAAGGTAAGAGAGTTTTATTTGTTGGTGACGATGATTTAACATCTATTCCTGTGGCTATGAGTGGTTTATGTAAGGAAATTGTGGTTGCAGATATTGACGAAAGATTATTAGATATGATAAAATACTTCTCAAAGCAGAATAAACTTAATATAAAGACTATAAAACACGACTTCAGAAATGGTTTACCTAAACACTTAGTTGATAAGTTCGACGTAGTATTTACCGACCCTCCATATACCTTGGAAGGTGTAAAATTGTTTATGAATCGAGGTATTGAAGCTTTAGGTTCAGATGGCGTTTTATATTTGGCGGTTTCTCATAAGCCTATTGATGAACATATACAACTACAAAAAAACATACTAGCTATGAACTTTTTAATAGCTGAAATGTTACCTGGTTTTAATTTTTATGAAGGTACTGAAATCATAGGAAATACAACATTCTTAGCAAGACTAGTTGGTAAAAACCTTGTAAAATTGGAAGAAAAAAGTGATAAGATATATACTGGACAGGTAAAACCTGTTTTAAGGTATTATAAATGTCAAAAATGTGGAAAAATTTATGAAATCGGAGGTAAAATTAAAAGAATAGAAGATTTAACCTGTGATTGCAAGGGTAATAAATTCTACATGATTAAAAGAAGTAAATTAAAAGATTAATTATATTTCTTATTTATTTTTATTGGCTTATTATTTTATTTTTTACAATTTTTTAATTTTTAATTTTTAATTTTTAGTTTTCTATAAAAATATAGTAGATAGTATCCTAAATAAATAATCGAATAAAGGAAATATATGTTATTATAAATAAAATAAGTTTAAAACGAGAAAAAAAGAAAATTTTTTTTTGAATAATTAAATTATTCTTTGATTAAAATAGCATTTACAATACCATCTTGACCAGGTCTTGAGGTAACTTTAGCTTTACCCATTTCGGTTTCAACGATAGCTCCTTTTGTAACCACGTTTCTTCTGATGTAGTGTTTGTTTGCTACGTTATCAATTACGTTTGTAATTGTAACTTTTTTACATACTTTTGATTCTTGGTCGAAAACGTTAGCGTAGTTTGTTCTTTCTAATTTAACTTTTTTGCTTCCGCCTCTTCCTCTTAATATTTTAATTTTAACTGAATCGGTTAAGTGGGTTTCTACAGGTGAGTTACCCATTTCTCTTTTATGTTTTTTAACAATTCTTCTTAATTTTGCACCAGTAGATTTTCTACCGCTTCTTCCTTGCCATACTGCCATAATTACACCTTATTATTTATTATTTTTAAATTTATTTTTAGTTTATTTTTAATTTTTTAATTTTTTAAGTTTTAATTATTTTAATTATTTTAATCGTTTTTTGTTATTTATTACGTTAATCATCCCTTCGTAATAAATTAACTGCTAACATTTTTAAATAATTACAATACTTCCGATAATAATGAGAGAGCATGCGAGTATCTATACATTGTTAATACATTATGATATAAAAAATTATCTATGATAATATAATTTATTGAATGATTTATTGATTATTGGATTTATATAATAATTTTAATATTGCCATTCTAACAGGTATTCCATAAAAAGACTGTTTAAAATATACGGATTGTTCTAATGAATCTAATTCCTGTTCTATTTCATCAACACGGGGCAAAGGGTGCATTACAATAACTTTTTTATTTTCAACTTGGGATTTGTTTAATTTATATATTCCTTTAACTTTGTGATATTCATTAGGGTCTGGAAATCTCTCTTTTTGGATTCTAGTCATATAAATACAATCAATATTTTCTAAGTCCATTTCTTCCATTTCTTCAAGTGATACTTTTGATTTAATGTCTTCTATTATTTCTTGAGGCATTTTTAATTCTTTTGGCGATATTAATCTAATATTTACGTTTTCAAACAATGATAAAGCTTGACATAATGAATGCACGGTTCTACCGTATTTTAAATCACCGATAAAAGCAATATTTAAATTATCTATTTTTCCAATTTCACGTTTTATCGTGTATAAATCTAAAAGAGTCTGTGTAGGGTGTTGATTAGAGCCATCTCCTGCGTTTATAACTGGAATTTTTGAGCACTCACTCGCAAGTCTTGAAGCTCCTTCATAAGGGTGTCTTATAACTATTAAATCGGCATATCCTCCGATTACAGATATAGTATCTCTTAAAGTCTCCCCCTTGGTAACTGAGGTACTTTTAGCATCTGTAAAACCTATTACATTTCCTCCGAGCCTTTTCATAGCAGTTTCAAAAGATAATCTTGTTCTCGTGGATGGTTCGTAAAATAAAGTTGCTAAAAGTTTTCCCTTCATAAATTCACAAGGTTTTTTCTCTTCAAGTAAATTTTCCATTTCTTCGGCAATTTTTAAAATATTACTTATTTCATTTTTATTTATATCTCTTGTAGAAATTAAATGGTCCATAAAATCACCATATTACCAAATTATCATCAGCATTTTTTATTTTTAAAATATATAATATAATTTTTATATATAGCTATGGATATATTTATGAATATATAAGATGATTTAATACTCAATATTTAATATGCAATATGTTGGTGATATTATGATAACCGAAGAGCAAAAAGAAGATATAAAACTTTATGTAATGCCATATATTCAAAATATGAGCTATATTTCTGAATTAATAAATAATTCAAATGATATGGATGATTTAATTGATAAAGTATTAAAATTAATGAATGAAGATATTGAATTATCCACAAAAACAGATTTGAAAATATTATATGAAAAATTAACTGAACAATTAAAAGAATAAAATTTAAAAAAATAGAAAAATAACAAAATAAATTAAGTATAAGTGGCTAATCTGACGAATTAATCAAATTTAGCTTTCCTGTATTCATGTTCAAATTTTTTATCATATAATTTTGAATATGTATAATTTTTAGGGTCGAGAACATCCCCTACAATTATCAATGCTGTTTTTGTAATTCCTTCATCTTTAACTTTTTGAGCTATATTTTCAAGATTTCCAATAATTTTTTTCTCATCTTCCCATGAAGCGTGATATACAACGCCTACCGCAGTATCTGCGGGATAACCGCCCTCTATTAATTCTTTGCATACTTTTTCAATCATACCTGTACCCAGGTATATTGCCATAGTTGCTTGATGTTTAGCCAATGATTTTAAGCTTTCTTCACTTGGTTTTGGAGTTCTACCAACTGGACGTGTTATAATGACGGTTTGTGAAACGTCTGGCAATGTTAATTCAGATTTTAAAGTAGCTGCTGCAGCAAATAATGAGGTTACACCAGGTATTATTTCTACATCGATATTTCGTTTTTCTAACTCATCAATTTGCTCTTTTATAGCACCATATAATGAAGGGTCCCCAGTATGTACTCTAACTACTTTTTTATTTTCTTTAATTCCATTTACAATTACATCTATAACTTCTTCTAAATTCATTGAAGCACTATTGTAGATTTGTGCTCCACTTGTATTATATGTTAAAACTTCTGGATTAACTAATGAGCCTGCATATATTATAATATCTGCGTTTTCAATTGCTTTAGCTCCTTTAACCGTTATTAATTCCTTATCTCCAGAACCTGCACCAACTATTGTTAATTTATTCATAAAAACACCTTTTAAACTATATATTATACTTGTATTTTATATCTTCATAGTATATTTTCATCTGTATTAGATTTTAATTTAAAATTATCTCTAATAAAAATAACCTAAGTTAATTAAACTAATCTTGTATTAAATTCAACATATTTATATTATTTATATGTATAAAAATATGGTATAAAAAGATTATAGATATAATTTTGATATTTTTAGCAATTTTTTAGCAAATAACTGGTTAATTGGTTATTGATTTAAATTATTGATTTAATCCTTTTCTAATCAATTCTTCGATAGAGCCGTATATTACTTCACTACTACAGAAGTTAGGTAAATATGTAGCTGCTTTTCCTGAATTTGTAGCTACGTACTTATAACCCATTTTTTCAATAGGTGCAACAACCATACACGTATCCACAACTAGTTTACCGCCTGCATCTTCTATAATTTTTGTATAACCCATTCTGTCAGCTATTGCTTTTGTATATATCGAAGTACAAACCCATAAGTCTGTTTTTAACTGTTTTTTCTCTTCAAGAAGAATGTCAACAATTGTTTTTATTTCACTCATGCCACTATGTGGGCAACCGATACATATTAAGTCTATTTTTTGGTCATTATTGAATTTTGAGAGCTCTTCTTCAATCATTTCATTTGTAATTGTAATTTCATCGTCAAATTTTAAATTACCCTTATCAAACTGATTATCATAAGTACAGATGGCTTCAGGGGTTATTCCATTAAAATGGTACAATGCAACACCACCACTCGCAGCTAATGCAGCCCCGAGTCCTTTTAAACACTCACTTTTGATATTTAATCCATCGTTTTTTTGCTTGTTGCTAAAATTAAAGTATGGTATGCCGTTTTTTACAATTCTTCCCACATATCTACCTATTAATCCATAAGAAGCCATGTTATTAATTTTATTGTCACATTTTAGACCAATTTTTTCAAAGTCCAAATCTAAATTAATTTTAAAATTAGGTGTTCTATTTTCGTCCAAATGATAGCCATAGTATGAAGTTTTACCCAATATTGC
This sequence comes from Methanococcus voltae PS, assembly GCF_024807035.1. NCBI lineage: Archaea > Methanobacteriati > Methanobacteriota > Methanococci > Methanococcales > Methanococcaceae > Methanococcus > Methanococcus voltae. The sequence goes on from NZ_JANUCQ010000001.1 coordinate 73,194, forward strand.
ACTAGCTAATGCAGAGGGTCCCCCTTCTCGATTAGTATAAGCGCCAAGAACGGAATTTGAGTAGCATACTGCAGATGACTCCGCCCACGAGATATGGTCTCTAAATCTTGGTACATTTCCGGATAAGTATGGGGTACAGGTACAACCTAATTCAATCCCCATTTTTTCAAAATAATCTATGATTTCAATCTGTTTTTTTGCAAAATCTTCTGGAAATCCAATATTTTTGTAGTCTATTAAGTCCATACCTGCAGGATTTAAAGTTGTAGGTACTGAAACTTTTAAGCCACTAGCTGACATATCTCTTAAAAATTCTAATCCTTTTTCGCCGATAGTTTTATATGAAACTCCTGAAACCTGGGCTGATGTAACATCTATCAATTTTTCGGCTCCATAAATGTCCCCAAGAGATACAATTAAATTCATACACATTTCGAGAGTTTCTCCGTACTCTCCATTATATATTTTTTCTTCTTCAGTGGTTAAATACAAAATTACACCCTTAATCTTTTAGTAAATTTATAAACTTTTAATTTATTGATTCATTAAATTTTCATGTTATTAATTATACATTTGTATTATATTATAGTTATGTTATTAAGCACTTTTAAATATTATTTATACAAATATTTAGAGAAATTTGGAAAACTATTAAAGTATTATTGTAATGTATTATTGTAATGTATTATTACGTACTAAAATATAATATAAAATTAAAAAATAATCAAAAAATAATCCTAATTTAGAGAATTTTATTAGTTAATATCGATGATAATATGGTAAAAGTAAATTATAAAATAAATTCTGAAATTCCTGATAATTTAAAAAATAGAATAACTGCTAAACCAATACAAACTAATTATTTGTATAATGGCGATGATTTTATATTCGAAACACTTCACTCTCTACGAAGAGAGGTAAATGCAGGTACTTTATCACTAAAAGATGGGGATTTACTAGTTGTTAGTGAAAAATTTGTATCCACCAGTCAGGGTAATTTTGTAGATGAGAATAAATCTAAGCCAAAATTGGGTGCTTATTTTTGTTATTACTGGAGTAAATATATTTGGGGTTATATACTAGGTCCTTTATTAAAAACAAGACCTGACCGAGTATTAAACCTTAGAAAAATGCCTGAAAGAGAAACTTTAAAGCATAAGCAAGTTGTAATTGATAATGTAGGATTTATTTATGCCTTAAAACCTGCTTCTGAAGGAGGAATTGATTTAACAAATGTGCCCGGTACTTATGCTTCTTTATTACCTACTAACCCTAAAGAAACCATGGATAAGTTATACGATGCAATAAAAAAGGAATTTGATGTAGATTTAACAATTATGTTAATTGATACCGATGCAACATATAAGTTTTATAAGTGGTATGTAACTGCACTACCCTATGCTACTGAAGGTATAATCTCAGGAATTGGAGTTTTTGGCTATATTTTAGGTAAAATAGGGAATTTATTAAATTTAGGCGGATTATATGGCGCTACTCCATTGACAATAACGGGAAATAATTTTTATAAAAAATATTCTATGGAATTACTGTTATATATTGCAAATCTTGCAGATACTTCGCAAGTGCCTTATACTAAGTCAATACACGATTTAATGAAAAAATATAATACCTACGTAATAACTGAGAAAATTTTAAGTGATATGGAGCATAGTCCTATAGTACTTGTTAAAATAGACGAGTAATATAAATTAATTAAATTATTTAATTAATTAAACTAAAATGATATAAAACAAAAGTTTATGATATTTAATATATTTTTTAATCTATTTTTAATACATTTTTACAAGGTGCATTCAATTAATAGAGTATATTTATGTATTTAGAGATTATTTTCAATATTAAAAGTATAATATTCCATTACACTCTCTTATCTTTCAAAGTGGTTTCAATCAATGATTGTATCATTATTTCATGCGATAATTTATACAAATCAAATTCATTATCTTGATTATTGTCTACAAAATCCAATAATTCATTTGATAATATAGTTTGCATTGATTTATCTTTCGGGACAATATATACCTGCCTGCCATCTTCAAGCTCTACTTCCATACATTCGGATTTAAGTGCGAGCACAACACATTCTTCATCTGAAATTTCCAAAGTTTGACCAAGTTTTATGTTTCTATTGTTTGTATTTTCGTATTCATTCGACCTATATTCTGCTATTGATATCAATTCTTCAAAATTGCTCAACATTTCAGAATCATAGATGTCCTGAGACGTAATAACTTTTTCAATATTTTCATTGGCATTTACTAATTTATTTTTAGCATTCTTTAATTTTAGAGATAAGTTATCTCTTATTTTTATCGTGTGTTTTTTCAAATCTTCCAACAATTCGTAAGGATATTGTTCAAATACGCACTTTAAGAATGTTATTTCTAAATTAATATTCTTAATACAATTGAATATTAATTCTACAATTTTTTTATCTACATATCCTAATTTAATTAATGATATTGTAGATTCTTTTTTATATTCCGAATTTAAAAATTTAGATTTTAAAATAGGAATATATTTATCCTTACAATATTTATCGAATTTTCCAAAGTTTCCCATAATGGCAATTGATTTTTTAATAATGCTGTCATTATCGTCTTCAATGGTTTTTTCGACAATTTTCCTGTATTTTTTAGCCGTTTTAGATTCTAAATTGGATAATGTCTGTAATAATGTCATTACAGAATATTTTAATTCATAATCTGTTGTATCTATGTAAACTTCTAAATCTAATTCATTTACGTCACTTGGGCTTAGATGACATATATTATTTAAAGTATCAATAGCAGGGATTTTTACATCCCTTTCTTCATACTTTATAAATTCAATAATTTCGGGCATTATGTCCTGAAATTTTTCAGGCTCTAATTTAGACAATTCCGCTATTGTATTAAGTGCAGAAATTTTAATATCCTTATTATTAGAATCCATTTTTAAAATTATTTTTTCGGCATTTGTATATGAAATATTTTTGGGTTTAATATTGTATATTATTTCAAGGGCTTTTATTACTATTTCAGGGTTCTTATCGTCCAAATATTCATAAAGATTATTTGAACTATCTTTGAGTAATTCGGGATTTATATTACTCATATTTTTTAAAATTTCAATCAACAATAATTTAGATTTTATTTTGTTATTTAGTAAGTTTATAAGTTTTTTAGGATTATTACATTTTGGGTTCAATGATATTTTTGAAATTGTGTAAGCTGATGAACATACAACGTTAGGGTTCTCATCGTCTAACATTGCTATGATATGGTCCATATATTCACTAATAAGCTCATAACATACTAATCCTGCATCACCAAGGAATTCTAGGGAATTCTTACGAGTTCTCCAATCAGAATCTTTTAACATTTCAACTATTGTGGGCACCAATGGTTTTAGATGTTCTGGATATGCAGTAACTATTATAGACATGGCTTTTAACGTGGCCCATTTGAATTTAAAGTCTTTATGTAATGATTTTTTGTATTCAGGTATCAATTTATTTATTATTTTTGGGTTTTCAATACTGAATTTACCTGAAAATAATATTTCTCTGAAATTTTTAAATTCGCCAATATTATTCAGATTTAAATTAACCTTCATATCAAAATACTTTTCATCATCTTTGTATCCATTCATCATACTATCACGCTTACAATTAAATAATGGTTATCTTATATAATATAGTTTTTTTGCATATGCTTATGTAGGTTATTTTTAAATTTTACCTACATAACTACCTGCTTACATAAGTACTTAATTAAATACTTAACTAAGTGCTTAATAAACTACAAAAAAAGTATATTATTAGAAAAAGACTATTTTAATATATTCAGATTAAACTGGTTGATATTATTTATATATTATCTATAATTTATCACAGTTAAATTTAATGAATTATCTTTTTATCAATCTAATTACTTTAAAACGTATCTATTACTACAATCTTCGAGTTATGCCTATAAAGCATACGCTAATCGGTATATCTTATTATAATGTTTACTTATTCGATTTAATAATTTTAGTGGAGTACTACTAATTTTGAATTTAGGGTATAAGACTTTACTTTTCACATGCTGGAGGGAAATTATGAAAGTAAAAGAGTTTATGAATAACAAAAAAGGTGCAACTGGTGTGGGCACATTAATAGTATTCATAGCAATGGTATTGGTTGCGGCAGTAGCTGCAAGTGTTTTAATAAATACAAGTGGCTTTTTACAACAAAAAGCTTCATCAACAGGAACAGAAAGCACGGAACAAGTTTCAACGGGATTAAAGATTGTTCAAACATGCGGTAAATTAAATGAGCCAATTATTGATAGGCTTACAATATATGTTACACCTTCACCAGGTAGTAAACCAGTGGATTTAAAAAATACTAAATTATTAATGACCGATGGACATTCAACAGCGACTGTATCTTATAGTAGCACTTATTTTGAAAATAATAATAAACAAATATTTGATGTAACCGGTTCAAAAGCTTGGAATAACGGTGCAATTTTGCCAGAGTATAATTTTGGAGTGATTGTTATTCAAGACGACGATGGTTCATGTACTGCAGAATCTCCCGTAATTGGAAAAGGTGATATGGCAGTAATAACAATAAATTGTACAAATTTAGACTTAGCACCTAGAACAAGGTTGAATGGATATTTACAATCAGAAATAGGTTTTAAAACACAATTTACTTATATCTTACCAAATGCGTATGATAAAACTGAAGATGTAGTTATATTACAATAATAGCTAAATATTTAACAAATTAGTTATTATTCTTTTTTTAATATATTATTAGTTTATCCTTTGACATTTCTTTATTTTTTATTTCTAAATATCATTATATATTTTAACTATAGTTTTAAGTTGATTAAATTATAATTTTTATGGATTATAGTATTATAAACTATTATTTGTATCAACAACTAACTTAAAAAAAGTTATTTTTTTAATTAATGGGGGTAATTTTAAATAATATGATTATATTTAATATGGATTTTTGAAGCTTTATATTATAATCTATAATAAATTAGGATTTATTTTTTATAAAAAATTATATAATATGTTTTAAAACTAATTTTAAGATTTATTATCTATTTGTTTTCTTTTATTTTAATTTAAATCTAAGTTCTTACCTACATAACTAACTACATAATTATATACATATTTACATACCTAATCATATACCTAAATAGTTACATAATAAACTACATACTCAACTACAATAGACCCTACATAACCAGGTACAAAACCATATGCTTAAAGAAGTGCAAAAAAAGTATATAATAACAAAAAACAACATATTTATTCGGGAACATCCCCCAGGGGTAAATACAACTATGCATAAGTAGACTTACTAAAATACCTCGGAGGTATAGTATGAACATAAAAGAATTTTTAAGCAATAAAAAAGGTGCTTCAGGAATTGGTACCTTAATAGTATTCATAGCAATGGTATTAGTTGCGGCAGTAGCTGCAAGTGTTTTAATTAACACAAGTGGCTTTTTACAACAAAAAGCTTCAACAACAGGAAAAGAAAGTACAGAACAAGTTGCAAGTGGTTTACAAGTAACCGGTGTAACCGGTGTTAACAGTACTGACAGTGAAAATATTACACACATTGTAGCATACATTACACCTAACGCAGGAAGTTCAGCAATTGACTTAAGTCAAGCTAAATTATTCGTTACATACAATGGCGTAAGTGCTGTTTTAAAAGCAAATGAATCTGCAATAGATGGTACATCAGGAACACCTGACGTATTAAGCGCTACCTTATTATCAAATACATCTGCTACCGAATACCAGGTAGTTTCATTACAGGACTTTGACGGTTCAGTAGCTAAAAACCAAGTTATCAACAAAGGTGACTTAGTGGCTATTGCAATTAGTACTGGACAAGTTTTCTCATCAACAAAAGGTATACCTACCAGAGCACACGTTTCAGGTAAATTACAACCAGAATTTGGTGCACCAGGTATCATTGAGTTTACAACACCAGCTACATTCACAACAAAAGTTGTTGAATTACAATAATTAACTTAATAATTAAATAAATAATAATTATTTCTAATTACTATTCGACTAAATTATTAAATTTAAGAGGTTATTCTTATGAAAATAAAAGAATTCATGAGTAACAAAAAAGGTGCTTCAGGAATTGGTACCTTAATAGTATTCATAGCAATGGTATTAGTTGCGGCAGTAGCTGCAAGTGTTTTAATTAACACAAGTGGCTTTTTACAACAAAAAGCTTCAACAACCGGAAAAGAAAGTACAGAACAAGTTGCAAGTGGTTTACAAATATCACAAGTTATGGGAATGCACAACAATTCTAACATAAACAAAACTGCAATATACATTTCACCTAACGCAGGAAGTTCAGCAATTGATTTAAGCCAAGCTGTAATCATGTTATCAGATGGTTCAAACAAAAGAGTTTATAAATACAATGAATCATCATACAAAGATTTAACCAATGGTGGAGACATCTTTGATAATGCTAACGTAGAATGGATTAAAGCAACTGCAACAAAATTCGGTATCGTAGTTATCCAAGATGCTGACGACTCATGTACTGCAGCTAACCCAGTTATCAACAAAGGTGACTTAGTAGCAATTACACTTAACACAACATCATTCTCAACAACTCCAAGAACATCAATCACTGGTACAGTTCAACCAGAATTTGGTGCACCAGGTATCATCTCATTTACCACCCCAGCTACCTACTTAAACGATTCAAAAGTAGTTCAATTACAATAGATAAATTAAGGTAACACTTAATTTATTTTTTTTATATTGAGGTGGATGGCGCATGTTAAAAAATTTCATGAAAAATAAGAAGGGTGCCGTCGGTATTGGTACGCTGATAATTTTCATAGCTCTTGTTTTAGTAGCGGCCGTAGCTGCTTCAGTTATTATAAATACAGCAGGTAAATTACAACATAAAGCTGCAGTGGTTGGGCAAGAAAGTACCCAGCAAGTTGCAAGCGGTTTACAAGTAGTTAAAATAACAGGTCACAGTGTTGACCAATATAATTTAGATAAAATAGCAATATTGGTATCTCCGAATATTGGGGATGAAATTGATTTGGCAACCACTGTCGTTACATTTTCTACAGATGATAGAAAAATGTCTCTATTATACGATTCTAGTAATGCAAGTAATGGTGGAAAGGTAAGATTGTCAACGGCAAATGGTACATCAGATATTTTCAAATATGATGACGTATATGCCATAGGTGCATGGCCTTTTGAAGATCCAACCTACGGTCAAAGTGACCAAGACCCTAATGAAAAGAAATTCGGTATCGTAGTACTCCAAGATATGGATAATTCAGTTTCTGGAGAACATCCTACCGTTAATTACGGAGATAAGGTGTTATTAGCTATAAATATAGGTAATATTGTCGGAGAAAATATCGGCAACAGAATAAGAATTCAAGGGGAAGTAGTTCCTGAATTCGGTGCACCTGGTATAATAGATTTTACAACGCCACCAGTATATGCAAATAGAGTTGTAGCACTCCAATAACGGTGATAGTATGCCCAATATCTCTGAAATAATCGATGATATAAAACAGAAGATCAAATTGGGCAAGAAGAATGATACTACACCTCTTGAAGATGATTCTGAAGACGAATTCAGCTTCGTATTAGATGAGGAAACCACAGCCGAATCAGATAATGATTTAGTAGCTGCAAATGAAGAACTTCTTGCCAAAATGGGTGAACTTGAATCCAAGTTTCCGAAGATTGAAATGATGGTCACCAACCTAAGAAAAGAAAATGAAAATCTTAGAAGTGACATTCATAACATAAACGAGAATTTTCAAGACATGATGGCTCTCTATGAAGTGGTTTCAAATCAAATAAATCCATTTATTGGAATTTCCAAAGTTACTGCAACCAGTATGGAAAAAGTGGAAAAAATTGAACATGAATCTACGAATCTTAAAAAAAGAGTTGAAGAGTTACAAAATGATGTAGTAATTCTTGCAAATGTATACTTACAAGAACATGATATTGACTTAGATGGAGTAATTAATGAAATACTCGCAGAAGAAGAATTCTCCAAAGCGATATTAGGAGAGGATTCCGATGATTGGTAAAGTAGATATGGATTACGCTTCTCTTGAAGAAGAGTATATGACAGAAAGTGAAATGGAAGACTATCTCGATGAATTAAGACATAAGATTCCATCATTTATTGTAGAATTATTGAAAAATAATTTAAAAAACAGAAATTTGACCCGAAATCAATTAAATAAAATCGTAAATAGAGTTTCAGACCTTTACTTCGGTAAGAAACCAGAAGATAAAAAAGCTGCTGAATTAACTAATAAAATAAATGATTTAAGTCATAAACTAGATGCACTGATGAAAGTAGCAACTGTATCATCTGCAACAAAGGTTTCGGATGATATTAAAAAGGAAATTGATAATTTAGATGAATTGGATTTAGCTGTCGAATCTCCGAAGGTATTAGAAAGCCCAAAAACTTTGGAGCCTGTTCAAAAAATTGAAGAAATAGATGAAATAGAAATTTCTGAAATTGATACTGACGACGAATTGCCAATTTATGAAGAAGAATTAATTCCTGAAATAGAATTAATTGAAAATCCCGAAGTTGATACAGAAGTTGATACAATTAATTCTGAAAATTACAATAGTGATGTAGTAATAAATAATTCAGCAAAAATCGAATCCTTACCTGAGCCTACTAAAGAATTAGATAGAACTACAGGTCTTGAAAACGAAGTTAAAATTCCTATGGATTATGTGGAGGTAAAAAATATGGAGTCAGAAATTGCTAAAATCAATGAAAATACTAGACTTCACGAATTGCCAGAAGATACATTGTCAACAATGCTTATATTCAAATGGTTAGAATTTTTAATCAGCAGAGTTGGTACAAATAACTTAGTAGATGTTTTAGACTACTACTATACATTAAAATGGATATCTGGTAAATCAGTAAATAAATTATTGAAAATCTCAAAAAATATGAAATATTTCCACGAAGATATGGAGTGGAAAGCAAGTAAATCAATGACCCCTGAGGATCACGTAGTTTCTTTACTCTACATTGAAAAATTGGCTGGAAGACCAATTTCAATGGATGAACTTGAAGAAATGGAAAGAGAAATTACAAGAATCAAAAAATGGGCGAATGAATTACAAACATTGTAATATATTTGATTATATCTTATAAACTGTATAATTATTAAAAAATAATAGGAATTAATGGAGTGAATTATATGAACACTGCTACATTATCGTCAATCTTGCTTGAAAGCCACAAACCTGCAAAATTAGAAACAATCCCTGAAGACTCATACTCCTCAATCTTTGTATTTAAATGGTTGGAGTACTTATGTGAAAGAGTAGGTCATTCAAACGTTCCAGATGTTTTAGAATTCTACTACAATTTAGGATGGGTTTCAGATAAAGCTATCGCTAAATTATTAAAATTCTCAAAAGGAATCGGATTAGATGACGACGAAATTGAAACATCAGTAGGAAAATTAACTATTGCTGACCACTTAGTATCTTTATTATTTATCGAAAGATTAAATGGTAAAAAAGTATCTTCTGAAGCATTAGATAAATTAGAATGGGAAATTAGAAGAATTAAGAAAGGAGCAGAGCAATACTATGGGATTTAGTTCTACTGTAGGGTCGGTTTTGATACTAACAACACTACTGATCTGTTCTGTATATCTTTACAGTTCAGTGGATGTTGTATCCTCTAAATTTACAAATGCTTATTCTCAGCATGCAGAAAGTTTGCAGGGTAAGATGAATGAAAATTTAGAACTTGTTGAAATAACAAAATTAGGTGATGATATAGTTTTGAAACTGTCCAACAATGGCACGGAAACGTTAAGTTGTGAACATTGGACTGTTATGTACAATGGGACGCCTAAAGCCTATATTGCAAATCAAAGTTATGTAGCACCAATGGATACGGTTCAAATATCAATAAATGGATCGACACCTTGTAGAATTTCCTTAATTTCCGAATATGGGAATAAATACTATTATAAATTGTAATATACAACAGTATTAAATAATTTGATTGTGGTCATACAAACAAATATATATTAATATTATAGATTTGTATATGTCAAGAAATTAGAAAATATAAGATTTATAAAAATTTATACCTACTCAAATATTTGATTAAATATAAATTAAAAAATAATTATTTTGTTTGACTGCTGTCAAAGGTGATTATATGGCTTCGAATGTATTTTCAGAAATCATTTTATTTGTTAGTGTTTTGATAATCACTGCAGCAGTATCTGGAATTCTTGCAACGAGCACTCATAAAATTTCATTGGGGTTAGAACAAAGGGGTGACGCTCTTTCGTCTCAACTTACGAAGGATTTTGAAATAATAAATGACCCAGGATATGTTCTCAAGAATGCAACAGATACTACAATGATATATCTAAAAAATACGGGTAAATCTCCTATAACTTTCGATAAAGAAGTTATAAGTGTATTGGTTGATGGAAATCCTGTGGAAATATCCAATACTTATGTTGAAGGCGATAGCTCTGTTAGAGTGCTGGGTAGCTCTAAAGTTGGTAAGTTACACATAACCTACAACACAAGTGGTTACCATAGATTTAAAGTTGTAACTAGTGAAGGTATTGCAAGAACTTTTACCGGAGAAATAGTTTAAATTAAATTTATACTTTACAATACAATTATTAATTATTATCAGTTTCATACTGATAAATAATATTCATTTTGTTATTATATTGAAATGTTCAACATTTAATGTTTATTATGTTTATGAATTAGAAAATTATTTTTATTAAAATTTACACATATCGGTGGTCATAATGAAATATGCTAAAATAGAGCTTGAAAGAGACGATGTTCATAAGCGTTTTGGGGGAGGTATCCCTTATGGTAGTATTATCCATATTGAAGGTGAGGAATCTTCTGGTAAATCTATACTTTCCCAAAGGCTTAGCTACGGCTTTTTACAAAATTCATATTCATTATCCTATATTTCCACACAATCGACCACCACAGAATTTGTTAAACAAATGACTTCTTTGAAATATATGATAAATAAGAAATTATTAAATGGTAATTTATTATATATTCCTGTTTATCCTTTAATTTCAGATAATACTCAAAAGGATGATTTTATAAAAAAATCAATGACTACAAGAGCATTTTATGAAAAAGATATTATTATTTTTGATTGTCTTTCTACATTAATATCTAATGACGCAAGTGAAGTCCAAGTAGGCGATTTAATGTCTTTTTTAAAGAGAATAGCGTCAATGAATAAGATTATCGTATATACGATAAATCCAAAAGAACTTTCTGACCAAGTAGTAACGATGTTAAGAACTGCTGCTACAATGGTTATAAAAACCGAAACATTCTCTTTCGGTGGCAATCTTAAAAATTCTGCCAAAATAGTAAAATATAATATGGCTGCAGGACCATTCCAAAAAGTAATGGTATTTAGAGTTGACCCAGGACTTGGAATTGCAGTAGAGATATCCTCAGTGGCATAATAAGTAGGTGAGATAATGGCTGATGATTTTAACACTGCACAAAGGAAAAACCCCCATTTAAAAAGATACGTTGAGAGATTTAAGAAAACATACATGAAAGTCCCAGATTATATTACGGATATTGGAGGATTGGGCGATTTAAAAAGTATTAAATATCCAAATGTTATTTATCCAATCGGTGACCCCTTATTTATCCACGTTTATGGCTCACCTAATCAAAGAACAAGATATATTGCAATAGAGCCTAAGCTAGATACGGCTACAGAAAGAGCAAAGTATTTTGAAATTTTGGATAAAATTTTAGAATATGCACCTTATAGTGAAATTCCTGAAAGTGACGACGAATTTTCAAAAGTTTTAATTGATATTTTTGACACTGTAACGAAAGTTAATAAAAATGCAAATAATCCTAATAAAAAATCTAAATTAGGATTGATGAACAAATTAACAAATTCAAATTCAATTGCAATAACAAAAGTTCAAAGGGATAAATTTGTTTATCTTTTAAGACGGGATTTAATTGGTATTGGTAACTTAGAACCTATTAAAAGAGACCCTACAATTGAGGATATTCACGTTATCGGTCCAAAAAATACTCAACTTGTTCACAAAACTTTCGATATGTTACCTACAAACATCGTATGGGAAGACGATGGAGATATGTCAAATTACTTAAAAAATTTGTGTGAAAGGATGGGTAGGCCAGTATCTGACGCTACGCCAATCGTGGATGGTTCAATGCCTGACGGTTCAAGGATTAACATCTTATACTCAAATGATGTTTCTTTAAAAGGTCCTTCTTTTACAATAAGGAAATTCTCAGATACTCCTACAAGTATAACTCAAATTATCAGCTGGGGTACTATGTCTCCAGAGATTGCAGCCTACTTATGGTTATGTCTCGAATACGGTATGAGTATTTTTGTATGTGGCGAAACAGCTTCGGGTAAAACTACAACATTAAATGCCATAATGCCATTTATAAAACCTAAATCTAAAGTATTTTCCTGTGAGGATACTGCAGAGGTTAAACCCCCTAACCCAGTATGGCAGCAATTGCTTACAAGGGAAAGAGGTCCTGAAGAAAGTAGGGTTACTTTATTTGACTTGTTAAGAGCTGCACTAAGGTCAAGGCCGAATTACATTATTGTGGGTGAAATTAGGTCCGTAGAAGGAGCAGTTGCTTTCCAAGCTATGCAAACAGGTCACCCCGTACTATCTACTTTCCACGCAGCTAATGTAAGGAAAATGATTCAAAGGCTTACTGGTGACCCTATTAACATCCCTCAGACATTTATGGACAACTTGAATATTGCATTATTCCAGTTGGCTGTTTATACAAGAGGTAGATTTTTAAGGCGAGTTGTAGCCGTCGAAGAGATAGAGGGTTACTATAAAGAAGTTGATGGTGTTATCACCAGAGGTGTTTTTGAATGGGACCCTCAAAAAGACATTCACAACTTCACTGGTTTAAACAACAGTTACATTTTAGAAGATAAAATTGCAACTGTGGCAGGTTATGAAGACCCAAGAGAAATTTACGACGAATTAAACCTTAGGGTTAGAATTCTCGAAGAGATGATTGCAAGAGAAATTTACGATTATCACGATGTATTAGATATAATTTGGAAATTTTATGAAAATGGATTGGAGGGATTACCTTTCCCAATATAAGGTGGTTAAATGATTTTAGATATACTACCAAGAGTAGGATTAAAGCCAAAGGATTATTTCTTAAAATTTGTACTTCCTGCAGTATTGGCCTCATTATTTATGGTAGTTTTGGGCTTCATATATTTTGATGGAATTACAAGGCTTTTGGTTTTAGCATTACCCCTACTTCTTTTGGGCGGGGCTTTAGGGTATCCCTACATCGAACTAGATTCCCAGAAGCAAAAAATAAACGAAAGATTGCACGTGTACATTACTAAATTTGGAGTATTATCCATAACTGATTTAGATAATAAAGCACTTTTAGAATTACTTTCTGTAGAAAAAGAAGAATTGGGTCAACTTGCAGAGGAGTCCCGTAAAATTTACGTGTTAGTTAAACGATGGAATCAATCATTGGCGGAATCCTGTAGATTTTTAGCAAATAGGACTCCAAGTAGTCAATTTGGTGATTTTTTAGATAGAATGGCTTATTCTATTGATAGCGGTCAGGAGTTAAAAGAATTTTTAGCAGGAGAGCAAGATATCGTAATGGACGAATATGCAGGGTTTTATGAAAGAGCACTATACTCCCTAGATAACTTTAAAGAGATGTATGTGAGTGCTATAACTTCAGTATCGTTCTTTGTAACATTTGCAATTATTGCACCGTTTTTGTTACCTTATGATTTCGTGACAATGGTTACTGTTGCAATTTTCATATTTATGATAATCGAGGTAATTTTAATATATAGTATAAAAAATAAGTTACCTTATGATAGATTGTGGCATACTGGTGAAAAACCGACTGCTATAGATAGAAAATTAAGAAAATGGCTCATAATTTCAGTAGGTTTAACAATATTGGCTTCAATCGTACTTTTCTGGGGAAAGTATATTTATGAAGCACCGCAGCTATTAAAAATACCTTATGAATTGATATTTTCAATAGCTATGACTCCGTTAATGTTGGGCGGTTATATGGCACAACGTGAAGAATCATTGGTTATTCGTAAAGAAAACAACTTTCCCGACTTTTTAAGGTCTTTGGGCGATTCTGTAAGTGCAAAAGGTGGAGGTACGCTAGAGTCTTTAGGTTATTTGTGTACTAACGACTTTGGACCCCTTACTAAGGATTTGGTTGCATTACATAGAAGATTATCTATAAGAATAAATGGTCAAAAATCTTGGAAATACTTTGGGCACGATACCTGTAGTTACTTGATACAGCTCTTTTCTGAGATGTACGAGAGATGTACCTACTTGGGTGGTAACTCAGGTCAAGCATCCCATATTATAGGTAAAAACTTCCGTAAAATTTTACGATTAAGACGTTCTAAATATCAGAACGTAAATCAGTTTGCAGGAGTTATGTATGGTCTTTCAGGCGGTATGGCGTTAACTTTGTTTGCATCTTACGGGGTTGCTTCAATGGTTAATGGATTATACTCTAGCTTAGATATCCCAGATACGATGCTAAGTATGGTACACGTAGTAGCACCTTCAGACTTTGGATTTATTTCGTACATGATGTACGGAACTTTAATAATATACGCGTTATGTTCGTCATACCTTATAAAATTAATGGACGGTGGACATTACCAAGTTTCACTACTTCACTTTAGTACTATGGTATGGATATCATCCATAGTGGCAGTAGTAACTGAAATGGTAACAAACAGTTTATTAAAAGCTACAATACCAGTTTAAAATTAGAATTTTGTAAACTTACAAACTTATAAAAATTAAATAAAAAAGTAAAACTTAAAAATACAAAAGTAAAAAATAAAAATTAAGTTATTAATATATTAAAATGCTAAGTATTCATTTAATTTAATTATCCATTTCTTTTTTTAATTCTTTCATTTTAGGTGGTAATTCATCCCATCTCCAAAATCCACGGTCTATTTCATCTTTATTATATCTTCTGGACAAATATTTACTCCAACGTTTGTAGTAATCAGGATGTAATTCTTTAACTCTGTTGAACTCGCTGTTTAATGCGGAAGGACATAAATAACAACCTATTCTCTCGAATCCTTCATCATAAAGTGGGTTGTACGGTATGTCATTTTTATAGATATATGTCCAAATATCCAAAGCATTCCAATCTAAAATTGGAAATGTGGTAGTTTGGAAGTCTATAAAACTACTGTTTCTCTCGTAGTCTAGATTTGAACGAGTAAAGCTTTCAAATTGTCTAGAGCCATCTATAGTTAATACTTTTTTACCAGGATACTTCTTTTTTAAGTAACTTCTCAATGGATTTAACTTACAAGAGCTATTGCACCAACGATTATCTTTTGTAGGTACACCATTTCTTAATATGTCCTCCCAGAAGTTGTCTCCATCAACTATATCCATATTTAAATCATATTTCTTTGAGAATTTTTTAATATATTCTATAGTTTCAGGATATTCTAAACCCGTATCTATTGAAACTACCTCTATATCGGGCATTACTTCTTTAGCTAATAGTGTAGACACTGAACTATCTTTTCCACCACTGAATGAGGCATTTATAACGTATCCTTTTTTCTTATATTTTTCAATCATATGTTTTAATATTTTCAAAGAATTATTTTTTAATATTTCAACATATTTTGAACGTTTTTCAAGATATTCGCTTAATTTTTCTTCTTCAAAATCAGATATTTTTGATAAATCTTTCAATTTTATCCTATCGCCCGACGTAACACCATGACCTGCAAAATTGCCCATCTTTACGCCAACATCTTTGATTTGAGCGTCTAAATCATTTTCAGGAGCATTTACAATGGTATTATAGGCTTTTAAATTATCTTCATCTTCCACCAAATATTCTTCTTTTATCCATTTACCTTTCAATCTCATTTTACTTGGTTTTAACTCAATATCATACTTGTTCAGATACATATAGTACTCTGGATTAGGTACAAATTGCCAGCTTAATTCTTTTAAATCATATTCTAAAATCCCAAGCTGTTTTTTACCGTATATTACCCTTTTTCTATAGTCCATACCACTTAATCGCTCTAATATGACAACATTGTCCTTAAAATCTATATTAGTAAGCTTAGATAGTATACTTAACTCATGAGGTGATGCAAATTTTGCATCTTGTTTGTAGTAAAATTCAGGATACCAACTTTCTAAATTAGTTTTTAAGTTTAATTTTTTCTGTAATGACTCTCTTGGCTCTACATTTCTATTATCGATAGGGATTTTATTTTTACCTTCTCTCTTTGTATTCCTAATATTTGTATTATTTTTGCCATTCCCATTTTTATCTGGATTTTTACCTTTAAATTTAGGGGGGTTTTTGCCTTTATTTTTTGGATTTTCATTCTTTTTGCCTTTATTGACATAATCTTCTAAATCAAAAAGATTACTTTTTGAATTTGATTCATTATTTTTTTCAAATTTATTATTTTTTTTATATTCTCCTTTTTTACTCACTGGCTTTTTATCTTCTTTTTCCCATTTTCTTGAAGAACCACGTGTTTCAGAAACTTTTCTGGATATATTTAATACACTACCAAATCTTTTTTTCATAATATCCCTTTTAATTTATACTCTAATATCTATAAAATTGATAATTTAATTAAAAATACAAATAAAATATTTTAATTAAAATAGAATGAATTTTTAAATATATATGTTTATTGTTTATTATACTTTTTCAACCAAATATTTGACAAAATCTTTTTTATCGGGTATATATGCCCCACAAGCAAATTTGTGACCTCCTCCAGTACCACCTACTTTTTCAGAGGCATAATTTATTGCTTTTGCTAAATTAATATCTTCAGCAAAGGATAGTAACTTAGGACATCTTGCAGATATCTTATAACCTTCATCAAGTTCAGATATCGCGAAAATTGGCTTTTTCCAATCTACTTTTTCTATAGAATAAGACATACCCGCAATTATACCTACTATATTACCCTTTATTTCATTATTGGATACCTCAAAATACTGGAATTTATCCTTTTGAACTACTTCTATATCATTTTTGATAGTATCCATTGATTTTGCAAGATTTCGCTTGTGTTTTTTTAACATCTTATTCATTTTAGATTCATAGTTCATATTGCCTTTTAAAATTTCAAGGGGTACTTCATATTCATTATAACGAGAGCAGGCATTTATACATGTCGAATATTCTTCTAAACTTCTAAAGCTAGTACCTGGCTCGTGGTTTAAAAGTTCATAGCTCTCCCCAAATATTACTTTTGGCAAATATTGTATCCATTCTTTGGGTACATATCTTACACATTTTTTAAAAAATTCAGAACCAACAGCTCTTTTCTGCGATTCAGTTAATTTGTACATATAATTTGTATTTGTTATTTCTGAATCATATTTTTTATTAACATGGTTTATAAAATTTATAATCCTAGAGTCGTTATCTGTTAAATCGGTTCTTACATCTGTAAAATATTTTATTGAAGTAAATAGTGGTCGTGTGTGTTTTCCATAGAATTGTAAATCTGGTGAGTTAGACACCAAATTTAAATCCAAAGCATCTTTTAATATTATTTTTCTATTTAATCCTTCTAATTTACCATTTAAATTTTGTACGTCACCTATGGCACCTAGTAGTGCATATTTGGACAAATCTTTATTATTATCGTTTAATTTACGTGCAAATAAGTAACAGACTCCAGCGCCACAAAGTTCTATACTGCCATTTAATCCATCTTGTGAGGGATTAACATTCGTTATATATTCGGGCATTTTTTTAAATTGGCACATGTGATGGTCAAAAATCACTATTTTTGGAGGTTTTATGTTCATAGATTTTATTTGAGCATCAATCATATCGATTTGACCACTTCCTAAATCTGCAAATATGACTAAATCATAATCTCCAAAAGGAATATCACCTATGGTTCCATAATCAATTTGCCTTAAAAACCTATATTCTGGAAAAATACCCTGCCTAGATAAGGTTTCTTCTAATACAACACGTGAATTAAGTCCATCTGTATCAATGTGCGTATAAACGATAATATTATCGTTTTTATGTCTTAATATTTCGTCGATTGCTTTTTGCATATTTGATAAATATTCCATGAAAACACCACTAAATACTTTACGATATTAATATAGGGGTTACTATTTTTTATATCTATTCAATTTAGTCAAATAATTTAAAAAATGAATAAAAAAACCTTCTAAAAAATAAGTTAAAAATAACTTAAAAATTAAATTAAAAACAAAATAATGAATTTTTACTTAATTAATATAAATCATACAATTCTAAATCTTTTGAAATTGTATCGTATATGTAAAAGCCACTATATGATGGATTAACTATTAATGTGTTCCCTATTTTATCAATAACTTTATTTTGATGGATATGTCCACAAGCGCATAGGAATGGCTGGTATTCTTCAATAATTTTTCGTATACTGGAACTTCCAAGATAACCTACTTCCGTTAAATCCGCCATCGTATATTTTGGAGGCATATGTGAAAGCAATATAAAATTATTTTTTAAATTTTCGAAATTATTTATTTTTAAATTGTTAAGCTTATTTTTATGCAATGTATTTAAAAAATTAGAGTATATTTGTTCTTCGGAGTATTCATTGGGTGTATTAAATGGGGTGTATGTACTACCACCTAATCCAATAACGTTTACGCCCTTAAAATTAACTAATCTTCCATCTATATTTATGCCATAGTCCGTCATAAGTTTAGAGGTGATTTGACAATCCCAATTACCACAAATCGTAAATATGGGACTTTTTTTATTTACTTCTTTCAATACGTTTAAAATCCTATAATCGTTAGTTTTAACTATATCTCCAGAAATTAATATTAAGTCGGGTTTTAACTTTAAAATTTTTGAAAAGTTTATAATACGATTATGTAAATCAGTTAATCCAATAATTCTCATAATTTCACAACCATGGAATAAAATAAAAAAATTAAAAATATTATTTAGTAATTAAGGAGTTGAATTAGTTTTACTTGCATTATCTGCTGCTTCTGAGAATTCATCGATAATACCTGTGGCTGTAGTACCTACATCACCAGATACGTTCTTTACGTTTGTTAAGTAGAAATATCCTGCAACTGCTGCTACAGCAACTGCCGCTACAGCAACTGCCGCAGCAATTAAAATACCTACTTCCATTGAAATTTGCCCTTTTGTTGATTTTAACTTTTTCATTAACATGCTCATCACCCGTTTGTTGGAGTAATCATCTATGCCTCATAGTATTTAATTTAAAATACTTTATAGTATATATAAAACATTTATTTCAATATTATTTATATTTATTGTAGATAGTTTACATAACTCTGTATATATTTATGACATATGACAATATATATAATTAATTATTCGATACCATAGTAATCTATCAAAAGAAAATATTAAGTAATAAACGAACTTTGTAAAAAAAGTGGGAGTACTGGGATTTGAACCCAGGTCCAGGGATATCTCCTGCATCGGGTTTCGGTCCAAGCCCGTATAGGCACTTGGAGTCCCCGATGATAGACCAGACTACACCATACCCCCATGGATATATTAAATATAATAATAAAGTAAATTATTAAGTATATAAAGGTTACGGTTATTACTAATTAATAGATTAAATTAAATGGTAAAAATATTAAATATTATATATTAAATTAATATTTATTAAGTTTTTTATATTTATTATTTACAAATAACTCATATTATTCTACAGTTACACTTTTTGCAAGACCTCGAGGTTTATCTACATCCCTACCCATTGCTAGGGCTTTATAATAAGCTAAAAGTTGGCAAGCAGGTGCGTAAACAAAAGGACTTACTTCTTCGATTAAATCTGGAACTTCAATCAATGTATCAGTTTCTATATCTACTTTTTTAGGACCCACTGCTATTACTTTACCGCCTCGGGCTTTTATTTCTTCCACATTTGCGAGTACTGAATTTAACAACGGCGATTTTGTAGGTGGAATTAATGCTAATGTATCCATATTTTCATCTATTAAAGATATCGTACCATGTTTCAAAAATCCACTACTCATACCTTCTGCATGTAAATAAGTTATTTCTTTGAATTTTAATGCTCCTTCATACGCATTTGCTAAATTAATACCTTTAGATATAAATAAGTAATTTGAAGCAGTTAAATTTTCAGAAATTCTTTTTATTACTTCTTTATTTTCTATAGTTTTTGAGATGTATTCTGGTATTTTTTGTAATTCCTGTTCGTATATGCCCATATCCTTATTTGCTAGTTTACCATATTCTATAAATAACCTGTAAAGAATTACTAATTGAGACATAAACGTTTTAGTGGCACATACTGATATCTCTAGACCTGAGCCTATCATAATTGTTACGTCAGATTCTCTTGTCGCAGTACTTCCTATAACATTAACTAATGAAGCAGTTTTAGCACCTTTACTCTTAGCGTATTTAATCGCTTTTATGGTATCATATGTTTCACCGCTTTGAGTGATTCCTACAACTAAAGTTTTTTCATCTATAATACCTTTTATTAAAAATTCGGATGAATCGCAAGGAATTACAAGTTTCCCTAACTTTGAAAACCAATATTCTGCAATCATTCCTGCATGCAATGAAGTACCCATTGCTATGATGTATATTTTATCACAATCATCTATTAAATTCGAAAGTTTTTGAATTTCTTCCTGAGATATTTTCATAGAATTTTTAATAATTTCTGGCTCTTCCATTATTTCTTTTAACATAAAATGTTCATAGCCTTTTTTCTCAGCATTTTCAATATCCCAGTCTAAATTTAATATATTTTTTGAAATATCTGTTTTTACACAATTATTTTTTAAATTAAAGATTTCAAAGTTGTAACAATTATGTTCTGTATTATTTTTATTAACAATTATCATATCCCCATCTTCTAAAGGTAGAGCTTGATTTGTGTATTTTAAAAATGCTGAAACATCGCTACCAATAAAATATTCTAAATCATCTTTTCCAAATCCGACAACCATGGGACTTTCGTTTCTAATTCCAATCAAAGTGTCAGGGAAATTTTTATTGATTATAACAACTGCGTAGGTTCCTTCAATTTTCTCAAATGCTTTTTTTACACAATTGATGTATTCTTCTTTTGAATATATATTATCAAGGGCATCTTTTTTTAATCCGGTTAATCTCTTTAATTCCTTTAATTCTTCTTCTATTAAATGAGGTATAACTTCCGTATCGGTTTCAGATTTAAAAATATGGTCTTTTTTTATTAGTTTAGATTTTAAATCTTTGTAATTAGAGATAATTCCATTATGAACAACACAAATTTCATTTTTACAGTCAGTATGAGGGTGCGAATTTTCTTTAGTAATTCCTCCATGGGTTGCCCATCTACTATGCCCTATCCCTGTATTTGCGCAGAATTCTTCAAAATTTTCAGATTCTGAAACTTCTTTAACCTTACCTATATCTTTTTTAACTAAAATATTGTTAGAATCTGCAGGGTTTATAATTCCAATACCGCAACTATCATATCCCCTATATTCCAATCTTTTCAAACCTTCTAATAGTATTTCTGAAGCATTTCTAAACCCGATGTATCCAATTATACCACACATTTTATTACACCTTTATTGTAACCATTTTTTAGCCAATCATTAATCCATACTCATTATTTTCTAATAAATTGTATATTACATTGATGATTTAAATTAATTGCCATTTTAAATTAATTTGAATTGAAATCAATAGTGCTTATTTAAAATACTATTGACAAACATATTATCTTTTATGATATTTATTCTAAGATATTTTATCATATATAATATCTACAAAATAATGTCGACAATATTAAAATTAATACATTACTTAAACAATAGTAATATAATATTTAATATTATAAAATATTAGATAATTATAATATATATTATAAAAAATAAAATATAAATAAATTTATTATTATCGGTGACAATATGACCAAAATAACATTAATAGGAAACAAATTAGCAGTAAAAGACAACGAATTTGTATATATGGGCCCCGTGGCAGAGTGTGACGAATGCAAGTTTAAAAAGATGTGCCATGGAAATTTGGAAAAAGGGGTTAAATATAAAATAACGGAAATTAGGGCCACAACGCATCCTTGTAGTATTCATTCAGAAGGTGTTAAGGTGGTTGAAGTAATACCTTCTGAATTAAACATCAATATAGAATCAAAAAAAGCATTGGAAGGTTTAACGATTTCCCATAAGGATGTATCTTGCGATAACGTATTGTGTGAAAATTACTTGTATTGCAAACCTCAAATTGAAAGTGGAAAATATAAGATATTAAGTGTTTTAAACACTAAGGTAAAGTGCCCTCTTGGAAATTCCTTAAAAAGAGTATTAATAAAGCCTATTAAGGAAGAATAATTTAAAAATTAAGTTACTTTTTTAAATAATATATTATTACAATTTTTTATATGATTGTAATTTTACAAAATTTATAACTTTTATAACTTTTATAAATTTTCATAATAATTTTTTAAAATCAAAGCATCATGTTCTAAACAAGGACTTTCACAAATTATAGTTCCAGAGACTTCAAAATCCTTCAAAACCTTTAATAAGTCTTTATAATTAAACTTTGAGCATGAATTATCTAGGGGGTAGTGTTTTTTCTCTCCGGAATTTCCAAACTCAATACCTGAAACGTGCATATGCATATTTTTTATACATTTTTTTCCAATATTTGCATCCAAATACTCAAGAATTTTATAAAATTCATCGTAATTATTTACTTCCCCTAAACTACGGGCATAAACGTGTGAAAAGTCAATACATGGTAGTATATTTTCGGTACCCAATTCATTTGATAGTTTAACTAGCTCTTCAACTGTACCGAATTGTGTAACTTTACCAGTAGTTTCAGGTCTTAATATTACACCATAATCCATTTTATTTTTTAATTCAATTATTCGTTGTGTATTTTCTTTAATTTTTTGATAAACTTCGTTTTTGTCTTGCTTTAGATAAAATCCTGGATGGTATACTATTCCAATTTTGGAATCTATCTTTTTATTTTGTGGAATGACATTTTTTGCAAATACGTCCATTACCTCACAACTTTTTAAAATTCTCGCAATACTTGAATTTACTTTTTCTTCTTCTTTAGCGTTTAAATTTATGTAGTATGGGGCGTGAGCACTCAATGAAATACCTTCTGTTAATTTACTCAAGTATTTGGCTTTTTCAACTTTTAAATGCACACTTCTAACAAATTCTAGTTCCATAGCATCTAAATTTACTTTTTTTAAGTATTCAAAAGAATTTTCCGTAGTAGTGGCACCTATGGGGATTCCTGCAGTTCCGAATTTTATCACAGTATCACGCTTTAAATCAATCTGATATTATTTTGATATATTATAATTAATTTAATTTTAGGTTTATTCTATAACTTATTTTATAACTTATTTTATTATACTGAGTAAATATATATTATAAATAGTATGGCATAGTAATACCATTATAAAAAAATATAAAAATATAAAAAATAAGGATTAAATTTTTAAATTAACAATATATATCATGGTGTTTTTATGAATATTTTGGCATATTTTGAGCTATTAAGGACTAAAAACTGCATATCTGCATCGGTTGGTGCTTTAATAAGCGCTTTAATAGCTTCAAACTTTCAATTTACCTATTCAACCGAATTAATCATAATATTTTTGATTGTATTTTTAATTTGTGGCTATGGAAACGCTATTAATGATATTTACGACTTAGAAATTGATAAAATAAACAAACCAGAACGCCCTATCCCATCTGGTAGAGTTAGTTTAAAATCTGCTAAAATATTTTCCATGAGTATTGTTATATTGGGGCTAATACTGTCCTTTTTTAATATTTACTGCACTATTTTAGCAATATTTAACGCATTTATACTGTATATGTACGCAAAAAAGTATAAAAAGAACAAAATAATTGGAAATATATTGGTAGGCTATCTTACAGGCTCTGTATTTTTATTTGGTGGAATTGCAGTAAACAATATTTACGATATAATTATTTTGTTTGTAAGTGCCATGTTAGCAATTTGGTCTAGGGAGATAATTAAGGACTATGAGGATATTAAAGGAGACGAATTAGAAGGCGTAATGTCACTACCTATCAAGAATAAGTCGTTATCTTTAAAATTGGCTACATTATTATTAATTTTAGCAATTTTGGTAAGTCCTATACCTTATTTAATTGGAATATTTGGCATATATTATTTAATTGGAATATTAGTTTGCGATTTATTGTTTTTAGCGGCAATATATCCAATAATAAAGTCTAAATTTGGTAAAAAAGATGTAAATGCTAAAAAAATTTCAAAAAATATTAAATTAACTATGAATTTAGTACTTTTAAGTTATATAATTGGTTCAATATTCTAAAATATTTAAAAAATAAAGATATATTAATTTATTATTTATTTTATTTTTATTATTTATTTTTATTATTCATCATCTTTTTTCTTTTTTCTTTTTTCCAGTAAATAATACCCTGAACCTAAAACTATTATAATTACTGCTATTGTACCAATAAATTTAAGTTCTGAATGTCCGTTAATTACATTAATTTTCAGAGGTATATTTGAAATGTAAACTTGTTTATCGCCAATATCTGAATCCCCTACTGCTCTAACTTCTAAATTTATAATGTATTGTTTTTCAACTCCGTTATCAACATCTATTATCAATAAACCTTCTCCTGAATCATTAATATTCAAAGTACCTATTGAATCAGTTTTTGTTGGATAATCAAAAGGTTGAGCCGTGTTTTTAACTGCGGTAATTTTTACATTTTCTGCTTTTTCATTACCTACGTTTTTTATTTTTAACAATACCTGATTTCCTTTTTTATTTTCAATAGTTATTTCATTAGATTCTAGTTCCAATATTGGTTTAGGTTTTACATAGATGTCTATATATTCTAATTCATAATGTTTTTTGTTAAAGATGTCCAAGTACGACACATTGATTGGTATTTCATAGTGTCTAGCCTGCGCTTCTTTATCTACATCAATATAGAATGTAACAGATTTGGAAGTCCCCGAAGTTAATGTGCCAATGTTTTTTATGTTAGAACTACTCCAACTGTCTCTAAATGGGTAATTGGTTATTAATTTTAAGTTAATGTCTTTTGCTTCACCATGCCCATTATTTGAAACACTGACATCTATTCGAACGTAGGTGTCTTTAGGTTTTATTTCTTTAGGTTCTGTGATTATGTTGGATATTCCAATCATTAAATCTCCTTTTACAATCAAACCTAAGTTTATTGTATCTTGTTTTTCCAAACCTTCCTGGTCTATCCAGTTTATGGTTATAGGTACTGAATAGGAACCTTCCGTAGCTTTTTCATTGGTATGTAGTGAAATATATGTTTTAGTGCTTTCCGATGCCGCCATGCCGCCTATGTAAAATTTGGTTGTTTCCACGGGATTTACAGATTCTGTATTGCCTACTGAAAAAGTAACTTGCTTTGCTGAACCAGTACCCTTATTTTCTATAATTATGGGTATTTTTTCGGTTTTAGATGGTGTAAGTACATCTCCTTCAGAGCTTAATTCAAAATTAGCATCTCCGTAGACTGTTACATAAAAACTTCTTGAAACGCTTCTTGAGTACCTATATTCTTCGTTGCCATCTTCATATCTCACTACATAATATTTTACATTTACATCTATTTTATACTCGTTGGACCTTGCATCATCATCGACATGAAATTTAAAATGCATATCTTTAGAAACACCGTCTTCCAAGTAATTATATGTTACTTTACCTTTTGAAGGGTTAACCTGTATTAATTCAAAAGGGTATGAAGGCTTTATTTCTGTATATACATCTTCTACCCTTTCATTATCTCCTAATAATTCGTTATTGTTCAATTTAAACCATATATCTACATCATCACCGGGGTGAATTACTTTAGGCGTGGTTTCTGGCTCTTCTATTGCTAAAGCAGAGCAAGAATTTATGATTAATA
The DNA here is from genome assembly GCF_024807035.1 of Methanococcus voltae PS. Classification (NCBI taxonomy): domain Archaea; kingdom Methanobacteriati; phylum Methanobacteriota; class Methanococci; order Methanococcales; family Methanococcaceae; genus Methanococcus; species Methanococcus voltae. The sequence goes on from NZ_JANUCQ010000001.1 coordinate 99,368, forward strand.
GTATTAATCCAATAATTGAAACCATTTTTAGAATTCTGTTCATGATTTCACCTATTTAATTTTTAATTGCTCAATTTCATTGATTTTATGCAATTTTAATCATTTTTTAAAGTTATTAGTATTTTTATCCACAATTGAGATTATATATTAATAATAAATAAGAATTAATATGTAATAATTAATTATTCACGTTTTAAGAACTTAATTTTTGATATAAGCTTTTTATTAAATGGTTCTATATATTTATCATTTAATACAATTAATGAAGGTAATAGGATTATAACTGCTAACATACAGTATATTATACCCAAAGAACAACTTTTACCCAAGTTTTGCATAGTAGGTAATGGAGCAAGTATTAAAGCACCAAAACCGACTGTCGTAGTGGCAGTGGTTGCCAAAACTGCCGTACCTGTATTTATAACAGCTGTTTCAAGCGCTTCTTCAATTGATTCTCCTTTTTTTCTCTCCTCATGGTAACGATGCATAAGGTGAATTCCATAATCGATACCCAAACCTAAAAGCAATGAAGCAATAGCTGTTGTAGCAAAGTCCAATGGAATGTCTAATAACGTCATAGACCCTCCAGTCCAGATAACTGCTAAGATTACGGGTGCCAATGGCATCATCGAGGATAAAAAATTTCTAAAGTAGAATAAAAGTACTATAAATACACCCAATAAACCAACAACGGTTGTTATATATTGACTTTCATTCATGAGTCTTGAAACTAAAACTCTCAATGAAGGAGTTCCTGTTAATATTACTTTAGTTCCTGGTGGTATTGGAGCTTCCTTAACTCTATTTTCTATTTCAGTAATTAACTGTGTATTTTTAATTGAATCAGAACCTGAATCTGACGTAATATATAACGTAGCCATCGTATAGTCATTATTGAATATTTTACCCTGAGATTCTTTAGGGATTTGATTATAAATATGATTAACTGTGTCAATATCATTAGGTATTACGCCATTATTTTTTTCCTTAAATACGTCGGTCGGTGAAGATACCGATGTAACATACTCTACACTGCTTATATCTCGCTCTAAAAAATCTATAAGCTCTAAGACTCGGGGGTCTCGAATATCTGTAACTTTTTCAGAACTTTCCGAAGGAACTATTTTAATAGCTGTAGTCACTATATCTGTTCCACCAAAATTGTCTCTAACTTCATAGAGTGTTTTGATTGCTTCGTCATCTTGTGGTAGCATCTTTTCAAACGCGGTTTCCATTCGAATATTGGATGCAATAGAGCCCATAACGATAGTCATAATTAATATAGTGATTACCACCAATACGGGTCTTTTTTCGGAAAATCTTGCTATTTTTTTAAGTATTTCTTCAATCATCGTATCACAAACTTGATAATTGATAATAGTTAATATTATTGGTATAATTTATAATTAGGATAAATTTATCCATTTTATTATTTTATATTGCCATTTTATTTTATTCTTATATTTAGTACTATTTCGACAATTCTTCTTTATTTTTTTTAGAGTTGTCGATTAATTTTTTGTGTAATTCTTCATAATCAATATTTTCATACTCTCTGAGAGTTTCCATAACCTTTTCGGAAATTTCTTTAAGAATAATTACTCCATAAAGTTTTTTTTCCGTGAATTCCTTAGTTTCTAGGTTAATATCATTATCCATCAAGGAATTTAATTTATAATATGCATTAGACACAGCTTCATGTCTTTTAAAAACCAAATCCATAAGGGGAATAACTCCGCTAATCTTATAGTAATTTTTACGGTCCCCTTCTACCCAAACTTTTTTTATTGCTTTTATTTCTTCAAGTCGCCTTATCATAGTGCTTGCAGTACCTTTGCTTATCTTAAGGGTTTTTATTATGTCATCCATACATAACGGCTTTTCAGATAAGTAAATGGCAGAATAAACTTCTCCCATCGATTTTGGTAAATTCGTAAGCCTAGCGATTTCATTAAATAATTCCATAATTGTTTTTTTAACTTCTTCTTTCTCATTATCGGAATGCATAGTAACACCATAGTTCAATTATTTCTGAACATAATGAACTATGTTATAAAATTATATAAACCTTTTGATAATAACTTTACTGAAAAAAGTATTCTTTTATAGATATTACAATTTACAAGTTTTAAATATTACAATTTTATAAATTTATATACTTTAAATGACTATGTACATATATCATATATTTATATTAGTCAATTAAGTTAATTCAATATCATTTATTTTTTATTTGGTGAATTATGAGCATGGAAAGAGAAATGTTAATTAAAGAAGAGTCAAAAACAAATTACGAGTTTGGAACTAATCCGTATAATCGTGATATAAAATCTTTGCTAGAAACAGGAATTGTGATAATCAATAAACCATCTGGTCCGACATCCCACGAAGTTTCTGCATGGGTAAGGGATATATTAAGAGTTTCAAAAGCTGGGCACGGGGGTACACTTGACCCAAAAGTAACTGGAGCATTGCCCATCGCACTTGGTAATTCAACAAAGTGCGTACCTTACTGGCACATACCCCCTAAAGAATACGTATGTATTATGAGATTACATAGGGATATGAAAGAATCAAAAATTGGCGAAAAAGAAATATTGGAGCTTTTTGATAATTTCATCGGAAAGATGTATCAAAGACCCCCTTTAAAAGCTTCTGTGGCAAGAAAGTTAAGAGTAAGAAAAATTTATGAGTTAAAACTTATAGAAATAAATGAAGAAATAAATTCAGTGCTGTTCTGGGTAAGATGTCAATCAGGAACTTACTTAAGAAAGTTAGTTGATGATTTTGGTGAGGCCTTAGGTGTTTCAGCACACATGCAGGAATTGAGAAGAGTTAAAAGTGGTCCATTCTTTGAAGAAGAAGCAATTTATTTGCAAGACCTTGTAGATGAATATATCTATTGGAAAGGAACTGGAGATGAACAATATATCCGTGAAATTATAAAACCTGTCGAATATGGTTTACAACACATGCCGAAAGTTGTAATTAAAGATAGCGCGGTAAATGCAATATGCCACGGTGCGGATTTATATGCAAACGGTATAACCAAAATCGAAAAAGGTATCGGTCCAGAAGAACTGGTTTTACTTGAAACATTAAAAGGTGAAGCTGTAGCTATTGGTAAAACTCTTGCAAATACTAAAAAAATTTTAAAATCTGATGAAGAAATGGTCATAGACATAGAAAGAGTAATTATGGATAAAAATATATATCCTAAAATGTGGAAATCATCCAAAAAGAAAAAATTTTAACAAAGGATTATAAAAAATAGTATTTAGATATCATTAATTAATACTGCATATGGTGAAATTATGAAGATTACAATAAACGAAGAATACTGTAAAGGTTGCGATATTTGTATCCAAGTATGTCCTAAAGATGTGTATGAAAAATCAAAGCAATTAAATAAAAAAGGTATTTACCCTCCAAAACCTGTAAATCCAAATGAATGCACCCATTGTAACTTATGCGTTTTACAATGTCCTGACCAAGCTATTAACGTAGAATTAAATGAAGAATAACTTTTAATTTTTTAATTTTTAATATTTATTACTTTTTATAATTATTATTTTTATTATTTTATAATCTTATAATATTATAATCTTATAACACTATAATCTTATAATTTTATTTTTAATTTTAACGAGGGGTACTTTGATAGGAATTGCAACAAAATTAAGCAAATTTGATTATGATACGGATAAATTAATTAATTTGAATAAGTTAATTACTAAAAATTTTGATATACATGTCATTGATGCCGAAGAAATACAATTAACCGATAAAAACGTACTGGAGCAGTTAAATAAAAACTCTCAACTTACCATACAGTGTAGGCGAGAAAATGCAAAGGATTTATTAAATCTTTACAGTAGTTATAATTTTCATATTTGTTTTGTTTATGGAAATAAAAAGTATATGGCTAAATCTGAAAAAGATAATTCAAAATCTTCCGTATTATCATTATTGAACGAAGCTACAAAGATGATGGATAATAATAAGATTTGGATAGGTACCGAAGGAATTGAGAATTTATTGGTAAGCAATGATACTAATATTGAAAAAATAGTAAATAATTATATAAAATACTATGTTTATGGATGTAAAAAGTCAAATAATGAATATAAAACATTGTATGATAAAAGAACTGCTGTTTATATTCCTTTTATGGAAAATATCGCCAATGAATTGGTAGACTCTATGGATAATTACTTAAAAAGACGGGAAAATTATGTTGGGGACTGGGAAAATTACCTTTTAAACATAGATAATACTTCAAATGCAAATAGTAACTCTAAAAATAAAGATTTGATAGACGAATATAACAATAAAAATAAAGATTTTTCCGTTATTGGATATCCAATTAATCAAGATTATAGTATTGAAAATTTAAAATTGTTTAAAAATTATTTCAAAAAATAATTAAAATAAATTAAAATAAGTTAAAAAATAAAATATTATTTACTTGTAACAGCGTCCATAAATCTTTCTTTAATAACTACAGGCTCTAATTCAATATTTTTAACTTTTTCATTATGTGGACGGGTTTTTATAACTAATGTTTTTGTTTCTTTTTCATTCATTAGCTCAGAAAATGTTTTTCTTATTTCTTTTTCTTTTACAAGTGTTTTAGCATCAATTTTGCAACCTTTGGCCACCATTTCCAAATCTGTGCTTATACATTGCGTTGATTGATTACCTGTAGAGCCATATGCGCAATTATCGATAATGATTAAAAGCATATTTTTAGGTTTTGTATACCCAATTGTGGATAAAGAGCCCATATTCATCAAAACGGAGCCATCTCCGTCGATAACTATTGTTTTTTTATCGTTTTCATATGCTTTTCCTAACGCCAATCCAAGTCCAATTGAAGAAGCCAGACCCATAGAACCAAGCATATAGAAGTTTTCGCTTCTATCATTAATATCGTGTAATTCTTTACTTGGTATTCCTATGTTGGATATTATGTATTCGTCTGTTACATATTCCATTAGTATTTTTAGGACTTGATACCTTGTTAACATATTATCACTTTTTTAATATAATTTAGTAAAATTAATAAAATTAATAAAATTTAATCTGCTAAATTGAAGAATAAATTGTAAATACAATTTTAGGATATATAATACAATCTTTATTATATTATTTATAATTTATAGCATATAATTTTAGAAATTCGATATTTTAATATTTTTCAATTAGGTTTTTTAAGTTTAAAGTTCCATTATGTAATGAAGTGCCTATTAAAACACCTGAAACCTCTAAAAATTTACATTTGTCTATATCTGAGATATTTTTAACCCCTCCGCCCACGTAAACCTTGTTTTTAATACTTTTTACTACTTTTTCAATTAATGGGTAGTTTAAACCTTTTAGAGTACCTACTGAAGAAATATCCAATACTATAACGGGAATATCAGGATTTTGGTTTAATTTTTCAATCAATTCCTCAAAATTATATCCTTTGCTTAATAATTCCCCATTTTTAAAATCTAAACTTAATATTACGTCTTTTTTATTTATAAGTTCCAAATCAACAAGTGTTTCAGTACCGATGATTAATTTAGCATTTTTAAAGTCAAAAGACTTATAGTATTCATAATCAAGTAGTGTAGATATTCCAAAGTCAATAATCTTATCACATTCAATTTTTCTAATAATTTCCAAATTCTTTTCAGAATCTATATTTAAAAATTTTCCAGTCATTTCATTTTTATTTTTAGCAATAATTGCGTTTAAATCGGCTATATAAACTTTTTCTACGCCATACGATATATAAGCATTTGATAAGTCCACTGGATTGCTAGAATTACAAATAACCGATTTCACGGGAAAATATGATTCTCTATTTCCACTTTTGCCATGAACCGCATTTTCCTCTAAAACATCTAAAACAGGAATTATTTCCAAAATAACCACCTATAAATTAGTATAATAATTTATAATTCTGATATAAATGAATAACATTAATATCGAATAAAATATAATAATAACAATATACTAGTTTATAACTTTTAAATTATATAAATTAGCATTATATCTTAAAATAACACTTTTGATTAGTTTAAATTAATAAATAATATTAAAAAAAAGATTTGGTTATGTTAGAGGGTCCAAAAGGTTCCCCTTTAACAAATAATTACTTAATTTTTCAAGACGTATTTTTGTAAGTATAAAAGGGGAATTTTACAACTTACCGATTTAATATCTATTATTCACTTTATTCAATTTATTCTATTACAATTACTTATAATTTATTCCATTTTCTTAACTTCTTTCAATAACCCACTGATAATTTCAGCATCTGAAAGTAAGCCTTCCGGAACATCTACAACTTTTCTAAGTTCAATTGGTACGCCATCCATTCTATATGCGGTACCTGAAACTTCAACACCGGTTAATGCAGTAGGCATAACGATGTTAGCTAATTCTGTTGTAGGTGTTTGGTGAGGGTCGATACATACCAATGGGATTTTAACCATATGCTCCAAAGCTTTCTGAGGGAAGTGTGCACCAGGGTCTGACGCAATGTTTAACATCATGTCGGTTTCTCCTCTCTGTAATAAGTCATTTGAAGCGGTTTCTCCAGGGTTATATCTTGGATATCCTCTCGAGAAATCCACACCATAAGGATAACCGGTTATCCAAGTGCTAACCTGGTTAAATCCGTTCACGTTATAGTGTCCTCTCATAGGCATTAAGCTAAATTTGGTGTGAGCATTTAAATCAACGATTAACTGAATTGCGTTATCGATAATTCTGTGCTTTCCTCTACTCATGGTTACACCCATTGAGAAGAATAGTGTACCAAATTGAGCATTTTTACAAAGGTCCACAGCTTCGTAAACTGTTTCTGTAGGAATTCCTGCTACGTAATCAGATTCAATTTTGAAGCCTTTTAAAGCTGCCCTCATAGCGCTTACTAATTCATAATCTTTATGAGGTTCAACTTGAAGGTGAACATCTGCTAATTTTGCAGTATCTGTTTTTCTTGGGTCGACAACAATCATTTGTCTGTCTTTTCTTCCCCTCTCACGGAAGAACCCTCTTGCAAATACTGAGTATCTACTCATGTGTCTAGGGTGAGCGTGCATTGGATTGCTACCCCAGAATAGAACTGTATCAGCTCTGTTTTTAGTTTCCCCTAATGTGGCTACAGGATAGCCTACGTCTTGTACTGCCAATAATGATGGTCCGTGACATACACTCGCGGTGTTATCTAACACACCATTAACTTTTTCGCCTAATAATACACCCAATTGTTGAGCGTGACATTCTGCAGAACTCCATCCATAGATTAATGGAAGTTTTGATTCTACAAGAAGCCTTGCGGTTTCTTCGATAGCCGTTTCATAGTCTACTTTTTTGAATTCGTCCTTTTTATTTTCTCTCATTAAAGGACTATCGTATCTTACAGAACCTTCATAATGCATAAATTTAGCATTTCCGATTCTACAAGCATTTCTTGTACCTACAATATGCCCGTCTTCCACAAGAACTTCAATATCATCACATAGCGTTCCACAAAATGGACATACTACGTTTTTAACCACTTTTACCATTTTATCACCCCTTAGTGGGATACCAGATATATACGGTAATTATATCGTATTTTTATTTTATAATTTGAATTTATTTAGTTGATAGATGAAGAAATATTTATTTTAAATATGTATAAGGTCAGAAATACATATTTAAAATGTTTTTAAATATTTAACCGTTACTTTAAATATTTAATAAATTGTTAAATTATTATTAGTTGATATAGTATTATCTTATTTAATAGTTTAGAATTTACAAATTATAGTCTTATTGTAAGCCTAAAGCGTTTCTTTTTGTTTTAGCACAAGCTTCTATACACTTTAAACAAAGTATACAGTAGCCTTCGAGTGGTTTTTTCTCATCGCCTGTAAGTTTCAATGTGTCTTGTGGACATACATCTACACATTCGCCACATTCATTACATAAAGCAGGGCTAAATTCAATTCTATTATATTCTTTACCTTCATGAGTAATTTTACCCATTTTTAAAGCACCAGTTGGACACTTCATAACACAAGCACCACATCTGATACACATTCTAAATTCTGGGTCTTTATCTGTTTTAGTTCTTGAAGGTAATGCAAGTCCTTTCTGGTTAATCATGTTAATTGCATTTGTAGGACATTTTATAGCACAAGGTCCACAATAGTTGCACTTATCTTCATACCATACTAATCCTTCTTCTGTAACTGGTTTAGCACTTCCATATTCTACTTCTAAGGAAATAGCATCCACAGGACAGTTTTGCTCACACAAGTGACATGCAGGACAAGCTTCTGGCAATTTTACAATTAAATCTTCTGCATTGTATGTAATCATGTCACCAGGACATACTTCAACACATTTTTCACAACCGATACATTCTTCGGTAACTGTGAATGATTTAATTTCTTTTTGTCTTTTTGAAGGTTTTTTACCTGCCACATATATGGCGTTCCATGGACAAGTTTGTGCACATACACTACAGTATATACATTTTTCTGTGTCAATAACTGCTAGTTCGTCTTCGATTGAAATAGCATCCACCGGACAAACTGGTACACACTCTGAACAACCTACGCAAGCTTCTGTCACTTTGATAGGTTCTTGAGGTATTGTAACTTCTCTTTCAGGTTTGTCAATTTTTCCAGGGATTGAAATTATATCGATTGGACAAGCATCAACACATTTTTCACAAAGTACGCAGTGTCCTTTTGAGTATGGGAATCTATCATCAACTTTTTTAATGCCTGTAGGACAAGCAGTTGCACAGTTTCCACATTTTATACACTTACTACTGTTGTAGATTAACTTACCATTGTTTTCTACTAATGCCCCTGTTGGACATGCACTTGCACACGAAAAGCACAAGGTACAGGTCTTAAAGGGGGCAATTTCTATTGCCTCGGTTGGACATGCTTTTGAACAAGCATTACAAACAAGACATGCATCTTCTTGAATTTTAATTCCAGCCATTTGATACCCCTTTTAAATTTTTGATAATATGGGGCCTTCTGATGAAGGTTTTTAAGTGAATATTAAAATAACCATAAAGTTGATTATTTTAATCATAATTGATAATTATAATAGACAATTACAATTTAGATATATAGTTTATTTCCTATAAATATTTTTAAATTTAGATAGTTAGTTACTAAATTTACTATTTACTATTTTGATATCAAATCTGATAATTAGTTTTAATACTCAAAAAATTATCTCTAAGTTAGTATAATTATCAGAATATTAATTAAATATAATTTTTTAAATTTAAAACTTTATATTTAACATCTTTAATAGATATTTAATATTTTAATAATCTCAATTTTGACAATTAGTGTAATTATTTAAAAAATTAAAAAATTGTGAAATATTTCTTTACCTCCCAATGGGTTCGGTTAAAGAATTATTCATCGTTTACAATTTCAAATACAACGTTTCCTTCAGCATCTTCCACAATCATGTGAGCAGCACATGAGTATCAAGGGTCGTATGCTCTTAATACAATTTCTATTAAATTTAATTTTGTTTCATCCACCATATTACCACCAGAGGCTTAATTGTCTTTGAAAAGCACTTCTGCGGCTTGTTGGATAGCTTTTTCCATTGTAGGTACATTGTGCGTGGTAGCAACAATCATATTCGCTTTAGTTACGATACCATTATCATCGGTTTCGTAGTTGTGGAATAAAGTACCTCTTGGAGCGTATACAACACCAACGCCATTTCCAGCTTTTGGTTCAACTTCTGCCTTAACATCTGTTGAAACAATCTCTGGGTCTTCGAGAAGTTCTTTTGCTCTTTCGCAAGCTGAAAGTAATTCGATTAATCTTGCTTGGTTGTATGCTATTGATTGATTTGCTGGTCTTCCAAATGTTTCAGCAAATTCTTTTCTAGCCTCTTCTGCAAGAGGTGTAGACATCGAATCACAAACATTTATCATAGCCAAAGGACCAACTCTATATAATCCTTCAGGGTAACCAACTTTTTTGTTGTAAGGGTATTTTACATAACTGTGTTCTACAACATGTTCTCCAAGATAGTCTAAGTATTCAGCCGGTTTGAATTCCATTTTTTCGGAACCATCTGGTGAAACAAATCTTAAAGTGTCTCCGTAGAAGTTATGTTTACCATCTTTAACTAAACCCAAATACCAGGTATCAATTACACCCAATGAGTTTATTGTATCTAAGTATTTTTCATTAAGTGATTTCATTAAATCGAGTCCATCTTGACCATATTGAATCATTGTATCGATTTCAGCCAAAAGTTCGTCTCTTTTTTCTTCACTCATTGATTTTGATAAACCGCCTGGAATACCAGTTACTGGGTGTATAGGTTTACCACCAGTAGCCTCAACCATTGATTGACCTACTCTTCTCATTGCGATAGCTTTTTTAGCTACTTCTGGAGCCGCATCAATTACTCCAACAATATTTCTAATTGCAGGGTCTGCGTCTGGTCCAAGAACAAAATCTGGGGCTGCAAGGTAGTAGAAGTGTAATGCGTGACTGTGAATCATATTTCCCAAATGCATTAATTCTCTCTGTTTCTCTGCAGCGCTTGGAATTTGTGCGCCCCATGCAGCATCAACAGCTTTAACACTAGCTAAGTGGTGAGCTGTTTGACAAATACCACATATTCTTGGGACTATTCTTGGTACCTCTTCAGCAGGTCTTCCAATTACAAATTGTTCAAAACCCCTGAGAGCGGTAATATGTAATTTTACATCAGCTGGTTTACCTGAATCATCCAACTTGATGGTAACTTTACCATGCCCTTCAAGACGGGTTAGTGGTGCTATTGTAATTTTACCCATAGAGTCACCGTCCTTATTTTAAGTCTAAATTAGTCTAAATAATTCTAAATCCTTATTAATAGTCACATGAAATTCTATTTTACAAATTAAGCAAATTAATATTTGAATAAATATGTAATTAGTAATTCCAATAATAGAATAATATAATTAAATCAAAATTTGATTTAATTACTTATTCCTGTTTTTTTGAAATCAAAGCTGCTGGCAATGTAAATCTGTTGAATAATGCTGATTTGTCGGAAATTTTTAAAGCTTCATCTCCTGCAGCAGCATATGTATTTGCCAAAGATGAACCCTGGTCAAGTACTTCGTCAGTTTTACCATAGCATCCCCTACATGGAACTCCAGCACTAGGGCAGAGTGCACCGCATCCTGCTCTTGTACCCATTCCTACGCAAGTGTAACCTTGTTCAAATAAACATTTTTCAGGATCTGGTGTTCCTTCAAAAGTTCTTTTAAATGTTTCTGGTATAACATTTTCTTTTGTTCTTGGACATTCGTCACAAACAATCTTTTTAGGTAATTCTGGGTCTCTACCTTCTAGTAATGCTACAATTGCACCAGCATTAATTTCCGGTCTTGGAGGACATCCTGGAATTACGTATTCAACATCTACAATACTTGGAACAGGCATAACTGAATTAGTTAACGGAGGTACCATTTCATCAGAAGGTAATTCTCCAACGTTATCTGTAGTTTCAGTTCCATAAACAGTTTTTTTCAACTGTTCTGCACTGTATAAATTTCCAAGTCCTGGAATTCCACCATATACTGCACAGGTTCCCCAAGCAATCACTACTTTTGATTTTTCTCTGATTTCATGAATCAAATGTTCATCGTGTTCATTCCTTGCACCACCTTCGATAAGAAATACATCACATTCGGGTATTTCTTTTACATCAGCAATGATTGGAGCGTAAACGATTTCCAAATTCGGAAGAACATCTAATAATTGTTCGTGTAAATCAAGTAGTGATATATGGCATCCTGAACATCCACATAGTTGTATTAATCCGAGCCTAACTTTATCTGCCATGTAATCACCTTATATTATTAAAGGTATATTCCCCAACTCGGGGCAGTCGTTTTACAAGTCCAGAGGTTTCCTGTAAAACTCATCCTCTTTTTTCTTACTTCTTTACTTTTTTAATGGGTTTGGACCTAACTTTTTAGCTCTGTCAGTCATTTCATTAACAGCTTCGGTGAATTTTCCTGCGTCTGCTCCACTCATGAAGAACATTTCGATTCTATCTCCACCTATTCCCATTTCATCGAGAATTTGCTTGGTCATTTTAACCCTTTCTTCCGCTCTGAAGTTACCTGTTTCGAATGCACACTCATTAGGTTTTCAACCTGCAACAAATACTGCATCAGCACCTTTTTGGAATGCCCTTAATGCGTAGGTAATATCAAATTTACCTGTACAAGGGACTCTTATAGGTCTAACGCTTGCTGGGTATTGCATTCTACTAGTACCTGCTAAGTCAGCAGCACCATAACCTCATTGATAGCAAATGAATGCCATAATTATAGGTTCGGCCATTGTTATCCCTTCCTATATTTTATTTTTATAGAATGATTAATTTATTTGTAATATTTTTCAATGTATCTAGAAAATTTCTGTATTTTCAATATTATTTGAATAATATTACTTTATTTTTGAAATTACATACATTTTTTATTAATATATCTAAATAATACTTAAAATATATGATATATTAACTAAGATATTAATTAAAGATATTTTTCAATAAATTTAATTAATTATTCGTTATTAATCATATTAGCTGCATCTAACATTCCGTCAATTGAATCTAAGATTTGTGAGTCTCTGTAGTATCTTAACTGCATAGCACCACTTGGACATGCACCTGCACATGCTCCACAACCTTTACATGCAACGTCGTCTGTTATAGCTACTAGATGACCTTCTTTTTCCTCGTATGTAATTGCATTATATGGGCACATTATTGCACATACTTTACATCCACCACATACATCTTCGTCAACAGTTGCTCTAATCATTTCAATTTTGAAGCTACCTTGTGACATTGGAATAGCCACAGCACTTGCAGCACCTTTTGCCTGTGCTACTGTGTCTGGAATATCCTTAGGTCCTTGTGCAACTCCTGCAATTGCGATACCATCAACTTTTGTGTTAACTGGAGCTAATTTAGGGTGTGACTCCTTAAAGAATCCTTCTGGTCCTACATCAACGCCCATCATTTTAGCTAGGTCTTTTGTTTCTTTTTTACCCACTAAACCAGCTGATAATACAACTAAGTCAGCATCAATCTCTAAGATTTCGCCTAATAATGTATCTTCAACTCTAACGGTTAAGTTTTTGGTTTCAGGGTCTTCAATAACAGCTGCTGGTCTTCCTCTTACGAATCTAACACCAAACTGTTCTTGTGCTCTTTTATAGTATTCTTCGTATCCTTTACCAAATGCCCTTATATCCATGTAGCAAATGTACACTTCTGCATTAGGGTCGTGCATTTTCATTAACTGAGCGTTTTTAAGTGCGAACATACAGCATACTCTTGAACAGTATGGGTTGCCGACTTTTTCGTCTCTTGAACCAACACATTGGACAAATACAGTTCTGTGAGGGTGTTTACCGTCACTTGGTCTGATTTCATGACCGCCGGTAGGTCCAGCTGGGTTTATCATCCTTTCAATTTCTAAGGTTGTGATAACGTTGTCATAAACTCCGTAACCGTATTCTTCTTTCTGTGTAGCATCAAATTCATCGTACCCTGTAGCTGTGATAATTGTACCAACCTTAATTTCTACTTCTTCAGGTTTTTGGTCGTATCTTACAGCTTTTGCAGCACATACTTTTGAACAAAGTTCACAGTTAATACAGTGTTCCATGTCAATTGTATATACTAAAGGTACAGCTTGTGGGAATGGTACGTATATCGCTTTTCTAGTACCTAAACCTAAATCAAATTCGTTAGGTATCTCTATAGGACATACTGCAGCACAAGCGCCGCAACCGGTACAGGTAATTTCATCAATGTATCTTGCTTTTTTCTCAAGTTTTACATTGAAGTTACCAATGTATCCATCAATATCTTTAACTTCTGTGTAAGTTAATAATTCCACGTTAGGGTGGTTAGCCACCGAAACCATTTTCGGTGCGAGAATTCACATCGCACAGTCATCGGTTGGGAAAGTTTTAGCTAATTGTGCCATTCTTCCGCCGATTGACTCATCTTTGTCTACAAGATATATTTTAAAGCCTTGGTCGGCAAGGTCTAATGCAGATTGGATACCTGCAATACCTGCACCTATCACCATACAGCTTTTATCTACATCCACAACTTTTTGAGGTACGTCCTCAAGTTTTTTAGCTCTAGCAATACCTGCTGCAACTAATTCTTTAGCTTTATCTGTTGCAGCTTTTACGTCATTCATATGAACAAAAGCGTCATGCTCTCTAATGTTCACAAACTCTAAGTAATATGGGGATATGCCTGCTTCTGATAAACACGCTCTAAACGTAGGTTCGTGGATTTTAGGAGTACATGCTGCTACCACAATTCTGTCCAACCCTTTTTCTTTGATTGCATCTTTAATAAGATTTTGTCCAGGGTCAGCACACATAAATGGGTATGATTCAGCAACTACTACTCCATCGAGTTTGGAAGCGAAATCTTTAACTGCTTCACAATCCACTGCACCGTTGATGTTAGAACCACAGTAGCAAACGAAAACCCCCACTTTGGGGTCACTCATGGATTCACCTCCACATTAAACAAATAATAATGTATGTGCAAATATGTATACATTTATAATACACTCACATTATTATATAAGGATATATTCTTGATTTTCTTAATGGGTGCTATTAGTTATTATAAATTAAAATAGTTTTTTGAAATTATGTTTATATGGTAATCCACGTTCAATATGTTAAAATTTTAAAATAGCGTCATTCATATTATTGAGATATTAATTATTTACAGATAGATATATTTTTAACCAAATATATATAAATTATTCTTTAAATTTGGTAATATGTTTTAAAAAAATTTAATAGTAAATTGATTATCTAAACACATATTTGTTATTGAAATGTTTAATATTTAATCTTTATTAATTTTTATGACAATGATTTTCTTTAACCATTTTTACAAAATCAACAGGATGTTGGATAATTTCTGCAGTTTTTTCAATAGAATAACCTTCATTAAGATAGCGTTTTGCAATCAAAATCATTGATTCTCCTACTTCTATGATATGAAAATCTGGGTCATAAATACGAACAACTCTCTGTTGCCATTCGTGTTTTTTAGGTTTA
Organism: Methanococcus voltae PS; assembly: GCF_024807035.1. Taxonomy (NCBI): domain Archaea; kingdom Methanobacteriati; phylum Methanobacteriota; class Methanococci; order Methanococcales; family Methanococcaceae; genus Methanococcus; species Methanococcus voltae. The sequence goes on from NZ_JANUCQ010000001.1 coordinate 114,523, forward strand.
TTTACATATTCTATTTTCTCATATTTTTCGTATTCTTCCAGTTTTTTTAAAAATTCGTCAAAATCATCTACTTCAAAATATAATTCCATATTATTTGATTTTTTAATCAAGGAATTTTCAGGAATATCTAGTAGCCATGGAAAATCTTCTTGTAGTGCGAATCCTCCGTCAAATGTTATATTTTTACCCAAATCACATACTACATGTTGATTAAAAAGTTTTTCATAGAATTTTTTGGAAATTTTTATATCTTTAACTGCTAAAAGTGTTATTACATATTTCAAAATCCCACCCAAAATACTATTATTTATTAATTTATTATTGGTTTTATATATAATATAATTTATTAAGCACAACACGCGTTTTGCCTCATGTGGTGTATAACGTAACGTAACATAATATATACGCATATATTTTTGATTCATAGTAAATTATACATACAAGTACATTATACTAATGTTATGCACGGTGTGGGATAGTAGTGATATTTTAACCCCCTCATACCCCCACATCACTACTGATAACACCGTGTGGGAGATATTTTTATCTCCTATCCCATTCCCACCCCTCATATTAATAAAGCTGTTTTTTTTGAGAATTATTTGAATTTATACTAGTTATTAATTATATGATAATACGATTTTTAATGTGTTCATGTGTTTATTATTATTTTAAATAGGTAATTATATTAAAAATATAGGTATAGAATATACTAGAATTATATCTACTTATATCTAATTACATTCAATTTACGTCTAAAAGTTTTTAATTATATATTCAATCAACGTTTTAACTCGTATTATCCACATATTAGTAATATATTTACAATTATTTGTTATTTCGAGGTAAATTATGGAAAATAATAAAGATATTCACATAATGGAAGCATTGGGTAACGCAAAAGTTACTGTAGTTAATGGAAAGGTTATATCCATAGATAAACCAATAATAAAGACATGTCCTTTATTTTTAAAACATAGGAATATTGAAGAATTAAATGAAGATACTATAAAGAAGAATATCGAGTTTAGAATACAAAGCTTTGGATTATTCACAAAAGACCGAGTGGTGGAAGAAAAGGAGCAAATTGTTAGCTTTGGAACTTCTGAAATTTTTATGACTGCCTTAAACAAAAAAATGTTGGATGCAGTAGTTATTGTTAGTGATTGCGCCGGGACTGTTATAACTTCAAATCCTTATTTAGTACAAGGATTATGTGGTAGGATATCAGGAATTGTTAAAACTACGCCTATAAAAGAAGTAATTGAAAGAATAAATAAAGCAAATCCCAATGGTGATATATTAAATGAAGAAACTGCAGAGATTAATCAGGTAAAAGGAGTTTTAAAAGCAATTGAACTTGGTTTTAAAAATATTGGCGTTTCAATAGCACATCCAGAGCAGTTAAAAGAAATAAGACAAATTGAGAAAGAATACAATTTAAAAAATAATGGAGAAGACGGTATAAAAATCTGTATTTTTGGAGTGCATACTACAGGGGCAGATTTTAATAAATACAAGTCAGAAATCCCAGAATACGATTTAATCGCAAATTGTGCATCAAAGAGCCTTTATAGTTTATTAAAAACCGATGAAGATTTAAAGGACGTTTTGAAGGTACAAGCGGGAAAAGGGGTTCCAATATATGCTTTATCTAATTTTGGTAAAGATTTATTGTTAGAACGATTTAAGGAATTGGATAAAAAGATTTATATTTGCACGGAGGATAATTTGCCAGACATTCAAGAAATGCCCCAATAAAGAAGATAAATATAACCTCTTATTTTTAATTTTTTAATTAAATATATAATATATATTAATAATTATTATGTTTTTATATAATATATTATTAAATTGGTGAAAAAATGTTAATCGTGTTAAAACTTGGTGGTAGTATATTATGTGATAAAAATATCCCTTATTCTGTAAAATGGGATAATTTATCAAGAATTTGCAAGGAAATAAAACAATTTTTTGATGAAAAATTGATGAAAAATCCTGAAAATTTTATTAATAATCAAGAAAAGCCAAAATTAATAATAATTCACGGGGGAGGTTCATTTGGACACCCTGTGGCAAAAAAACACATCATAAAAGATAATAATGGAAATTCTAGATTTGTAGATATGGAATCAGGTTATTGGGAAATACAGAAAGCAATGCGTAAATTTAACAATATTGTTATATCTGAATTACATAGTTATGGCATACCTGCAGTTTCTATTCAACCATCTTCTTTCGCAATGTTTAATAAAGAAGGTTTACATTTTGATTTAACCGTAATCAAAAAAATGCTCGATAAAAATCTTGTACCAGTAATACATGGAGATATAGTCCTAGATGAATTAAACGAATATAAGATTTTTTCAGGGGACCATGCACTACCTTATTTATCTAAAGAACTTAAACCAGATTTAAGTCTACATGCTTCAGACGTTGAAGGTGTTTGGGATAATAATAAGGATATCATAAATACCATATCTAGTGAAAATATCGAAGATGTAAAAAAATCGCTTTCCTTTTCTTCAAAAGAAGATGTTACTGGCGGAATGTATCTAAAAGTCATGGAGTGTTTTAACTCGGGAGTGACCTCTATCATTTTTAATGGTAATAAAAAGGATAATGTCTATAAAGCGTTGAATAATAATGTAAATGGAACCATAATTGAAAAATAACTTAATAAACTACAATAAATTAAATAAAAATAATAATAATAATAATAATAAAAATAATAATATCTTCTATTTTTAAAATTTTGTTAAAAAACGGCATAGGGGGGGAATCGAACCCCGAATTCCCATGGAACTCGACGGATCTGAAGTCCGCCCTGAACTACCAAGTCCAGCACCCCGTGCCACGACTACTTTTTTATATTGTTTCCAAGTACTATAAAAAGGTTATTAAAAAAAATTATTAATTAGTCATTACACTTTTTCGAATTGCCTATAAATATTAAGTCACTTAGTATAGCAGAAGAAGTTTCAATGTCTCCAGCTCCTCTTCCAATTACTACAACGTCTTTTGCTAAATCGGTATCAAACATAGCAACGTTTAAAGAACCTTTAACGTTCATAGGGTGGTCTATAGGTATTAATTTAGGGCAAACTTCTAATTTTTTATTTGAAACTTCCCCAATTAATTTTATGGTGGTACCACTTTTATTTGCCATTTCAAGTGCTTCCGGTGTAATTCTTGTTATTCCTTCGAGTTTTACATCTTTGATTGTATAATCTTTACCCAAAAGAGTATTTGCAAGAATTACCATTTTTGCAGCAGTATCTAATCCGCTAACATCTTGATGAGGATTTGTTTCTGCTATACCTAACTCCTGAGCTTCTTTTAAAATAGTATTAAAATCTAACCCTTCTTTTTCCATTTTAGTTAATATGTAGTTGGTTGTACCATTTAAAATTCCTTTAATATTTTTAATATTGTTACCTGCAAGACTTTCTCTAGCCAAATTTATTACTGGCATAGCTCCGCCTACTGATGCTTCATATCTAAACATTACGTCATTTTTATCCGCACTATTCATTAATTCTGAATAAGCCACTGCTAAAGCTCCTTTGTTTGCAGAAACAACGTGTTTTTTGGTTTCAAAAGCTTTTAAAGTGTATGATTTTGCAGGTTCTCCTGTTTCTATGTTTGTAGGGGTTACTTCTATAACTACATCAGCGTTAACGGATTCGATAACTTCAAGTATGTTTTTTTGAACTCCAAAGTCATGATTAACTATTTTTCCAGTTTCTTCTTTGGTTTTTATTATTGAAAGGGGTTTAATTCCATTTTCATTTATTGTAGCACCACTACTATCACATGCAGCAACAACACTTATTTTAAATCCATACTTTTTAAATAAATCATCGTTTTTAGCGTCTATAACTTTTAAAACGCCTTTTCCAATAACTCCCAAGCCAACTAAAATTACTTTAAGTTCCTTAAAGTCATTACATTTATTAAGACTCTTTTCACACATAATTTACCTCTAGTAGTAAATATCGAATAATTATAGCATTTTAAGTTTTTTAGATTGAATTTATTTTTTATAGTTCTATTTTTTATACTATATTTTATTTTTAAAGCACAATATACTTTAAATTAAATTTAACATGATTTTACAAATAATAAATCTTTTTCTTTTGAAATAATATCTAATTCTTCGTATAATTCATCTATTTTTTCCACATCAATCACTATTCTCATTTTAGCAGATGATTCCACATCCGGGGATGGCATAGACAAATCTAAATCTAGTACTAAGCCTATCTCGTTTATTCTATCTATCGTATCCCTTACATCTGTATCTACAACGTGACCAATAATTACAACGTCTAAATCTAATTTTCTTCTTTTTTCATTTATTTTAGCAACAATTACGTCTATACTTTCTAATTTATCAATTATGGAGGATAGTTCGCCATCATCAATTTTATCGATAACAACTTTTACAGGTAACCTACCGTCTTCTGTTCTTTCTTCTCGCATATGTATAACGCTTATAATATTCCCTTTTGCAGAAGATATGGGTTCAAGAGCTTTTAATAATTCACCAGGCGTATCTTTTAATTCTAAATCAAGAAATATCATATTTTATTACCACCATACTTTTTTAATTCCTAATTTATACGCAATTATATTTGATATCAAATGAACAATTGGCGAGAGTAATATTAATAATATTGCCATGTTCAATGAAGCAGGTATATAAAAGTAACCAAATATTAGGGCAAATACTATAAATGTTAATTGGTCCCATAAGGGTGCAGAACCGCCCTGCGAAATATTAAATCTTCTTTTCACAAAACTTCCAAACATGTCTCCAAATAAGGCACCAGATGATAAAAGCAACCCTAATATTATATATTGCATTAATCCAACATTTAAAAACATCATCCAATCTATATTAAAGTAATTGCCAACAAAATATTGCAGTATTGAGCCAATAACCCCACAAGTTATTCCTGAAATTGTTCCCTTGATTGTTACTCCATTTCCTATTAATCTACGACCATCAACAAAGTTTTTGCCTCCATCTAAAGGAGTTCCCCCGCCAAAAACACAAGCCATAGCATTTGCAATATATGCAGGTATTATATACCATACTGAGCTCAATAGTAAAAATACGTAATAATCCATAAAATCCCTCTAGTGTAAACCTATGTTTATTATTGTATATCACTATTTAAATTTACCGAATATCTCTTAAATAACGTTCTCTAAAAATAGCGTATATTTTTGTAAAAAAGGTATTTTTAAACATTTAAATAATTATTAATTTAAAACAATAAAATAGGAAAATTTAGTATCTAACGATGAAAAATATATTTATTTGCAAAAATAATATAGATGTTATTTTAGTATAATTTGTTATACTTTATTTTATTTTTACTTTATTTTAATTAGTTCTATATTATAGTGTACTTCTTTTTTTAATTAGTCTTTTTTCTCTTTTACTATTTTTTCAATTATGGTGTTAGATGGAACTGCCATAATTTTGGTTTCACAAAGTCTTACGATTTTACCTGTATTCCTTAATTTATTTTTTAAATCTGTAAGGACTTTAGCATAATCATCATCTATATCTCTTTCAAGGTCAATAGTGTTTGCAATAACTAAGTAACCAGCTTCAACCAATACTGAAATTTCAGTAGAATCTTTGAAGTCTTCAAGTTCGCAAACTTTTATTTTTACTAATTCATTTCCTTCGTAGGTTTTAACCGGTAATTCAATGTACTCTTCTATTGGTACAGGACTACTTGGTTTCAAGGTTTCTGTTGATGATATCATTTTTTTTATTTTTTTAAACATTTTAGGACACCTATCTCTTCAGTATTGTTATTATTACGTTAATTAGTTCGTTAATACCTTCATAAGACATTGCAGAAGTGAAGTATACTTTATTATTTAGCCTTTCTTCAACGGCAGTGGTTAAGGAATTTCTTTCAGAATGGGATAATAAGTCACATTTATTTACAACAACAATTATGGGTTTTTGATATCTATATTTTAAAAGGTGATGTAATTTTTCAAAACTTTTGAAAAGACCATCTTTTGCATCGATAACGTGAATTATCATATCTGAGCTATCTATCTCTTCAAAAGTTTTTTCTAAAACATTGCCAACCATTACAACAGACTTGTCTTCACCAGAGTATAAACCCCCCAAATCAGCAAAGGTTATGTCTGCAAATTCTGGATTTTGCTTTAATCTACCTATTTTTAGCTTTCCCCAATATTTTCGAACCGGTTTTTTTGTGGTACCGCCCACTTCTGAAACTTCGGAAATACTCTTTCCAAATATTTTGTTAACAATAGATGATTTTCCCGAATTTTCAGGCCCCATCATTGCTATTTTATACTTTTTAATATTACTATTCATCTTTTTTCACTATTTTGATATATTATACCTATATAGTTAAATTATGATAGTTATAGGGTTATATAATTTACTATATTACATAATTATATAATTATACAATATACTATAATTTATACTATTCGATATATACTTAAAAATGCTTTTTTAATATAATTTATGGGTTATGTTATTATATGTCCAATATTAGCCTATGATATATAATAAAATATCCATTTAATTAATTAGTTGGTTAAATATAAGGATATAAAGTTTTAACATTATAAATATTTTAAATATGTAAATAGAATTGATAAATAATACTATATAAATAATATTAATAATTTATGATATGATTTTCACTATTTTTGTATATTTCTCATATTTTACATATTTCACACGTATTATACAAATAGGATTAAAAATAAGTTTGATTAATTCAATAAATAATTACAATCAAAAATCAATAAAAAAAAGGGAATTGATAGTTTATTTGAATTTAATTTAGAATGTAGTTACTTTTCCTTCAATAATTCTTTCAGTAACTGTTTCTACATTATCAAGCCATTTTTGAGCTACTTTTTCGATTTCAGAATTTAAACCCTCAACTGTAAAGCCTTCAGCAGGTATAATCTCAATGCTTAACATTTTTGGTTCATTAATTGGTTTACCAATTTGGCTTAATATTCTGATTTGGCATTCTTGAACGCCTTCAATTTTAGCAACATCTTCTGCAACGGTATTTGCCAATATGTTGTATATCTTACCAATGTGGTTTATTGGGTTTTTACCACTTGTAGCTTCCATACTCATAGGTCTGAATGGCGTAATTAATCCGTTTGCTCTGTTTCCTCTACCTACTGAACCATCGTCACCCATTTCTGCAGATGTGCCAGTAACGGTTAAGAAAATACAGTCTTTATCATCGTCAGCTGTGTTTATATATACTTCAACTTCGAAGTCTCCAGCATACTTTTTAGCGTTTTCTTCAACTTTTTTCTTTGCAATTTCTTTAACTTTAATGTAGTCATCGCAAGAATTGATGTATTTGTCCACAGCACCCATCGCAATAGTTAAAGTTACTTTATTTTCTTCTCTTAATCCCATAACTTTAATATCTTCACCGATTGCAGGAACTTCTGCCTTCATAGCATCTGAATTTAATAATCTTTCTGTTTCAAGTACTAATTTTTCAGTAATACTTAATGGAGCATGTCCAACACCAAATGAGGTATCGTTAGCATGTGGTATTGCGTTTCTTTCTCTATCGAATACTTCTACTAAATCAACTGAACCTTGTCCTATTCTGCAGTCTACGATTATATCTCTTTCTAAATCTGCATTTCTAATGGTTTTCTTTAAGTATTCCCTAGCAGCGTTTACTGCAGTGGAGTTAACTGGTAATTTTATAATTTCTCCAGTTTCTTTGTTTAATACTTCCATTGTAGCTCTACCGGATAATAATACATAGATAGGGGTTATCATTTCTCCGCCACCAAGTTTAGGATATGCGTAACCGCCAACCAATTCAACCTGGTCAGTATTATGGTGTAAAACTACACCTAAATGTTCTTTGTACATTTTACATAACGCAACGCTAACGCTTTCTGCAACACCGTCGCAAATACTGTCCGGGTGACCGATACCTTTTCTTTCTACAATTTCAATAGGGGTTTCGTTTATTGGAGCTCTTTCTAATTTTTTAACAACTATATTTGACATTTTATCACCATTTTTGGTATGGAGTGATGTAGATTGTTAGATTACAGGGCTTCGGTTTTAAGTCTAATCCTGCATTAAATGATTTTTTATAACAATAATCTATTTCTAATTTAAAAATTATAGACTATTAAATAATACTGTTTTTTAAACTTTTAATATTATAACTTATTTTTATATATAATATTTGTTATTTTTTTGAAATGCTAAAAATATTCAATACATACTATACTTAGGGGTATATATAGTAATCACCTTTAAAAAATATTATTTATACAAAAGTAATAAAATAGAAAAATCTATTAATTTTAATTATAGTTTTCGATAGGTTTTTTCAAGTATTCTCAATTTCTTAACTACTTCTATAGAGTTTTGACCTAATATCCATATCATAGGTTCTATTTGGTGTCCACCTTTGTTATATACTATATCTAACGTACAGTCAAAATTTTCTTTGAATCCTATGAAGTCATACAGTATTTTATTTTTACAGTATTTACAATCGCTACAATTTTCACGGTCTTCAGGGTTTATTTTATTACATTCTTCCCTTAAATTAGCTAAAGTTTCACTTTTACTTAAATTTTTAGAAATTGGTGCTTTATTAATCAAATTAGAGGATAATATATCGCGAATACCATCTAAATCTTCCTTTAATTTTTTTAAATTATTTATATTTTCATTTTCCATATCATTTAAATAGTTGGATTCATTCAATTGATTTGTTTCAGCTGAATTCTCTTCAATATATTTACCATTTTTATTATCGTTAATATTTTTATTATCTTCATTATCTTCATTATTTTCTAAATCTTTTTTAAATTTATCGCTATCTTTTCCTATTTCACTAATTTTTGCATCGGTTTTAATATCTCTACTTAAATCTAACATATAATTTTTTTCTTGGAGTCCAATGTATTTTTCAATCAAGTAATTTTTAAATGCATTATCTATTCCGATACCCACCTTACGTATATTTTCAAACCCATCTGTTTTAAAATGGCTAATGCAGAATATGCCATCTTCTTTAAGCCTTTCCATAAGTTTTTCATTAAATCTAACGCCCATTGTAGCTCTTATTTTTGGGTCATACTTATTAGCTGTTATTATAACATCAGTTAATATTTTAGATGCTCCAAATTTAAACTCGCCTGCTTTATGATACCCGCCAGTATCTTTATCTTTTATTAGCCTACCTGAAAGAGCACATATATCGTAGCGGTTTTTTGGCAATATCGTACATTCTCCAATATTTGAACCAACGTCGGGAATTAAGGTATATTTAATATTTTTTAACAAGAATAACGAATATTCAAGATTTTTATAGATTGTTTTTTCGTTAATAAATAATGGGTTTGTATTGTATCCATACCTAGTTTTTTTTGCATAAATAACAGAGCCGAGTACCAACTTTTTTGCATTTTTTATTGCACTAATCAACGGCATTCTGGTGGAGAAACCAGCAATAGCCGAAGAAAATACGCAACCAGTTCCATGAACTTCTTTATTTATTTTTCTACCATTAAATATTGCTATTTTAGTTCCTGAATACTTTTGTAGTGTATCATTAATCCCTGTAACCAATACACTTAGTTCTTTTAAATTTTCATCGTAGTATTTTTCTTTTTTTAATTTAGTATACATATAATGCTTTATAAATTTGAATTCCTCGTTATTCGGCGTTATTAAATAACATTTATTAAATAAGTCCACATATAAGTCCAGTGTTTCTTTATCGGTTAATAATCTGCCAGTAGTGGATTTTATAACTGGGTCACATATTATTTTAAAATCATAGTCTTTATGATATTTTAATATTAATTCAATTGCATTTTTGGACAGTACTCCTGTTTTTACACATTTTATATTAAAATCTTCAAATATGGATTCAAATTGTTCTTCAAGTATTTGTTTTGATACGTCTTCTTTAGAATATACTTTCTGGTTGTTTTGAGGTATAAGTGATGTTATAATGGTTAATGGATTATTGCCAGTTTCTTTAATTGTTTTAGCATCAGCAATTACTCCTGCACCACCGGTGGGGTCGTAGCCACCTATTGCAAGCACATTTTTCATATGGGCACCTCAAACATTGATAACGTAGTAAAATACTTAAAATATCGACTTAAATAAATTATTTGTGTTTAGCTCTTTATACATTTTTTTATAATATTATGGATATACTAATATAAAATTATTTTTAATTATGTTTTTATTCTGTGGGCGTAATTACTTGAATACTGAAATATAACTTGTGAAACATAAAATATACTAGTTGTATAAAAAAATGGCACTAAAAAATAAGGTAAATAAAAATTCAAAAAATAGGAAAATAGAAAAATAAGAATAAAATAATTTATAAATTTAATTCAATATATTCTCTTTTTATAGATGGTACTTCAGATATACAGTCTGTTTTTATATTATTAAGTACAAAACCGTCCATATCTTTTAAATAAACCAATAAACACCCCTTAATGGTGACATTTACAGTTGGTGCTTCTTTTTTCATCTTATCTACTAGTATTAACAAATCTTTAACGTAGCCTATATCATCAATATTTGTTATTTCTTTAAGTTCTGAAGCATTAGAATCATGAACTATAAGTTGATGTAACATAATTTCATGAACACCAATTTTTTCCATTTCTTTTGCAAGATTTATAAGTTCTTGCTCATTATAATTTGGAATATAAATACTTCTGACTATTGTATGGAAATTTTTTGCACATAATTTAATATTTTCAAATATTTTATCATAATTATCATTATTTGATAATTTAAAGTGCTTTTCAGGATTTTTAGAATCTGAGCTTAAACTAATCATAACCATATCTAATCCTAGCTCTTTTAATTCATTAATCAGATTTTCATTTAACAGTGAACCATTAGTTTGAAGGTCACACCTTTTACCATGTGATTTTACATATTTTACAGCTTTTTTAACTTTTTCAGGATAGGTTAATGGTTCTCCATACTGACTTATTGTAACTGCCTTATTTTCTTTTATATCTCCATAAAGACCTGCTTTTACTTCTGTTAATTTTGAATAGCAGAAAATACAATTGTGATTACATTTTTGAGTTATTTCAATGGATGGATGATGATGGGGGTCTTTATTATTTAAATCAAGACCTTCACAGCCTATACAATGGTTAGTTACTCTTAAATCTTTCACTATATTCTCTAATTTTTCACAAATGTCATTTCTAAGTACTATTTTCATAATATCCCTTATAATATTGATTATTATATTACTAATTTATATTAATAATTTTCAGAATTTCGAATTTTCAAAGCTTTAAATTTTTAAAATCTCATAAATAAATTTAAATCATAATCTTAAAATATAATAAAAATGATATTTAATACCCATATGTGCATATTATCAAAACTATCTTTGAATTTCTATTAATACATTTATAACACTTTAAAAAAGTATCAAATTTCAAAAGTGTTGAATTCTTTAAATTACATATAACATTTATCTTAATGGATATAATACTTATTATATATTTAATAATTTTGTAAGATTTAAATCAAAAATGTTATATATCTAATAATATATATTTGTTATATGTCTAATAGTTATGTAACTAATTACAATATAATATCTTAAATACTATATCAATTATATAAATATACAATACTCAAAAATTAATCAAACTACCAAGTGGTGATTATATGGAGATTTTAGAAATGGGTAACAAGCTTCAAGAATTATTAAGCTTAAAATACCCTGCAGTAGCTGTTAAATTAGTTAAAAGCAAAGAAGAAATCCCTGAAGGATATGATGAAGTGGAAAATGAAGCAAGACACTGTGAATTAGTTCAAACTTCAAGAAAAGAAGGTAAAAAGTATTATGCACCAGTTGAAAAGCAAATGTGTAAAGGTGGAGCATATGCTATGGGAATTTTACAAAATCCTCCTAAGCCACTTGAATCAGGAGTTTTATACCATAAATTAGGAAACTTTGAGACTGAAGAAGCAGCAATAAAGACTGTTGAGGCAATCCCTAAAGTAACAGAGCCAATGTTTGCAGCAGTTTACTCTCCAATAAGTAATGTAGACTTTGAACCTGATGCAGTAATCGTTTTATGTACTCCAAAACAAGCTTTAAGATTAACACAAGCAATAAACTATGTAAATGGTGGAAGATTTGAAGCAGATTTTTCAGGTATTCAATCATTATGTGCAGATGCTGTGGCAGCTGTTAAAGTTAGAGGAAAAGCAAATGCAACATTAGCTTGCAACGGCTCAAGAAAATTCGGAAAAATAGAACAAGATGAATTGATATTTTCATTCCCTCCAAAAGATTTGGAAAATATCATAAAAGCTTTAGAGCACTTTAAAGAAATTTGGGGTTAATTAGTATTAATACTAGCAATATTATTAATTAAATATTAATTAAACTTCCAAATCAATACTAATTTTTATTTTTTTTAGCATTATTATTCCTTAGCAAATTATTTGATAAATTATATATCTACAATTCTAATAAAAAACTTTTATATTCCTAAACTTAAATAATATACTATATATAATCCATAATTACATAATAAATAGTGTATGTGAATAAAACCTATAGAAGATAATATCGAAGATAAATAACGAATATAACATATGTTTCAATGAACAAATTGTATCCTGTTCATATGTATCAAAATATGTATCAAATTATCAGTTTTAAGGTGAACACATGATAAAGGTAGAAGTTTTTTCATCCCCAAGTTGCCCACATTGTCCAGCAGCTAAAAGAGTAGTTGAACAAGTAGTTAAAGAAATGGATGGCATTGAAGTAGTGCATATAAATGTAATGGAACATCCTGAAAAAGCAATTGAGTTGGGTATAATGGCCGTTCCGGCAATTGCAATTGGTGGAGATGTTGTATTTGTAGGTGCACCATCTGTTGAAGATTTTAAAGAGAAATTACTTGAAAAAATTAATAGTGAAGAATAATAATTTTATTTATTAGTTATTTTCATTTTTAATATTTTTATTATTCTATTTTATTTTTTGGTATTGGTAGTTACCTATTTGCAGAATTTTAATGTACTTTTTTCTATAAATTTCTCGCAAATTTCATCAGGTTTTCCTTCAGAATCAATAGTTCCATTATCAATAAGTATCGCTCTATCGCTTATTTCTTTAATAAATTCAATATGGTGACTTATTAATACAATGGTAGTACCATACATGTCATTTATCTTTTTTAAATAGTTTGAAACATCTCGTAATGTTATAGGGTCTAAATCTCCAAAAGGTTCGTCTAATAATAATATTTCCGGCTGATTAACCAATTGAAGGGCAATTGCAACTCTAACTCTTTGACCGCCACTTAATTCACCAGGTTTTTTATTTAATATTTCAGAATCTAAATCTAAAGCATTCATTAATTTATCATATGAATAAATATCTTCTTCTGAAGCATTAAATAAGGATAACAATATCTTCTGAGATATTCCCAATTTTTCAAGTTTGTTGTTTCTTTCAGTATCGGGTAAATCTAAAAGCTGATAAAGTGCATCCACAACTGTTTCAGGGATTTCATACATTTTAGCCTTTTCTTTTGCATCCAATAATACTTTAGAGCTTTTGATATTTCTTCTATATTTTAATAATTCACCTACTGTGGAATAATGAGCCAATGAAAACTCTTGGTGCATAATACCCATTTTTGAACGTAAATTCATTCTTTCCCAACCAAAATGGGATAAGTCTATTCCTTTTAGGAGTATTTCTCCAGTATCGGGTAGTTCTAAACCGCCAAGTATTCTGAGTAATACTGACTTTCCAGTACCACTAGCTCCTAGTATTGATAGAATTTCTCCTTTTTGCACTTCAAAAGATATATTTTTCAAATTTAAGGTTTCTCCACCATTTATTACAAAATATCTTTTTGAAATATCTTTAACTTCGTATATTAATTCCTTTGCTTCCTTTTCTGAATTTAATGAATTTTTCTTTACATATTCTTCATTCATATCCTTCAAAAATTCATCAACTATTTCATCAGGTTTTCCTTTTGATTTAATTTCTCCATTTTCTAGTAATATACACTCATCGCAAAGATATTTGTGTATTTCAGGCAAGTGTGAAGTTAATATTACAGTAATATTCAATTTTTTCCTTGCATTGTTTATAATCTCCAATATCATCTTTTTAGATGCAGGGCAGGACATTGTAACAGGTTCATCTAATAATAAAACCCCTTCTCCTTTTTCATAGATTTTAGCTAGCTGTCTACCCATTATTAAACGCTGTTTTTCTCCACCACTTAATATATTAGAAAAAGTATTTGCTTTGTCTTCTAAACCTACTAATTTAAGTATTTCTATAGCTTTTTCAGTATATTCTGGCATGTCTTCTTCTATAGGTAAACTTTCGTCAGATTGTTCGCGAATTGCGTGTAATTTTCTTATAATATTGTTTATAGCAGGTTCTGCCCATAGTGCAAAGTTCCTTTGCAAGTGTATCGCAGTTACATCCCTTAAGTTTTCCTTTTTCCCAAAAACTTCAATACTTCCTTCGTTGAATTTTTCAGAGCCTCTTAATATTCTGATTAAGGTAGTTTTCCCCGCTCCTGATTTACCAATAATTCCAAGTACTTTTTTAGGTTCCACTTCAAAACTAACATTATTTAAGGCTATTTTCCCATCATCATATTTTTTTGTTAAATTTTTAACTACAATACTCATAATAACACCAATCGGATTATCCTTATTCCATCAATTGTCCCGTTAATTATCCTTTTCATAATTCTATTTATTATATCTAATTCCATTTAATTCTATTTAGTATTTTATTTCCTAATTCAATTTTTAGAACTTAGATACATTATAATTCTAGTCCTATTTATATTTCATAGATATAAATCCATTTTTGTTCCAACTAATCCTTAATTAATAATTTTATTAATCTATAAAGTAATTTTAATATCGATATTATAATATATTTAAACGTATCATATTGTAGAAATAGTACAAATACCATAATCTTTATATAGATATTTTTAAAGATATTTATCATTAATTATAATGACAATTTCATAAGTTAATTTAGAAATTTGTAAAAAATACATATGATGGTTTATATTTAAATTACGACAAGATAAGATTTAATATATTAAAAAAGGATTAAATAACCACTATAAATCATAACGTAGGTGTTATTGTGGAATTACAGATGGCTTCATTTATTACAGCAGGTCTTTTAATTGTTATAGGAATTTACGGAATGTTTTTCGTCGACAATGTGATTAAAAAAATAATGGCACTTTCGGCAATTGGCGGGGGCGTAAATTTAATTTTAATTGCAATCGGTTATACTAAAGGAATAGTTCCTATAAAGACTTTGGAAGTTTCTATGCCCGTATTTTCGACTACAAGTGCATATCCTTTGCCACAAGCTTTAGTCCTTACTAATATCGTGATTGAAGCATCTATGTTAGCAATAATGCTTGGAATTGCAATAGTTTTGTTCAAGAAATACGGTACTTTAAAATCATCTATACTTTTAAAAAAGACAGATTAATTCTATAAATAGACTAAATGATAATATAACCAAATGATTAAAGAATAATTAATTAACTAATAAATAATTAAAAACTGAATAATTAAGTAATTAAATAATTAAGTAGATTATATATCCCTTATTAAATAAAATTTAATATTATAGTATTGTTTATAATTTTTAAGTTATTTCGGTGAGTAAAATGAATTTACTTCCATTATTGGTAGTCTTCCCTATGTTCATGGCAATTGTGTTAAATTTTTTACATGGAAAGGATAAATTAATTAAATATTCCTCAATAGCATTAGCAATAATCCTTATGGTATTACCGTTTATTCCAAATTATGGATTCTATTTCTTTGGAAACCATGGATTGGTAGAAACCATGACATCAGGTATTGCATATTTGTTCAATCCGGCTAAGCAGCTTATTTTAATCGTACTTACATTAATAGCCTCGCTAACTTTAATATCCTCTGCAGGTGAAAAACAGAGTGGTTTAGTTACTTCTCTGGTTTTAATGGGTTTAGCAAGCGTTACAGCAGTTGTTTTATCTGAAGATTTATTTAACATGTATGTATTTTATGAGATAACCGCAATATCTCAAACAGGACTTTTATTATCTACAGGAACTGAAAATTCCTATAAATCAGCTCTTAGATACCTTATAATGGGTAATTTCGCAGGTTCTATATTACTTTTAGGAATTGGGTTATTGCTTTCAATATCTGGAACGCTGTTTATTCCGGAAATCCATGCTCAATTATTGGCTAATCCAACTAATCCTGTAATATATGGCGGTGCTTTAATGTTGATAATCGGACTTTGTTATGGTAGTGGTTTACCTCCTTTCCACACTATAAAATCCGAAGTATACTCCGGAGCAAAGCCTTTTATCTCGGCAGTATTGCAAACATTCTCTAAATTTGTATTAGTTGCACTCATGCTGTTATTGTTTAAATTATTCTATGGTTTACCATTATTTGGAAATTTGCAAGTGTTATTAATTGTAATTTCAATCTTGGGAATGGTATTTGGCGTGGTAATGGCACTTTTACAAACTGACTATAGGAAATTACTTTCATATCACGCAATAAGTCAAGGTGGCTACGTAGCAGCAGGTTTAGCTTTAGGAACACCATTAGGGTTTGTTGCAGGGGTATTTCATGCCATAAACCACGTTATTTATAAAAGTGCTCTTTTCTTAGGGGCTCATATCGTATCAAATGAAAATAAAACTAGTAAATTAGATAAATTGGGCAATTTATTACCTGTAATGCCATTTGTAGCTTTTATGGTGCTTTGTGCAAAATTAGCGATAAGTGGTGTACCACCATTCAATGGTTTCCAAAGTAAATTATTATTGGCAGAAGCTTCTATAAACGCAAATTTGCCTGAATTAACAATTATTATGATAGTAGTTAGTATTGGAACTTTTGTATCAATGATGAAAGCCTTCTATATGATATATTTAAAACCAAATGGATTAAAAGACATTGAAGAGCTTAAAAAAGATTATAATAACCCCATGTTAAAATACCCTAAGTTTTCATTGCTTATATTGACAATTTTGTGCATAGTATTGGGTATTTTCCCAGAAATTGTCACAAATACGTTATATAATTCATTTGATAATTTTTTAAGTACTTTATAATATTTTTAATTAAATATCTTAATTAAATCTTATTAAAATATTAGTCAAATATTAATAAAATATTTTAATATATCCTGCTTAAATTTACTTTAAGTTTGGAATAAGTATAAAATCTGATATGGTGTCTTTATGGGTTACGACAAGTATGGAAAAGAGCTAGACAAAAAAAAGCACGGTGATGGGGTTTCTGTGGGTGCAGTATTAACTGCAGAATTTACCCTATATAGCTTCATCGTACTTTTAGCAATTATGATATTTAGAATATATAGTAATGTACTTTATGGATTAATAGGTATTTCATTAACGGCTTTATTGCTATCACAATTACCTTTAGTATTTAAATTCGAAAAAGAGAATTCAAACGATATTTCAACGCAATTATTCTGGTTATCTATGTTTTGTGGTGGTATATCGGTTGTATTGTATTTTGCTCATTAATATAAGGTGGTTTAATTGAGAAATATTATAACAAGAGATATTGCAGTATTTTTATCGTTTTTATTCTTTGGAGTTGCCATATTGTACTCTATATTTAATATTAACGTGGTAGAAGGCGTAAATGCAGTTTATACTAGTAATTATGTTATCCCCAACTTTGTAACTGCAGTATTATTTGATTGGAGAGCTTTTGATACATTAGGTGAGTGTTTAATCTTAGTAACTTCTGTTATGGTAACGGGAATGGTTTTTGGAAGGGGTATGTACAATACCGACTTTTTAAAGTCTTTATTCTGTGAAGATACTCAAGATGGTCAAAATGCCAAATATAAGAATGATGAAAACCCTGATTTGGGATTTACTTCAATAATAAAAGTTATTACGATGCCTTTAAGTGTAATAATCATGGTTTTAGGTATTGTAACCATATTAGCGGGTCATATAACCCCTGGCGGCGGTTTTCAAGGTGGTGCTTTAATTTCAGTAGCTTACATCTTGGGAATAATTGGTTATGGCACAAAATCCCCTATTGGGTTTACCCATCACTTTTTAGAGAAATTGGAGACTTTCGGTGCCTTATTTTTCATGATAATGGGTGCATTAGGAATTTTTGTATCTGGTTATTACCTACTAAATGTTTCAGTACTTAACGGCGTCTCTTTATTCCCTTCGCCTCAAAATATGGGTGCGGTTGGACTGATACCTTATCTGAATATTGCAGTAGGTTTTAAGGTTTTAGCGGGCTTATCTTCAATTTCCCTGCTTTTAAGCACTAAAAAAATATTTACGAATAGTTCTGGTTTAAAAAGTTCTAATTCTTAAATTGAAGTAAATTGAAGTAAATTGAAGTAAATTGAATTGATTTAATCTAAGAATTAGCCTTTGAAAATTTCCAATAATTTCTAATAATTACCAATAAGATGAGTAATAATTATGAAATTATTTAAATCTATAAATATTATATAATATGAAAACAGGATAAATATGAGATAAAGCTATTAAAATTATAGAATACCAATAAAGTTATGAATATAATAATCGGATTTTATATTAAAAAATAATGAAGTACTATTTAATGAATAATCAAGATGTATTATGGAACTTTGGCATTATTTCGGTGATAATGTGAATTTAGATATATCAAATACCTTATTAAATACGATATCCTCGCTTGATATAATGTATATATCAGTAATCGGTGTTATCGTAGGTTTTGTATTAGGTTTAAAAATAAACGAAAGACTTAAATTATTGCATTGGCTTGTATTGGGACTATTTGTGGCCTTTTTATTAGGTTCTACTCCTTACTATCAGGAAATCCCTTTTTCCCATATCTTTTTGGCAGGAATTGTTGGGGTATTGTTTGGAAATATATTTAAATCTAATTTAAAGGCGATAAAATGATTGTAACTAATTTGGATAAATGTATTTCTGAACAAGAAAAAGGCTGTAACAAAAAATGTATGGAGCTTTGTCCAACCAACGCAATAAAAATGATTGGTGGAACTGCAATATCTTGTATAACTTGTGGAAAATGTGCAGAAGTCTGTCCAACCAACGCAATTTTGGAAAATGAATACGGTGGATACTACGTAGATAGAAAAAAATGCGTAGGCTGTGCCATATGTGAAAAAAACTGCCCTATTGGAATTATTAAAATGGTTGACGAAAAAGAAAGTTTTTCTAAAACCTCTAAAATTAATGATGATAGAAAAAGTAATATCTTAGAACATAAGTCTGCAGTATCTAGTGAAAAATATCCGATGGGTATATGTGTAATGTGCGGTTTATGCACCAAAGCTTGCGACCATGCTAGAATTTACTTTAATCCAAAGGAATTAAGGACTTCAAAAAATGAAATGTTGGCAAAAAGATATGCAACTATCTATAGGGTATTGAATGCTAATCTAAATACAAATTTAAAGCCAAATTTAAAAGAAGTTAATACTAATGTTAATAATAAAATTAATGGTAAAGTCAATAATAAAAATGAGTTAAATAAAGAATCTTCAAAATTAAAGGACGAACAACGGTATTCTATAATTATAAATTCGGAAAAATGTATAAATTGCAATAGATGTATTTATGAATGTCCAACGAACGCAATAGAGCTATTTGAATATTTAATTAATAATGAATGTATTAATTCTAATTCAATGCTTATTAATCCCCTTAATAAATTAAATTCAAAATCTGAAATGGTATTATCTAAAAAAATATGTACAGAATGTAATTTATGTGAAGAAGTATGCCCTACCACTCCTAAATCCATATATAAAGGTAGAATTGGGGAAGGATGTATCTTGTGTACAAGTTGCATACAAAACTGTCCAAATAATGTTTTAGATATTGAAAACTTTAAGATAGTTAATAAGGGAAAATCGGAAGAATATTCGAAAAATATTGAAAATAGTAATCCCGAAGCTTGTAATAACAATAATAACAATAATAACAATAATAAAAATACGGACTATCAAACTAAGATATATTGCATAAATTGTGGAGCATGTGTGGACGTATGCCCAAATAACGCTTTATTGTATAAAGATGGTAGAATACTATATAATAAAAATAACTGCACATTATGTATGGAATGCGTTAAATCCTGCCCTCAAGGTATTAGACGAGTAATTAATAAAGATTCTAAAGATTTAAAATCAAAGCTAGTAGGAAATTGCGTTTTGTGTGAAAAATGTATACAAAAGTGTCCTGAAGATGCAGTAGAAATTGTAAAAAGAGAAATACCTTTTGAAGTAATCGACGAATCTTGTATAGGTTGTGGTACTTGTGCAGAAATCTGTCCAAATGATTCGCTAACCATTTTGATAAATAATCTATCTTTAGAAGACAATACTGCATCAGATTTTAAAGTTTTATTCGATGAATCCTGTATTTCTTGCCAAAAATGTGGAATGTACTGTCCAAGAGACGTTTTACCAAATATTACTGGCATAAAAAAGACCATGGACAAAGAATACTCGTATATACATACTGAATACGATTATTGCGTAAGTTGTGGATTATGTAATAAAATATGTCCAAATGATTGCATTGATTACGGAGCAATTGATTTGGATAAATGTGAATTATGCTCTGCTTGTGCAAATATATGCCCAACCAATGCAATAAAGACGTTTAGAACTTGGAAATAGTATTCGATTAACTAAATGAATAAATACATTATATTATATTTTTATTATATTATCAAATAAGCTAAAAATTATTAAAAATGCAAATATGGCGATATTATGGACTCGGAAGTTAGGGAATTATCGAAAATATTTATTTCTGGATTTTATCGTAATTTAGAACGTATAATTTTAGGTACTGGGAGATATACTTCAAAAGAAATGACTGAAAGTATTTTAAAAGGTATTGAATTACCAGAAAATGTTTTAAAAGACATATGTATAGGTTGTGGTGGTTGTGCAAATGCTTGCCCGACTAAAGCCATTACAATGGAAGAAATTGCACCTATTAAATTAACTGAAGAATATTCAAAAGAGTCCATACCAGTAATTGATGCTGAAAAATGTGTATTCTGCTTATATTGTCATGATTTTTGTCCTATATTCGCTTTATTTAATGAAGTTTCCCCTATACACCCAAGACACGTGGGAGATTCTAAGGAAATAAAAATAGACGTTTCAAAAGTCCTTGAAAGACCAGTTGAAATTTCTGAAGATAAGATTCAATCAATTATGAAGATATTGTCAATTAATTTAGATAATATTGTAAAAAATAAGAAAAAAATGAAATAATTTATAATAATTTGAAATTTTTTACTAAAAATAAAGAGATGGATAGCAATGTTAAAAGAAATAAGTAGAAAAAAATGTATCCATGTAATGTTAGTTTATACGGGCGGTTGCAATGGTTGCGATATAGAAGTTGTAAACTGTGTATTGTCCCCATTTTATGACGTTGAGCAATATAATGTTTTTTTAACATGGAATCCTCGTGAAGCAGATATTTTAATTGTCACAGGCTGTGTTACAAAAGCTACAACTGCCGCTTTGAAAAAGATATATGAAGAAATGCCTAACCCTAAAGCTGTGGTAGCAGCAGGTGCTTGCGCATTAATGGGCGGGGTTTATGGAAATATTGGAGCTGATTTGGGTACCTCTGACTTTATCGATGGACCTGTTAAAAATATAATACCTGTGGATGTAAATGTCCCAGGATGTCCCCCAAGACCTGAAGATGTAATCACAGGGGTAGTCAAAGCACTTCCAAAATTATTAGAGAAATAAAATCATACGTAAAATATGTAAATTTACATTAAAATAATACTAATTATTATTATTATTATTATTATATAATTAATCTATTATTATCTTAATTATATTATTACATTGTTTATCATATATCTTTATTTAAATTAATTATTGTATTTATATTGTATTTATGTTCAAATTATTATGTTTGGTGGTTTTATGGTATTATTACAAGAATTGGCATCAATTTTGGGAATTCCCTTAATTGCATTTGCAATATCAACGTGGATACCAGGTATTCAAAGAAAAATTCAAGCCAGAATTCAACAACGGAAAGGTCCATCTTTGGCTTCTATAGGCTATTGGGGATTTTTTAAGGCTCTTTATAAACAAACAATAACACCTGTTTCGAGTATGCCCGGGTTATATCATTTTATGCCAATTTTAAGCTTTTTAGTAATATGGGTTATTTTGGCGATGACTTCTTTAACCCATTTCCATATATTGTCAAATGAAATAGGTATCGTAGGTCTATTAAAAATCGAAGAAATGACCTATATCATCATGGGCGCACTATCTTCAACGGTTATGGGAATTAGAATGCCTTTTGAAGATATCTGTAAAGGTGGAAAAGGTAAATTATGTATAAGGACAACTTTAGAGCAACTGGGTGCAGTCAGGGCTTTTAAAATGATAACTGTGGGTTCATTTCCATTTTATATCGCTACATTGCTACCTTTCATACCTCAAGGTTCTATAATGCTGAACACAGTTGTAGGAAACACCTTTTTATTTAGCTTAGGCGGTATACTAGGAGCTATAGCTTACTTTATCGGCTATATAATAATGTTAAAGGAGTATCCATTTTCAATAATGCACACAAAGGCAGATGTATTGGAAGGTCCTACAATGGAGCTTTCTGGAAGATATCGAGCAATATATCTCGCAGTTAGGGAGATGTTAATGATAACCTTGGGAAGTCTCTTTGCAACATTATATTTAGGAATTGCACCGGATTTATTAAACCCAATAACGGTAGTTTTAAACTTTGCAGTAGCCTTAATATTCCCTTTATCTGCGTCAGTAATTAGTGCATATACTCCAGTTTTGACATTTAAGCAAGTTTATCCTTTATCCCTTTTAGGAACTGTAATTGGATTAATTGGACTCGTTCTAGCAATAATGGGCATTTAATTTGATTATAAATATATTTTTATTATAAATTATTTTTTATCTTTATTTTTAACTCTAGCTATTATATTTTAATCCTTTTTTTAACAATATTTTTAAGTTTATTTATTACTCTTAATTTTTAAACATATATTTTGGAGTAGTTAACTTAATATACTTGAGTGCCTTAATTAGGTAAGATAACCAAAAAGGTTCTCACATTAACGGGAGTAATCCCGTAGGGAATGTAGCGAATGCTGAACCCGGAAACAAAATATTGACTACAGTGAGTGATAAAATGAGTATGTACAAACATATCCAAGAAGCATGGAAAAAACCTGCTGAATCATATGTTAAAGACTTACAATGGGCAAGAATGCAAGATTGGAGAAAAGAACCAACAGTTGTAAGATTAGAAAAACCTACAAGAATCGACAGAGCAAGAAACTTAGGTTACAAGGCAAAACAAGGAGTTATTGTAGTTAGAGTTGCTGTAAGAAGAGGAGGTTTAAGAAAACCAAGACCAAAACACTCTAAAAAACCAGCAACATTAGCAGTTAAGAAAATTACAATGGCAAAATCAATTCAAAGAATTGCTGAGGAAAGAGCTGCTAAAAAATACCCTAACATGGAAGTTTTAAACTCATACTGGGTAGGCGAAGACGGTAAAAGAAAATGGTTCGAAGTAATCTTAGTTGATGTAAACTGTCCAACCATCAAAAACGATAAGAAGTACAGCTTCTTAGCTGACGGAACCAACAAGAATAGAGTTTACAGAGGATTAACCTCAGCAGGTAAAAAAGGTAGAGGTCTTATGTACAAAGGTAAAGGTGCTGAAAAAGTAAGACCTGGCGTAAGAGCTAACCAAAAGAAAACAAAATAATTAAATCATTAGTCAAGTAATATAAAATAAATTATATTATTTCTAAAATTTTTAATTATTAGTTTTAATTTTAAATTTATTTTTATTTTCTTTATTTTATTTTTAGTTTTTACAATTACTTTATCTAAAAATTATATTTTAATCTAAAATCTAACTTATAAACGAACATACTACCATAATACTAGCTATTTTATAATAATACAAGGTATTAATTTAATAAACTAGTTTTAATTTTAAAAGAATACTATTTTATATTTAAATATTAAACAATATATTAACAATATTTTTTGGGGATACGATGATTAACAGTATAAAAATATCTACAATTTCAAATGCAACAGAAGACGAAGAAAAGATTCTAGATGCTATTTCATATTTCATACCTGACGTAATCGACGAAGAAGATATAGATATGGAAGTAATTGAAACAGAGGGCTGTTTTGGTAATCCAATAAACATATACTCTGCTAAACTTAAAAATAAGAAAGCAAAAATCACTTACGACTACATAATAAATATGTTAAAACAAAATGAAAAGAATGTCGAAAATTTAAAAAACGATGTAGATTTGAGAATTGAGAAAAATGCTTTATATTTAAGGTTTGACAAGCAAAAAGCCTATTTAAATGAATGTATTCTTTCAGATGGTGACGACACTGTGAGAGTTTTAATAAAATTCAAGCTTTTCAAACCAAGTGGGAAAGAGGAAGAAGTTAAAAGAATAATTTTAGAGCGTTTAGATTCTAAATCTGTATTTTAATAATTTATAATTTTATTTAAATTATTAACCTATTATCTATATCTATTAATTTATTATTTATTAATTTATTAATTTATTAATTTATTAATTTATTAATTTATTAATTTATTTAATTTTAGTTGGGGGGTGCCACAATGCACGAATTATCATACGCTACTTCAATATTAAATTCACTCTTAGAAGCTGTCGAAAATCAAAAAGAACTAGGTAGAAAGCCCTTGAAAGTTTCAGAAATAAACCTGGAAGTCGGAGAATTAACTTTAATACAAATGGAACAGTTAAAGTTTGCTTTTGAGGTAATTGCTGAAGATACAATATGCAATGGTATGAAATTTAATGTAGAGTATATTAAACCTCGAATACATTGTAAAGATTGTGGTTATGAGGGTGACGTAGTGCCAAAAGACGAAATTGGTGTTTATTGCCCAAAATGTAATAGCATGCGTCTTAAAATAAAAGGTGGGAAAGAATTCAACATAAAAAATGCAATAATCGAATTTGATGACGAAGAATAATTTCAAAAAATGCAATAATATAAAAAAGTAAATAAAGTAAATTGTATTTCTTATGATAAAATTATATAAATAAAAAGTATTAAAATTATTAAAATTATTAAATGTATCGAATCGATTTATTCTCTTTTTTCGAATAACTTTTTTGAAACTCCGCAAATCGGACAATACCATTTTTCAGGTAGTTCTTCAAAAGGAATTTCTTCTTTATCTTCATTGTAGAAGTATTCGCAAATAGTACAATCCCAGATAGCCATAATATACCCCTTTAATTAACTATAGCTTAATTGGTAAGTATCCTGTATGTAACTATTTTATCATTTATTATCTAATAATTATTTTAAATTTTATAATTTTTTAAACATTTCTTTTTTTGCACCGCAAACAGGACATTTACAATCTGGTGAAAGGTCTTCAAATTTCTTCTTTTCCTTATCCTCATCGTATTTGTATCCACAAACAGTACATTGCCAAACTGCCATAGTAACACCCCTCAAATTTAGCTTTTTTAGCTTTTTTTATCTTTTATATTCCATACTTAAATTATCATTAAAATCTTATATATATTTAATTATTTAATTATATTATTATCCCGCCACGTAATTATTATTTTTATTATTTTTATTATTTTTATTATATTTATTATATCGTTAATTTTTAACCCAATCATTGATTAAATAGTATTAATTTTTCAATATTGGTCTGCTCTTCCTCATTTAACTTCTTTTTATCAAATGCTGTACCCAAAGCAGTCCATATTATTGAATCAATATGCAGTGGTGGAATTTCAGCTGATTCGGAAACATCTTTCCAGAATTCTAACATATACTTATCGGTTAATTTAATACCTTGTATTTTTTTAGGACTTTTTAAATCCATATCTAATATTTTTTTAGTGTATTTTTCAATTCTACTATCTAATGGTATCTCTATATTCATAGGGTAAGCTATATATTGATTAAATGAAATTCTACAGGCGTATCCATACATTTTAACTGAGAATACAACTGTTTTAGCGCTTTTTTGAGTGTCTAGATTTTTGGATATAATATTTCTCAATTCGTCCATATTTTCGTAATAATATTTTATTTCTTCAAAAGTCAAATCCTTTAAAAATTCGTATATTTTTTCAAGTCTTTTTATTTTAGTAATATGGAATCTCCTATTTCCTTTAGAATTTTTTAAAAAATTAACAAATTCATCAAGTAATAATTCCTTATTGCCAGAATACTTTTCCAATATTTTATTTTCTTTATTGGACCAGTATTTACTGAATTCTGTCCACCAAGCTTCACCCGTACTTGAAAGTTGGTAACTAATAAGGGAATTCATAACTACTAATTTAACAAAAACTTCAATGGCTAAATCTTTGTAAAAGTCCTTAATCTCATCTTCAACCTGTTCTATTAGGCTATTGTGTAAATTAGTTAGCATCTGATATTGAACGTCAATTTCTTCTTCAAATTTCCTCGCCGTATTAGTATCAAAGTTTTTAAGCAATTTAATTAATTCATTTTTTTTATCATCCCCACCATTCTTCACCGTCTTGCCACTTGTAATTTTCTTCATAATATCACACACTTCAGACTACTGTACTTAATAGTATAATTTTAATAAAATATATTATGTTTTTTCCGAATTATATACTCGGTGCTATTGATACGAATATATTTAAATAATTTTTATTATCAAATATATTTAAATGTATAAATTATTTTCATAATTTTCATATTGTATATATGTGTATAAACTATATATTACCTAGCTTAAAAAGTTAAGAAAATTGAAAAAGATAATAAAAAATTAAAATATAAAAGATTAAAATTAAAATTAAAATTAAACTACAAATGGGATAGAATGAATAATTTTCAAGAGTATAGTACTAAAGTTAAAGTTATTGAAAATACTGAAAAAAATAATTTTAAAAAAAATATGGCATTGAACAAAAACAAGTTAAATAAATTATATAATGAAAGAGTGATTGAAAGAGGTTACCAATATTATCTAAATCGAAATATTATTTATTCTATAAAATATAATAATTTTTTATATGGTACGGTCTCAGGAGGTAGCAAATACAAAGTTAAGATAGATTTGACTACACTAACGGGGGAATGCA
The DNA here is from genome assembly GCF_024807035.1 of Methanococcus voltae PS. NCBI lineage: Archaea > Methanobacteriati > Methanobacteriota > Methanococci > Methanococcales > Methanococcaceae > Methanococcus > Methanococcus voltae. Next base: position 141,863 of record NZ_JANUCQ010000001.1, read on the forward strand.
CTTGCGGGTATAAAAACAACTGTAAACACGCATATGCACTAATTCTATCTTATTTTAATGATAATTATATTAATGGCATAGAGTTACTATCTAAATTAGACAATATGCCAAAGGAAGATTTACTAAAAATTATAAAGGATTTAATTGTGGATAATTATTTATGGGATGACCATTTAGTGGAAGAAAATGAGTTAGAACTTGCCAAAAAGATGTTAAAATTAGTAAACTTAGAAAGAAAAAATATATTCACCTTTAAATCTTATTTATCAAATGAATTCCTTAATAAAGCAACTGAGGAACAAATCTTAGAATTTATAAAATATTTTTTAAATTCAAAAATAAATCACGACATTGAAGAAAAATATTATGAGGAAATACTCCATAATTTAGTATCTGAAATATTTGGGCGTAAAAATGAATTATATATTAAACAACTTTTAAAAATATCTAAATCTAAAGCTGATTTGTGGATGGTCAATGATTATATAATCGATAATGAATATTATTACTTATTAGATTAATTAATGTAATGTTAATTATTAGCTTATCTAATGAATATATTTATATAATTAATATGTCATAAAAAATAGTGTTATAAATTATATTATGATGCAATAATTGCACTATAATTAATAAATATACATTATTGCGTAGCTATGTATTATATAATTTAATAACTAAGTTATTATTAATAATGTTAATATCGGTGATAAAATGGATTTAGATGTTAGTGGAACAGTATGCCCAATGCCAGTTTTAAAAACTAAAAAAGCATTAGACACAATGAGTTCAGGGGAAGAATTAACCGTAACAGGAGATTATAAACCTGCTTTACAAAACATAGTAAGATTTGTAGAAGAAAAAGGACACAAAGTAATTTCAGCAGACGGAAATGCTGACGGTTTTAAAGTAGTTATTTTAAAAAATTAATTAGATAAGAGGTATCCTTATGAAATTTGCTGTAATTATCACAACTGCACCGTATGGTCAAGAAAGAGCATATTCTGCATTAAGATTTGCTCTCACATCACTTGTAGAAGGAATTGACGTAAACATATTTTTATTAGAAGATGCGGTTTATGTTGCAAAAGATACTCAAAACCCGGTAGATGTTCCAAATTATTTAGAACTTTTAAAAGGTGCAATTGACGCAGGAGCTGTAGTTAAGGCTTGTGGACCTTGTGCAAGAGCAAGAGGTCTTTCAGAAGATTTAATAGAAGGCGTTCAATTAGCTACAATGCATGATTTGGTAGATTTCGTTAAAGATTCTGATAGAACAATTACCTTTTAATTTATATATTTTAAATCATTTTTTTAATTTTAAATCATATAATTTGATTAGTTATTCTTATTTAGTTTTATATTGGTTTACGTTACTTTTTATTTTTAGATTTTTTATATCCAAATATTATATCTATCGATATGTTTATACTCAATTTTTTATATCCAAATGTGCATATTCATATCTAAAATAAGAATATGTTATAATTATAAATTATTTAATTTGGTGAATTATGTTTTTAGAATCTAAATACAATACTTTAAAAAAATTACAATATGCAGTAGATAATAATTTAGTTGATAAAGAAATAATGTACTTTGTAGACCGTATAAATGAAGAAGACGACTATTATACAACTAGTAGTTGTATAGGACGTTGTGGAATTATGGAATTTCCAAAAAACGTAAATACAAAGATTTATTCACGTTGGTTAGGAAAATGGCACCATTATGCAACATCCGAAGAAATGATGGAGGCTTTAAGGGGTGCATCAGATAATTATGATAGACTTTATTTCGTTTTAAACTCTCCAATTATGCACATAGCTTGTAAGGATGCAGTTTCTGCCAAAAAACTTTTGGAAATAGCTTACCATAATGGTTTAAAGGCATCTTCTGTAAAATCCTTGTCTGAAAAACGATATATTGTGGAATTTTTAACCACAATGAGATTAGATGCTCCAATTGGCTATAATGGAAAATTGGTTGTAGATAACGATTATTTAAATATTTTATTAGACGAAGGAAATTTAAAACTTATGAAAGCAAGAGATATGTTGCATAAGGTTTATTTAAAATTTGATGAAGAATTTAACCTTTAAATTTAAAATTTTAAATTTATTCGTTATGTATTCACATTACTACTTACGAAGTAATTATTAAAATAATTAAAAACAATTAAAAACAATTAAAAAGTATATTATAAGTTAATGTAGATATAAAATAAATGATAATTACAATGATTATATATTATTAGAATTGAATTTCAATAAATATTAAGTTTAAAATGGTGAGAGTTTGAAAGTATTTATTTATCCTACAAATAGCCTTATCTTAGCAGATTTAGTGGAAAGATTTGGGCACAAACCATTAATGATTAACAATGCAATTGGTGAAAAGGTAAGGAATGCAGAAATTGACCATCCACCAATGAATATTACTGACGAGGACCCAAAAAAAGGTTTAAAATATGCAGCTATCGAAGTTCCATCTGGCGTTAGGGGTAGGATGTCAATGATTGGACCACTTATCGATGAAGCAGAAGCAGCAATCATAATGAACAAAGCACCAATGGGTTTTGGTTGTGTTGGTTGCGAAAGAACAAACGAATTAACAAAATACCTTGTTAGAAGGTCTGAAGTACCAATATTAAATTTAGAATATCCGGAATCTGAAGAGGATGCAAAAGTAATCGTTAAAAAAATAGCTTTATTCTTGGAAGATTTAGGGGATAAAAGATAAAACAATATAATTTAAAAATAATTTAATACCATTACTTTTTACATATTTTTTTAAATTTTTTTATGGGGGGGGAAATATGAAAGATGAATTTATAAAAGAATGGACTATCGATTTAAAAAATGAAATAATGGCAAATTCTTGCGAAGAACGTAAAAAAGCTACAGAAAGATTTTTTAAATTAGAAAAAATAACTGGTGCAAGGGCTCCAATTCTAAGAAAAATTTCTAAAACATACTATCGTAATTTAGAGAAATTTTTAAAGAATTACTATACAGAATTACATGAATATAAAAATAAAGATGAAATTAACCATTTTATAAAAAATGACATATACAACACATGTAATAATCTTTTTGAAGAGAATTTTTACGAGTACAACTATTTATCATTAATAATGTTACATAGTGCTAAAAAATACTATGAAAAAGAAGATTTTGAATTTTTTTCAAAAGTATTATCTAGTTATGTAAAAAATTGGGCATCTTGTGATGAATTTTCATTACACGCATTTTATGAGTTAACAAATAAATATCCAGAGTTATTGGATGAGGTATTCAAACTTACAACTTCTGAAAATCGATGGGTGCAAAGGTCAAGTGCAGTTACTTTAATATATCACATAAAGAGAAATGACGTCAGAGAAAGAGTCTTTAAAACTGCAGATATTTTAATTTTACAGCGTGACGTTATGGTGGAAAAAGGCATAGGGTGGCTTTTAAAAGTTACTGCAAATAATTATCAAGAAGATGTTTACAATTATGTCTTAAACAATAAAGATAAGATGACTCGAACTACCTTAAGATACGCAATTGAAAAAATGCCTCAGGAGTTAAGAAAAGAAGCAATGAGTTAAAACCATTAATTTATTATTTCTATTATTTTTACATCATATTTTTTAAATAATTTTTAATATTTTATTATTTTTTATATCTAATTTTAATTTTTCAATACATTTTAAGGTAAGCTTTATATCCTATTATTTAATACTATATACTGAATTAACTATGTATACAATTACGAAATTATACATTTATCTACTATCAATTACAAATTCTTAAAAGTGAAATTATGATACAAAAATGCAGAGAATGTGGAAAAGAATACGACGTTGACGAAATTATTTACAACTGTGAATGTGGCGGTCTTTTAGAGATTAAATACGACCTCGGAAAAATTAAAAGCGAAGTTTCAAAGGAAAAATTAAGAGAAAGAAGAAGTGGAGTTTGGAGATACTTAGAATACTTGCCAGTTAAAGATACCAACAAAATAGTTAGCCTTTGGGAAGGTGGAACTCCATTATACAAATGTGATAACTTAGCTAAAAAATTAGGCTTAAAAGAACTTTACGTTAAGAACGAAGGTGCAAACCCAACCGGTAGCTTCAAAGATAGAGGAATGACTGTGGGAGTAACAAGAGCGAACGAATTAGGTGCTCCTGTAGTTGGTTGTGCTTCAACAGGTAACACTTCAGCATCATTGGCAGCTTACTCAGCAAGGTCTGGAAAAAAATGTATTGTTTTATTACCTGGCGGTAAAGTAGCACTCGGTAAATTAGCTCAAGCAATGTTTTACGGTGCAAAAGTTGTCCAAATCAACGGTAACTTTGACCAAGCATTAGTTATGATTAAAAACTTAGCTCTTGAAAATAAACTTTACTTACTCAACTCAGTAAATCCATTCAGATTGGAAGGTCAAAAAACAATTGGTTTCGAAATCTGCGACCAATTAGATTTTGAAGCTCCAAGCGCTGTTATTTTACCAGTGGGTAATGCAGGAAACATAAGTGCAATATGGAAAGGTTTCAAAGAATTTAAAGAAACAGAATTAATCGATAGCTTACCTATGATGATTGGTATCCAGGCAGAAGGTGCCCAACCAATAGTTAAAGCATACAAAGCTCAAAAGGATAACATCACACCTGAAGAAAGCCCTGAAACAATTGCAACAGCAATAAGAATCGGAAACCCTGTAAACGCTGTAAAAGCTCTCGAAGCTATCAACCAATCAAACGGTTTAGCTGAATTCGTAACTGACGAAGAAATAACAGCGGCTCAAAAGTTATTAGCTCAAACGGAAGGTATTTTCGTAGAACCAGCATCTGCATCATCAATCGCAGGTTTAATAAAATTGTTAGACATGGGAGCAGTTGATAAAGATGGTAAAATTGTATGTATTACCACAGGAAACGGTTTAAAAGACCCTGACGCAGCAATTAAAGCAAGTATCTTACCATCTGAAATTGAATGTGACATGGAAGTCTTAAGAAAAGTAATTGAAGAATAATCAAATAAATACCTAAATAATTTTAATTTTTTTAAATAACATTGATTTGTTTTTATTTTATTTTTTAAAGCTAATTATTATAATTATAACGTATAATTCATAATAAAATACGCTATATTATATACAAATTAACAAATATTACGTTAAAAATAATCGGGTGAATTATGACAAATCCAAAAGATATAATATTTAAAGAGTCTGAAGATTTAGAACAAATTTTTGAAACTCTTGAATATGTTAAAGGACCGAATTTAGACGAAGAAATTTCTTTAAAAGAAATTGTAAGTGATTTTTACCCAAAAATGGGTTTTCAAGCGTCACACTTGGGAAAAGCCGTAAAAATTTGGAAAAAAATTGAAGAGATTAGGAAAAATGAAGAATTAGTAGTTTTTATGGGTTATACTTCAAATATGGTTTCTTCAGGGTTAAGAGAAATTATAGCAAATCTCGTAAAACATAAAAAAGTTGACGTTTTAGTTACAACCGCTGGCGGTATCGAAGAAGACTTTATAAAATGCGTAAAGCCTTTCATAATGGGTGACTGGAACTTAAACGGTGTTGAATTACGTGAACAAGGTATAAACAGAATTGGAAATATTTATGTACCAAATGACCGATATATTGAGTTTGAGACGTACATGACAAAGTTTTTTGATGAATTAGCATTAAAACAGAAAGAAACACATAAAGTGACTTCTGCAAGTGAATTTTGTTATGAATTAGGTAGATTTATGGATGAAAACCTCGGGGACGAAAAAGAAGATTCTATAATTTATTGGGCATATAAAAATAATATCCCTATCTTTTGTCCCGCTATTACTGATGGTTCAATAGGAGATATGCTTTACTTCTACAAGAAAAACGAAAAAGAGACTAATTTGATTATAGATATTGCAAGTGACATTGTAAAATTAAACGATAAAGCAATAGATGCTAATAAAACAGCTTGTATTGTATTGGGCGGTTCATTACCTAAACATAGCATAATTAACGCTAATTTATTTAGGGAAGGAACCGATTACGCAATCTATATAACAACTGCAACGCCTGCCGACGGTTCTTTAAGCGGCGCCCCACCAGAAGAAGGTGTTTCTTGGGGTAAAATCCAAACAAAAGCAGATTATACGGAAATATGGGCAGATGCTACAATAGTGTTCCCTATATTAACTTATACAGTCTTTAAATAAAGTTTTTAAATAAAATAAAACAAAATATCAATAGAAATTATAACTTTTTTTAAATTTTTTAAAATAGAAATTAACTTTGAATGATTTTAACTAAAATCAAAATTTAAAACATTAAAAGAATTTAGTAAATTCAAGTAATTTAAAAAATATCTAACGGTTAATAAAAATATATGATAATATTTTTATTAAATAAGATTTAAGCTTATATAAATCGTTCATGCTAACTTGGTAAATATAACGGTGTTTTATCAAGTATTAACATATAACATAATCCATATATTTTAAAATATCAACTAAATGAATTCAAATTATTAAATACTGGTATTTAATAGGGTGACCTTAATTAAGTGGTTATGTGCAACTAATGCACATTACATTATAGTACCTACGTAATATATATAGCTTACGATTTAACATTGAGGTAATTAGTATATTATTTAGAATCCAAAAAATGGGTTAAATTCTTAAAAAAACTGAAATTTGAGCTAATAAAAATAATAAATAGGTATCAAATTATTAAATATCTAATAGTGAAAAAATAAAAATAGTAATTATAAAAATAAAAAATATTAAAAATAATTTGGTTATTTTAATTTATATTTAAAATACAATATTTATCTAAAATATGGTCTTATAATTCATTTTTTAAAATATATCCCAAAGCTTGACCAAAAGCAATTCCACCATCGCCATTGGGTACATTTTTATGTAAAAGTACCTTAAATCCTTTATTTTTTAACTTAGTTACAATGTGCTCTGTTATTATTTTATTGTATGTAACACCACCTGTGAGTCCAATGGTCTTAATATTTAGGTTTTCGGCACATTTTATGCTAATGCCTACTAAACAATGTGATAAAGTCAAATGAGCATAGTAGGCTATTCCATTTTTACTAAAAGCTACATTTTGTAGCATTTCATAACAATCATATACTATTTGTGTGGTATTAATTATATTATTCTCATAATCTATGTATTTTGAATAATCCTTATTTTCAACAAGTTCTAAAATTTGTTTTTTTTCGCTAATACTACAATTATTTGCAAAGGCTTCTAATCGTATAGATGGTTCTCCATCATAAGTCTTTTTAAAGCAAATCGATAATAAAGAAGCTATACTATCTAAAAATCTACCTGTAGATGTAGTAATTGAAGTATTTAAGCCACTTTTTATTTGCATTTTAATTAATTTCAATTCTTTTTCAGTTAATTCTGGGTATTCTCCAATATATCCTTTTATAAATTCGAAAGATTTTTCAAGTCCTATTTTTTTACTAAGTATCGAGAATAGCATTCTAATAGGATATTTGGTAGATAAATCACCACCTAATTGCAATTGTTCTTCTAAATGACCGACACGATGTATATCATACTTTTCATCACAATAAAGTAGCTCACCGCCCCAAATATTACCATCTTTTCCATATCCGAGTCCATCAAGTGCAATAGTTATATTTGGTTCGAAAAATTCATTATCACCCATTAAAGAGTAAACATGAGCTTCATGATGTTGTACATCATATAATTTTGTACCATATTCTTTTGATAGTTCATTAGCGAATTTTTTGGAGTTAAATTGAGGATGCAAATCGCAAACAATCATATCTAATTTATTGGTATTTGTTAACCTTAAAATATTATGCACAGCATCCTTTAGATAGTTATAAGTTTCGTATTTGGATGTATTTCCAATATATTGGGTCATATAAAACTTATTTCCTTTTGATAAGCAAGCTACTGAATTTAATTCTGCTCCAACGGATAATATATTTTTTGATAGTATATTATTATTCTTATTATTATTCTTATTATTTAAAAGCCCATTTTTTGAAAAATCTATTTCTATAGGTTCGGGAGCATAACCTCTCGAACGTCTTAACAGCATCATTCTACCGGAAATTTGTTTTAAAACGCTATCATCACATCGATTTACAATATCTCGGTCGTGTAGTAAGAAATAATCTGCAATGTTTTTTAAGCTTTCGATAATTTTGTCATTGGTAATTGCCATGGGTAAGCCAGGTAGATTTGCAGAAGTCATGACATATGAAGTGCATTTATCAAATAACAAATAATGTAAGCCGGAATAAGGTAACATAACCCCCAGAGTATCCAAATTAGATATATTTTTTGATATATGTTTTCCATACTCATTTTCTTTCTTTTTTAAAGCTACTATTGGCTTCCGATATGAATTTAAGGCATTATCTTCCAATTCGGTAGGTTCTGAAAATAATTTGTACTTATCTTCAGTACTCATAATTGCAAAGGCTTGTGTCGGTCTATTAAGTCTTTTTCTAAGTTCTAAAACTGCTTCGTCATTATTGGCATCACAAACTAAGTGTGTACCCCCTATACCTTTAATTGCAATTATTTTGCCATTTTCTAATAATTCAACAGTTTTTTTAATGGCAGATTCTTTTTCAAATAATATTTTACCCTTCGAATCTGTTAAAAATACTTTTGGACCACATTTTTCACAGCAATTGGCTTGTGCATGAAATCGTCTATTATTTGGATTTTTATATTCTTCTTGACATTCTTCACATAATGGAAATTTGTCCATAGATGTGTTTTCTCGGTCATAAGGTAACTTTTTTATAACTGTAAACCTTGGACCACAATTTACACAGGCAATGAATGGATAATTATACCTTAAATCTCCCTTAGCTTTAAGTTCTCTAACGCAATCTTCACATAATCCCACATCTGGAGGTATTGTTCCAGCTACATCGTTATCCACATTTTGACTTGAATATATCTTAAATTCGTCTTTTAATTCACTTAAATTATTATTTTTTAAATCTTTTAAATCCATATTTTCTATTTTTAAGTTATTTATTTTGGATAACACAGGTTTTTCCTCTTTTAAATTTCTTATAAAATTGTCTATGTCGTTTGAATTTCCATTTACAATTATTTCGACAAAATTTCCTTTATTTTTAACATATCCTGTTAAATTGTTCTTCTCTGCAATATTGTATACAAAAGGTCTAAATCCAACGCCTTGAACAATCCCGCTTACAAAAATTTTTTTTAGCATTTTATCACTTAATCAAATAAAACAATACATGGTACATTTATAAATTAGTTAAAGTTCAATATATATCTTGATATAATTTTATTAATTACTTTTCAATTAGTTTAAATACATCTATAAATTTAAATTATTAAATTATTAAATTATTAACTTTAAAAAAAGGCTTATATATTCATTTTAGATTATAATCTAAAATTGTAATAATAATTGCAAAAATAAGTTTAAAATAGAAAAATAAATTAATTATAATTATTTATTAGCTATTTATTAGTTATTTATTAATACTTTTTATTTAAATATCTTCTGTATAAACATTTTGGATAGTCAGTACACCCCAAAAATTCTCCTTTTTTGGTTTTAATGGTTCTTAAAGCACTTCCACACCATGGGCATACATCATCGCTTCTATTTTTTAATTCATCGGTTAATGTATTTTTATTTTTACACAATCTGTCGCCATTATATCGTATAACTTCATTTTCTACATCAACGTAAACTAAGTAGTTTTCGAATAACTTTGCGTTTTCCAAATCAATGATTAATTCATCATTTTTATGGCACAAACCTTTGGTTATTTCAGATTCTGTTTTTAATGGTAATAACCAAAATCCTTCACCCGAATAATTAAACATCTTGGACATGTATTTAATTCTACCTATTAACCATTCATAGTCTCTATTTGCGATATATTCTGCACTTTCGTCTATGGATTTTAATTCATTTCTGTCTTTAATCCTATCGAGTACATCTTTCACATGAACGTCATTCTTTGAATAGTCTTCAAGTAATAGATTTTTAAAAGTAGCTATAAATTCTGGTTTGCTAATTTTAACGGCTAATAATAATCCATTGAATCCATTGCCTACGATATATTTTTCTTTTTCTATTAATGAATCTTTATCAAATTTTAAATAAACTCTTGCATTTATAAAGTTATTTCCGTTTTCAGATTTTCCTTTTTTAATTATGAAAGAGGTTCTATAGTTTTGAGTAATTCCATAATAGAAAACTGGCTTTTTACCGTTTTTAATTCCAATCATCGAAACCAAGCATTCTGGAACTTGCCAATCTTGACCAAAGTTATTTTTATCTAATTCTGTTACGTTAAAGTGTATATTTTTTGTTAATTCCTTGAATAAGTCGTGCCCCATTTTTTCACCGAGGTATGATTCAAATATATAAAATAAGTTTTAAATTATTATTAATTTTATATATTCAATCTATATTCTGTTTTGTTGTTTCAATTAAGTCTAATTTAAGTTATTTTTTAAGTTATTTTTTAATGTTATATAGTACTATTTTATAAGTTAAATTGAGCACTATTTAGATATTTTTTAAATTTTATAGATATTTAATTAAATAGTTGGTTCATTGAAATATTTAATTTTCAGGTTTCGGTAAACTTTCATCTTCACATTCGATTACTAAAATTAAAGGACCATTACCTTCTAAATATTCATTTACACATTTTTTTATTTCATTTTCAGATTTAACCAATTTGGATGTTATCCCATAGGCTTCTCCAAGTTTTACATAGTTGGGGTTATCTAAATCACAAAAAATATTTAATCTGCTATTTTTCATAATTATGATTAACATTTTTAAGTTATTTTTGGCAACAGTTGCTAATTCTTGGATATTCATCTGAATTCCGCCATCCCCATTAATATTTATGACTTCCCTATCTATGCTTTTATCAATACACCCGTACTTTACGCCGATGGCGCAAGGAAGTCCAAAACCCATGGTACCCATGCTGTGGGAGGAAATTATACTTTTGGGTAGCATACATGTCTTAAATAGTGACGTAAATACAGTATGATTCCCAGCATCTGTTACAATAATCGAATCATTAGGGATTGATTCTATTAATTCTTTAACTTTTTTGGAGTAGTCTCCAAATTTAACTATTTTGTTTAAACTATGGTTATTATTTCTGTAGATTTTATTGTACTTTTTAAAAATATCACATTTTTCAAAAATATCGTTAATATTTCTAACAATTAATTCAATATCTGAAATATTATTGATATTTACATTTAAATCAACAATTTTTGACTTAATATCGTCCCAAGACTCAAGAATTGTATTGTATGATAAACTTGAACCTAAGTTTATTATTAAATCACAGTTTTTCAAATGTTCATTTGCAAAATACCCTCTTCTACCAATCATGCCCAAACATTTTTCGTCTTCTTCCGAAATAATGCCCCTTGCAGGGTATGTAGTGACTATTGGGATTTTTGAATTTTTTAACATATTATTAATTTGAAGTATTTCAGAATAGTTTAGTTGCCCAAAAATACCCTGCCCTATAAGTAATATAGGATTTTTAGAATTTTGAACGATTTCATTATTTTTTAAAGTCTCAAAATATTCATTAATTTCAAGATTTTTAGAATTTTTAGTATTATTCATATTATTTATTTGATATGTAGCATGTATATTGTTACATAATTCACTATTGTTATGATTATTAATATACTTTTCATAAGATTTATAATTCTTTGTAATTTTTAATAAACTACCCGATTTATCTAGTGAATTATAGACATTTTTGGAAATATTAATTTGGATAGGTTTTCGATTAAAAAAACTTTTTTCAAATACATTTTTTACAGTATTCAGGTTTTCGTCGTTCGATTCAAAAATATAACTACCTTCTTCGAAATCTAGAAAATCCATGGGTATTTCTTGAAAAAATTCAGTGCCAATATATTTTGAAGAGCAACGACCGGTAAAGCATACAATAGACGAATTATCTCGAAATGCCGTAGCAACACCTGTGGTTATGTTTGTTGCACCTGGGCCTGCAGTTACTAAACAAACACCCGTTTCATTAGTTATCCTAGCGTAACCGTCAGCCATATGCGCCGCAGCCTGTTCGTGTTTAACATTTATTAAATTAATATTTGAATTTTCAATGGCTCTGTAAAATGGAAGTATTTGTTCACCAGGGTATGAAAATATGGTTTTTATATCATTATATTCTAGAAAATTAATTAATTTGCCTACAAATTCTTTAGAATTTGAATTATCCATCAAATCCCTCATATAAGTTTTATTTTTAATATTTGTATCAATAATATCTAATAAATTTATGATAGTAAATATATGGCTAATAACCATATATAAATTATAAATTATAAATTCTTGCAATTTATATTATTTAATTATCAATTTCTTCAAGAGTATATTCTAATTTAAGAGAATAATTGGCTAATAATTTAAAAACATGATTAAAATATTCCTCAAAAGTTTTAAAATCTTCAAATTTTGAATTTTTAATAATATAGTCACCTACATCGTCATCTTTAGCATTCAATATTTTAAAAACTTTTGAACCTTTGGTTAACCGAGGGTTATCAAGAATTTCGTCTTTATCTCCATCGGTAATACCAATTATCCTAATATTAAATCTTGCAAGTATATCTCCACAAACGGTGGTTGTATCATCACCAATAGTTAAAACTGCTGAAACAGGAGCATTTTTTAACATTTCTAATGTATTTTCGCCTGCATGATGTATAAATAATAGCTTTCCAACATTTTGCATATTTTCTTGTATGTTTTTATTATCAATAGTATTATCAATTTTATTGTTAAAGTCGCCTAATTTATGGTCATTTTCGCAAAAGTTACTATGCCTTCTTAACATGCCGGTTTTTATAATTATTTTATTTAAATCAATATTTCCTAGTTTCTCAACACCATGCCATTTGACATCTGCATTTTTAATACCTAAAAGTTTCCCATTTTTACAAACGATTGTAACTTCTTCACCTTTTGAGCGCCCTACTACTATACCATTAACCATAATTGATTCATTAGGGCTTACTCCATGTATTTTACGACATTGATTTCCTAATTCATCGTAATAAACGTTCATACCTTCGCTTATGCAATTTTCAATAGAGATATCAAATTTTCGGCTGATAGTTTCGACTAAACCATCAATAAAGTGTTCTATATCCTTATTATTGTCTTTATCCTTATTTTTTAAATCAACGTCATTTAAAAACTTTTTATTCCATAGTATTATTGTCCCATCTTTTTCGCCAGGTCTTTCAATCTGAATAACTGGTTTGTGGATTTTGGAGTTATTTATGACTATTTTACCGAAGGTATGCCCTGTAATTTTTGATTTTCCATAATTGAGCAAAAATAAGAAGTCATTGAATTCCCCAAGCTTTTGAATCGATTTAGATGGTACTAATTTTTCAGAAATATCAATAATTTCTTCTAAATTATTATCTATAACGGCAACTCGACCCATAGTACCGCCTAACTTTACAAATATTTCTTTTTCAATATACTTATCAGTAAAAACTTGATAATTTTTAATTATATCGATTATTTTTTTTGCATAACCGCTATCTATAATTTCAGGACCATGAACTATAATTCCTATTTTTAAAACATTTTTCTGAAAATCGTTTTCCATAATTTCACTTTCAATTAAATATTAATTTTATTCATTAAATTCTATCCCATTTTCATTCAAAGGACATATATATTGACAATCTTTGCAAAATATACACGAATTGATATCTAATTTTATAATACATGACTTATTGTAATCTTTGGGCAATACTATTGCATTCATAGGACAATAATTTTTACAAATCATACATTCATTTTTTGAATTTTGACTATCATTATCAGTATTGTAGTAACTACAATTATCGGATATTGTGATTTTACCGAATTTATTGTAGTATATGGCTTTTTCAGGACATTTTGGGATACAAAGACCGCAATCGTTACATTCTCCAGTAATGTATGGTATTTTTATCACGGGTATTTCATTCATAATTATTGGAATTGTACAAAATAATGCACAATAACCGCATTTTGTACATTTTTCAGAATCTATATCGAATCTATTTTCATGTATTGCATCTACTGGACATACATTTGCACAAGCTCCACAATTTTCGCAAATAATATTTTTAAATTTGAACACGCTTATTGACTCAGTAGGGCAGGCTTTTTCACATAATCCACAAGCTAAACACTCTATAACCACAGGTTTTTTAGTCCGAGCCTGTTTTTCAAATTCTTTTGGATTTAAAACGTTTGAAAGAATATTCTTTAATAATTTACTCTTTGAAATACCTTTTTTAACTGTTCTTTTTAGCATAATATCCCTATAATATAAAAATAAATCATATTTTTATATTGTTATAGTATCAATTGATTTACATTAATTTAATTTAATTTAATTTTTATCTTTTTCATTGTTATCTTTATTTTTATTCAAGTCTTCATTTCCATTTTTAGGATTTAATTCCATTAAATCTTTTAAATATTCAATTAAATTCTCTTTTCCAATATGTGAGCGTAATTCATAAATTTTTAGAGGGGTTATTTTTTCATATAATTTATTATCTTCAATATTTAAGTCTCTTGCTCTTGAATTTCCAATTCTGATTGCAATATCATTTAAATTAGCGTCCATATTATCCGCAAGGTGTATAATCCAAGCTTCTATTGAATCAGGACGCGAAGACCCATAATCACCATGATGACTTGAGACTACTTTAATTAATTTCAATGGAAAATCTCTTTTATATAATTCTGATACTGCTAATGTCAAATGTTCCAAATGGAAATCTGAAATATGGTCAAATCTTCTAATAACTTTTGTTTCAATCGTATATCCTGGTTTCTCAGATTCACAATTATTATTATAATTATTATTTTTGTTTTCATTACTTTCTTTATTTTCGTTATTTTCGGTATTTCTAACTTTATATTCTTTGATTTCTTCTTTCAATACGTAGTTTTGCGGTTTCATGATATCATGAAGTAACGCTCCCGAAACTATTAAATCTTTATCTAATTCTAATCCGTAAACATCTTCTAAAGCTGTCGCAATATTGTACGATAGTTTAGTAACTGCCATAGTATGTTCTAAAAGTCCTTTTGGATATTTATGATGTCTTTTAACACTCGCAGGGGATTCTTCCAACGAAACATTTGAATTCTCTATCTCACAATGTGTAGGGATTGGATTTTTTATAAATTCAATTGTTTTTTCTCTAAGTTCGGGGTCTTTTATTTTCTTTGTTTCATCAAATAGGCTTTCAATGCTTAAGTTATCCATATTATTTTTATGATTTATCATGTTGTTCCTCAATTATTATTTAATTTTTATAATGTTCTAATATTTTTATTTTAATTCAATATTCATATGTCACACATGTGTAATAAATATATCATTATGACCTATTTTAGAATTAATTAAAATTTTAATATTATCTGCTATGAACTACAATGCAAATATCATGATAGATATAAATTAACAAAAATAAAATGGCAATTATTAAATAATTTAGAGTAGTATAATCTAAATACGTAAAAAAAGTAAATAAAATTAGTTAATATGTATATTCTATTTAGATGGGGTATGATAATATGATAGAACTTGCAAAACAACATTTAAAAAAAGTATTGGAAACATCCGGTTCAAATACAAACTGCGAATATTATCCCTGCCATTATGAAGGGCAATCCTGTTTATGGTGCTATTGTCCATTTTACCCATGCAATGATAAAGAATTGGGAGATTGCATTACAAGAAAAGATGGTTCCAAAATATGGAGCTGTATGAAATGTAAATGGATTCATAAACCCGAAATAGCTTCTGAAGTTTTGAAGCAAATATTGGAAGTTACACAAATGGATACTATTGAAGAAGCAGTTAAGAAATTAGATGAAGACCCTTCGATATTAGGAAATATTAAAAAGAATGTAGAAAATAAACTTGGAAAGAATAATGAATAATGTAACTAAAATATGTAATATATAAAATAATTAAAATAAATTAAAATAATAAACAAATAACTACTATATTTTATTTAATTATTTAAAATATAGAACGATATGGATTTAAACGTGGAATTATGGATTTTTTGATTATTGCATACATTTTAAATGGATTATTGATAGGTTTGGCTACTTATACCGATATAAAGGAAAAGATAATACCGCATTATATCACAATATTTATGTTTTTAATAAATATTTCTGTTGGATTTTATTATTTCGGCTTTGATTCGATAACTGCATTAATATCTACGCTAATTTTGGGCTTAATACTTGGTGTAGGTATGGGTGGGGGAGATATTAAGCTTTTTGCTACATTAGCGCCCATATTCGCATATTCTAGCTTTTTATACATCCCTATCCCAATTTTTGCAATAATCTTGTTAAGTTTCATATTTGCAAGTATTTGGCCAATGAAATCCATATTTGTAAAATATTGGAAAGAAATTGTACCTTCTGCAGGATATATGGCAATGGTAATTGGTTTTATTACTTATATAATAACTTTTTATGGCTTACCTTTCAAAATTTTGTTTGTTTGGGGTTTTGCAATTTTATCTATAATATCAATTAGGAAATTCTCAGTTTATAAGACTTTATCAAAATATTTGGGTTATTTATCTCCACTATACCTCGTAGTAATATATTTGATAGATAGTGCCTATTTTGCAACTCAAAATATACTTATGACTTTCATAGGTTATATTTTACAATTATGCTTACTTTCAGTAGTATTATATGCTTTAACTGGTGAAGAAATATCTATTAAAAAGCCTGTTTCTGAATTAAACGAAGGTGACATTATACGAGATATAATAATTATAAACGGCGAAAATGTCACCGTTGAGAATTCTGGACTTTTAAAGCGTATAAAAATAATGTTTAATGCTCAAATTGGAAAAATAGAAGGTAAAGTTATTAACTTAGATGGTGAAGGTATCTCTAATGAAGAGATGGAATTGATAAAAGATTTAAATTCTAAAGGTAAATTGGATGAATTAAATATTTTAAAAACTTATCCTTTCGTGCCTTTTGTATTACTAAGTTATATAATAATTTTAGCAGTAAAATACTTAAATATTTACCCAATTTAAATTTTATTCTTATTTTTATTCTTATTATCCTTTTTTTAATGGTTTAATTTAACAATATATTTTCAATCGTTCATTTTTCAATATTCATTATAATTACCATCATCCCTAATTACTATATTCATATATATCATAAAAAAAATATGATATATTATGTGAAATAATCTATGAATTAAATATACTTATATAAAAATAATTTCTCAATAATTTCACATTATTCGGTGAAACTTTGAAAAAAATAGAAAATAATATTTTTACAATCAATAATGGTCGAAAAAGGGGTAAAAAAGGTCAATTATCTTTGGAATTTTCAGTTATGGTATTGGCAATACTTGTAATTTCTTATGCCATGACTTCCCATTTTATGAACGACGTTTTAAACCAACAGGTTAAAAATGTGGGTGATGTGGACATACTTGCAAAATCTGCCGTAAGTTTTTTAAATGCTGGTTATAATGGTTCAAATGCAAGAGTATACTTCATACGTTCTGAGATAATCAACCGTGAAGGTGAATACGATATAACAATCGTGTTAGCAAACGATACGCCGATTTCAGATTCTGATAAAAAATATTTAAGAGATTATATTACGGATAATTTATCTGCAAATGCTACAGTTACCTTACAATTTGAAAATTAAACCAATTTATAAGTAAATTACCTCGTACTTATCGCTAATCTAAACCCATAAATTAATATAAAATGTAAAAGATAGAGTACTTTATAAAAAGGGTATTTTGTACTTGGTACATTATATTTAAATTATTCAATTATTCAAATTTTTATTATATTTAATTTTATTTATGATACCCATTATTTATCATTAATTATTGACAATATTGTTATATTTAAGGGGGAAATAATGTCTGCTGAGGAGTATAGCGATAAAGTAAAGTCTTTGAAGTCTAAATCAAAAAAGTCTTCAAGAATTTATTATAGGCACCTTCGTTCGGTTTTAATATTGGCACTGATAACAGTTATTATTGTTAGTTCTTACTATATATATACCAATATAAAGGCTGAAGATCAGGTCAGGCTGGAGCAAACCAAGGAATCATCCATAATTACTGTAAATAATCTGTTTGAAGCTTATCCATCAGACCATCGAAGGTTATCTTTTATTGCCAAAATACAAAATAGTCAATCTATATCTGAAGTTAACGAAGTAGTTGATGAAGCTACTGATTATATACAGGTTAAGGAATATAAAGATTCGTCCATAGGTCAAATTATCGCCATGTATGGCTCTTATTATGATTATAGTAGTAGGGCGCCAGAATTGGTTCGTAAAATACAAAGTGCAAATAGTATTGATGAAATAGATGAATATTTCAGCACCATAGATATAAAATCTGAAATAACAACTGTATTAAATAGTTATGTGGATTATCAGCTATCATCTGGTGACGAATACTATTATGTTAAAACAAAAACTACTAGGATATTTATAAATAGAGATAATTTGAAGAAATACGTAGAATCATTGAATTTAGGAAGTTTAGATGGATTTTCAGTAACTTCCGTTAAAGGAATGGATAAAGTAACTATAATGTTAAGTTCTGACCAATGTGGTAAATTACCAGAAATTGGTGAATTTATTAAAATATATTCAAAGAATGATACTAATTTCTTAACATACGCAATTGTAGATAATTCATACATGGCATTATCTAACTTGAAATATTCTGAAACTAAAATGGTATCTTCTGTAGTAGAAGATGATGGTAATGAAGATACTTTAGAAAGTAGCTCTTCTGTATCATATACTTTAGACAACGTACCCGGAATATTGCACGCTACAGTAGCAGGAAAATTGGATTATGGTAGTGTAAGTAATAAATTTTCAAGTTATGGGCAAAAACTAAATGAAATTGAAGAAAAAACTCAAATATTTGATGATAATGTCAATTATGTATTAATTGTATCAATACCTTCAGAGCAAATTCCAATGCTTATTTCGAAGAATAGTGAAGAACTTGTAATTGTAAGAACATTAGGTGGTTTGGATGACGTCTAACTCTAAAGGCAAAGATTTTAAAACTTTGAAAGGGAATAATGGATTTAAAATTCCCTTATTCTTCTTTTTCATATTATTTATATTATTATCATTAAATGCAACATTTGCGGAGACTAATATAGCATCTATAAATACAAATTGGGAATTTAAAGGGGATATGACAAATAATAACCCTTATTCGGTTTTTGTGAATGTTCCAACAGAAGTTAAATACGAGATTAAAGAATTAAAGAAAGTTCAGTATTTTAAAACATTAGATTATGAAGACTATGATGATGAAGGTTATGAATACGACATGTTAAATGTGGGTATAGAACCATTATCTGAACTAAATGGTAGAACTGGATTTTGGATACCACCTTATTCAAAAGTAACTTTTAAATTTTATGGTGCAGGTGTCGATTACCTGGTTGTAGATTATGAAGAAGACGAAGACGATGATAATGACGAAGAAGACGATGATAATAACGAAGATACAATACAATCTAGCATTCCAAAAGTTATTATTAACATAACTAGAGGCGATGACTTAGATTTAGATTATACCGAAGATAAAATGGAAATTGTTGGACCGATGGTTCTATCAAACATCAAAATAATCGATATGAATGAATTTATACCTGCATATAAAAATAACGGCATAGAGTTGAGCAACGTTAGACTTTATGTACGTGGTAACTTGGTTAATTTAGCTGGAGGTACTATATCCATAGTTATGCCAGCACCAATCGTATTAAATGGATATTCGGAAATAGATACGTATAAAGCTATAAATGGTCCAAAAGCTTGGATTGATTCTTACAATACTTGGATAGGTAAGTTTAAAGAATTATCTAGTAAAAATAATCACATCGATAGTTTTTTATTACCTACAATAACTGATTACTCAATAAGTAGTAATTCTTTAGATGTACCTGCATTTGCATATACTACAGATTCGCCCGAAGAAGTCGGATTTTATTATGTAGTAAAATGGGAACCAAAATCTTCAGATTTAGAGGTTGAAGATTTATTTATTTAATTATTTTAAAAATGAATAAATAGAATATATTATATAATAAAATATAATTTTATTTATTAATTAATTCTTATCTATATTTTATCACTTTTATAATGTTTATCACTTTTATAATCTTATTATGCTTATAAATTTTATACTAGGTTGCCAAAATCAAATGAGAGGATAATATGACAATTAAATCTAAATATAAGCCCGATAATAATTCAAAAAAAATATTTGGTAGAAAATTTAGGAGAACCAAAGGTCAAATATCCATGGAATTTTCAATATTGTTTTTGGCTTTATTGGCATCTGTTGTAGTGGCAACTATAATTCCAGGTTTATTTGGGTTAGATAAGACCACAGAAGTTGCTAAAGCTAGTTTAGCACACGGTAGTTTGTCAAATCTAAAATCAAATATTCATATGATAGCTAGTCTTGATGAAGGTTCTTATAAATTAGTACGGGTAAAATCTCCAGCTGACTCAACTTGGAACTTTGCAACGCGTAATATTTCTGTTTCAGGGGATGGTTATGAGGTAAGTGCAAGTTTGGACACAGATATAGAAATGCTCAATAGCAATTCTTTTCATGTAAACACCTCTAAATTGTTATCTTTCAAACTTTTAAATGACGATAACAAAGTAAAGATTGAATTAATACCTTAAATCTAATTTAAAATTATTTCTTTTTTAATACATTCAACATATTCAACATATTCAACATTTGATTATACTTAATCCATAAAATTATATATTTTTTCGAATATATTTAATATTATAAAGTAGAGAATTAGTTATGAGAATAACATATTAAAACAATTTAAAACAATTTTAAAATCATTACTTTAATTATTCCATATGGTCAAGATACTCAACATATTCAAAATATTCAAAATATTTAACATTATGAACCAACATTTTAAATTTTAAAATTTCTGCGGTTAAAAAGTCGATACTATGAAAATAGGTAGTTTTAAAACAAATAGGGGGCAAATTGCTTATGATTTTTTAATAGCTATGCTGTTAATCATCATAACATTTTCAATAATTGGAAATATTGTTATAAATACTGCAAATGAATTTAAAAAGGCAGAAATAGTTAATTCAGCAGATGCAGTGCTTAATATATTTGAGAATACTGCTATAGTGGCTTATAATAAAGATGTAATACTAAATTCAAGTTTTGATAGGATATACGGAAAAAACTACGATATATTTTATGCAAATAAGGTAATACACGTCAAAAGTAAAACAACTATAACATTTTATAAAAATGGTACTAAAGTTATGACTAAAAATGCCGAATTATCGGGTATAGATATGGGAAACTCTTTAAAAGTAGTTGTTGATGATTTTTACGTTTCAAAAGAGTTAAACGTAGAATTGGCGTAAGATAATACAGTTAATGTTAGTAGTTTAATAGCAATTATAACACGTATAATAATATCACTCATATTATAATACTAATATTGATAATTAAATATTTTTAATTAAATATTTTAAAACTATTAAATACGCAAATATTATATTTAATGCGATATTAGAACTTTTGAAAGGTAAATTATGAAGATTATTAAAAAAAGTAAAATTTTAGCAAAATTAGAGGGCATAGCTAAAAATTCTGACCAATTTAAATTCAGAGGTCAAAATATATTAACTCGTAAATTGCGGTCAAAAAAAGGTTATATATTTAGCTATGAAGCATTAATTGTAATTATGCTATTTTTAATCATTTTTTTCATAATTACCTCTAATTTGTTTAATTCTTTCTTAAATGTCCAAAATGAAGTGCAGGATACTCAGGAAGTACAAAAAGTTAATTTACTTGCAGCAAAAATATACAATGATTACGAATTTCCTTCTGATAACTACGAAGTGGATTACCATAATTTCTTAACGTCTTTAACAAGACATTATTATGATGATGAGAAAATAAAGGGTAGTTATGACCCAAATTGTGACGATACGTATAATTATGAGTATGAATATCAATTTACTAATATATTGGTTTCAGATGTTAATTCACTGGTCATAAACAATTCGAAACATCAAGGGGTTTTTAGTAGAAAAGTTTATAATTTTAATGGTAAAAAATTGGTACCTATCTCACTATCTAAATTAACTGGATACAAATACTACTTTACAATGAACCAAGGTCAAATATTTTACTATAAAAATAATGACGAAGGGGCTTTGGGTAACGTTACAATACGTGCTGACGTTCCAACAAACGCCATATTTGAGATAAACGGTGTTTTAACCAATAGAACATTATCCACTACAGACTCAAGATCTGAATTTGAAAAATTTTTAGATTATAATAATGGAAATTACTTAGAAATTAAATTATTGAGTGTATATAATAATCCAGAAACTAATAATATTTATTTCACAGTTACAAATGATTATAATTTAGTGAATTACGGTCTTAAAATGGAGTCTAAAAATGTTACATTGAGTATAGGGGCTTAATTTGATTAAATCATTTTTTATATAATTTATAAAATTATGTTTATTAAAGAGAAATATATCCATATAAATTATAAAAAAGGTAATAAAGATACTATCGGTGATTTAAGTATGATATTTGATTACGATGTTCTTTTTGCAATTTTAATTTTAATTGTGGGAACATCTATTTACACTGTTGCAGTATTTGAAGATACAGAAGGATACACTGAAGCAGTAGAATTCAATGTTTTAAACAATAAAGCAATATCTACCATGGAATCATTATTATCTGAAGGTACTTTGGAAAATGTGATAGTGTTGCTTAATACAGATATTGAATCGTCAATAATTGATTTGTATTTGGATAGTCGGATAAATTATGATAATTATAATTTGGTGATTGGTAATTACAGCTATTCAAAAGGCACCATAAACGAAAATTTTGCAATAGTTCACACAATTGTCCAAATGAATCGTTCAAGCGGTTGGTATGTAATATATTGGAATACACAGTCCGGCTCTAAGAATGTAAATACAATGGGTCCATTTTCTGATGAGGATACTGCGTTTAAAGCATCTGATTCCATATCTGCAGACCGTAAGAAAGTATTGTATTATCATAAATCAGGATTGCCTGTAAACGCATCTTTAACCCTATATACCAAATAAATACTAAATAACTATTAAATAATTAATTAAATAACTAATAAACAAATTTAAATAGCCTATTTATTTAATATATATATCTGAAGTATTTTAAAATTATAAGTTTCATTTGTTAATACTTTTTAATTTTAACTTTATAATTACTTTTAATTCGTAAAACATGAATTATTTAAAATTCAAAATAATAAAAGAATAGGTATATAAGAATATAAGAAGATAATGTCGTGATATTATGTATCTTTCCCACTCTACAACAACTCTAGTACTTTTGATAATGCTATTCGGCGTTATTTCGTTTACAATGTTGGATACGTATAAAAATAGTGCTTTAGAGGAAGCTAGTGCCAATACTTTGGGTCTTAAGGCGGATTCTTTAGAAATAATGGTTTCTAATTCAATACCCAAGGTTTTTAACAAAGTCTTAAATGATGCAGAATTCCAGGTTATAAATAGCCATAATTCGGGTAGTGACAGCCCATTTTTTGATAATACGGATAGTGTGTTAAATTATCTGGATAGTCGTACAGAAACCGAGGTTCATAATAATTTAGAATCCGTAAAAACTGCTTATGAGGATTCAGGTTATGATTTAGATTATAATTTTGAAGTAACAAATATTTCAATGGTGAATGGATTTACATTCAATTTAGAATATACCTTAGATTACAATTTATCAAAATCTGGGGCTTTGAGAAGTAAATCTTACGAAGATTCAAAAAATGTAACTGTTAAGACAATAATTAGCGCTTATCATTATGTAATGAGTGATAAAAAAGACTCTTTGTATATTAAAAATCCAAATGCTCAGGATTTAGAGAATTTCCCAGTATTTATCGTATTAAATAACTCTAATTATAACTTTGATAAGAATAATAATGGTGAAGGGTTAGACTTTTATCATAATGGTGTAAAATTAAATTACTGGGTTGAATATTGGAATTCATCATCACTAAGACCTAAGGCGTTTGTATGGTTAAAAATGAATTTAAGTGCGAATTCTGTTCAACAGGTGGACATTCATTACGAAGGTACTGGAATATCTGATGGTAAAAATGTTTTTACCATGTTTGATGATTTTGAAAGTAGTGACGATACAATATTTAAAAAATATATATTTGAAGATAATGACGAGTGGGATTACGATACTAGCACAAGTCCATTTTCCAATCCATTATACAATAACAATATGACATATTCACTTGCAGATTACCAGCCTCCGCGGATGATTACTTATGATACGCTAAATTCAGTTACAACTGATAATATATATCATCCAACACAGGGAAGACCCTATATTGCAGAAGTGGATTTAAAAGGTAAAGAGGATGGTTATTCGTCACCGCAAATGTTAATGGGTTTTTATGGAGATTATAATGGTGCTTACGAATTAGGTTATTATACTGCCGAATTAGGCGGCTCTCGTGATTACATATACTACTTTACCACCAATAATTTCTATGGAGATATACCATTGAATGAAGATTATTTAATTATTGGGGAGTATTATGAACAATACTACTATAGTTATCTTGCAGATAGTTATATTTTACACAATGATAAAGACTGGATAGGTGTCGATTCAGGATATAGTCCTTCTAGTGACAGGTGGTATCGACTTAAAGTGGTATTGGATCACGTTATGGGCGATACGAGGGTACAAGTGGCTACGTTAGATGATTACATTTATTACAATAATAAAATATATCATAATTATTGGCGATATGGAACATATCGGCCTAGAGATTCTTATTTCATATTGGGAAGTTCAAACGGAGATAACTTAAATAACCCTGAACTTTACTACGATAACTTTAGAGTAAGGAAATATGCACAATTTGACCCCTATGTTTCAGGAAGTACACTAGGAAATAACTTAATTTATATTTCGCCACCAACTTCTTCGGATAAATATGAAATAGGCGGTTCAAATGCAGTATTTGTGGAAAATCCAACAAGTCCTTCAATAGTAGATATGTTAACGGGTTTAAATAATTCAAATTGGGGTTATGGAATTACAGTATCTTCTTATTTATAATCCCATGTAATTTATTTTTATTATTTTTAGTATTTTTTCAATTTTTTATACACTTAATACTATTTTTAGATTTAATATCATTTCTTTTAATTAATTTTAAATTAAGATTTTTAAACTAGTATAAATTTTAAAATATCATAAAAAGAGAAAAAAGTAAGTATAATTTAGTTAAAAAGTAGTTAAATTTAATCTTCGACATACATTAACGGATAATTTAATTCAGGTATGTAGTTTAATCTTATTTTGTATTCTTTTTCTTTTCCCACAATTAGTGTAACATCTAACATTTCACCAGTTAGTGATACGTAATCATTTTCTGCAATTTCTAAGTTTATGTTTATAAGAGCCTTTTTTATGAAAGGTTGGTTTTCCATAGCGCTCTTTATAGCCTCTTCTAAACACCCCTTTGAATTCATGCTTATTGGAGTCCCTACAAATTGGTGGAATAAAGCACCCATGGAAATACCGCCTTCAAATACTGCCCTTTCTTTTTCAGTTAAATTTTTAAAGTAACTATCGAATATATCATCCTGTTCTAATCTTTTTTCGTTTAAATTATCCATAAACACACCATATTTTATCTGTATTTTACTAATTAACAATTATTCATTAGAGTTTAATTTTTCTTTGATAGTATCTATACAAATTTTAATTATTTTAGAAACTGCTTCATCCTTTGAAGTAGTTTTATCCCAATTAGCGTTTAAACCGGCAGCTTCTGCATGCCCTCCGCCTTGACCATTTATTTTATGAGCTACTTCTTCCATTAGTTCACCCATATGGAGTTTTTTAGAAACTGATTTTCTACAACGTGAGCTTATTCGTATTTGCCTATCTCTCTTTCGAACCGCTGTAACTAAGGCTAAATCTGCACCGATACTGACCGCAGTTTTTGCGCAAGAGGCTTCATATGAACTAGCATTTGAAATGGTAACTATTAATCCGTTTATTTCTTCAATCTGCATTCTACTACATGCTTTTAAATGTGCAATTCTTTTCCCTTTTTCGCTTTCTTGACTTAAAAGATAGAGTATTCTCTGAAAATTTAAGTCTTTAATCAACCAGGTAATCATTTTAAAGGTTTCTTCGCTAGCAAGTTTTAAATGTTTTGTATCGTAAGCTATACCACAAAGTAAAGCAGTTCTAACACTTTTTGGAGGAAACAAATTAATATCTTTAAGTATTCGTGTAACCATTTCACAAGTGGATGTAGATTCTTCATTAACTATTAAAAAATCGCATTTTGTAGACAGTTCCGTTTTTTTGTGATGGTCAACCATGGCAAGAAATGACTTGTATAGTTTTTCTTCATTAACGGTTATTTGGTTAATTGAAGATGTATCTACTAAAAATACTTTTTCCGGAATGTTGGGATATTCTATAATTTCGATATCATAATTTAAGGAAGGTAATTCTTCAAGCATGTTACGTGATATCTTGCTAATTGAATTTGCTGAAATTTTGTATTTTCCAATAATTTGGCTTTTTTCATCCTTAATTTTATCTTCGACAATCTGCTTTGATTTTTTAGGTTTGTTCAAATGTTCCGCTAAAAATCTAAGGCCTATACATGCCCCTATTGCATCAGGGTCGGCATTGTGATGACATAAAAATAAAATTTCATCGGATTTTAGGCTTTCCTTTAATTTTTCAATATTGTATTTATTATTCATAAAATCATCATCTTTTCTTTTAAATTTTATAAATTTAATTTTCCTTATTTTATATTAAAATGTAAAGTAATAATGTATTACTACGTAATTAACATTGTTAAATGTTTGTAAAATAGAATTAAATATTTGAGTAATTATTGTCAATTAATTAAAAAAATTATAGTAAAATAATAAAGATAAGAACTAATAGTTAATTATTATATTATATTCTTACCATATTTTTGAATTAGCGAGCTATTGAATTATTGGGTATTTTCAAGAGCTTTTTGTAAGGTTTCTTGGAGTTCTTCATATCTTTTTTGCATTTTCTCTTCTTGCTTAGCGAATGTAGCAACTCTAATGCTTAAAGTTTCCAATTTTTCTTCTAATTCAACTTTAACTTCGTCTTTGTTTCTTTTAATTAAAATTCCGCCAGCCATTTTGAAAACTTCGTCAGATTCTGATTTTGCCATTTCTTCAATTGCTTTTTCGAATTCTTTCATTTGTGTTTCAAATTGTTGTTTTTGCATCATAATCATTTGCAATTGTTGTTGTAATTGTTGAAATTGTGCAATTTGATTTTGAACATCTGCAGGAATATCCATATTATCAATCCTCTTTATCTTTCATTGTGTTATTATTATATTATTATATTATTATATTATTCAAACTTTAATATTATCTTTTATTTATAATTTCGTATATATTTTCAGCGGTTTTTATCCATCTAATATATGAATAAACTGAAGCTTTTAATATACTTACTTCTTCAGCACTTCCACGTATTTTTATGACATTGCCAATAATATTCATATCACATTTTGAACGAATTTGACTATCACAATGCTCAACATATATACTATTATAAATAGTTTTAGCTATTTCAACGTCTTCAAACTTTAATTCAAGTTCAAAATATGGATTTTCGTTATTTTTTTCCATTATTTCACGAATAATAAATTTATTCTTCATCTTCAAAAATATCAAAGATTTTATGACCCGTAATTTTTAATTTAGGGCCTATGTGAGTAGTTGTGGATTCATTAACATCGTAAAAGTCTAAAAAGTATACTCCTTCACAACCTTTATTGAATTTTAATAGCGTATAATTTATGTTATCTTTTTTATTGGTATTAATAGCATAAATTGGCTTTTTTATATTTTTAAACAAAAATTTTGTAAATAATTTTCTAAATTCTCCACAATTGTCTTCAAAATCATAAACAATACTATTTTGAATGTCTATTTTTTCAGAGATTATCTCTCTTTGTAATTTAACCGCCATAATTACTGAAAAAACCTTATTATTTTCAACATCGTATATCTTTAATTTATTGGGGTTACCCTTTAATTCTTCGATAACAATTAGATTTTTGTATTTTTCAAGTAATTCTGAAGCTGAAGTTTTACCTCGGTTAACAGTTTTTATGTTAAAAACTCTTGATAAATCATTTGCTAAACTACGAGTTCTTTGTGAAGGTTTTCTAGATGTGGTTATTATCATTTTACTAACCCTACTTAACCTTTTGATTATCTTGCCTGAACTTTTTTAACTATTTTAGGTCTTAATTTTATCAATACTCTGTTACTACAGTGAGGACATTTAGCTTTTGAACCTATATCATCGATAGTTATTATTCTTTGGCAATTTGAGCATCTATATTCTACCATATTATCACCATAATCGTATATTTTTCCTATTTAATTTGAAATAATAATAAATTACAATAAATAAATTAAAATAATTTTTAATTTTAAGTTAATTTAACTTACTTTGATTTAGTTTAACTTACTTTATTTTATCTCATGAATTTTATACATAGTAACTTAAATTATATATTTTTATTCATTTATAAATAATATATTAATACAATCATATTATCTCATTATATGGTCATATAACCAATAATATCTATAATCAATTAAAATCTAAAATAATCATAAAATAAATTTCCATATATAATAATTTATATAATCCATATAATGGTATAAGCTTATTAAAAGTGGTTAATTACCTTTAAATCTCTAAAATTAAAATAAAATAAGTAAGAATATTTAATAAATTAAATTTGTTTGTTTTTACTGTCGATAACTCTTCTGATAGCTTTTGTAACAGCTTTTCCTGAACCTGTTTCAGGAGTGTAAGCTCCACCAGCTAATTTAGCATTACATTTTGAACATACCCAAATTGAGGTTCCTGCTCTTTTTAATTTAGGGAATCCACATACAGGGCATTTGTATGCTTTTTTCTGTTTCATTTCTACGTTTCTTAATCTTACTCTGAGTTTTCTACCGTATCTTGGTCCGAATCTACCAGCTGAACCAACCTTTTTAGTGTGGCTGTATTCTACCATGTTATCACCTAATAATTTAAAAATATTTGAAACCACAATTTATTATCTTTAAATTGTAATTTCGTGTGTTTTCGATTTAACTTTGTTTATAAACATTATTTTATGTATATATTAATAATATGGGTTATTTCATCGCTTTTGGATTTATTTCTAAATTTTATAAATTTAAACGATAATCCTTTTAGAATGAAATTAGTTTCATTCAATAATTAAACACATAGAATTCTAAAAAATACAAATTCGATGCGTATTTTAATATTGTATGTTAAATTAAGTTTTACACATATCCACGATATATTTACTTTATAGAATATCCCATACTACAATATAAAGTTATCTATGGTATAAAATATCCCAAGTATCGTCTCATAATTTTGGGTTATTTACCTTGAAAATATTATGAGATATATCTAAAATTAGTATTGTTTTTTAATATATAAATCTATATACTATGGTTAAAAACTAATAATAAAATAAAATTAATAAAAAATGATAAAATTTAGGCTAGAATCTTTTTAAGACTCTTGTTTGTACAGAACCTTTTGTTATTTTATTTAAAAACATATAAAATTCATTCTCAATACCGCTAGGAATTTCAATCACAAATACGAGTGACCCATCTCCAAGCCATTCTTCTTTTTTAATAGTACCATATTCTGACAAAGAATGGTAAACTGTACCAGCGTACTCCCCACCAAGTTTAACTGCTACCTCTCTTTTTTCAAATTTCATAGGTAAAATTAACCTAAGTTTTTTTATTACATCGTTGATTTGTTCCTCAGCACTTTTATATAAATCAACGGTAACTCTAGCCTCGTTCATGGCATTTTCAATCCTTTTAGGTGGGTGAGGGGTATCTGTTTGTGGATTGATAGTATTTCTAGCAATAATAGATATTACTTGCTTCTTTTTTTGCTCTTGCATTTCTTTTCTTTGTTCTGATGTTAAATGAACCTGTCCTTTAAGTATAATCTTTTCAGCAATTTTTTTGCTATCTAAAGTTTCAAATACTTTCATTAATAGCTCTTCTGGAGCTTTTTCCCCTTTTGAAATATCCTTATAAATATTCTCTGACGCTAATATGTCGGAAATATCCACAGATGATTTATTTTCTTTAAATTTGGCTGCTAAATACGGGTCAACATATATTTCGAATTTTTCACCGTGTGATTGTAATCTAGCCATAACCGCATTATCTAATGACGCCATAATACCCCTTTTTAATATATTTTGTGTTAATAACTTACCAAAACAATAACAATAAAATAATGAAATATGAAAATAAATGAATAAATAAATAATCTAAAAATATCAAAATAAAGCTAATTGATTAGATAATAACTAATTACGTAATTAATTAACATTAATTATTAGTTAATTAATCTTTCTGTAGTTTTAAATAAAATTTAGCTTTTAATAATATTTATTCTTTATTTTCATCTTCAATTTTATTTTCATCTTCGATAGCTTTTGAAACATATTCTATAATTGCTTCAATTTCTTCAACTGATTTTTTCTCAACTAATTTTTCACTATCTTTTACAATTGCCATATCAACGCTAACAGCATTTAACTCAGGGTTTATTTTGTTTAAAACGTATATTGCTAAGTCCATACCTTCACTAACAGTGATATCTTCATTGTATTTCTCTTCGAGAAGTTCCATTGCAACATGTCTTCCTGAACCGATTGCAGAAGCTTTATACTCTATTAAAGCACCGCTTGGGTCTGTTTCAAATAATCTAGCACTGTGTTTATCGATTCCGGTAATTAAAAGTGCTAAACCAAATGGTCTTGCTCCACCGTGTTGTGTATAAGCTTGTTTTATGTCACAGATTTTTTTAGAGAGGGCTTCAACAGTGATTTTTTCACCGTAAGTCATTCTATTTATTTGAGCTTCTGTTCTTGCTCTATCGATTAATACCCTAGCATCTGCAACTAATCCGGACGTAGCAGCAACAATGTGGTCATCAACTTGGAATATTTTTTCAATTGATGATACTTCCACTAATTTGTTTGAAATTCTTCTATCTACTGCTAAAACTACGCCATCTTTACATCTAATGCCTACAGCGGTAGTGCCTCTTCTAACTGCTTCTCTTGCGTACTCAACCTGGTATAATCTACCTTCTGGGCTGAATATGGTGATTGCTCTATCGTATCCTGATGCTCCTGGAACCATTTGCATAATTATCCTCCTTTCTAAGCACTATTTTCATATTGAGAAAATTAAACTATAATTTGTAATAATATAATATGTATTCATATAGTCATATATTCATCTTATTACTTTAAGTTTTAGTTATTTTATTTTTAATTTAATAATTTATTTTTATTTTCGTAAATATCATATAATATTGAATATATTCCTTTATATAATTTTATATTTTAAAGTTATTTATTAGATTATATATTTATCATCTATATTATACTTTAATATTTTTATTTGTATTTTAATAACTACTTAATAACTACTTAATAACTAATTAATAAGTATTTAATAAGTATTTAATAGGTATATGTCTTCAATAAATAAGAATTAATACAAAATAATATAAAATATTAATATCATAGGTTACAAATTATTATATATGATACGATAATTAAAATAACTAAGAAACAACATAATAAGAATAAACGATAATATTAAAAATAAAACAAATAAAACAAATAAATAAAAAAATTCAGATATGGTGATGTTATGACGGCAAAAATATTGGTAAATGGATATGGCTCGATAGGTAAAAGAGTAGCTGACGCAGTAGCTTGTCAGAAGGATATGGAAGTTATTGGAGTAACAAAAACAAAGCCTGATTTTGAAGCAAAAATGGCATTAGAGAAAGGTTATAAATTATACGCAGCAGTACCTGAAAGAGCTCACTTATTTGAAGAAGCAGGTTTGGAAATATCCGGTACACTCGACGATGTAATTCAAGATGCTGATTTAGTGGTTGACGGAGCGCCTAAGAAAATAGGTAAACAAAATTTAGAAACAATCTATAAAAAGCACAACGTTAAGTCTATCATACAAGGCGGGGAAAAAGCAACAGATGCAGAGGATTCATTTAACTCATTATGGAGCTATAACAGATGTTACGGAAAAGACGCTATTAGGTTAGTTTCTTGTAACACAACAGGGTTATGCAGGTCATTATATGCAATAGATTCTGTAACGGATGTTTTAAAAGCAAGAGTTGTATTAGTCAGAAGAGCTGTAGACCCTAATGACTCTAAAAAAGGTCCAGTTAACGCAATAATCCCATCAACAGATGTACCTTCACACCACGGTCCAGATGTAGAATCAGTAATCGATAAGTTAAAGGGAAAAATTATTTCTTCAGCTGTTATTGTACCTACAACATTAATGCACATGCATTCATTAATGGTTGAAACAACAGGAACTACAAAAGATGATTTATTAGATGCTATTGCTAAAACACCAAGGATTTTCACCGTAAAAGCTTCAGAAGGCTTAGATTCAACAGCAGCTTTAATTGAAATGTCAAGAGACATGGGTAGATTAAGATACGATTTAAACGAAATTCCAGTATGGGAAGAAAGTATCAACGTAATTGATAATGAAATCTTCATGATGCAAGCAGTTCACCAAGAAAGTGACGTTATCCCTGAAAATGTAGACTGTATAAGGGCTATGTTACAAATGGAAGAAGATAACATGAAATCCATTGAAATGACAAACAAAGCAATGGGTTTAATGAAATAAATTAATTTTATACCATATAAGTATGAAATTTACCAAATATTAATTTTTTTATTTTTAATTATATTAGTTTTATAAAATAGCTTTTTTTATTAGTGCTTTAGTTGTATTTGTTAACCCTATTTTTATAGTCACAAATAGTTATAAAATATAGTAAGTACTAATTCATAATACTATAATCTAAAGTGATATTATGGACGTAAATTTAAATGAATCAACCAACACAAGTTTGGAAAGTTTGAAAAATTTAAAAAAGAAATTGAATATAACAGAATTAAGGGCAAATTCCATCGAAGAATTAATTGAGAAGTTAGATGAATTAAATGAGGAAGAAGAAGGAATTTATTTAAACAAAGAGTTAACAAAATCATTAATAATCGAACTTTTGGAAGTTTGTGACGTGGAAGAAATATATTTACCGGTTTCGAAATACAACAGGACTAATAAAAAGATATTAGAGGCCTTAAGTGAGATAGGAATCACCGTAAAACCCCTAACGACTGAGAAAGGCCGTCCTACAACTAAAAAACAAATTATTAAAAAAAAGATGGAAGAGGGTAAAAATCCCAAGGAAATAGCAATTAGCACAGGGATTAATTTAAAAACTGTTGAATATCATTATTATAAATTAAAAAAAGAAATAAAAAATAAAATAACTAATAACAAAGGAATAGACAAATAAACAAATAAACAAATAAACAATATGTATTTTTTATTATGTATTACATATGGTGAAATTTTGAAAATAAATATCGAAGAAAGTGAAAATAATCTAATTTTAAAAGCAGTAAAGACTAATTTAAAAAACGGGGAATTTATAAGAAGAATTCTTTTAGATTATAATTTATTGAATAAGGATTATAAGTTAAAAAAACTGGATAATAACTTATATTTGCCATTGAATTATGAAGAAATTGAAGAAATAGGCGAGGAAGACTTAAAAAATACCTTAAAAAATGTTATAATTAAAAGCCAAAATCAAAATCAAAATCAAATGGACGATATGGATTTTGAAATTATAACTACAAATGAATCCGATTTTGAAAAGTCAAATAATAAAAAAAATCCAAGTTTTAAAGATTATCTTTTAAATAATTATAGTGACGAATTAACAAACGGAAGAATAGCACACGCATATGATATTATAGGGGATATCGTAATATTACAAATTTCGGATGAAATTGATAAAGAAGAACGGTTAAAGCTTGGAGAAAAGGCTAAAGAATTAATACCTTCTGTAAGAGCTGTTTTTAGGCGAGAAAGTGACGTAAAAGGAGAATATCGTGTAAGAGATTTAGAACATTTGGCAGGAGAAGAGAATACATTAACACTTTATAAGGAAAATGGCTATAAATTATATGTGGATGTTGCAAAAGTGTATTTCTCACCACGTTTAAGCTGGGAAAGAAATAGAATAATGCAGAAAGTCGAAAAAGACGACGTAATAGTAGACATGTTTTGTGGAGTGGGACCTTATTCAATTGCTTGTAAGGATGCAAAAAAGATATATTCTATAGACGTAAACCCTGAAGCTATAAAATTATTAAAAGAGAATATAAAATTGAATAACTTGGAAAATAAAATATTTTCTATCCTCGAAGACGTTAGAAAGGTAGATTTAAAAGGTAATAGAATAATTATGAATTTACCAAAATATGCAAATCAATTTGTCGATAAAGCTTTGGATTTGGTGGAAGAAGGCGGGACAATACATTATTACATGGTTGGAGCAGATGTAAACGAGGGCATAAATTTATTTAAATCAAAGTGTGAATGTGAAGTTTTGGAAAGCAGGGTTGTAAAATCCTATTCTCCACGCGAATATGTCTTTGTAATTGATTTTAAAATCAATAATCCTAATAAAAATAAAAAATAATATTTAAAATAAGAATAATAAAAATAAGAATTTAAATGTCAATATGTTCTTTAAATTTGTTTAATACTATCATATGCTCTTTAGAACCTACTTTTTTTATTATATTCGCATATTCTTTAATTTTTTCCATCATTTTAATTTTTTCAGTTTCTGAAACTAGATTTATGCGAGAATATAAAACTGCAATTTCAACCAGTAAACTATCGGCTCTGTTAAATGGTTTAAGCTCATTTTGATACTTTTTATTAGTATCAATGATTTTTTCATCTATTTTTTCACATTCTAAATTCATTATGCATGAATTACCATATTCATTTTTAAAACTACTAAATTTACGGTTTTTAACTTTGACTATATCAATTTTTTCAGCTTCTTTGATATAATAATAAGTTTTTCCATTATATTCTAATTTTTCATAGTTTCCTACATCGTCAATTACAGATTCTGCAATAATTAATGGACTACATACATTTAAAATTATAATATCTTCATTTTTAAGCATTTCATAAGTGTGAGAACCTTCGAATAAATTAATTATATAATTTTTAAAATCCGAAGTTTTTGCCCCAATTGGAGCCCTATTCAATAAAGAAGACGTTAAAACATACTCATATTTCATAATATCGCTACTTTAAATTTTTAGAATTACTGTATATTTAATTGCATTAAATTACATTACAATAGTTATTTTAATTATATATCCCTATATAAGAATTATATAATAAAGATTTTGAATTTTTAAACATTTATAATTTTGGTGAATATATGTATTCAAAATGTACTGCAATATCTCATGGTTCTGGGACTATAATAAATGCCATTGCTACAAATAAGGGCTCTGCATTTGGTATAACTTTAGGAGTTGAAGCAACTGTCGAGTTAATAAATGACCATAAAAAAATCATTAATGGAAAGATTGAAGGGCAAAAAGAAATTGCCCCTAATTTGATAGAGACATGTGTAAAAAATGTTTTAGATTATTATAATTTGGATTACTCCGCAAAGGTTACTACAAAATCTAATTTGCCCATAAAATCCGGCTTAAGCAGTAGTAGTGCAACAGCTAATGCAGTTACTCTTGCCACAATGGGGGTTTTAGGAAAATATGCTCCCGAAGGCGATAAAAAAATTAATAAAAAAATTAATAACGAGTTGGATGATTTAATAATTAATTTGGGCATAAAATCTTGCTTTGATGAAAATTTAACGATAACTGGGGCATATGACGATGCAACAGCCTCATACTATGGTGGAATTACAATAACAGATAATGAAAATAGAAAAATTTTAAAGAGAGACGCATTTAATGATGAAGATGTAAAAGTAATCGTTTTAATTCCAAATAACTATCAAAAAAATTTAAACAAAGAACGTATGATATTAATTAAAAATTACGTTGAAATAGCATTTAACAATTGTTTAGTGGGTAATTATTATGAAGCCCTTTTTATGAATGGATTATTTTATGCGTCTACTTTGAATTTTCCTACAAACATATCTATAGAAGCATTAGAGTCAGGAGCTTTAACTTTTGGGCTTTCTGGAACGGGACCTTCCTATATAGGTCTTTGTAAAGCTGAAAATGTTCCAAATATCGTAAAATATCTTGAAAAATACGGAAAAATATATATTACGGAAGTTTGTAATTCGAAATCTAAAATAATTAATTTAGAATGATAAATTTTTTTAATATTTTAATATTTTAATATTTTAATATATGATATCATATTTTAATCTTCAACTGTATTTTATCCCAATCATGCGATAATTATATAAAAGTGAAATTTATAATATATGGTGCTTTATGATATTGATTTATCAGATAATTATTTTAATCAATATCCTTAATTAAATTTATAAATAATAGAATGTAGATAAAATATTTATTGAATGTCATACTATTATTTGCTAATTATTTATCACTATTTATTTAATGATATCTAAATTAGATACTAATCAATACTAATATCCAATATCTCTAAGTAGGTGTAATTATGGAAGAAAAAGTAACTGTAAGTGTTATTAAAGCAGATGTGGGCGGTTTATGCGGTCACACATTAGCTCCTATTGAATTATTAGACGCTGTTGAATACGTAGTTGAAAACGCGGTTGACGAAACATTAATCGACTACTACGTTACAAACTGTGGTGACGACATCGATATTGTTATGACTCATAACAAAGGTGTAGATAACGATGAAGTACACAAATTAGCTTGGGACGCATTAACAGATGCGACAGAAGTTGCAAAAGAGTTAAAATTATACGGTGCAGGT
This sequence comes from Methanococcus voltae PS, assembly GCF_024807035.1. NCBI lineage: Archaea > Methanobacteriati > Methanobacteriota > Methanococci > Methanococcales > Methanococcaceae > Methanococcus > Methanococcus voltae. The sequence continues at coordinate 179,087 of NZ_JANUCQ010000001.1, forward strand.
CAAGATTTATTATCAGACTCATTTTCAGGAAACGTTAAAGGTTTAGGCCCAGGATGTGCAGAAATGGAATTCGTAGAAAGAAGAAGCGAACCATTAGTTGTATTTTGCTGTGATAAAACAGACCCTGCAGCATTTAACTTGCCATTCTACAAAATGTTCAGCAGTCCATTCAACACACCAGGTTTAGTATTTGACCCATCAATGACAGAAGGTTTCAAATACGAAGTTATGGACATCATCGACCACAAAAGAGTTTTAATGAGCACACCTGTTGAAACATACTCCTTATTAGCTTTAATCGGAAACTTAGAAAGATACGCAATTAAGAGAGTTTACAGAGGATACGACAACGAAATTGCAGCTGTAGCAAGTTCAGAAAAATTAAACATGATGGCAGGAGAATACGTTGGTAAAGACGACCCTGTAGCTATCGTAAGAGCTCAAAGCGGTTTCCCGGCAGTTGGTGAACTTTTAGAAGCTTTCGCTAACCCACACTTAGTATCAGGATGGATGAGAGGATGCCACTGGGGTCCAATGATGCCAGTTGGAGAAGAAGACGCTATGCCTTCAAGATTTGATGGTCCTGCAAGAATTATGGCTTTAGGATTCCAATTGTCAAAAGGAAGATTAGTTGGTCCAAATGACTTATTCGCAGACAAAGCATTTGATAAAGCAAGAGATAAAGCTTTAGACATGGCTGATATGATGAGAAGCATGGGTCCATTCCAACCTCACAGATTACCAGAATCAATGATGGAATATACCTCAGTACCTAAAGTTTTAAAAGCTTTAGAATCAAGATTCGAAGAAATTCCAGAAAACAACTGTAAATTAGACAAAGTTACCGATAGAGGAGACTTAGAATAATTTAATAGGTTAATAAGTTAATAATATTAAAAAATATTATTAATTTTATTATTCTAAGTTTTATATCTAAGACTTAACACTGTCAAAATCTTTTATTTTACTTAAATTTTTAAATTTTTAAATTTTTACTTGCTTATTTTTATTTTTATTTTTAAATTTTTTAAATCATACATTATTGTAATTTCACCATAACCATACTATGATTTTAATCCAATTTCTTTTTTTATCAATTAGATATTAAGATATCTAATAACCTTATAAATATAGTTATGAGTTAAACCTATATATTCAATAATTATATAGAATTACACAGGAGGTGTTAAGATGATACCAGTTACCATATCTGATGATGCTAGAGAATTCATCATGGAAAAACTACCTCAAGCAACTTCAAAGGACTTCATTGTAGTATTTGAAGGATTTGGTTGAGGAGGGCCTAAATTTTCAGTAGATTTAGTAGATAAAATAATGGATACAGATGAATTAATACACGAAGAACCAGAGTTTAAGGTTTACATCGACAAAATGGCAAAACAAGTGCTCGAAAGTGTAAACATTGTATTAAAAAAGTCAGTATTCAGTGGAAAATACCTTGCTATACAAGGAGCAGGTGGATGTTGTTAAGATTTAAGAACCAAAATGGATTAAATCTTATCTAAACATCGATACTATATATCAAATATACAAAATAACAAATTTTTAATTTTATATGATTGTCGCATATTATATAAAATATTTTAATACTTTTTTGAATCACTTAATCAATTTAAAAATAATAAAAATAAAATAGAAATTAATTAATAATAATTTAACTAGTTACTAAATTAACTAGTTACTAAATTAACTAGTATACTTAGTTTGTCATGATAAGAGCGTCTCCTATCACACCTTTTTTACCGTCTTCTTTAACGAAAACAGGGTTTATGTCAATTTCTTGAATTTCATCGTAAGCTTCCATAATTACACCGACTCTTACGATTAATTCCTTAATAAATTCAATATCTCTTTTAGGCTCTCCCCTTACACCTTCGAGGATTTTATATGTTCTAAGTTGTTGTAACATTTCTTCAGCGTAGTTTTTGGTTATTGGATGTACTCCAAAGGTAACATCTTTCATAACTTCTACAAAGATACCACCAAGACCGGTCATGATAACAGGGCCAAATACTTCGTCTCTTTTACCACCGATGATAATTTCTTTACCTTCTACAAATTCTTCAATTAATACACCATCAATAACGCCAGTTTCTCCTTTTTTTGCAAGATATTTTGTACCGTTTTCGATAATTGTATTGTAAGCACCTTCAATGTCTGACGGAGCAATGATAACGCAACCCGCATCTGATTTGTGTAATATCTGAGCTGAAACAACTTTCATTACAACTTTATCCATTGTCGAAGCATATTTTACAGCTTCCTCTGCACTTGTAGCTACATATCTACCAGGTGTAGGAACTCCGTTAATTTTTAAGAATTCTTTTGCATTGTTTTCATTAGGATTTGCAAGTAATTCTCTTAATTCGTCGCCTTTTTCTGTTTTTATTGCGTATATTTCTTCCTGAACTTTTTTAAGGTATTCTCCATCATCAACAACATTTTGGTTTAAGTATTGTTGGTATGTAGCAGATAAAGCTTTAACTGCAAGTTCTGGGCACATGAATGTAGGTATTTCATGTTCTTTTAAGTATTCAGCACCTTCTGAAACTGAGTTACCGCCAACCCAAGCAGCAACAATTGGTATTGTTTCTCCTTTTGCTCTAAGAGTATCTTGGAATTTAACCAATTCTTTTGCAGCTCCAATATCGTCAGTCATTCCTTGGGGGGTTAATATTACAACGATACCATCTACATTGCTATCTTTTGCTAATTCTTCAAATGCGTGTTTGTATCTTTCTGTATCTGCATCTCCAATTAAATCCAATGGGTTTGAAACACCTGATGTATCGGGCAAGTATTTTTTAAGTTCATTAATTGTTTTTTCTTCAAATTCAGCCATATTTAAGCCATATTTACTTACCATGTCTGTAGCAAGAACTCCAAATCCGCCTGCATTTGTGATAATACCTACATTGTTACCTTTCATAACTGGTTGTGTTGAGAATATTTTTAATAAGTCAACCATTTCCTCGAAAGTTTCAACATTGAATACTCTTCCTTTTTTAAATGCAGCTTCGTACATTTGAGCGTTACCTGCAAGACTTCCGGTGTGCGATGATGCAGCTTTAGCTCCTGCATCTGATTTTCCACTTTTTAAAACAATAACTGGTTTTTTGCAAGATAAAGCACGTGCTGAGTCTATGAATTTTTCGTTTTTAAGTCCTTCTACGTATAAAACAACAACGTCTGTATTTTCATCGTCTGCGAGGTAATCTAAAATTTCATCCTCCTGAACGTCTATTTTATTACCCATACTTACGATTTTTGAGTAACCTAAGTTTAAAGGGATTGAAATATCCATTAAAGCGGTCATAATAGCACCACTTTGTGAGATAAATGCGATATTTCCTTTTTGGTCGAAATCTTTACTAAATGAAGCGTTTAAGTCATCGTGCATGTTGATTACACCGAGACAGTTAGGACCAATTGTTCTAATATTGTATTTTTTCAAAATTTCGATGGTTTTTTCTTCGAGACTGTGGTCACCAACTTCTGAAAAACCAGCAGTAATAATAATTGAGCCTTTAACACCCTTTTTTCCACATTCTTCCATTGTTTCAGGAACGAATTTAGCAGGGATTGAAACTAAAACGAGGTCAATGTCACCCGGAACATCTAAAACAGAATCATAGCATTTTAAACCATATACTTCCTCATATTTTTTGTTAATTGGGTATACGTTACCGCCTTTTTCCATAAAGCTTTTTAAGTTTTTCATCAAAGATTGTCCAACTTTTCCTTCTATTTCAGTAGCGCCTATTACTGCAACTGATTTTGGGTTGAAAATTGCTTCAAGTCCATTATTCATAAATCTCACCATATTGGATTAATATTTTTAATTATAATTTAGGTATAATATAAGTATAATTTAACTATAATTTAATTACAATATTTTATATTTTCAATATTTTAATTTGGTTGGTTGTATAATATTTTTCGAGATATTTTATTCATGCGATATTAAATTAAATATTCAATTGTATTAGTGTATAATTTATTATATTGTTATGCCCTCGCGGACTATTTAGTTTTATCCTTGCTAAAAATTTTAGTCATTCAAAAATCCATATTTAAATTTCATTTTACACTTATTTTGTATCTTCAATTTCATTATTATAACGTTATAATTAATTATCGTATTAGATATATGGTATAATATAGCATGAATTACATATGTATTTTTAGATAGTATTACTTAGTATATAAGCTTTATTTATGGCTTTCAAGAGCTAATTATCGTGAAATGACGAATAAAATACGCAATCATATATATAAGGTGGTCAAATGGATTTAAACAATACTAAATTAGATTTAGGTAATAATATAATAAATCAATTGAAAAATTTTCAGCAAAAATTTAAAATAATTCAAAAAGAATACATAACTACCGCCGAAATGAATATATTAGATAATAATTGTGAATATTATGGAATATCTAAACGTATGTTAATGGAAAATGCAGGAATACAGGCATATAATGAAGTAATTAATCATGAAAAACAGGTTGAAAATACAACTTATGCCGAAATATATTTGTTTTGTGGTAAGGGAAATAATGGGGGAGATGGCTTTGTATTGGCTCGGCATTTGTCGAACCCACATAGAGTTAATGTCGTGTTATTAAATGATGAAGATGAAATTAAGACACAAGAAAGTAAAGAAAATTTTGACATAATAAATAATATTTATAAATTTGGAAATATTAATATATACAATCTAAAAAAAGATTTTGAACAATTATTTTTGAATATATCTTATAAATTAGATACAATTGCTAACGAAGATGAGTGTAAAAAGAAGATTTTATTCGTAGATGCTATGTTGGGGACTGGAATATCGGGTAATTTAAGATATCCTTATGATAAATGTATTGAATCTCTAAATTTGTTAAAAAATAATGTTAATTATAATAATTATATTGATATAATTAGTTTAGATACCGAAACTAAAGGTTTAATCTCTGATAAGATAATTACTTTTCATAATTATAAGGATGAGTATAACGAAGATAATTTCAACAATTTAAATTCAAGTGAAAAATCAAATAATAAAAACAAAACTATCTTAAAAGAAATAGGCATTCCAGATTATATTAATTATTTAATAGGAATTGGTGAGTTAAAAAGTCTTTCAAAGACTGAAACGGATTCCCATAAGGGAAATAATGGTAGAACATTAGTAATCGGGGGCTCTAAGGACTATTATGGGGCTCCAATTTTTTCAGCAGTAGCCGCTTCAAAGATTGTGGACGTCGTAACTGTAGCAACCGTTATTCCTGTAGCAATAGCCTTAAAAAATTATCCTGAATTAATGATTAAAGAGTTTAAAGGGGAATATTTTAACAAACATCATGTCGAAGAATTGGCATCTATCTCTAAAAACTATGATTCTATAGTTTTAGGTTGCGGAATTGGCTTAAATCCTAATACAAAAGAATTTTTGGAAAAATATTTAAATAAAATTTTAAGTGAAAAGGAGTCCATGCCTAAATTAATAATAGATGCTGACGCTATAAAATTGATTAATCCATTAGACAGTGATGATTTAAATAAAAATTTAAATGAAAAAAATAAAGAATTATATATAAAATTGTTTACGGACAAAAATATTATATTTACACCACATAAGGGAGAATTTGAATACATAAAACCAATTTTGAAAGAATTATCGGACATATATCAGTCAAATATAGTTTTAAAAGGTAAAATAGATATAGTATTCAATAAAAACAACATAAAATTAAATATGACAGGAAACGCCGGAATGACTATAGGGGGTACTGGGGATATTCTAGCAGGGTTAATCGCAGGTTTTTCCGCTAAAAATGACCCTTACGTATCCGCTTGTGCAGGCGTATTTATAAACGGACTTGCAGGCGATTACTTAAATAAGCAAATTGGATATAATTATAATTCCAGAGATATTTTAAATGTAATGCCTAAAATTTTACATAATTATTTAGATTTTTAACCAGCTCCAATCTGTTAATATTTTAATCATCCAACCTATAATCATTTAATTTTTTCAATTCTATTTTTTATTTTTTTATCGATTATCACACTCGTTTTTACATCTATATATTATATATAGTAAAATCGACAGATAATCATAAATAGGATATAAAATTAAAACTAAAAAATTAATTAAAACTAAAAAATTAAAAACACTGACGTGTAACATATAAGGAATAATTTAAATTTTTAAGATAAAATACTTTATATAATAATTTATATTTATGAAATAATTTTAATTTACAAAAAGAGGGAATTTATGGAAGATTATAATTCATTAGCGGATTTGCACACACACTCTAAATATTCCGGTTTAATGAGATATATGGGATTAAAATTCCCGGATTCGGTTGAAGAACCAGAAAAGATAGTAAGATGTGCAGCTAAACGTGGTTTAAACGTGGTTGCAGTTACGGACCATAATACTATACAAGGTGGATTAAAAGCGACAGAGTTTGCAAAAAAATACAATGTCGACGTGGTTGTAGGTAGCGAAGTAATGACGAATGATGGGGAAATTTTAGGACTATATTTAAATGAAGAAATCCCTAAATTCTTAAGTGCTGAAGAGACAATCGATTTAATACACGAACAAGGTGGTTTAGCGGTATGCCCTCACCCATATAGCCCGATATGTCACGCAGTTGGTGACAAGATATTTGACTTGGATTTAGATGGTGTTGAAGTATACAACGCATACCACAGAGATGGTATTGTTAACAATATTGCATTAGATAAAGTACTTAAGAACTATCATAAAAAATCTTTTGCATTTTTAGGAAATAGTGACGCCCATATTGCAAGAATGGTGGGTAATGGCCATACTAAATTTAATGGAGAGACTGCCGAGGATTTATATACATCTATAAAATCCAGAAAGACATCATTCCATGGAACGCCTACTCCGTTATCCGATATAATATTATGGAGTTATAACATTGTTTACGCTTCCGAAAAAGCTTTATTTAATTCGGCATTCCGTAAAAAAGAAGATAATATATTAAAGTACCAAACTACGCGATTTAAGAAATGTTTAGGTGCATTTTGTGGTATGGCTTATATCGGAACGCCATTACCATTATTAGCAGGGGTAGCTGGTAATATGTATCTTAAAAGAAAAGCAAAGGCTAAGTATAGAGAAACCTATAGAATTTAACTAAAAAAGTAAATAATTAATTATTTTTATTATTTTAATATTATTTATCAATCTTTTTATTTTTTCAATTTATTTATATTGTAATTTAAAGAAAATTCGAACTAGTTATGGACACATCCAATAATGTCACTCATTTTTAATTCTTTTTTAAGTAAATATTCGCTGATTTCATCGTTTATTTTGTTGAATATTTCGTATCCTCGGTAATAAACGCCTGTACCAACTTGAACAGCTGAAGCACCCGCCATCATAAATTCGATTGCGTCAGAACCTGTCGTAATACCTCCAACACCAATTATTGGAATTTCAACAGCCGAATATATATCATATACATTCTTAATTGCAATAGGTTTGACAGCTTTTCCAGACATTCCGCCGTAAATATTTCCCAATATTGGCTTTTTGGATTCTATATCTATAACCATACCTGGACCAAGTGTATTAATAGCGGTAATACCATCAGCGCCCGCATCTTCAACGCTAGTAGCAATTTCTTTAATGTCTGTTACATTAGGTGTTAATTTAGCTATTACTGGCACTTTTGTTACATTTTTAACTGTGGAAACAACTTTATGACTTAAATTACAATCTTGACCAATCGATGACCCATAACCACCACCTGCATGTGGGCAAGATATATTCAATTCAATTAAATCTACATGTTCGGCTATTGTTTCAGCAACTTTTTCAAATTCTTTTTCATTTTTGCCGTATATCGAACCTATAACTTTTACATTTAAGTCTTTCATCTGTTTTCTAATATATTCTATTTCGTCAATATATTCGTCAATTCCAGGGTTAGGTAATCCCATGGCATTTAAGAATCCACCCTCTACTTCAACCATAGTTGGGTTATTATGCCCAGGCTTTTTTTCAATTCCTATGGATTTTGTACATACTGCACCAGCCCCATTTTTAGCAATTCTACGCATAGCAGAACCAGTTTCCCCCATAACACCTGCCGCTAGAAATACCGGGTTTTTGAAATCAATTCCAAATAAATTTAAATTTAAAATATCCTTTTTACCATTGGTATCGTTTATATTATTTTTATTATGCACACTAAATTTAGACAATATTTCACCTAATTAAAAAGTTTTAAACCTACAATTCTTACGATTTTATAACTTATTTAATAAATTTAAATTTTAGTTATTATTTGTATTTATTTATATTGGAATTATTTATTTTTATAATTATTTGATAGGCCACTTCAAATATAATAATTATTTTAATTATACGTATCTGTCCTCATAAAATATCAGTATATTTGAATAGATAATTACTTAAAGAATAATTTTTATAAATTATATTGAAACTAACTTAACTATTTAGTAGATAATCCTATCTCAAAATTAAATATCGGTATTAATTTGTATATATTGCTAAATATTGTTAGAGAGGGGTATTATGGATATGGAAGTGGAATCAAAAATGCGAAATATGGCAAATCATAAAACATGGTTGGATAAACTTGCTATCTTTTTGGTAATAATTGGGGGTTTAAACTGGGGGTTAGTGGGAGCACTAAACATAGACCTCGTACAAATTATTTCACTAGGTAACTCATTAGTAGCAAGAACTATTTATGTTCTAGTTGGTTTATCTGCCCTTTATATGATATATTACGCATATAAAACAAGCCAATAATTTAAGAATAAATTAATATTGAAAATACTTAGAAAGTATTGATAATATTGGAATTATCGAATTATTGGAATAAATATTGTATTTTAGATTTTTACATTTTTTTAACTTTTTTTTAGTTTTTAGCTTATGGTATTTAATTTTAGATTTAATTTTAGATTTAATTTTTAATCTTTAGTTTTATTTGAACCAATTACTTTATCTTTAAACACACACATAAGTGAATTAGCTTCTCTACCGCTTATAAAAGCTCTAGAAATTACTCTTTTAAATATAGTTTTACAAATTGGCTTTTTATGGTCTTGTATCAATGATTTATCTACGAAATCATTAAATATATTAAGTAATATGTCTTTATCTTCTTTTGACGCTTCTTTAACATTAGTATCGTAAGGTATGTTATCATCAATCTTTATATTGTATAATTCGTATAAAATAACAGCCACAGCATGCGATAAATTCATTATAGGATAATTAGAACAGGTAGGGATTGAAACTAACAAATCACAGAGTTCAACATCTTCATTTCTAAGTCCATCATCTTCCCTTCCAAAAACAATACCTATATTACCTTTAAGACTAATACTTTTTTCCGCTAATTTTCGAGGGGTCATTGGTATCCTTTTAATATTTTTATCCCCGCCAGAAACTGCGCCTGTTGTGGCTACAAGATAGTCTATATCAAAAGACGCTTCTTCAAGTGTTTTATAAAATTTGGCATTTTCCAGTATTTCTTTAGCATGAACAGCACGTATGAAGGCTTCATTATTCAAAACTGTTTCCGGTTTTTCGTCATCTTTATTCTGGACTATTCTTAAGTCGTATGTATCAAAATTCATCATATTTCTTGCAATAGCCCCTAAATTTCCGCTATATTTTGGATTTACAAGTATAACTGTAGTTTTCATAATTTCACGTTTTTAATTTCTAAAAATATAACTGATAATATAACACTAACATAGTATATCAATAATATAATAACAATAATATAATAACAATAGTACTATTTGAATAAATCTATAAAATAATAAAAATGTATTTAAAATTTACAAAAAAAGTAAAAATTAAGTATTACTTGATTAAGTACCAAGTAATTAATTAAATATTAATTAATATTTAATTCAAGGGAATTATTGGGAAATCCTTTTAACACTTATTTTTAAGTCGTATGTTTCTTCATTAGGCGTTTTAATGGTCCATTCCTGATTATATACTGATGAATCATTACTATCAATATCGGAATCACTTACAAAGTTTCCTCTAACTTCTTTAGCAATTCTTGATAATAATTCTTCGTTAAATTCAATTCCTGAGTATAATACACTTATTTTTTCATTTACTTCTAAATCAAGGTCTTTTCTCATAGATTGAATTCTTCTAATTACTTCTCTTGCTAAACCTTCTTTAATCAATTCAGGTTTAATTTCATTGTGAATGTAGAAGTTTCCTTTTGAAAATTCAATACCTACGATATTTTCAGGAATTTCAACTCTAAATTCAACGTATTCAGGTTTAATTTCAAATTCACCCGTGTATGAACCGTTTTTAAGAGCGTCTTTTAATTCTTTTCCATCGATTGAATTTATAAATTTAACTACTTTCGGAACATCACTTCTGAAAACTTTTCCAAGTTCTTTAAAGTTAGGTTTTACAATTATATTTCCTTCAAATTCTTTAAATTCAATTTCTTTGACATTACCTTGTTCTTTGATAATATAGTCATATTTTTCAACTGAATTTTTAATTTCTTCAGGTAATGTTATTTTGTAAATTGGGTACCTAAGAGTATATTTAATTTTATCCCTACCTCTTAATAAACCGTCTACAATTTCCCTAACTAATGAAATATCGTTTTCAAGTTCTTTATTAATCATTGACTCGTCATATTCAATGTTTAACATTGAAATGCTTTCGGGCATGCCTAATTCTTCAAATTTAAGGTTTTGGTAAATCCTTTCGGAGATATGTGGAACTACAGGCGCCATAACAGTTACTAACTTTAATAATACGTAGTATAATGTTTGGTAAACAGCTAATTTGTCCTTACTGTCTTTTTCTTGCCAGGTTCTATCTCTAATTAATTTGATGTACCATCTACTTAAATCGTTCAATACGAAGTCTCTGATTGCCCAGGTGTATGTGTGTAAGAATGGTTGTTCAAGAGCTTCCTTGGAAGTTTTAACAAGTGAATTTACTTTACTTAATATCCATCTGTCTTCAACCCTACAGTTTTCAAGGTAATCCATATTTGGAACGAAATCATCAAGTGTCATGTAGTTTACAGAGAATGAATACGAGTTCCAGAGAGTGTTTAACATACTTCTAACTTCTTCAAGTTCGGAGTAAGCAAATCTTAAATCTTCCCAAGCTTTATTTGCACTTAAAAGGTAGAATCTAAGGATATCTGCACCGTACTTAGCAATAACATCGTCAGGGCTAACAATGTTACCAAGACTTTTACTCATCTTTTCTCCTTTTTCATCCAAGGTGAAACCGTGCATTAAACATTTTTTATATGGAATATCTCCAAATACAAGTTCGCTAAGTGCGTGTTGGGAGTAGAACCATTTTGTAACTTGGTCGTGTCCTTCTGTAATGAAATCAGCTTTTTTAAGCTCTTTTGAACCAATACTTGCATATGGTGCAAGACCGCTATCATACCAAACGTCTAGAACATCAGGTACTCTGCTCATAACTCCACCGCAAGAACATTTAATTTTAACCGGGTCTACGGATGGTTTATGAATATCATCGAGTTTTACCGGTTCGATTGACTTTTCTTCAAGTTCGGCAATACTTCCGATAACTTCGTATTTACCACATTCTTCACATACCCAAATAGGCAAAGGAATACCCCAGTATCTTTGTCTTGAAATGTTCCAGTCGCCTACAAAGGTAACGCCGTTTACATATCTAGTTTCAACCCAATTAGGTGTCCACCCAACAGTTTTACCGTGTTCTATGATGCTATCTTTAATTTTAGAGATTGATAAGAACCATTGTTCGGTTGACCTAAATAATAAAGGTGTTTTACATCTCCAGCAGTGCGGATATGAGTGTTTTGATTTACCATAGTTTACTAATAAATCTTTTTCAGATAGCAAGTCAACTATTTTTTCATCCATATCTTTAATGAATAAACCTTTCCAAATGGATTCTGTATATTTTCCATTGTCATCTAATGGAGCGTAAGCAGGTAATCCGTATTTTGTACCAACTGCAAAGTCGTCTTCCCCAAATCCTGGAGCGGTGTGTACTAATCCAGTACCACCTTCAGTTGTCACGTGGTCGCCTTCTACAATCATGTGAGCATTTTCAAGTTCAGCGAATTCTTTCTGTCTTTCGTTTTCTTCCATAAATGGATGGATGTACTTTTTACCAACTAATTCACTACCTTTAAAGGTTTCTAATACATTGTATTCAAGTGTTTTACCTTGGTATTCTGCTGTATTGATAGCTTTTTTCATTACACTTTCAACTAGAGCTTCAGCAACAATCCAATTTTGTTTACTTGTTTCAGCAGTTTCGTTATCCGTTCTTATAACTTCTACTTTTGCATAATCGAACTCGTTTCCAACAGCAACGAGTAAGTTTGAAGGTAAAGTCCATGGAGTAGTTGTCCAAATAACTATGTACTCATTTTCTGCATCTTTTAATTGGAATTTCACATAAGCTGAAGGGTCAACAACGTCTTTATATTCCCCCCTAACTTCGTGCTCAGCAAGTGAAGTCTCACATCTTGGGCACCAGTACCCAACTCTAAGGTCTTTTTCTAAAAGGTCTTTTTCGTGAGCTTTTTTAAGTGTCCACCAACCCATTTCCATGTATTCCTTTTTGATTGGCATGTACGCATTTTCCCAATCTAACCAAACACCCAAGTTTTTAAATTGCTTTTCCATGTTTGCTTTATGGGTAAGTGCAAATTCTTTACATTTATCAATGAATACTTGAGTTCCGATTTTTGTTTCAATATCTTTCTTTGACGAAAGTTTAAACTCGTTTTCAACTTTAACTTCGATAGGTAAACCGTGCATATCCCAGCCTGCCATATCTGAAACGTTAAAACCTTCCATTCTTTTAAATCTTAAAACAGTATCTTTTATAGTTTTATTCCAAGCAGTACCTAAATGTATGGCGCCGGAACAGTATGGGGGACCATCAACAAAATAATAATCCGGGTTATTAGCAGTTGCATTTAAAGCTTTAACTTTTTTATATATGTTGTTTTTTTCCCAAAATTCTTTAACGGACTTGTCCATTTCAACAAAATCTAGTCCACCTACTGATTTCATTAAAATCACCTAATAATTTTTAATTATAATATATTAGTTATTTGCAATTGTAATATGTATAATAATTATAATAATTATAATAATTATAATATTTGATTATACAAAAATATATTAATATTCTAAAAACTTATAATATTAAAAAAATAATATACTTAGTTTATTTACTATTTTTATTATTTTTTGTTACCTTTATTTTTTTGTTTAGATTTTGTATTTTTTTCAGATTTTTCAGATTTTTTACCGTTTTCTTCATCTTCGTTATCAAGTATGGCTTTACTTTTATAGTATCCTTTTAACATGGGCATCTTAGGAAAATCGTCAATTAAGAAAGAATAAGGTTCGTGTCTTTCGCTAAGTATTACAATGTGTGCAGGAGGGTGTATTTTCCTAATCCTGTCGATTGAACGTGGGGCATTCTCTTCAATTTTTACAAGACAAGCTTTTTTACAAGGTTTTTTAATATTTCCAACGATGTATTCTAAAATTTCATCAGCAGCTTCTGGTACCATGATTCTTGGTTTTCCAACAATCGTTAGTTTAGCGTGCCTATGTACATCTGCTAAGGCGTTTTTTATTTTTTCGTAGCTGTCTCCCCTTATAAGTAACAATACCATTCTTTTCACCGTGTTTAGTTCGATTAAGCGAAATAAAATCAATTTTATTTCTTCTTAACCCTATATAAAAATAAAGTAATACAATATAAAAAATAAAAATAAAAATAAAAAATATTAAATAAATCATTTCTATTTTAATCTTATACTATTTTATTTTCAATATTCAAATTTATTTAACTATATTAAGTATGTCTAAATATTTTTAACTATGTATTAGTTTATTTATCTTTGGAATTTTATATATAAAATACTTGCTATTATTCTGCTAAATTGCATTAGTGTATTGTTAATTTATGTTTAAATTATATTAAAATTTTACCTATTCATAGTCTAAAGAGTTTTCAAGAATTTTTACATTTCTAGGGTAGTATTCAATATAATTGGAAATATCTTCGCTACTTATTCTTGCCTCTAATTTTGTAAGTGTTCTATCATTGCTATTTTTAGTAAATCCGTAAGGCAGTGCTTTTTTAAGCTCTTCAATACTTTCGTAATGTTCTGAACGAGAATGTATTGTATTAGCCATTTTTTCGGGAATTATATTTCGAATATCGTATTTATCATTATTAACAGTATCTAAAATCCTATCTTCGTATCTTTTTAAAATTATTTCGTCCATACCATAATTTTTGAATAGGTTTTCAATAATCTCAATCGTAGTATCTGGAACCATATTTTTTAAAATATCGAAATTTCCATTGTAAATTCCTTCACGTATTTTTGTACCACTAATACCTTCAATTCGTTCTAAAAATTTGAATTTTGGTTCGTAGTTATTAAGTACTTTTCTAAGTTTATGAATGGTGTATGACATAGAAGCTATTACGTAGTTGTCTATTTCTAATTTTTCCCCTAAAACTTCACCTGTTTCTATGCAGGATATTTTATAGGGCTTTATTTTTATATGGTGCCCATCTATAATGCAGGATATTACTTTATTCATTGTTTGCTCTTCTATATATCCTCTAGGTATCACTTCGCCCCCTAATTTATAAAACATCCTAATTAAACACTGTACGTACTGACCTGAGCCCATAATTCCCATTGGTGGACCTTCTACAACTAAGTCTGCACCTGCTTTAATTGCCATTTTAGCACGTATTTCACGATTTAATAAATAAGGAACCCCCCTACCGCTTCTTTCAAGAGGTCCAGGAACAACACAGATAAATATTCCAAATTTCTTTGCAAAATCCATGCAATATTTATGTCCGTTATGTAATGGGTTATATTCGGTAAAATCAACAACAATAGAATCGCCTTTATATCCGTTACCTGCACCCAATGCATCGTTTTTTTCATTTTTAAAAGCTTTAAGTTCTTCAATAATTTCGTTTAGTTTGGAGTCTGATTTTAAATTTATTTTTGATTCCTTTTTTAAATTTTTAGCACAACTGGCATCATCAATGATATTATTTCTATCTTTCTCATAATTTTCAAAATTTTTCAAATTAAAGTCCATATCCATAATATCTAACTCCAAACTTTATATATTTTTATTTAATCCGACTATGTATTGTTTATTTTATTTTTAATCATAATATGTCTAAATATCTCGGTTATACATTGAATAGCTATTTATATAGACAAAACCGAAACATTTATATACTATAATTGCCTTTGTTATTTTGCAATTAATTTGATGAAATAAATGGGACCTATGGTCTAGTTGGCTATGACATCGCCCTTACAAGGCGAGGGTCGCCGGTTCGAATCCGGCTAGGTCCACCATTTTATAAATAGAATATTCACATAATTGCAAACAATAAATAAGCAAAAGAGGACCTATGGTCTAGTTGGCTATGACATCGCCCTTACAAGGCGAGGGTCGCCGGTTCGAATCCGGCTAGGTCCACCATTTTTATTTTAGGCGAATATATTTATTAATTTAAATATATAAATTAATTATTTTTTAAAACTAAATTTTAAACTATAAACTAAAATGATTAAAAAATTAAAAATAGTATGCTAGTTTAGCAACTAATTAGTTTCTTTTTTCGTTGATATTAGTTCTTATATAGTTAGCAACTTCATCAAATCCAATATCTTTCTTAACGGCAGTTAATAAAACATCCATTTCAGGATTTATTATTTTTGCATCAGCTTCCATCTTTTTAGGGTCTGCTTCAACTGCTTCAGCAAGGTCTATTTTGTTAATAATTGTTAAATTAGCTGTTTTAAATATTTCAGGGTGTTTTTCAACAGTATCGTCACCTTCGGTGGCACTAACTACAACTATTCTTTTATGAGTTCCCAAATCAAAATCTGTAGGGCATATTAAATTACCCACATTTTCAATAAATACGATATCTATGTCTTTTAAATCTAAGTCTCCTAGGCTATGACCGATTTGGTGTGCATCTAAGTGGCATTCTTTGCCTGTATTTAATGGAATTACTTTAGCGCCATGCTTTTCCATTCTACCAGCATCGAATTTTGCAATTACATCTCCTGCAATGCAAGCGACATTATAGTCTCCTTTTAGATTTTCAATTAATTTTTCAATTAATAATGTTTTACCACTACCAATTGCCCCCATAAAGTCAAAAGCCACGACATTGTTTTCTTTTAATAAATTTCTGTTCTTATCGGCATTTTTTTTGTTCGCTTTTAATAAATCTTTCCCAACTGTCAAAACATCAACAAAGTGCAATATATCACCAAATTTAAATTTAGTAATCCAATTAATTTATTTATTCTTAATTTGTTAAATATTTGTTAAAGTAATTATTTAGTTATTTGTTATAGCAATATTTCAATTATTTATTAAATTAGTTATTAGACTATTTAATATTTAATTTAGCCAGTTAATTATCTTAGTTTTTATTTTATATATAATCAATGTATTTAATAATATTATTAATTATATCCTGTTAAAATACCACTAAAATTAATTATAAATACTAAACTTTCATATAGTTTAAAAATTATATTATTAAAAATAGTTACGCAAATATATTTCGATTTATTTATATTATATTCCTAACAAAATTTACATTAAGCATTATTTACAGTACTAATTTATTCCCTTTATTTGTGATAATATGAAGATAGATAAAAGTTTTTACATGGTATTCCTGTCCGCATCGATATTTATTTTATTGTTTGTTTCATTGCCTTTGATAACTATGTTATTAAATCCTGGAGACGTTTCAGGGGCTATAATGGATAAAGAAGTTATTAAATCACTTGAAATAAGTTTAAAAGCAGCAGGAATGAGTACGTTATTGGCTTTAGTATTTGGTGTGCCTCTAGCGTATATTTTTGCAAGAAATGACTTTAAAGGTAAAAGTTTAATTGAAAGTATAATTGACATTCCTATGGCAATACCTCACTCCGTAGTGGGTATTATGATACTTTCATTCTTTTATGGGAGCACTATCGGCGAATTTTTAACTAACGCTGGTTTAAAAATAGTGGATAATTTTTGGGGGATTGTAGCAGTAATGCTATACGTAGGAATCCCATTTATGATAAACAGTGCAAGAGATGGTTTTGAAATGGTGGACGAGGAATTAGAACACGTTTCAAGAACATTGGGCGCATCCAGATTTAAAACGTTTTTTAACGTCTCTTTACCGATTATAAAGAATAACTTAGTTTCTGGAAGTATTTTGACATATGCAAGAGGCTTAAGTGAGGTAGGTGCAATATTAATAGTTGCTTATTTCCCTAAAACAACACCTGTACTCATTATGGATAGATTCAACCAATTCGGTTTATCCGCTTCAAAACCAATTTCTGTGTTGATGATTATTGTAAGCATATTGTTATTTACAATATTTAGGCTTGTAAGACATAAAAAAGTTAAAAATTAAAAGGAAATAAAAAATAAGAACTAAATAAGAACTAAATAATAATAAGGATAATACATAAAATTAAAATTAGAAAATAATAGCGATATGGCATGTGTTTGTATAATGTATTGCATTAATTAAATTTATAATGGTTAATTTGGTGTAAGGATGTTAAAATTAGAAAATGTATCCAAGTCATGGAAAGAATTTCAATTAAAAAATGTTTCGTTTGAATTGCGTGACAAATATTGTGTAATTTTGGGTCCAAGTGGTGCTGGAAAGTCCGTAATTATTCAGTGTATCGCAGGAATTTTGGATGTAGATAACGGTAAAATTTATTATGATGATGAAGATATAACTGATTTAAAACCAGAACTCAGAAATTTTGGATATGTACCTCAAAATTACGCATTATTCCCAAATATGAACGTTTATAAGAATATAAAATATGGAATGACTATTCGGAACATTGGTAAGCTAACTGCCGATAAAAAAATAAAGGATATTGCAGAATTTTTAAATATATCCCATATATTAGAAAGAACGCCAAAAACACTCAGTGGTGGGGAACAACAGAGGACTGCATTAGCAAGAGCTTTGGTGTTAAATCCTAAACTTTTATTACTCGATGAACCTACTTCAGCATTGGATATACACATTAAAGATACTGTAATGGACGAATTGAAGAAAATAAGTGAATTAACCCCTGTAATTCATATTACGCATGATTTTGTAGAGGCAAGGACTTTGGGGGAAAATATCGCCATAGTAATTGACGGAGAATTGAATGATTTTGGAACAAAAGAGATATTTAAAAAGCCAAAAAATGAAAAGATTGCTAAATTTTTAGGTTATAATATAGTATCTGAAAATAATACAAAATTGGCAATTTCTCCTGAAAATGTTAAAATTAAAGCTGTTGAAAATACCAATGCTCCTAAAAGTACTAGTACTAATTTAAACAACCAAAAATATGGAATTGTAAATGGTTTTATTGATTTTGGATACTATAAAACAGTAAGTGTCTCATACAACAATAAAAATTTAAAATGTATTTGTGATGAGGATTTTGATATTAAATCGGGCGATAGTGTATCCATTGATTTTGAAAATATGATTCGCATCTAAAATATTATTTTTAATTTTATTTTTATTTTATTATCCATTTTTTATTATCCATTTTTATTTTAGATTTTTTTATTTTTAGTTAAATTTTTATTATTCACCATACTTCAATAAATATTAATAAATATTAACAAATATTAACATATACTATAAGGAAATATGAAAATATAAAATTTAAAATTAATCTAAATAAATTTACACATTTACACGGTGAAATAATGAATTATTTTGATTTTAGCGCAGAAGAGATTAAAGAAATATTAATTTCAACATTTGCAATAGCAATTATATTCGCATGGCCATTAAATTTAAGCCAAGCAGGATTGATAAACTTATTAATAGCTTTAATAGCTGTAGGTACTGGGTTTATATTTCACGAACTAGGCCATAGGACTGTAGCAAAACATTACGGCGCTTGGAGTGAATACAGGGCTTGGTATGAAGGTTTAGCAATAGCCTTAATATTGAAAATATTAATTGGAATAACGTTCATAGCTCCTGGTGCAGTTTATATAAGTAAGGATTACCTTACCCACGAGGAAAATGGCAAAATTTCAATAATTGGGCCTTTGATAAACTTTGGATTGGCATTTATATTCTTAATCCCGTTAATTTTGGGCGTAAAAATACAAAATATATACTTATGGAATTTAGGAATCATGGGCTTTTTAGTAAATATAACACTAGCATGGTTTAATATGCTTCCTATTCCACCATTTGACGGTTCAAAAGTATTAAGCTGGAATAAAGGTATATGGATAGGAGTTTTCGGAGTATTCACTATCTTCTGGTTATTCAATAGTACAATTGTAAATACTATACTCGGTGCGTTTTTATAATGCTATAATGCTATAATCTATAGCTGAACACGATTTAAACCTATTTAAGGATAATGGGTAAACAAATATGGAAATTAGGGGATTTTATGGAATTTGAGTTATGGGTACGGATTATTAAAGAAAACATTTCTAAAAAGCAAGTAGACCCTTGGAATATCAATATTTCAGATATTGCAAATGAATATTTGGAAACGATTAAAGAGTTACGAAAATTTGATATAAGGCTCTCCGCAGATGTCGTTTTAGTGGCTAGTATTTTGCTAAGGATGAAATCTGAAATTTTATACGGGGAGTGCGAGAATGCTTTTGATGACGAAGAAGAGGACGAAGTAGTCAACGAAGATGATAGAATGGATGAAGATTACAATGATTTGGAAACTCAACCTATCCCTATACTAACAGACCCAAAAACAAATGAAAACTCTACAAAACAAACTACTGTAACTTTAGACGGGCTTATAACTACGTTACAATCCGAACTTAATAAAATAAAATCCAAAAAACCGAGAAAAAAAAGAACTCAATCTCCGAGTACCATTGCAACCAATTTAAATAACTTAATCGAAGAAATGGTTGAAGAAGACGATATTTCAGATATTATGGATTATATAATTGAAGAATTAGGGAATTCAAAGGATGGAAATTTTATATTCCAAGAAAAATTTGATACTCGGGAAAAAGTTATAAAAAACTTTCTACCATCTTTATATTTGGCAAATGATGGTAAAATAGATTTGTTACAAGAAGAGTTATTTGAAGAATTATACGTTCAATTAAAATCAAAACAATGATTAAAATAAACTAATAAAAAATAAACTAATAAAAAATAAACTAATAAAAAATAAAATAGTGAAGTTATAGTAAATTAAATTCATAAATATTTAATTCATATTCTTTTTTATCATTAAGGTCTTTAAGAATTAATTTATCATCAATAATATTATTTAGGATTCCATTATACATTTTACCCGTATAAATATGCTTTAAAGTAATTTCTTTACCAATAGATTCTTTGAGCGCCATATTCTCATTAACTATCGCATTAACGGCTTTATTCGAATAATATAAGCCTTTTTTAGTTTCTTCACCAAAGTAAGCAGAGGTTAGTTCCATATCCTCAATAAATGCTTTTTTATCCTTATTATGAACTGTATCACGTAATTTAATACATTCATTTATAAAAGTATCATGAACAGTGGTAACTCTATCGTTGTTCATTTGAATATCAGCGTATAAATTTGCATTTTGTCCCACGATTCTACCGACCATATTAATCATCATTTCATAAATCGGGGATGCAAAATTCCGAGAGTCCTTTATACTTACGCCAAGCTCTCTAAGTGTAGAGCCTAATGAAATATGGACAAAGTGAGTTAAACCTTGAATTACGCTTATAATTTCGTCATGCTGTTGCGGGGTAACGACGATTACTTTCGCCCCAGCATTTTCTAAGAACTCTTTAACTTTCTCAAAGTGCTTATTATCGCACCTCTCAACAGGTGTGAGAATTACAACTTGTTCAGCAATTGAAGGCACTGAAGGTCCAAACATTGGGTGAGTCGGAATAATAGAAACACCAGTTTTTGTAAATTCCATCATTTTTAAAGACGGTTTTTCCTTAACTGAAGTCATATCCATTAATATGCTACCTTTTTGTACATGTGGGGCTACTTCTTCTATAACTGATAGAGTATGACTAATAGGAACAGCTATTATCACAATATCAGCGTTTTTTGTAGCTTCAACATTGTCAGAGCAATAATTTAAGTCAAGTTCTTGGCTTACGGCCGTACCTTTTTCCTTATTTCTGCCAGTAACTGTTATTTCAAAATTAAAATTGTCATTTTTTTTAATACTATCCTTTAAAAATTTGGCAAACCATTTTCCAAGACCGTCGGTTCCACCAATTATAGAAACTGAAATTTTTGAAGCATTTAAATTCATAATATCACAAATAAAATTGATTAAGTTGTAAATTCTATAAAATTTTATAAAAAAGTATATTGTCTTTGCTATTATATTATAATATCACAAATAAAATCGGTTAATGGTACTATGTATCGAAAAATAATAAAAAAAAAGAGAATGGAATTAAAAATATAATTGATATTTAATTAAATAAATCATATTAAATCAATTACATCATTGGAGGCATTCCGCCCATTCCGCCCATTCCTCCCATATCCATATCAGGAGCTCCTCTTAATTTTTCAGCAGCAATTACATCGTCAATTCTTAATAACATTTCTGTTGATTCAGCAGCTGACTGAATAGCTTGTGTTTTAACTCTTAATGGTTCAACAACGCCGTTTTCACACATATCTTCAACTTCGCCAGTGAATACGTTTAAACCAGCGCATTTGTTGTTACTTGCGTGAGCAGCTCTAACTTTAACTAAGATTTCAATAGCGTCTAAACCAGCGTTTTCAGCTAATGTTCTTGGAATTACTTCTAAAGCATCAGCGAAAGCTCTAACAGCTAATTGTTCTCTTCCGTCAATTCCTTCAGCGAATTCTCTTAATCTCATAGATAATTCAACTTCTGTTGAACCTCCACCTGAAACAATTTTACCGTCTTCGATTGTACATGCTACAACACCGATAGCATCGTCAACAGCTCTAGCTACTTCTTCGATAACGTGGTCTGTTGTACCTCTGATTAACATGGTAACCGCTTTAGGAAGTTTGCATTCTTTAACAAAAATCATTTTGTCTCCGGAAATTACTTCTTCTTCTACAATTCCAGCATCACCTAAGTCTTCAGCTGATAAATCTTTGATGTTTGTAATGATGTTAGCGCCTGTAGCTTTTGCTAATTTTTCCATGTCTGACTTTTTAACTCTTCTTGCAGCCATGATTCCTTCTTTAGCTAAGTAGTGTTGTGCTAAGTCATCGATACCTTTTTGACAGAATAATACTGTAGCTCCTGCGT
Source organism: Methanococcus voltae PS (assembly GCF_024807035.1). NCBI lineage: Archaea > Methanobacteriati > Methanobacteriota > Methanococci > Methanococcales > Methanococcaceae > Methanococcus > Methanococcus voltae. The sequence goes on from NZ_JANUCQ010000001.1 coordinate 201,523, forward strand.
TTTTGATTTCAACAACCATGTCTTTTAACATTTTTTCTTCTTGTTCGATGAATTCCATTAATTTTGCAGGGTCTGTGATTCTGATTTCAGCATCTGTTTCAGTTTCTTTTACTTCAATTGCACAGTTTAATAATGCAATTTTAGCACCTTCAACTTTTTTAGGCATTTGTGCGCTTACTCTTTCTTTGTCGATTAAAACACCTTTAACTAATTCGGTTTCATCGATTGAAGCACCAGATTTTTTCTCAATTTTGATTAAGTCTTTTTCAACTTCTCCGTTTTCACTTACTGCAGATACAGCATCAACAATGATGTCAGCTAATTTAGCTTTAGCTTTTTCAGCACCTTTACCAGTGATTGAGGTCATTGCGATTTTTGTTAAGATTTCCTTGTCTTCTGAGCTTACTTCGCAAGCAATTTCTTTTAAAACTTCTTGACATTTTTGAGCAGCCATTTGGTATCCTTTAACAACAATTGTTGGGTGTACGTTTTGGTCTAATAATTCTTCAGCTTTTCTTAATAATTCACCAGCTGTAACAACAGCAGTTGTTGTACCGTCTCCAACTTCTTTTTCTTGTGTTTTTGCTACTTCGATTAACATTTTAGCAGCAGGGTGTTCAACACTCATTTCTCTTAAGATTGTTACACCGTCATTTGTTACAACAACGTCTCCCATGTCGTCAACTAACATTTTATCCATTCCTTTTGGACCTAATGTTGATCTAACTGTTTCAGCGATTATTCTACCAGCTAAGATGTTCATTCTTTGAGCATCTCTACCCATGTATCTTTTCATATTTTCAGGTAATACACCTTGGTTTGGACTTGCCATAATAGCACCTCTCAATATTTCAGCTTTTTTACTTAGTAAGTTTTATTAAGTTAGTAATAAGTAATATTTTAAAAAAATTTAGATGGTCAATTGTAACCACTTCGGTATATATATGACTAATAGGAAATATATAAAGATTTTTACTTCGTATAATTAAATATTTCGATATTATAAATATTTAAAAAACTATGTTTAAAACTTTTTGAATTATTATTTTGTTAAATTTATTAAAAAATAAAAAAGAATGTGATGAATGAGAAAACTAAATGATATTCTTTTCCCCCAAAAAGATTATCATTTATAGTACAACCCCTTATAACACCGTGTTTCCCATCCCCGTTAAAACAGTCTAACTTAAAACAGCATAGATTTGATAGTTATGGCTATGATGTAGTGCCCGCCTCCCTCCCAAATTAGACTTTCCAACTATGTTATTAATTAGGTATTAAATTATTCGATTATTCTAGTTAATTTACTTATTTTAATTACGTCCCTATTATATTATAAGTTATTATATCTTTATATATTTTATCATTTAATTTAAGAATGTTTATAAGAATATTAGGCGTCTAATTATCCTTATGGTTAGATATATGCTAAAATTTAACTGATTAGCCTTTAATTTAAAAATATATCTTTTTTTTAAACGATATTACAAAATATAATAGCTTTGAATCTTCAAAATAATGAATTATGATACTAATTTAGCGTCATATTATAATTTAAAAAAAATAAAATATAATAAAAATATAATAAAAAAGAATTAATAAATATTTTATTTAGCGTATTTTATTTTTTGTACGAATAATAATGAAATACAAGAAATTACTGCACCGATAACAAATGGTATTTTCCAGTTTACAAGCCATAATGCACCACCAATTAAGGGCATTAAAACTGCTAAAATGTGATTTATTGTAAATCCTGTCGCCACAGAAGGCGCAATGTCTTCCGGTTCAGCTGTTTTTTGGAAATATGTATTTATACCTATTGCAAAGTTAAAGAAAAAGTTGTCCACGATATACATAAGAGCGGCAACTAATGGATTCTCTACAAAGGCATATATAAGAAATACAAATATTAACATAGTGTATTCAATAGATAACATCTTTTTTTCGCCATATACGTTAATATATTTGGCAATTTTCGGGTAAACCAAAAATGAAATTATATTATTCATTATAAACAATGTAGTTACTTGTATTACGCTAAAATGGTATTTTTCAACCAATAAGAACAATACAAAAACCATAAATATTTGTCTTCTTGCACCACTAAGGAAATTAAGCACATAGTAAAGCCAATATTTGCTCTTTATCATCATTTTTTTCTTTTGAGGGGGAGTTTCTGGAACATTTGGAGAATTCAATAATAGATATAGCCCTCCAAGTGTTATAATTGACCCTAGTACCAAATAATTATATTTCAGTGACCAATATGATGCGGTAAACCAAATTATAATTCCAATTATTATATTACCCAACGCAGAAAGACTTTTTATTTTTCCAAACATTAAAGGGGCTTGACGTTTTGTAAAATGTTGTAAAGTTAAAGATTGATTCGTGGTTTCGAAAAAGTGGAATCCTAATGACATCATAAATGTTGTAAACATTAAACCTTCTACAGATGGGAAATAACCTGTCAATGCAACTCCAATTCCTGAAATAACTATAGATAACGCAGCTAGTCTATGTTCTTTTATTACCATTAACACATAAACTACTAAAAATGTTAGAAATCCTGGTATCTCCCTAATAGATTGAATCATACCAACCTGCAAACCATTGATACCTACGATATCCACCCCAAAGTTGTTAAATAATGTATTCCATATTTGCAAACCTATTGTAGCCAGGATGGATAACGGTATTAAATAATAATACATAGGATTATTTTTTAATTCTTTAAATTCTTTCATATATACCATCAAATACGTAAGTGTTACTAATTTAATCTTTTTTTAAGTTTTACTAATTTATTTTTTTATTTTTTTATTTTTGAGTATTAATTGATTAATATTTACAAGTTTTGATATATAGTCTTATTCCTGAATAATAATATATCTTTAATTGTACTTAATAAATTTAAGTGTAGTTAAATATATATACTAGAAACACTAATCTATTATTACAAGAGATTGGAGGTGTAAAAAAATGTTTTCCAGAACGGGACTCAAAGGTATTAAAGCTAACAATTAATGAAGTATAATACGTTATACTATAAAAATTACAAGAGATTGGAGGTGTACGAAATGTTTAATAGAGTAGGACCTAATGGTATTAAAATTACTCCGTAATGAAGTATATCATTTAATAATAGAAAATGACTTTTAATAATTAAAATTTATTAATAATTAATATCTAATTAATTGTTCCAATTAAAAATGCTGTTTTATAATTATATATTTACGTGAATTGTTTCACATGTTTTGTCGTTATTTTTACAAATACAACTATAATTTTTATAAAAGATTTTATCTATTCGCTAATGATTTTATTGTAGTTTATCGTAGTTTATTTTAATTTTATTTTAGTTTATTTTATTTATATAGTATATTTTTTTATTTTTTACGTTTATTTGTCATTATCGAATATTACCTAATTAATTTTATATATTATGTGCATATATTATTATTGTCCAAATTTTGGATTTAATTTAACATAAAATTTAATTTTAAACTATTAAAATACGATATATCATTAATTATGTGATATATAATTTATACAAAATTTACATAAACTTTAATTTACAACCGCTATTTGGGGATAAAATGGAAAATAACGAAAAAACCATTGAAACCGTAAGTAGTACTGAAAATACTATTCAAACTAATATTCAAAATACTGTACAAGCTGATATTAAAGAAGATTCTGAAGTTATAATCTCTTTAAGGAACATATGGAAAATATATCCCATGGGGGATTATAAAGTTACGGCACTTAAAGATATTAACTTAGATATCCGAAAAGGAGATTTTGTAGCAATTATTGGTTCATCAGGTAGTGGTAAATCAACCATGATGAATATGATAGGTTGTTTGGATATACCTACCGAAGGAGACGTTTATTTATACGATAAAAATATATCCAAGCTTTCAGAATCTAACTTGTCTGAATTAAGGGGTCGTTCAATTGGTTTCATATTTCAGCAGTATAATTTAATACCAAGTATGAGTGCACTCGAAAATGTTATGTTGCCCTTACAGTTCCAAGACGTAAACGATAAAGACGCAAAAAAAAGGACAATACGCGTTTTAGAGATGGTTGGTTTAGGGGACCGTATAAAAAATTTACCGACCCAACTTTCAGGAGGTCAACAACAAAGAGTCTCCATTGCGAGAGCTTTGGCTTGTAATCCTGATATATTACTTGCAGATGAGCCAACCGGTGCTTTAGATAGTAAAACAGGTACTCAGGTTTTAAAAATATTACAAAAATTGTGGAAATCTGGTAAAACAATAATCATGATTACGCACGATTTAAATCTTGCAAAATATGCAAATACGCAAGTTGAATTAAAAGACGGACAAATCATTCGAAATGAATTAAATAAAAATCGAAAAGATTTTGAAGGTTTAGACGATTTAAATTTAGAATAGAATAGCTAACAGATAATATGATAATAATTTAATAATCATTTAATAATCATTTAATAATCATTTAATAATTTTGAAGAGGGTAATTATGTTAGAGAATTTTAAGGAAATGAAATTAGGAATGAAATTTGTATTTATGTACTACGTATTAGCATCAGTTTTTGCATTAATGGGCACTGCTACTGCCATGGCATACCTTGAACCTAGATTATTAACCGGATTTGTTCAAGGAATGCCTGCAATTGCAATAAATATATTAGTGTTTGGTATTTGGACAATACTTGCATATGGAATCTATTCTGCAAAGAAATGGGCTGAAAAAGGAGTGCTTGCATGGAATGCTTATGGAATCTTGTTTTCTCTAATAAATTTAGTTATGGTTATCGCAATACCTGATTCATTATTGAACACAGTACCTGCAGATATGAAAGCTGAATTATTGGCGGGAGCAACTGCAGCTGAAAGTGCAATGATTTTAGAATTTATGAAATACAGTGTAATTGCATCAGATATCATAATAATATTGATATCAGGGAGTATATTGTATTACATATTAAAAAATAAGTATTATTTCAGGAATTAATTAATATTATATTCTTAAAATGCTTTATTTTTATATTATTTTATCTTAAATGGAATTAAAATTAAAAATAACTAAGATAGCCAAGATAATTAAAATAATTATACTAATTAACATACTAAATGGTTTATAAAATAAAGAATACAAAAAAATGACGCATAACATAATTAATTTAAAATTTCTAAAGCATATTAATTTACAATTTACAGTAAAGGTGTAGATATGAATATTCAAAGAATTATCACGTTACTGTCGGTTCTATTAATTTTCACAATACCGGCATACGCAGAAACTACAGACTATACATACAGTGATTTGGCAAAGTTCAATGACCCCGAAGTAATTCAATTAATAAATATGAAAATGGTTAATCAAAACCCGGACCCTGCTATTGCGGGTGACGTATTCGAATTTAGGGTCAGTGTAGAGAATATTGGCGGTTTATCTGATGGAAATTATATTTTAGAAGTTAACCCAAAATATCCTTTTGAAGCCGTACCTGGCGAATCCTTAAAATCACAAATCGGAGTTATTGCAGATTATCAAGATGGTAAAGATGCAATCATCTCAAAATTTAAATTGAAAGTTGCAAAAGGTGTTTATGCAGGAGATTATCCTGTTGAAATAATGCTTTATAAAGTGGGCGAAAAAGACACCGGTTTAAAGAAAGAAATATACATTAACGTTGCAAATAAAGAAGCTACGGAAGTTAAAATAAGCAAAAAGGAATTCAACGCAGGAGAAACTACTAAAATGGTATTTACCATTAAGAATGTAGGTTCTGCTAATTTAAAAGATGTAACATTCTCATGGAATACTGCAGATAATGTTTTATTGCCTGTGGGTTCCGGTAATTCAAGATATATTCAAGAATTAGACGTTGGTCAATCTACAGATATCGAATATGACGTTTCTTCAAGTACTGACGCAGACCCTGGTTTATATCAGTTAAATATCAATATGACATTTAATGATTACAAAAATGGTAGCAAACAGTCAATTCTTACAACAGCGGGAGTTATAATAACTGGTAATACTGACTTCGAAGTAGTATATTCAGAAAATCAAGATAATTCTTATTCATTTTCTGTTTCAAATACTGGGAAAATTCAAGCAAACTCTGTATCGGTAAGTGTACCTAGGCAAGATGGCTGGACAATATCGGGACCTGATACGGTAATCATAGGTAATTTATTACAAGGAGACTATACTTACGCAAGTTTTAGCTTAAGTCCTGAGGGTAATAATCAAAATATTACTCTAAATGTAAAGTATACTGATGATAAGGGTGTTAGACAGACTCTTAAAAAAGTGGTAAATTTACCAAATAATACAGACCCTACGTCAGAATTTAGTGGATTAAAAGGAGCTAATGATAAATCAGACGGTTTAGATTATAGCTTTGTACCATATGTAATAGTTGGCTTACTATTGGTAGGTGGCGTAGCTTATTACATCATAAGAAGAAGAAAAAATTCAAAAAAGAAATTAGATATTTAATCTATTTAATTTACTTAAATTATCTAATTTATTTAATTATTTAATTACTTAATTATTTATTTTAGGTATTTTATTTGAAAATATCGCATATTTTTACTTTAATTTATTAAAAATTTAAAATAATCGCTTAATTTAAACAAATACCCAAAGGGTGTAACTGTGAATAAATTAAAACTATTTAACATGTCAATAAAAATGGTTAAAAATAGTAAATTAAGAAGCTGGTTAACCATAATTGGAATTATAGTTGGCGTGGCTTCAGTTATTACCATAATTTCCACGGGTGAATTATTCCAAGATAAAGTTTCTGAAACTATTTCTGGTTTTGGAGGTAGCACGATATCGATACACGCACAAAACAATGGCGAAAGTTCTATTCATGATAAGGACCCTGAACTTACCCGTACCGATGTAATGGTGCTACAAGGTCTACCCGTTGTGAAATACGTTAATCCGAAAGTGTCGGTTTTTGCAGAAGCTACGTATGGTACTAAAAAGACTAATTTTTATGTAGAAGGTGTTGACCCAGGGGTTTGGCCTCAAATATCCGACCAAAAATTGCTAGAAGGTAGGATGTTTTCACCATCTGATAGAAATGTAATTTTAATTACAAAAGATGTTGCAGAGAATTCATTTGATAGAAAAGTTGGTTTGAACCAAATGATAAATTTAAATGGAAAGTCTTTCCGAGTAATCGGTATTTTAGATGACGATAGAGGAATTAGTAGCTTTTTCGCATCAGGAGTTTATATTCCATACAAAATGGCTTATGAAATACCTGAAAAGGAAGGTTTATCTAGGACTAAAAAAAGAGACGTTTATGATTCCATAGAAATTAAATTAGCTGACGATGTAGATTATAATTATTCAATGAATTCAATTAAAAAAGCTCTTAGGACTTCAAGGCACGTAACAGAATCTACCGAAGATTTTACCATATTTTCTTCAAAAGATATATTGGAAGGTACAAAAGATATATTAAACTATATAACTCTATTCCTTGCATTTATTGCAGGAATTGCATTACTAGTGGGTTCTTTAGGTATCGCAAACACTATGTTTACCTCAGTTTTAGAGAAAACAAAAGAAATAGGTATTATGAAATCGATAGGTGCTAAAAATAGGGATATATTGATGTTATTCTTATTTAACTCAGCTTTAATCGGTTTAATCGGTGGTATATTGGGGGCAATAATCGGAATTGCAATTACTCAAGTCATAGCTTATGCAATAGCAATGCAAATGCAAACACCATATACGTTTGTAATCAGTATGAACGGTATTATAATTTCATTATCTGTATCAATACTCGCAGGGCTTATTTCTGGAGTGATACCTGCTTATAATGCTTCAAAATTAAAACCGGTAGATGCTCTAAGACATGATTAGTAATACAATTAATAAAACAATTAATAACATAATTAATATAAATAAATATTTTACTTTTTTATTTCTTTTTATTTTTTATTTTTTATTTTTATCTCCATATAATTTATAGGGTAAATTAATTTGAATCTATAGATATATCCATAAAAATAAATAGTATAAAAACAAAACCTCTATAAAAATTAGGTTGATATAACATGTACGCAGTTTTGATATTAGAAGATGGAACAGTTATACGAGGAAAAGGATTCGGGGCAGAATCCGAAGTTTTAGGTGAATTAGTTTTTAATACAAGTATGACTGGTTATGTGGAAGTTTTAACCGACCCATCCTACAAAGGACAGATAGTTACTATGACCTACCCATTAGAAGGAAATTACGGCGTAGAAAAAGAATGGTACGAGTCTGAAGCAATCCATTCAGAAGGTTTTGTCATAAAAGACCTTACAAGCAATGAATTAGACGATTTTTTAAAAGAGCATTCAATCCCTGGAATTTATGGCGTAGATACTAGATATATCACCAAAAAAATAAGGTCAAAGGGTGTTTTAAAATCACTTTTAAAATCTTCAAAACATGAAATAAAAGAAGAAGAAATAGCAAATCTTGTGAAAAAAATAAGTGAATACCAAGATATTTCAGAAATAGAATTGGTTTCAAAAGTTTCAACAACTAAGAAAATAGTTCACAATCCTAAAAATGAAAATAACACTAACAATAATAACAAGGACGCAATAAAATGTGTTTTAATTGATTGTGGTGTTAAATCAAGTATTATAGACTGTTTAACCGAAAGAAATTGCGAAGTTATTCAAGTACCTTACAATACAACTGCAAAAGAGATATTGGATGAAAAACCAGACTTTGTTTTAATCTCAAATGGTCCAGGGGACCCTGAATTAGTAACTGAAACAATTGCTACAATAAAACAATTAATCGGCAAACTTCCAGTCACTGGAATTTGTATGGGTAACCAATTGTTAACTTTGGCATTGGGTGGTAAAACTTACAAGCTTAAATTTGGTCACAGGGGTGGAAACCAACCTGTTAAAGATTTGGAAACCGGAAAGGTTTACATGACCTCACAAAACCACGGTTTTGCAACCGATTATGAAAGCATACCTGAAGGTTATGAAATAGCAAATATTAATTTAAACGACGACACGGTAGAAGGAATCCATAAATTGGTTGTAGAAAATGAAAATAGTACAAAAATGCCAGTTTGGAGTGTACAATACCACCCAGAAGCAGGACCTGGCCCACATGATGCAAGATTTTTATTTGATAAAATGATAGAAATGGCATTAAAATACAAAAACTAACAATTAATTAACTTAATAAATTAACTAAATAACTCTCATTTTTATTTATTTTTTAAAACAACTTTTTTAAATTTACTTGTATTTTTATATGATGATATGGTAGATTATACAGATATTCTAATTATTTAGATTACACAGTAGATTATTTAATTTAAAAATATTTTGTGATATTATGGATTTAGAACTTAGAATAAGAGCTTTAGAATCTTCAAAAGATGCTCTAAGTTTATTAGATAATAGAAAGCTTATTTCAAAGATAGATTTTGATAATTTAAATAAATTGCATACCGATTTTTGGACAGATTCTTTAAAACTAATCAATACTGTCAGTACTACTCATAAAAACAAAAATAATGCATCTAATATCTCAAACTCAAAAGCTCTCGTAGCTTTTAGTGGTGGTGTAGATAGCACTATTTCGGCATTACTTGCAAAAAAATTGTTTAAAACTGATTTAATAACAGTTTATTCCCCTATAATTATAAATAATGAAAGAAAACAAGAAATAAGCAATTTGGCTGAAAAATTAGGGCTCCCTCATACATTTGTAGATGTTGATTTATCAGAAATTAAGGAAAACACTATTAAAAAGAAATACCATCCTTGTGGCAAGTGCCACACGGCAATAGAGAACATAGCATTAACTTATGCTTTAAATAATGGTTATGATTACGTAATTTATGGCGATATGTTATCTACCGGCTCTTTATCTATTCATTATTTAAAAAATGGCATTATTAGGCTAAATATGCCCTCATTTTTAGCTTTGGAAAAAAATGATAGTAGAAAATTATTAAAGCACGAAAAAATAAATATTGTGCAATCATATGGCTGTAATTTATTAAAAATAGCCAATAAAAACAAAAATATGCAGAAATTTACAATTCAGCGTATATTGAGGGAAGTAAGGGCGCAAGTAATAACAAAAGAAGAAGGTTTAAAAAATATAAAAGATATATTAAGTTAATAGAAAATTAATAGAAAATTAAATTGTAGAACAAATTGATACTGTTACGCCATCATTTTTTAATTTAGGTAATATTAAATCAATAGATTCTAAAACATCTTTTTTATTTTCCACTAATAAATTATTTTTATTTTTATTATCTATTTCATTATCTATTTCATAATCAATATGTTCAAGTACATCTAAGATTGCACAAGGCTCAGAAACCCCATAAGTTCCAATATTTTTGTGTACGAACTCAGAACGTTCCAAAGTACCTTTTTTATCAAAATTATCATAAATATTATTTAATTCTTCGATAGAGTATATATTCAATGATTTTTTAAACTTTGAAGCAGTATCGATAATTCCTTTCTCGTTTTTTTTCACTTCAACTGTAGAAAAGCTATTAATACGCCACGCGGGTATATTTCTAAGGTAGCAAGCTTTTTTAATAGTCCAATATACCTTATGACTAGGAATATCTTTTCTTGCACCAATACCAAAACAAATTGGTTTTGCTTTTAACACTATGGTGTCTTCAAATATCCAACTATCATTTTTATTTCCTAACTTATCATCTTTTGAATCATGATACGTTAATTCGTAACTTTCGTTTAATTTTTCAGTTTCTGAATTTTTCCAAGATATAGGAATACTTAATTTTGGTTTATATTCTAAAACAGCTTTGTTTATTTGTAGTATATCTTTTTTAGAAGGAGTTTCTAAAAAATATTTTTCAGAAAGTACATCAATACCAATTTTATTGTTCACATCTGAAGCAGTGGTTTTTGAAACATTAATTTGCAATTCATCGCCCAATAATTTAGAGAAATACATGCCATGCCCTAAATGACTTGATAACAAAGGTATTATATTATTTCCCATCTCATCAACTGCAATAACAAAAGGGTCTTTGGTTTTATCTTTTATATATTCCTTTAATTCTCCTAGTATATACTTTCTTAGGGTTATTCCAGTAGCCATTATAAATATAAAACCTTTTTCATCCCCTTGGGGCTTAAATTCTTTTGAATACTCTAGTAAACAGTCATATTTGTAAAATTCTAATACTTTTTTTATTTTTTCGCCAATTACTTTGCCATTTTTCGTAATATATAAAATTTTTATCATATTTTTACCATTTTTAGTCAATCAATTTACTTTTAGTATATTTTTAAAATATATTAAACTTACTATTAATTTAATTAAAGTAATCTTTAAAATAATAAAAAAGAATATATTAATTTAGTTATATGGTATTTTAGTTACTTATACAATCGATTTTGCAATTGAAAATGTAACAGTGCCTTCAATTATCCCTGCAACTATTATTAATATTACCGAAACAACAAATATCCTTAACGCATCCTGTAAATAAATTTTGTGGAATTTAGAATCTTTTATCCATCTTAAAATACCTATAAATACAATAATTCCTGCACTACTAGATAGTATAAATCCAGGTATCTCAAATATTCCATGAGGGACTACTAACAACAAGAAGGTTGGTAAATCGCTAATTGAAGCAACGTAAGCTAATACAAACGAATTAAATACTAATATAATCAATGAAAATATTGTTAGTACCAGGTTTAAAAATATCACAAATAGATTGTTTATAATTATTGCAATGGTTAAATCTATGAATCCCATATTCCTAAACTGTTCAAATTGGGGTGCTAAACTCTGAAATATCGTATTTCCAAAGTCTTCAAAGCCCATTATGTTATATCGTATCATATAATATGACAAAATAAAAGAAATTAAAAATATCGCTGTCGTTGCATATATGATGTATTTTTGCCTTTTAAATGCGTAAAATGTTTCCAATACCGCATAAACCTTTTTGCTCATCCTATCCCCTTATATTTTGATTGCCAAACCATAAATTATTTATTTAAATCTTATAAAATTAAAGCTAACATTGTTAAATAACTACTTATAAAATTACAATAATAATTATATTCCAAATAGTATATATTATCTTTATATTTAATAAAATTATAACTTTTAGCTTATTACTTATTAATTTACAAAAGTATATGCGATAAATTATAAACGATAAAATAGAACATATAAAAAATTAGTAATTAGGTTTTCAAATGGATAATAAAAATATTACGAATTTAATAGACAATCAATATATAATGAAAAAATTGGCCAAATACGCAGTAAACTCAGAATTATTATTGGATTCAGGGATGAAAATGTGTATTTGTGCAGACGATGAACAAGAAAAAATAAAGAATGAATTTTATAAAATTTTACACATATCTGTACAAAATCCTAACGTCTACACATTATTAATTTGTGCAATATTGATGGATGAAGAGGGAAAGGCCGGAAATATGCCTTTTGATTATGAGAGCGACCCTACGTATATATATTCTGATGAAGTAATTGGAATGAGTATTGCAAATGAAATAGCAGGTACTAAAGGAACCTTTAATTTTAAGTGGTATGATGCTAAAAAACCAGGTATAATTGGTAAATTGGATAAAGAAGGATATATGTATTTGGACGATGCCGTAGCTGGATTGGTGGCAGGTTGTATGTCTAAATTATTTGAAAACATAAATTAATCTAATAATGGATAGATTAAAATGTAGTAACATTATAACTTATTAAATAAATTAAAAATTATTAAATTAATGTCTTATTAAAATTAGGAATTAATCTTTTAAAATAGTTAAAAAAGGGATATTGTGGATATAAAATATTTATATGAAAAAATAACAAATATTGAAAGCCTTGAGGACGAATTTCCCATTTTAAAAAGCCATATTACAAGAATGGATCCATTTTTATTGGAAGAAGTAATTGGAAGGCTAAGAAAACAGATTTACATCGTTGATAAATATAATCCAGTAGTTAGGCCGGCGATAGACCCTTTTGTTTCTTCAGAATTGGGTATATACCGACGTTTAGACGATATAGAATTGGGAAAATTGTTAAATTACCCAAAATGTTGTGTAAATTCATTTTCCGAACAATGCAGGTTTGGTATTGATTCAGAACATTTAAAAGATGTAGATAATTTAATAAAATTGCTAAAAACTGAAGATGATAAAGTTATAGATTCTGAAGATTATAAATTTTTTAAAAAATATATTCCAAATATAAACGATGTATACGCTATAGTTTTACCGTCAGGATTTATACCTTGTAATATCATGTGTAAAGAAGCTTGGAAAAATAGATTAATAGGTACAGTTGACCAAGGAGAGTTTAAACAGTTAGAAGAGTTAGAAAAATTACTTTATTGTGAATTACCTCATTTACACGGGGCTTATGAAGAATATTTTGAAAAAATAATATTGGATGGTAAATTATAGCTATAAATATATTACTTAAGATATTTTAAAGGTATAATAAAATAATTTTAATCAATAATTGGTAGTCAATTCAATGAATTAAGGATTATGAATTACAAATTAACGAATATTTCTATTTAAATTTATATTTTGGTGATATTTATGTATATTATTGTAGCAGGCATGGGTAGAGTTGGAAGTACGCTTGCTAAATCATTATCAGAGAAAAATTATGATTTAGTAGTCATTGATAGTAGAAAAGAAGTTTGTGACGAAGTTGCTGGAGAGTTGGACGCTTTAGTATTGAATGGGGATTGTACCAAAGTTAAAACTTTAGAAAATGCAGGAATTGAGGAAGCAGACGTGTTTATTGCAGTAACAGGTAATCAGGAGTTAAATTTAATAAGTGGTTTGATTGCAAAAAAACATGGTGTGGCAAAAACAATTGCAAGAGTTAGCGAACCAAGTTATAAGGAAGTTTTCGAGAGTTTAGGAATTGATGTAATTATAAGTCCTGAATTAGTAGCTGCAAAATACTTGGAAAAGCTAATTGACAGACCTGGTGTAGTAGATTTAGCAATAATTGGTAGGGGGGACGCAGAAATTTTGGAATTAATCATACCGCCTAATTCCGAAGTTTCAGATAAACAAATTAAAGAATTAGGTGCAAAGGATTACGTTATAATTGCAATTTATGAAGGCAGTGAATTAAAAATACCTGATGGAAACACTGAATTAAAGCCATATGATAGAATATTATTGCTAGCCAAGTCAGAGTCTTTGGATACCGTTAGAAAAACGTTTTCAAGCGGAGAATTGTAAGTTAATAATTAAAAAAAGTAAATAATTAATATTTTTTATTTTTTATTTTTTATCCTATATTAATGTTGTATTGTATTATATTTTAATCTATTGTACTTTATATTTTTACTTTCCAATTATTTATTATCCTTTTTTGATAAATTTAGACAATATTCTATTATTTTTTTCGGAACATCTACAAAATGTATCATTCCACTAAATTGGGGTGTAATATTCATTTCTAGAATTTTAAAGTCTTTTTCCGTTACTAAAACGTCAACCCCCACTAATTCTGCTTCTAATTTCCTAGTGGCATTTAATACGCATTTTTTAATATCTTCACTAATTTCAAATTCTTTGATTGTAGCACCAAGTGAATAGTTCGCTTTCCAATTTTCATGAGGTATTCTTTCCATACAACCGATAACTTCCTTTCCAAGGACAAAAACCCTTAAATCGTGCTTATATGGGACATATTCTTGTAAAAATATCTCTTTATTCGAAGAATTAATTAAATCACATATATTGTTTAATTCTTTTGAATCTCTCGCCATAAGTACATTATTTCCATAACCGCCGTAAACAGGCTTTACAACTATGGGATATTCAATATTTTTTTCTACTAATTCTTCAATATCCTTAAATTCTTTTGAATATGTCAAATAAGATTTTGGCATAAATTCATTTAACTTTACGTAAGTTAAATATTTATTTTGGCAAGTTTCAACAGCTTTAGAATTATTAATAATTTTTACAGTCTTTAATCCTTTTTTTAAATTCTTTTCGTTGATACTTTCAATATATTTTAAAACATACAATCCCCGAGTTAAAAAATCTCTTTCAACTCTCGATATAATTATATCATATTTTAATATCTCTTCTTCATTTCTAAAATTGATAAATTGGTTTGTATCTATAAATTCTATAGAATTAATATTTCCTTTATTTTCTTTATTTTCTTTATTTTCAAAGTAATACTTAAATTCTTCAAATATCCTTAAATTTTCACGGGTTTTTTTACCACATAATATTCCGATTTTAATAATATCACCATATTTGACATTTTTAATAACTTATTTTTTACTATTTTAATTTACTTAATATTTGTATATATATTATGAGTATCAAATATATTATTGTAAATAGATTATATACAGAGTGGCAGAATACTAACTAAAAAATAGATATATGCGAATTTGGGGGTGAATTTAATCATATTATTTGAGGTTAGTATAATAATAAAATGCTTAAGTTAAGCGGAGGTATATTATGGGATTTGGAGATGATTATGTTATAAATCCTTTGAAGTATACGATAAGTAATATTAAAGCACTTTTAATATATACGGTATTAGGATTTATACCCCTGGCTTTATTGTTAGTAGTAGTGTTAACAACTGGAATATCACTTATTTCCCAATATGGTTCTAGTTTGGACAATATGACGCCGGAAACAATAATAATGTTGTTAACAACTGCAGGAATTGGATTTCTAATATGGTTGGTCGTATCTATATTGATTTCCCTAGCTACAAATGGTTATATTGTAAAATTGGTAAAAACTACCGTGGAAGGGGAACAACAGCTACCAGAATGGGAAGAATGGGGCGATTTATTAACTAAAGGTCTTATATTTGTAATTGGTAGTTTTTTAGTGGCTGTAGCATTCTCGATAATAAGTGCAATACTTGGATTTCCATTTGATTATTTAAGAATACCTGCAATTGCAGGGCTTATATCTATTATTGTATCCATATTCCAAATGCTTTATACGCCATTAGCAGCTTCGAACTATGCTTATACAGAGCAGTTTGCGGCTTTCTTTAGAGTTAAAGAAATAACTGAAATGATGAGTTTAAAGTGGCTTGCAGTACTCATTGTAGTAGTTATTGTATCTATCATAATGATGATACCTACATTTGCATTAGTTGCAGGCTTTGTAATATCCTTAATCGGTGGTAGCTATGAAATGAGTGCTATTGTAGGTATGTTAGCAGCAATAATGGCAGCATTTACATCTTCGATAGTTTCCTTCTATGGGTACAGATGTTATGCTACTTACTATAAGTCGGTAATAGGTAATCCTATAGGTAGAATGGTCTTTAATAAAGTAGGACACACAGATATGGATGAATCTACAAAAGATATGGATTAAATAGTTAAATATTTTATTTCTTTTTTTTTAATTTTAATATTATTTTTATTATCTTTATTATTTTTAATCACTGTAATTTTTAAATAGTCAAAACTATATATAAAATATAATATAATATTGTATTATTTGGGTTATTATTAATTCGTAATTTAATAAACTAATAATTAATTTTAATTTTAATTTTAATTTTTATGGAGGAGAGAAATTGGGATTTGGAGACGATTATATTATAAATCCTTTGAAATATGCCTTAAGTAATATTAAAGCACTTTTAATATTCGCAATACTAGAATTTATACCACTTGCAATGTTTTTAATAATGTTGGTGGCCATAGTGACCCCATTTTCCCAATCTGCATTTGATATGGGTCAAATGTCACCGGAATCTCTCATAATGTTGATGTTTTCATTAGGTGTCGGTTTTGTTATTTTCCTTTTTATAGGAATTATAATCGATTTGATAGTGTCTATATTTTTAAATGGATATATTATGAAAATATTGAGCACGACAATCAATGGAGAACAGAAATTACCAGAATGGGAAAATTGGAAAGAATTATTTTATAAGGGCTTCGTATTTTTCATAGGTACTGTAATTTTAAATCTGGTATTTTTCTTCATTAACATGGGTTTTGGAATTATAGACTATATGAGCGTATTTTTCTTCTCATATTCTGATATGGGAATATTTGCGTTATTCGTTTCAATAATAGTCTTTTTCTTCAAACTTGTACTTTCAATAATCCAGGCAATATATACGCCTCTAGCTCTTTCCAACTACGCGTATACTGAGGAATTCAAAGGATTTTTTGAAGTTAAAAAAATATTTAAAATGATGAGTTTGAATTGGCTCGCCGTGTTAATTGTAGCAGTCATAGTGGTTTTAATAATCGAGTTACCTTTATATGCCTTGATAGTTTTTGCAATAATTTTCGGAATTATAACAGAAAGTGTTACATTGGCAGTTGTTTTGGGTATAGTGGGCATACTTTATGCTTCAATAACTTTGCCATTAGTTTCAATATATATGTACCGGTGTTATGGAACTTATTATAAAAAAACAAATGAAGAATTAGAATATTGTGATTTGAAAGAATAAGTTTTAACTCTCGTATATTATCCAAAAATATTTAAAATATTTAAAATATATAAAATATATAAAATAACTATGGAATGTCAAATAATTTTATAATTTAAATTCTCCTTTTTCAATTCTTTTTTTAAGCTCTTTTGAAAGTGCTAACGCTCTAACCCTATCAGATTGACGACAAGTAATTGGAATACCTCCAATAGTATTCATATTCATGCTATAAACACCTTCATGACATACTGTGGCACAAACACCACAACCAAAGCAATCTTTTGAAGGAATGCCATTTTCAAGAGCTTTAGTTGGACACAAAGCTACAGCTTCACAAAACTTACTTAGTGGTATTATTCCATCACGATGCTTATTTTCAGTACATTTGGTCAAGTCGACTTTTGGTCTTAAATCAGTATTATTCCAGGCTTCGCCATAGCTAGCTTTTTTGATTAGTTCACGACCTAATACGTTTGTAAGTGGTAGTACTATATCATCGTCAATAGTCATGAGGTATTCTTTATTTTTATCGTTCATTTCAATCGGTACTGCAACCGTATCGTAAATTTCAGCTCCTGCAGAAGTATGGAATCCGCCAATATAGTAATCATCCATATTGTGCATATCTGCACTAATCATCAAATTCGGCTTTTCTGCTGAATATCTAGTACCATATCCTAATATAAGACCCTCAGAACCATTTAGCAGGATTTTTTTTCCGAATAAGTTTGAATATTCTGTTTCCATATTCTGAAGAGGATTGTACTCCCCACAGCCTGAAAATGAAGCTTCTCCTTTTTTCAAAGCAACTCTGTGGAATATTGTATTAACTGGTTCACCTAGGTTTGTTAAAGCAACGTAGTTTTTAAAAGCCATCCTAGTACCTATAAGCTCCGCAGTAGGTATATCTGACAATGTCAATGTTTTTTCATAAACTACATTATCGCAGTAAGCTTTAGCCACTACTTCTTTTCCAGCTATTAAATCTTTAAATAAAAATCCGCCACCATAATCTTCAGTATGGGTTGTTCCATTCACGGTAATATCCACGCTACCTAAATATTCGTTAGGGCAAGGGCCAACATTACAGTTAATACCGTTCAATGTGAATTTCTCCGCTTTTCTAAATTTTTGACCCATAGGAATGTGCATTATTGCCATTGTACCGGACATTATACCGCAAGTACCACAAGTAACGACATCTACTTCGTTAATTTTGTCCTCTTCATTATTTTTTACCATTTTTTTTAATTCTTCGACTGTTACAATAATTTTTTCACAATTTTCCATTTTATCATCTTTTCTGTTGTAATAATATCGTAAAATTATATTATTATTTGTATATTATCCAAAGTTATAATTATTAAATTATTATTTATAGTATTGAATTTATATGATAGTATAAATTATGAGTATTTTTATTAATATAATAATGGTGTAATAATGTTAGAGCCACTAATGTATGATATAGGAAGAATTTGCAAAGAAACAATTGAAATTGAAGGCGAAAAAATAGGTGTAACTCCTAAAATAATTGATAAAAATTATTTAAAAAATGGATATAATGGCAGTAACGATAATGGTGCTATTTTAAAAGTTCCTTTCGATTGTCCAGAGCCTTTAAAAAATACAATTTTATCAATAAATACTGAAAATAACAGTAAAATACAAATAATAGATTTTGGGAAGACCATATCTAGTTTGGAAGATATTGACCCAAATAAAGAATTATACGTTATAACCGATATCGTACAAATGATATCTAGGAAAGAATTAATAAACATAATTCCTAAAATAAGGGAAAAGATTTCCCCAAATGCCGGAATATACGTACCAAATGTTTTACCTTCTCAAGTACCGTTACTCGTTTATATGGGTGTAGATTACTTTGATTACGGGGCTGTGGATTATTATTCAGTAATGGGTTACCAATTATCAAAAAATAGGCAATACACTACTTCAGCTACCAAAAAGGAGTTAACAAAAAATAATGAAGATAAAGATAGTATTGGCTTAAAAATCCACAATAGGCAAGTAATGGATTCAATAATTGAAGAAACACTCTATTGTATTGAAAATAAAAAATTAAGGAATTTGGTCGAAGAAACTACAATTTCTGACCCTTATTTAAGAGCTAATTATAGAAGGTATGTACCAGACCTTAGAAATATACCTCTTTCCACGGAAAATAAGTTAATTGTAACAATGGATGAAGTTAAAATACCTGAGGTAAAGAAATACATTGAAAGGGCTGTTAATTACACCCCATTTAGTAATTTAATAGTTTTATTACCTTGCTCTTCAAAAAAACCCTATTCAATGTCTAAATCACACCAAAAGTTTATTGGAGCTATTAATTCTATAAAAACACCTGTAGATGAGTTAATTTTAACATCGCCTTATGGTATAGTGCCAAGAGCTTTGGAATTATGTGTAAAATATGATATTCCAGTAACTGGCGAATGGAGTGCAGATGAAATCGACTTTATAAATGAAAATCTTTTAAAATATTTGAAAAATGCAAAAGATAAATTTTCCAATGACGAAACCAATAAAAAAGGATTAAAAATAGTTGCACACTTGCCAGAACATTATTTAGAAATATTAGACATGGAAAAAATAAATTTAGTATTGGATGATATGGATGAATTTATAATTTCATCAATAGATGGAAATCCTACTACAAACGATTCAATTTCAAATTTAAAAGCAATTTTAAAAGATTTAGAAATAAAAAATCGTGAAGAAAGAAAATTAAGTGCAATGGCTAGAAAAGAAGACGAAAAAACAAATGAAAATGTAGATAATGATAAAAACGAAGTTGAAAAGCCTTTAAGATTTACAAGAAGGGGACAAGTTATTCATAACTATCAAGAGCTTGCAAAATTCCAATTTGGTAAGAATTTCATACCAAATGACGTAGTAGTCAAAGGAAAGCATAAAAAATTCTTTATAAAGCAAAATGGTAAGGAAGTTCAAATATGTACTCTAAATGACAGAAAAGGGCTTTTTGTACTAACTGTTAACGGCGGGGAATTGCTAGGTAAAGAAAACTGGGTAGAATTAAATTTCAAAGCTAAAAAAGGTTCTTTATTTGCTCCAGGGTTTAAAGATGCACAGAATATTATTTCGGTAAATGATGAAGTTGTAATTTACTATGACGATAAGTATATTGGCGTTGGTAGGGCGTTAATGAATGCTTCGGAGATGAAAAAAGCAACAAGTGGCATACTTTTAAACATAAGACACGTATTTAAGTAAGTAATGGATTATTGTTTCTTAATACCAATATTTATTTACTAATAATTTTATTTTTTAGCTAAACGCCGAATTAAATGCAAACTAATAAGAATGGTAATACAAATAATAAGAATATTAATAAAATTTAACCATCGATATAATTATAATACTTTAAGTCATAAACTAAAAGTCAATAATTGTAAAATTTATAATGTATGAGCCAAAATATTAGAAATTTTAACCTACTTTTAAAAAACAAGTATTAATTAATATATTTATAAACATATAATAATTAATAAATTAAATTTGTAATTTTAATCAATTTATAATTCAATTTAAAAATGTGACACTATGGTTCAATTTAATTCAGAATTAAAGAAACTAGCTGAGCTTATTTTATTAAAAGACCCACAATATGAGAATTCAGAAAATTTGAAGACTATTTTTAAAAAGTATATAAATTTGTACAATGAAATAGAAATATTGGAGGAAACTTTAAATGATTTGGACATATGTTCAATAAATATGTCACAAATCCAGGTTTTTAACGAAGAATTAAGAATTTATGCAAAAATGGTTGACGAATTAAAAGAATATTTAAGAAAAATAAATAGGGACCATAAACTTTATAATTATGCAGAAATAATGGAAACTATTAATAAATTAAAAGATTTAAAAGTAAATACGAATGATGAAGTTAGATGGGACTTATACAATAGATTAAGGGGCTTAGAAGAAAACTTTCATAAGGTAGAAAGAGATTTAGAACTAAATGTTTTAAATTACGCACTTTGTAATACAGACCTTGATTTAAAAATATTGGAATATCCTACTAAAGACATATTTGAACTATTAAAACAAGAAATAACTTCTTATTTAACCCAGAATATAGAATAATTAAAAATTAATTTTACACAGGATTAACTTATACTTATTTAATTATTTTTCTATTCTATAGAATCAAATTATATTAAATTTTAAGTATGATGCTTCTAAAATTTTTATGGTCAAATATTCTATTTTTAATTTATAGTTTTAGTTTAAAAGAATAGTAATATTATTTATACGTTTAGTAATATTATATAAAAATTAATCCTATAAAAATTAAATTAATATAGTATGACAAATTAATGAATACCATTAAATATATTAGATAAAACCTATTGTAACATTAATAGCGTTAATAGTTCAAACAATGGTCTTAATTATTTAAAATTAATTATATCGGTGATATTATGAATGTTTCATACAAGAAAATAATTGCAATGGTCGACGAACAACTTGATTTAGTGGAATTAGTGGAAGAACATCCATGTCCAAGTGGTTCTGAATGGATGATATATCAATATAGCCGTACATCTCCAAATATACTATCTGCTTGGAGAGATGGTAACAAACATCACTACGTTTTTAAATTGGGAAAAGGAGATTTAGAGTTGGTTCCTTCATTATCTGCAGCAGGTATTGAAAGCATCTCCCTAAAAGATGAAGATGTAGAAATAA
The DNA here is from genome assembly GCF_024807035.1 of Methanococcus voltae PS. NCBI lineage: Archaea > Methanobacteriati > Methanobacteriota > Methanococci > Methanococcales > Methanococcaceae > Methanococcus > Methanococcus voltae. The sequence continues at coordinate 223,780 of NZ_JANUCQ010000001.1, forward strand.
CATATGCTGGATTAGCAGGTGCGGGTGTAGGTGTAGGTTTAAGGAAAGAAGCTGAAAATGTAACCTCTACAAAAATACTCGAAAAAGGTGGGGGCTCCAAATTAGGAAAAGGAGTTTTAATCACCCCTAAAATGGAAAAAATAACTGTAGGTATTGACGATACAGATACAAAGGAAGAGGGAGCAACCTGGGTATTGGCAAATGAAGTTGGTCAATTAATTCAGCAAAAAGGTATGGGTTACTACTTAGACCACACAATAACCCAACTATTCCCTGGAAATCCAAATAAAACACAAAATTGCGTATCTATTGCTTTAACATTTGCAGTTTATCCAAAATACAAATACGAAATCGGAAAAGAAATTAAGAAAATCTTAAAGGAAAAAACTCTTTCAAATAAAACCTCAATAGCAATTTACTTTGGCATAACACCATCTAAAAGTATGAGACTATATACTTTAAATGCAAAAAGAGAAATGGTTTCAATTGAAGATGCTAAAATGGTAGCAATGAGAAATAATATTGATATAATCGAAGTTACTGGCGATGGTGGAATTATTGGCGCTGTAGCAGCTTTGGGTTTATCCGAAAATCATGATATGGCAGCTAAATTACCAGAAGACATTGTTTATAAGCATTAATAGATATTGCCAAATATTTTAACATATTACATATTACTAATTATATTCATTTTTATAATCAATTTTTAAAACCAATTTTTAACTTAAAATCTTATTTTTTTATATTTCACTTTTTTTACTTTTTAATTTCAATATTCTTAAATATAAGTTATTAGAAATTGTTTAGAAATATTATATTTAAAATCGATTAAATATTGGTAAACTTAGAATTTATTTAGTATCTACTTAGTATTTAACTAACATTAACTAACATTTAACTAATAATTATGGTGAAATTATGATAACCCCTTGGGAAGTTACGGATGATGTAAATTACAAAAATATAATGGAAAATTTTGGAATAAAGGGTATTGAGGAAGCAGTGGCTAAATTAGAGGAACCTCATCAATTTATGAATCGAGGAATCATTTTTGGTCACAGGGATTTTGATAAGATAGCAGACACCATAAACGAAGAAAAGAAGTTTGCAGTAGTTAGTGGTATGATGCCATCTGGAAAAATGCACATGGGTCATAAAATGGTCGTAGACCAGCTAATATACTACCAAAACTTAGGTGCTGAAATTTACATCCCTATCGCAGATTTAGAAGCGTACTGGGCAAGAGATTTAAGCTTTGAAACAACAAAAAAACTTGCAATAGAGGAATACATTGCAAATTATATTGCATTAGGTTTAAATCCTGAAAAAATAAACGTATATTTACAATCTAAAAATGAGGGCGTAAAAGATTTAGCACTTAGATTGGCAAAAAGAGTAAATTTCACCGAAATGAAGTCAATATATGGTTTTAAAAATGAAACAAATATTGGGCACATATATGCACCATTAGTTCAAGTTGCAGACATTCTTCACCCACAAATGGTAGAAAATGAGAAATTGGGCATAACTGGTAACAAATCAAAAGTACCTGTGTTAGTACCCGTAGGAATTGACCAAGACCCACATATAAGGCTTACAAGAGATATTGCCAACAGATACAAAGACTTTAAGTTTATACCTCCTGCATCAACCTACCATAGATTTATGACTGGTTTACTGGGCGGTAAGATGAGCTCTTCAAAGCCTGAAACAGCTATCTATTTAACTGACGAGACTACAAAATCCTTTAAAAAGAAAGTAATGTCTTGTAAGACTGGCGGTAGAGAAACTTTAGAAGAACAAAAGGAAAAAGGCGGAATGCCTGAGGAATGCGTCATTTACGAAATCTGTGCATATCACTTTATGAATGATAAAGAATTAAAAGAACTGTACGAAGATTGTAAATCTGGAAAATTAACTTGTGGAACTTGTAAAAAACAGTGTTACGAGAAAGTTTCTGAGTTTTTAACAGATTTAAAGGAAAAAAGAGATAATGCAATGGAAGTCGCTCAAAAAATATTAGAATAATATTTTTTAATAGATATTATAAAAAGAAAAAAGTAATCTATAAAATGTAATATGTAAAAATATAAAAAATAAAAAAATAAAAATATACCTTTTTTTATATATTTATTAATATAAATTTATTGACAATGATATTTTATTTTGATAATCTTGTAATCATAATTTTAATTTTAAAATTATATAAATTAGTGTAGGGGTAAAAATGGAATCTGAAAAAAACCTTAAATTAAAAATGGAGTCACCACAATGGCATTATAGTATGTTAGTAGATGAAGAGCGAGTTTCTGTATTTCACGAAGCGATTATTGATACTGTAAAAAAAGATGATTTAGTGTTTGATTTGGGCACTGGAAGTGGCGTTTTGGCAATGTTTGCAGCAAAGAGTGCTAAAAAAGTTTATGCAATAGAATTAGACCCTATCACTGCTTATTACACTGATAAAAATATCAAGGGAAACGGTTTTGAAAACATAAAACTTGTAGAGGCAGACGCAAGTGAATATTCTTTTAAAGACAAAAACGGAAATCCTGAAAAAGCAGACGTTATAATCGCTGAAATGTTAGACACTGCATTAATAACCGAACCACAAGTCCCAGTTTTAAATGAAATACATAAAAAAGGACTTTTAAAAGATGAGGGTACTTTAATCCCTGAATCGGTTTATAATACGGCTCAGGTTGTTGATTGTAGGACTAATCATATTTACTATGACGAGGAAGTTATTTCAAAACCGGTCTCTGACGAAAAATTATATAGTCGGATTAACTTCTATAAAATAAATGACCCTAAGGTTTCATATAATATCGAATTTACATTATTAAACGACTGTAATAACGCAGGTTTACGATTAAATACATATACTAAATTAAAAGATGGTCTTATTGCAGGTGCAACTCCAATGTTAAACCCACCTTTGATAGTTCCTTTAAATAAACCACTTAAAAAGGGTACTTACACATTCAAAATCTCATATATTATGGGCGGAGATTTCGAAAACGTGAAACTAAGTTTGGAGTAAAAATTTATAGATTTTATTTATTTTTTATTAAATTTTATTCTTTATTTTATTCTTTATTTTTTATTTTTATTTAATCCTACTACATTTTAATTTAAGTTTATTTTTATTTTTAATTTTTATCCTGTGGAGTACCTAATATTATAAATAGTTTTAATAAATATTGTAATATACTTAATAATTAATTATTTCATTTATGACTTAGAATTAGGTTTATTCATTACTACTCAATTATTTTAAAAATTGATTAAAAATTTCAATATAACTCTTAGTATGTATTAATCATATTACGTTACTTAAAAAGGAGTACGATATTATGTACAGTAATTTAATGCACCCGACAAAGTCTATAAAATACGAAAAGTCAAGATTACTAGATGGTAAAACTATATTGGTGGCAGTTACCTCATCTATAGCAGCTATAGAAGCACCAAGATTAATGAGGGAATTAATGAGGCATGGTGCCGATGTAGAGTGTATATATACGCCCGAAACTGAAAAAATAGTCGGAAAAGCTGCACTAATGTTTGGTTGTGGTAATCAAATATATAGTGAAATAACAGGAAATATTGAACACGTAGGACTCTATCACCATTGTGACGCAATGGTAGTTTATCCAGCTACTGCAAACGCAATAAGTAAAATAAACTTAAGAATGGCGGACAATATTGTTACAACTACCGCAACAGTATTTTTTAATAAAAAGCCATTAATATTAGTTCCAGCAATGCACGAAAATATGGTTGACACAATATGGAAACATGTAAAACAATTAAGTGCTGAGGAAAAAGTTTACGTGACAAATTCTAAGATGGAAGAAGAAAAAGCTAAAGTTTTATCAATCTATGAAGTTTCCAAATATATAATTGATATATTTAATAATAAGGAAAATAGCGAAATTATATCGGAAAATTCGGATGAATTGGAAACTTTAGATAATTTAGATGAAAATAAAATAGAATTAAATTCAAACATTGCTTTAAAAGTTAAAAATAAAGTAACGCCTAAAAAGGATATTTTAATTTTAGGTGGCAGTACTGTAGAATTTATTGATAAAGTAAGGGTAATTTCAAACTTATCGTCGGGTAAGACTGCTAAATCCTTGGCAGAGGCTTTTTGTAAAGCAGGACACAATGTAAAAGTTATAATGGGTAATGGTATTGATATGCCTTATTATGTGGATACTATTAAAGTTACATCTGCTAAAAATATGCTTGAAAAGGCTTTAGAACATGGAAAACATTCAGATATCATAATTTCATGTGCAGCTATTTCAGATTATACTCCTTATGAAGAAATTGAGGGTAAAATAAATTCTGATATGGAAGAAAAAACCATAAAACTTGTAAAAACGCCAAAAGTTATACACGAATTAAAAAAGAATTATCCTGATAAGATAATCATTGGTTACAAGGCAGAATATAATTTAAAAAAGTCTGAATTAATGGAAAAAGCATTAGATAGGCTCTATAAATATGGAATAGATGTAATTATTGCAAATGACCTTTCAAAACATTATTTTGGTGATGATTATAACGACGTGTTAGTAATTGACACTTATAATACAAATGGAGTTAATTTAAAAGGTTCTAAAGATGAAATTGCTTCAAAAATTGTAAAATATATTTCTAAATTTTTATAATAAAAGTTAAAAATAACTAAAAATAAATAAAAATAACTAAATTAAATATCTATATTTAAATTTTAATCTATTCGTATTATAAATTACTTTTAAATATGAGTACAAATTAGTATAATATGGATAAAAATAATAAAATAAAGATAATTATTTAACTTTATTCGATTAATCATTAATCATTAATTAAATAATAAATAATATATTATAATACTGGTGATGATATGTCAAAAATCCTCATTACTGACGCTTTACACGAAAACGCAGTTGACATTTTAAAAGCAGCTGGTGACGTGGAAGTGGCAACCGGATTATCTGTAGAAGAATTAAAGGAAAAAATTAAAGACGCAGACGTTTTGGTTATTAGAAGTGGTACAAAAGCCACAAAAGAAATCATTGACGCAAGCGAGAATTTAAAAGTTATTGCAAGAGCGGGAGTAGGTGTAGATAACGTTGATATCAACGCAGCAACTGAAAAAGGTATCATTGTTTTAAATGCACCTGACGCATCTTCAATATCTGTAGCAGAGTTATTATTTGGTATGATGTTATCTGCTGTAAGAAACATTCCACAAGCTACTGCATCATTAAAAAGAGGCGAATGGGACAGAAAATCCTTTAAAGGTCTCGAAGTTTATGGAAAAACTTTAGGTATTGTAGGACTTGGTAGAATAGGTCAACAAGTTGCAAAAAGAGCACAAGCTTTCGGTATGCAGGTAGTAGCCTACGACCCATACATTCCTGAAGATGTAGCCAATTCATTAGGCATCGATTTAATGAGTGTAAATGATTTGTGCGAAGCAAGTGATTTTATAACCTTACACGTTCCTTTAACCCCTAAAACAAAACATATGATTGGCAAAGAACAGTTAGAACTTATGAAACCTAACACAATCATTATGAATTGTGCAAGAGGCGGTTTAATTGACGAAGAAGCATTATACGTCGCTTTAAAGGACAATAAAATTAGAGGCGCTGCTTTAGATGTATTTGAACAAGAACCACCTAAAGGAAACCCACTTTTGGAATTGGATAACGTTATTGGTACACCTCACCAAGGAGCTTCCACAGAAGAAGCACAGATAAGTGCAGGTACCATCGTAGCAAGACAGGCCATAAAAATCTTAAAAGGCGAATCTGCTGAAAACGTTGTAAATTTACCAATGTTACCATCTGAAAAAATGAATAAAATTAAACCATATATGATTTTAGCTGAAAAGATGGGTTTAATGGCTATTCAATTATTGGACCATACAATAGATAACATTGAAATTACTTATTTGGGCGATTTAGCAACAGAAAAAACTGAAATGATTAAAAGGTCATTTTTAAGAGGTATTTTATCACCTATCTTATTGGCAGGCGTAAACTTAGTAAATGCTCCTGTAGTTGCTAAAAACAGAAATATAAAGATTTCTGAAGGCACAATGAAGGAAAATCAATACGGAAACGCTTTAAAAATTGTTGCAAAAGGTAACAACGATGAAATTTCAATCATTGGTAACATCGTAGATGGTGAAGTTGTATTCAGAAAAATAAACGGATACGACATTGATGTTAAACCAGAAGGCGATTTATGTGTTATAAGACACATCGATAGACCAGGAATGGTTGGAAAAGTTGGTGTTTTACTCGGGGAATACGGAATTAACATTGCAAAGATGCAAGTTGGTAGAAAAGAACCGGGAGGTCACAGTATAATGATATTAGATGTTGACCACACAATCTCTGAAGACGTAATGTCTAAATTAAAAAGCATGGATAATGTAAGAACCGCAAAAATGGTTACATTATAAGAATATATTATAAATGAAATATCCCAAGTGAAATGATTATTTCTAAAAAATAATTTTTTTTATTTTTAATTTTTATATTATTTTTATTTTCTTCTAAAATAGCTAAAATTTATAAAAAATAGGTTTTAATTGTATTTATATAAAATATAATAGATACAATAAATATGTTATAAATGATTATGAATTATTTTTAATAATATTTAATATGCCCATTAATTTAAATTCCTAAGAATTTTTTAGCTCCTTGTGAACCGATTTGTAATTTTATAACGTTTAATAACTTTTTAACGTCTTCAACATTTTCAGCATCTTCTAATGCCCTTTTAAATGTTTCTTTTTTAGTTTCGTCTACTACCATGTTAACCATGTATTCAACAGTGGTTACCAATTCGATATACCTACTATCATTTTGTATTTGATTTTCTATATCGTCAATAGTTTTTTTAACAGTTTCTGATGCCAATCTATCACCAAGTTATTACATAATGTTATGACTTATCTAATTTTAACTATATATAATTTAATATTTGCTTTTAAACTTTAAAACCTTTTTTATTTAATTTTGGAATACTGAAGGATGATATATTAAACTAACTTAAAAAATATGCAAAATTTATAAAATATATGGATAAATTAATGAGTATCCCTAAAATAAATAAAGATAAATAAAGATAATTGGGAATAAAACATAAATAAGTAACAAAAGAATAATAATCTGATAAAAAATAAAATAATAGTAAAAAGTAAAAAACTAAAAATAAAAAGTAAATAAGTAATAATAATATAAAACTAAGAAATCTAAATAAAGATAAAGAACTAAGAAACCTAATTTACCTCGGTTTTATTTTTCTTTTCATTTTTCATTAGTATCATTTCACGCAATATCTTTGAAGCAGCAATTGAAGTAATCCCGCTCATATCATAAGGTGGGGACACTTCAACTACGTCAAAACCAACAACTTTGTCAAATATATCCCTAAATAAGTAAAGTGAATTTATTAACTCCTTAGTTGAAAATCCGCAAGGTTCTGGGGTTCCCGTACCTGGAGCAAATGCAGGGTCTAAAACATCGATATCAACGGTGATATAAATCGGTTTGTTGAATTCTGCAATTTTTTTAACATCTTCCACAGTTGGTAATTCTTGAGATATATTTATTCGTTCGTCGGTTCTTGCAAATTCCCATTCATCAGAATCTCCGCTTCTTATACCAAATTGGAACACATTTGAAACATGGTTTAAACTCTGTTTTATTACACAAGCATGAGATTGAGGATTATTATGATATTCATCTCTTAAATCACAATGTGCATCAAAGTGCACTACAATAATATCATTATATTCTTCAGCAACTGCTTTAATAACTGGATAACTTACAGAATGTTCTCCACCAATCATTACTGGTATTTTTTTATGTTCAAGCAAGTATTTGGCGGATTTGTACGTTCTTTTTATTAATTCGGATTGGCAACCGTCAATATCAACGTTTTTTGCGTCATGAACTTTTGCATATATTAAATCTAAATCTAACGTGGGACTGTACGTTTCAAGACCCCAAGATGATTTTCTAACTTCATCAGGTCCAAATCTAGCACCTGGTTTATATGATGTAGTAGAATCATATGGAATTCCAAATATTACGAAATCAGCTGTTTCAAATTCTTCATATGCACAAATAAATTGAGATAAATCTTCAAAATACAACTATATCACCGGAAATTTAATATTTTTGTATATTACATCTTATATATCATATTATATATTACATACCATATTATATTTTGTTAAAAATAGGTTATTTTCTTTGGCAATTAAAATTAAAAATAATATTTTATTATAAGTTAAATAATTCAAATAACTTATAATTTAGGTATTGTATGTATTTTAATACTTAGTTTATTATTTATTTTTATTTTTTACTTTAAATATTTTGGTGTAGCCAAAAATACTCCTTTATGAACTTCTTCATCATAGTATTTAGTTTCCATACCGTATTTTTCCATTTTAGCAACAATTTCATCGGAATTTGTTTCTAAAGGACTGTTTTGTTTCGATGCTAATGTAAAACTCCAAAATCCACTCGGGTATGTAGGGATTGAACACACCATCGGTCTTATAAATCCAAATCCTGCGTCTTTTAAGTGTCCTTTGATTTTAGAAATAAGAGTTTCATGTAATAATGGACTTTCGGTCTGTTGAACCATAACTCCGTCATCAGTTAAGCATTTATATAAGTTATTGTAAAATTCCATCTCAAATAAACCTGCTGCTGGTCCAACTGGGTCAGGACAGTCTACAATAATTACATCATATCTTTTTGCTGTTTTAGCAACGTCTGCAACGTATTTTATACCGTCTGTTACGATAACGTTTACTTTTTCATCGTCAATTTTACAACTTAAGGTAGGCATGTATTTTTTACAAGCTTCAATTACCATACCATCTAATTCTACAAAATCAACAGATTCAACGGTTTCGTGTTTTAAAACTTCACGAACTGTTCCTCCGTCTCCACCGCCAATTACAAGCACATTTTTAGGGTTTCCATGTGTAAATAATGCAGGGTGGGATATTAATTCGTGGTATATAAACTCGTCTCTTTCAGTTGTTTGATAAGTATTTTCTAATATCAAGGTTTTTCCGTATTCATATGTGTCTATAACTTGAATTTCTTGATATTCTGATTTTCCAACATATAATATATCCTTAATTTTTGTAGATAAGCTTAAATTTTCGGTTTGTGGTTCTGTGTACCATGCGTCGAACTTCATAATATCACCATATTATTGATTGTTAGTGTTCCATATTTTACTAATTTATATGTATATCAATTTAATTAATTTAAATTCAATGAAATCTGTTTATTAATATAAACAATGCTAAAATGGATAATAACTATAGAATAATTATAAATTAATTTAAGAATTAATGAATAACCGTATTCAAAGAATTATTCTACAATATTTCCTCTTTTAATATCCATAATATCAATATGGCTAGGTTTTAAGAATTCTTTTAATGTGGTGATAGTATCTTCAGGTTCAACGTGTGCGCCACAAGTAAATACATCCATAGCTGCATAGCCTAATTCTGGCCATGTGTGTATACTAATATGGCTTTCTGCAAGTACTGCAACACCGGTAACACCTTGTGGTGAAAATTTATGGGTTTTTACACATATTAATGTAGCCCCACAAGCTTTAACTGCGTCAATTAACATTTTTTCAATACCTGGTTGGTCATCCAGAGCTTCCTTCTCGCATCCCCAAAGTTCGAGGATGATGTGTTTTCCTAACTGTTTCAACTATCTCGCCTCTTTTAATTTTTAAAAGGTTAATATTGTTAGTATTGGATTTATTGATATTTGTTTTTTTATTGTGAATATCACTTAATTTCAAAAATTTGAATTTTCCGCCTGAATTAACTGATTTCGGTTGATTAAACAACATAGTTTCGAGTTCCTTTTAATTGGATTATTCATTTTTTGGATTTTTAACAGTAATTTAATTAAATTATAGTTAAAATTATATTATGTAGTTTTATGAATTTATTTAATCCTTATACAATTATAAAATATTTTTATTAAGTTATTTAGGCTTTATTGTTTTAATTTTTATTAAAGTTAAATAACTTAATTTTTTTATTATTTGTACCATAAAGCAGCAGCGGCGAATGCGCATCCTACTTTTTCAACGGTATGTTCAGCAGCAATTGATATGATTTCGTCAATTTCCCAGCCTCTCATTTCGAAGCCATCTTTTGCCATTTCTCTAACTGTGTCTTCTGCTTCTTTTTTGCCTCCAACACATTCGTATTCCATGATTAAACCGCATAATTCTTTATCTTTTGGTATAGCAACGCCAATGGATGCAGCAACTGTTTCTCCTTTAACGTCACTCATTTGGTATCCGTATGCTGTAGGTACTAAAGAACCCATAGGGAGTTCAGGTAATGGGATTACCTCAGCTTTTGGGGGCATAATACTGCTAATTCTTATTAAGTTAACGTTTGCGATACCTGACTCTAAAAGGCACATATCGAAAGCATTTAAAGCTATTTCAGCGTCTCCTTCACCAGCTACTAATGATATAGTATTTGGCGCGTTGAATGGGGAGTGTATTGCACTTGATTGCATCATATAACAAACACCTCATATTTTTTCATATTTTTGGCTATTTTTGTTTAGTTTTTTTTAAAATGTTAGTTAAAAAATAGATTATAAATTATATGTTATAATTTTAAATTAATTATCCCATTATATTATATAAATAATTCGGTCAAACACATAAATACAAATATAAACGGTTTATTTAACCAAAAAACCCGTAGAACTAAATAAAATTAAAAAATAACCACATATATTTAAAAAAACAAATAATGATATAGATGATTATCTTATGTTAATTATATCTGCGTTCTTTTCTACCATATACTCGTATAATTCTAGATAAGTACTATTGGACGTCAAAAAATTGAAATTACCAATAAGTATAAGCTTACGTTTTGCACGGGTTAATGCAACATTTAATCTTCTTAAATCGGACAAAAACCCTATTTTTTCACTTCTCACAAAAGATACGACTATAATTTCATCTTCCCTACCTTGGTATCCATCAATAGATTTTACTTTGATTTTTGGAATATTCTTCTGTTCAATAGATTCATTTTCACTAGTTTCATGCTCGGAAACTATTTCTTTTATTTTTTTCACTTGTGAATCGTAAGGGCTTATTATACTAATTGGTATACTATTTTCTAGGTATTTATTTATTATTTTATCAATAATTTTTAATTCAGACTTATTATAATATGATTTGAAATCGTCACGCTTTTCATTTCCTTCTGTATTAATTAATACAAGAGGGTTGTCGTTAAATAGGCTAGAATATAGTTCAGTATTGATATCCTTTTTATTCAAATTATTCAAATTTTTATTTTTTAATTCATCACCTGGGTTATAATTTAAATTATAATCTAAATCACTTAATGCTCTATTTTTAACCGATTCATCACTAATAAGTTGATTTTCGTAGAATAATTTATTCGAAAAGCCCATAATTTTATCATTCATACGATATTGTATCTTTAAAATTTGGGAAAAATCTTTATTTTCTTTAATCATTCTCTCAAATAATGTATTCTTTAATTCAATTTCATCGGATAATACCGTAGGAGGTAACTGTTTATGGTCTCCTGCCATAACAATTTTATCACATTTTAAAGCCGTAATTAATGTAGAAGGCTCCATGGACTGACTGCACTCATCAATAACACCCACATTAAAGTTAAAGTCCTCTAAATATTCACTACCTGCCATAGAATTGGTAGCAAGGACTACATCGGAGTTTTCAATAATATCTACAATAATTTGTTTTTCAGTTTTTGCAATTTTATCTTTAATTTTTGCAATTTTTTCATTACATCTAACCCATAAAGCCATTTCTTCAAGTTTTTTAGGCGGTATTCCCCTTATACGCTGTTTTAACTTATCATATAGTATTATATCGTCATTGGTAAGTCCACGTCTATATTTTGGGTCAGGAATTGGAATTTCTTTTCTTTTTAAATATTCTCGTTCTAATAGTTCTCGTAATTTTATAATTTTAATATGTAATTCGTGTTTCGTTATTTTAGAATGCAAAGAGTAGTCAATTAATTCTTTTGAAATTCTAGAAGGGTGCCCAATTCTAACAATTTTTAATTTTTCGAGTTTTCCAAGTTGCCCTGATTTTTCATATTTTAAGTTTAATTTTGGTTTCGATTTTTTGGCAATTTTTGGGGCTTTCGATAGATTTTCTAATATATTGTCTACCGCAGTATTGGAGTCAGCAGTCGCAATAACACTATTTCCACGCTTAGTCTCTTGAATGATTAATTCCGTAATTGTACGGGTTTTACCGGTTCCTGGGGGTCCATGAACCATATACAAGTCATTAGCTAGTAAAGCACGAATCACTGCCTCTTTTTGATAAAAATTTAAATTATTGTCACAATAATCAAAATTTTCAATAATTTCATCGATTACTTTATCATTTAATATGTCCGATAAATTAATTATTGATTCCAAATCTAAATATTTTAAGGTTTTTTCATTAATTGCGCAATATTTGGGTTTTTCAATACCAATGATTATGTTGGCAATTTTGTTCCTCGTTACTTCAAACTTTTCAAGTGCTTTAGTCATTCTTTTAAAAGTTACATCATTAACGTATAAATCAATCCTAACATCTTTTAAAGCCCATTTTGGAACGCTTTCAACGCTAACATCAATATGATTACTACCCATTGCTATTACATTACCATAAAAATCACTTAAAAGTGGATTGCCTTTACTTATAAGTACTACATCCCCGACGGAGATGTCCATTTTTTCAAATTTATTTTTCCTTCCATATCGAACAATTTTTTCATTAAAAATCTGTTTTATAACTTTTCCATTTAAATCTAATATTGCACGACCTGTATTTTCTCTTTTTTCACCCATTCTTTTAATTTCGTTTCTATGAAAATTTATTTCATAATCTCGCTCTTTTTTAATTAATTTTTTAAAATTTCCCGAATAACAACTTTTTAAATCCATAACGCACCTAATAAATTTATACCTAAATTATAAAATATATATTATATAATTAAAACGCTATATAATACTATCATTTTATTAGTAATTCAGATAATGGTGTAATTCAGATTATTCATTACACACAAATACAAAATATACGCATACACAACAATAGTTATTTAGCCGGTGAATTCATGAAAGAAACCTCTAAAATATTAATAATCACAGGAAAACAAGCTTATGAAAGAGTAAATAAGGCAGTCTTAAATTACAAAAACATAGATGTATATCAAACAAATATTTCTATAGCTGCTTTTTTAACTCCTAATTTAATATTAAAAGCAATATCTGATTATTCAACAGAATTAAATATCTCCGAAAAAAAATTGAGCACAATTTATGATTTTATATTGGTAACAGGGTTAATTAGACACGATTTAAAAATAATAGAAGATAATATCGGCATAAAATGTTATAAATCGACTCGTGAAGCTTCTGATATACCCCTATTAATTAAAAATTTGGAAAATATATCTTTATCAACCATTGATTATGCAGATGACCAAATTGCACAATATATCATCAAAGAAGCAGAAAAAGAATTACAAAAAGCCGAAGAATTGCCATTATATGACATCTACGATAATGAAAATCACGAGTATGCCCACGAAATGGCTACAAACTGTAGTCTTAATTCAAAGAATAACTTAAGCAATATAAAAATCGGAAACCTAAAAATCGGCGATAAATACCCCATGAGGGTATTGGGAGAAATAGTTCATACTCCTTGGTTATCGGATAAAGAATTAGAAAATAAAATCAATTATTACATTGATTCAGGGGCGGACATGATTGATTTGGGAATGGTGAGTAATGAAGATAATTCTAAGGATTTAAAAAGAATAATATCGATTGCAAGAGATTTAACCGATAAACCTATTAGTGTTGATACCTTAAACACGAAAGAATTAATTGAAGCCATAAAATTGGACGTAGATATGATTTTAAGCGTAGATGCAGGTAATTCTGACGATTTAATACCTTATTTATCTAATTCTAATACTGCATCGGTTGTTTTACCTACTAATTATAAAACAAACGAGGTACCTCACAAAGTGGCTGATAAAGTAACTAAATTAAAGGAAAATGTGGAAAAATTATTAAGCAATGATTTAAAAGTAGTTGCAGACCCAATTTTGGAGCCAATTAATAATTTGGGATGCAATTTTACCGATAGTATCGTTGCCTGTAAATTATTCAAGGAAAAATATAAATTACCAATGTTTTTTGGCATTGGTAATGTAACAGAACTTTTTGACGTGGATAGTAACGGAGTAAATGCTACTTTATGCGCAATAGGTCAAGAAGTAGGTGGTAATATATTATTTACCCCCGAAGCGTCGGATAAATGTAAATATTCCATAAAAGAATTGAAAATAGCTTCAAAAATAACATTTTTGGCAAAGCTTAAGAATAGTCTTCCAAAAGATTTGGGCTATACTTTGATAAATTACAAGGATAAAAAGAACGACGAAGAAATTTATAATAAATCCGAAGAAGTTAAATTATTAAATAAAATCAATAAATGTGATGATAAACTTAATAACAAAATTAATAACAAAATTAATGGTAAAATCAATAATAAATTAGAATATAATTTATCAGAAAACGACATAATAATTGCAAAAGAGAATGAAAAGCAAGTTTTAGACAAAGGAAGTTTTAAAATAAAATTGGATAGGGAAAATTCAAACATAATTGCAATATATTATGTATATGGGCAACCTATGAAAATTTTAAAAGGTAAAAATCCAAAGGAAATTTACGAAACAGCCTTTAGATTAAATATGGTTACAAAAATGGACCACGCCGCTTATTTCGGTAAGGAATTAGAAAAAGCAGAAATTGCCTTAAAAATCGGAAAGAAATATAATCAAGACTTTGATTTATATTACAATGATTTTTGGAATTTAAATTTGAAATAATCTTATAATTTTTATAAATTATAATTTCAATATTATAACTTTTTTAAATTATACAACTAATTATATTGAACATAATAAATTAAAAAGAAAAAAGTATGATAAAGGTATGAAACGCAAGTTTTCAGTTATTCTACTAATAATCTTGCAGTTTCAGGTGAGTATCTCCATGTAGCAGGTAATACTTTTGTACCTTTGTAGTATTTAACTAACCTTCTGATTTTTGACTCAATTAAGTGTAAACCTGTTTTTGAGTGTGTGTCTCTTGGGTTGTTTTCTAAATGGTTTCTTAAGTTGATAGCTTTTTTCATCAAGTTTAATAAATCTTCTGGAACTTCAGGGTAGAATCCAGCTTCTTTCATGATTGTTGAAACACTTTTTCCGGTCATTAACTTAACGTTAGGTACACCGTACATGTCTCTCATTATGTTACCGATTAAAGCTGATTGCTTTCCTTCTTTTGCCATTTCGATAATTCTTGCTTCTACTTCCTCAGCATTCAAAATAACCCATGCAGGAACTTCTGTTCTCAAAGGTCTTGTTGAACTGGAGGAACCTCTTTTACCAGAGTGTAATCTTGCCATAGTTGTAACCTCTTACATTCATTGATGATTCCCAGTTCGAGCAAATGAATTATAAATTAATCATATGTTTTATAATTACATTACTTCTCGAATAAAATCTAATAGTTAAATCTTCTATATATACATAACGAACGTAAAAACAAATATTAAAATTATTAATAAATTTTAATAGTCTTTTTCGTTAAGTCTTTTTATCCTACCTACGCCATCTATTTCTTTAATAACGTCTACAACCGATTTCGGTACCAAATGTTCCCAATTTTGGTTATTGAGCATTTTTTGTCTTATTTTAGTACCTGAATACTCTGCTCGGTTATATAGTTCAGGTTTTTTAACAACGTACCCTTTTTCAGTAAACAATTCTCTTACTAAAGAGTTACCTGTATAAACCTGATTAAAGGGCGGAGTAAGTGCTTCAACACATGAAACCCAAATGGAATTAAAATCTATGTCGCTAATAGGAATCGTATAGTAGCGAATATTTAAATTTTCAAGTGATTTTGATATCATCATCATACGTTCCCCCGCTGTAAACGGGTCTTTTAAGCTATGGCTCCGTTGACTACTACCTATTCCAATTATTAACTCATCTACTTCATTAGATATTTTTTTAATTATCTCATAGTGCCCATTGTGAAATGGTTGCCACCTTCCAATAATCAGTGCTCTTTTCGTGTGTTTCATATTTTACCTTTTATTGATTAATCCAATTTTATAAAATATCTATTCTTATTTATACCTCTATATGCTCTATTTTATAAATTTATTGTATAATTTAATTTTAAATTAACAATTTATCCATATTCAATTTAACGTCATCTTTTTCAATAATTCCAATGATTTTAAATCCCGAATATTCTTCAATAGTTTTAAAAGTCTCTTCATAATAAGGAACTTCTTTTAAATCGCAAGTACTATTGATTATAATTCCTAATACTTCAATACCCCTATTTTTTAAGAATTCTGTCGTTAAGACGGTATGATTTATAGTTCCTAAATTAGGTCTCGCAACTACTACGCAAGGTATATTTAACATTTTGGCAATATCTGCTACGTAATAACCCTTTTTTAAAGGTACGCAAGCACCTCCTGCCCCTTCTACAACGATATATTCGTAAATAGTTTTTAAATATTCGTAAGATTCTTTAATTTTTTCAAAGTCCATTTTATACTCTGAATTTTCTACAATTGCAGATATATTGGGCGACAATGGATTTTTAAAATTAATGGGATTTACAATGTCTATATCAATACATTTCCCATCTAAATCTT
Source organism: Methanococcus voltae PS (assembly GCF_024807035.1). Taxonomy (NCBI): domain Archaea; kingdom Methanobacteriati; phylum Methanobacteriota; class Methanococci; order Methanococcales; family Methanococcaceae; genus Methanococcus; species Methanococcus voltae. The sequence continues at coordinate 240,649 of NZ_JANUCQ010000001.1, forward strand.
TCATATCCAATAATTTCATAATTTTATTAGTATCCGGTCTACCGCCAGTTTCAACAGGTTTCATATAGCCTGTTTTTTTTAATTTACTTACTTCTGAAGCAATAATACCTGAAACGTGCGTTTTTCCTATATCTGTATCCGTACCTGTAATGAATATCATAATTTCACCAAATTTGAAAATTAAATAACTATTAAATAACTATTAAATTTCATATTATAAATTTTGATAAAAATATCTATTATAATATTATATAATAAAATCGATGTTTAATTAAAAATAAAATAATATAAAATAAGATAAAATAATATCGAATAATACTAGTTTTCAATATATTTACTAATTTTATCTTTTAAATTAATAATATCCTCTTTTTCATGGCAAGAAGTAATTGAAACCCTTATTCTCTCGCTACCTTTAGCAACTGTGGGATATCTAATTCCTATACATTGATAACCAGCGTTATATAAATAATTGGACATATCCATAGTATTTTTACCAAATAAGAGAGGATATATTGGAGTTTTATGGTTATTATCAAAATTAATATTTTTTATATCACTAAAAATTTTATTCGAGACCAATATATTCTTTTGCAATTTAGAAACATAATTCCTATTTTCAATTAATTCAAAAGATTTAGTAGCTCCAGCAATTACGTAAGGCGGTAAGGATGTAGAATATATAAAACTACGTGATTTATTTATCAAATAATCTATTAATTCAGAATATCCTGTAACATAGCCACCTACTAATCCATTAGCTTTTGATAACGTACCAATTTGTATAATATTTTCATTAGCTTTAATTTTAAAGTGTTCCAAGCTTCCTTTACCTTTTTTACCTAAAACACCAGTGCCATGTGCATCATCAATAATTAAAGTACAATTATAGTTTTTACATAGCTTAAATAATTCATCAATAGGGGCAATATCTCCATCCATGCTAAAAACCCCGTCCGTTATTATAAAAATATTCTCAAATTGATTTCCTTTCAAGAATTTTTCATCTTCAAGGATTTTTTTAATGAATTCAACATCACAATGAGGATATACAATTTTTTTAGCATTCGATAGTTTGCAACCATCAATTATAGACGCATGATTAAGGCTATCACTTAAAATTAAATCTTTTTTGGAGCATAATGCACTTATAACCCCTAAATTTGTTGCATATCCTGAAGAGTATACGAGGGACGAATCAGTACCTTTAAATTCTGAGATTGTATTTTCAAGCTTTTCATGATTTATATTTCCGGACGTTAAACGTGACCCTGTGGAACCTGAACCATATTTTAAAGCGTCCTTTATGGCATTTAGTATCTCTTCATTCGATGATAAACATAGATAGTCATTGGATGAAAAGTTTTTACTAATATTTTTACTAATTTTAAACTTACGTTCGCAATTAGGCTTATAAAAATTCTTAAAGGAACGATATAGATTATTTCTTTTAATTTCCTCTAACTCTAAATTAATTCTATTTTTCAGCATAGTATCCCAATAATTATTTGCATATCAATATATTACATATCATTAATTATTTTATCTAGCACCATATAGTTATTTAATATATCAAATAGGGCTTATTTTCTAAATTATCGATTAATTCTTTAAGGGATTGTTCATTTAAATTGGTTACATAGAATACTCTACCACCAGTTTCCCCTAATTCTTTTAAATTTTTAATTCTAAAGTATCCATCTTCTGTAGCAACATAGCCTGTTGTATATGATGGATTATCAGAGGTGCATAATTCCGCAACTATTCCTAAATCTATAACTTTTGAGGCAATAGCTATTGCATCGATAGTTCTTTCAGTATACAAGTCGTTTTTTCTTATTTTTTCCTTTAAATTATCGTCAGTATCTATGTTTTTTACTCGAACTCCTTTGTCAACGTCGTCATTAAATGCAATATCTAATCGAGAGCCATCTAGGGAAATTATTGCAGCTCCTCGCATTCCGCCTTCATCAATAATCTCAAACCCTAATTTAATTAGGAATTCGCATAATACATCATTGACTCCAAATTCTTTAAACTTATTTTTTAATAATTCCCGACAATAATTCCTTGAATTTGTTTTGTTGCTCATTTCATAATTTTTTTCACATATGATGCCAATATTATCTTTATTATATACGATAGGGATATGAGGGATTTTTTTAATTTTTTGGTTTATTTTTTCAACTTTTAAACTTATAAAGTCTGGTATCCCATTTTCATGATTCAACGCGCGAGATACAAGTTCTGAAGCTACTTCTTCAATATTTTCTACTTTTTCAACCTTTAAAAGCCTTTCTGCACCTGAAATATGTTTTTTTTCATTTGAAGCTCTCATTTTTAGACTGTAATACTCTTGTTCATCTTCTTCTTTCATATTATCCACATTCCGTACTAGTAAGTTATTATGCTTAATATGTTATAATACATAGAAATATACTTTAAATTTTATAATTTTGATTATTCATTTTTTATTACATTATATATTGTTTTTTAAACATTTATACTTTGATATTGTCTGAATGTTTAGTGTAATACGATATTATTATTTACACTATTCGTATTATTATCATTATTATCATTATTATTATTATTATTATTATTATTATTTATTCAAATATATAATTATACAAATTATATTTGTCATGATTAATAATTCTAAAACTCAATGATTTGTCATTATTTTTCATTAAAAACATTTATAATGATTTATAATGTACAAATATCTATATATATTAGTTATTTAATAGTATTATTCGCAATAATCGGTTACATAGTAATGTAGTATAAAATAAATGGATAATTTTATTATAGTAGCTCTTTATCACATAATTAATAATGATTAAAATTAGGATAAATATAAATAAATATGAAATATGGTGATTTGATGGTAAATTCAAGAACAATGGGATTTAAAAATTTTAAAAATGATATGGCAAGACCTTTCAGAGGTAATGTTGCAGTCAAGGTAGTAGCATATTTAGTTGGAATTCTAGCAGTTTCATCTATTGTCATTTAATTATTGAACATATATAAATCAATATAAATAGAAATTATTAGCATATCCCTTGTATTGAATGAATCAATCACATAAGAGTTAAAAACCTGTAAGTTAGATTCATAAATTTCATTTATATTAATTTGGTTGGTTGTATTATTGTAAATGATAAGTTGAATTTTCTTAAATAATTCTATTAGATAATTTTACTAAATTATACATTAAAATTTCTAAAATTTCTAAAATTTTTATTATTTGGTTAATGTAATTATATATGCCCGTACAATACCAAATAGAATAGATATGGAGTTTTTAAAACTCTAAATTACTATTAATGCTGTTATTATAATCTGGATAAACACGAGCAATATTTCTGTAAAATATTGCAAACTTAAAATAAATATGATAAATACAATACTATAGAAAATAAATAAAAATAGAATAAAAATAGAATAAAAATAGAACATAGAATAAATAGTATATGAAATTAATAAACCGATTATTCAATATTATTTAATAATTTCTTTTAATTCAATTTTTTGCCCATATAGGCACCTATTAAGTTGTAACCTTGTTTTTTATAGTATTCTCTAACTCCAATACCACTGGTTATCAATATTTTTGATTTTTCGTGACTTTTTGCGATTTTTTCAGCTTCTTCGAGCATTAATTTTCCATAACCTTTGTGTTGCCAGTTTTTGGTATCTTCTATTTTAGAACCCAATTCCTCCTGCTGACCACATACGTGAACTTGTCTTATTAAAGCAGTATCCTTATCTATTTCGGGTCTAAATACTGCTTCCATATCTGGAATTCTAAGTCTCAAGTAGCCAATTAATAAATCATTTTTAACATCTTCATAGGATATAAAAAATTCTTTACCCCCGCTAGCCTCATATTCTTCAACAAGTAGTTTTATACTTGATAAGTCTGGTTTTATACCTTTTTTATAACAAACGTGACCTACTTCCCTACATCTGATACATTTACACTTTATACCTTTTTCTTCGAGATTTTTATACACCAATTCTCCAAGGTTACTTTTTTTAACGCCTTCATCAATAACTGTTGCCGGAATATCTCGCTGTATACGGGACGTTCTAATCCATTTTGGCATAATTGATTTAGCATAAGTCACTAATTCAACGGCTTCTTCATCAGAAATTGGTTTATATTCTCCTTTTTTCCATAGGTCATAAAGTTCTGTTCCTTCAATAACCAAACAAGGGTAGAATTTTATTAAATCTGGCTTAAAACCTGGATTATCGAATACTCTTTTAATATTTTCTCTATCCATTTCTTCAGTGGTATGTGGCAATCCTGGAATAAGGTGGTAAGAGACCTTTAAACCGCTGTTTTTAAGACGTGAAGTAGCATTAATTGACTCAGAAACTGAGTGACCTCTTTTTACAAAGTCTAGTACTTCATCATATGTGCTTTGTATACCTAATTCGATACGAGTGGCTCCTAACTTCAACATTTCGTCGATATGCTCTTCTTTACAGTAATCAGGACGTGTTTCAATTGTAAGAGCAACACATCTATGAGGAGCAGTTTCATTTATTTTTTGAGCTTCTTCAAGTGATTCAGATACTACGCCGTTCATAGCATCTAAACAGCCTTTTATAAAGTTTTCTTGGTATTCTATGTCTCGCCCTGGGAAAGTACCGCCCATAATGATAAGTTCAACTTTATCGGTTGGATGACCTACTTTTTCAAGTTGTGCTAATCTTTCAGAAGTCTGTATATAAGGGTCAAATTTATACATAATACCTCGCATAGTCGCAGGTTCTTTTCCCGTATAACTTTGAGGAACATCCCCAAATACACTTTCCTTACCGCCCGGGCAAAAGGAACATTTACCATGTGGACAAGGTTCGGGTGAAGTCATAACTGCTACCACAGCAACACCTGAAAGTGTTCTAATAGGTTTTTTTCTTAAAATTAAAGATAATTGTTTTTTTTCTAAATCTGTAGCAAGAGCGAGAATATCTGAATTAGGGGGAAATCCAATATTTAAATCGAATTTTCGAAGGCTTTTTGCTTTGATATCTTCTACTTTCTGTTTTTTTCTTTTTGCGTCCAATTCTTCAATTTTTTCTTTATTGGACAATAATTCTTCAATTAAATATCTTATAAATTTTTTATATTCTTCCGTTTTCTTAATCTTTGAGAGTTCCGAAGTCATAATATCACCATAATTGTAATTGCAATACCTTTGTGTTTAGTAATTTAGTAAATTTAATAATCTTATATTTTAATAGTTAATGAACTTAATATATACAAAGAAAATATTTAAAATAATCTATAATACAACACCATTATATAATTATTATGTATTTATGTATTTTTTAGAATTTTAGAATTTTAGAATATATGGTAAAAATTTGAAGATGGCTGATAATATGAATATAAGATATATCGACGCACATTGCCACATGGAATATAGGAGATTAAAAAATAGAGAAGAATTGATAAATCGTGCAATCGATAATAATGTAGAAATGATTACCAGTGGGGAAAGTTTAGGTGGATGTAAAAGGGCACTCGATTTAAAAACCAAATATCCCAAAGATATCAATGTCACAATGGGGTATCACCCTTCTAGGGTAAAATCTGATTGGAAAGTAATTGAAGACACCTATAAGTTTATCGAGAAAAATCAAGATTCAATAGTTGCAGTTGGCGAAATTGGTCTTGATAGTGGCATAACAAGTCAAGCAGATTTGGATAAACAGGAAAAAATATTTAGAAAATACTTAACTTTGGCAAAAGAATTGGATATGCCAGTTGTCATTCATGCAAGAGGTTTTGAAGATAAAGCGTACAAAATAATACGGGAAATTACCAAAAACGATATAAAAATCGTATATCATTGTTTTAGTGGAAGTAATCAACTAGCAAGAGAATTAATAGATAATGGTAATTATATATCAATTTCTACACAATTATGTTTTTCGGAATATCATAAAAATTTGATAAAAGAATTATTGGGTATTTATGATATGGATTTATTTAATAATACTCTTTCAGAAACAGACAGTCCTTTTGTATCGCCTATAAGGGGAGAACAAAATGAGTCTTCAAATGTGCGATTAGTGGTAAATGAATTTGGAAAAATTTATAATTTAGTATCTGACGAAAAAGATAATTGCAACGGTATTAATAATATAAATAATAAATTAGATAATAAGAATAATAAGAATAATAATAAAAATAATTATAATGACAATAATAAGAATATTTCATGTAATGGTATGGGCAATCAAATAATTAATCAAGATAATAACTTAATTAATATAGCTAAACTTATATATTCTCAAACTAAAAGATTATTCAACATATAGTTTAAGTTTAGAGTAAGCAGGTGAAAATATGGAAAGTTGCAAATGTGGAAATTTCATAGCTAAACTACTTACAATAATAGACTCTAATGAAGTTTTAGATTCTCCTGAAGTCTCAGGAACTATGCGAGCTAAGGCTAACAGGGAGAATATAGACTTGTATTCTAAAAATCATACTGTTGCCATATTAAATATCCAAGGTACTGACAGCTACCAAATTTATTTTTTGAAGAAAAATATGGATGTTAATCATATTGAAGAAGACTTGAAGAAATTTGGAGCGGTTTTAAATCATGATTCTAAATTAATACTAAAAAATTACATTGAGATGATGAGCGATGAAGGATGCAAAAGGGATAGATAAGAAATGGGTGGTTTTAAACAACTTAACTTTAGAACTTTCAAAGAAGAGGCCTATTCCAAAAGAATATTTTGATAGATTAAGAATTGCAAATAATATTATAACCTATTACATTTTAGATGAGCACGCAGATTTTAATGTATTAATGGGTGCTGAAAAAGAGATTTCGGTGTTACAAGGTGCACTATTTGGTATGTGTGATGAAAAAATGGCCAAAGATTTTTTGGATAAACTCGGAAAAGCTTCAAGAGGGGAGTTAGATGTTCAATTTCCATTAAAGCAAACTCCTTATAATCCAGAAGTTAAAAAAAGAAAGGCGACTGAAGTTATTCGTGTAAAAATGCCTGTTGAATTGCATCCTGAAATTTTGGGGGAACTTAGTGAAGATAATGGATTAATATTTTCGCAAAGTGAAGAAGAAGACCTTAAAATACTTATCGAAGGGGAAAAATCCAAAATAATGACTGCTTTAAAAGATTTAGCAGTAATCTGGAAATTTAATAGTTTAAATTAATATAGTAATATAATAACATAATAATTATAAAAATAATAACATAATAATGACAATAACAATAACTCAAAATAGCTTTTTTTTATTTTTATTTTATTTTTAAATTTTTTAGTTTTATTATATAATAGATTTTTAAATTTTTTTAATTATTCAAAAAAGTAATATAAAATATTAAACAAATTAATATTTTAATTAAATTAATTTGTTTAATGGGTGTTTCTCATCAGGTGTTGTACCTAAATCTTTAGCGGTTTCAGCAATAATCATGTCTGTCATTGCAACAGCAGGGAATGCTAATTCTGAATTGTCGATTGGACCGTAGAGAACAAAGTCTCCTGAAGCCATTGTTTGCACAATGTTAGCACCAATGTCACATACGTGGTGTACGTCTTTTGATAACTGTGCTTTGTCGTTTTCTCTTAATCCTTTTCTGAATTCTCTTAACCAGTCCCATGCTGATGGAATGTTGTGGATACCACTACCTACTGGTAAACCTAATTTTGCTTTAACAGCAAATGAAGCTCTTACAGCTTGACCTGCACCGTTACCCATAGGGGTTACAGCAACGTCAATTAATGGATGTTTGATACCTGCTTTTTCAGCGAGTTCTAACATACCTGTTTCAGCTGTTTTACCACCGTTGTTTAAAACGTTCAATTTACCTTCTACTGAAGGGTCCATTGGGTCGAAACATAAAACGATTGAAGCTTCAAGGTCACTTTCAACTAAGTTTTGGAACTCTTCTTCGTCCATTGAAACGTTGATTGAGTTGTAAACACATTGTCCAGCAAATCCAGCTTCTGTAGCTCTTGTAGCTGCAGCCATTCTTGCTTTACCGGATGTTGAGTCCAATAACATAGGTCCGTCCCATACATCAGCTACGAAGTCAATGTAGTTAACGAGTGCTTCTTCTGAACCACCGAATACTTGCACTAATGCTGAGTTACCTGTGATATCTTGCATTTCAGCTTGCTTGTTGATTAATTCTTCAGCAGCAGCTTTATCGAAGATACCTTTTTTAGGATCTTCTACAATTTTGTGTCTTGCATAAAATATGGTGCCTGATAATGCAGTAGGACATTCTCCTGGTTGTCCTCCAAATCTTGCACCAGCTAATTCAATAATTTCCTGTTCTTTGTCGAATTTGAACATTATTCCACCTCTGTAACAATGTTATTTTATAAGATTGAAGAACTGCAAAGCTCCTGCTAATGAGTATAATAAAACGGTTCCAACTGCGAAACCAAGTACAATACCTACATCTCTTCCTGTTTTTTGACCTGTTCTTTGGAAGATTTCAGCATTTGTTCTTTCAACTCTATCTTCAACTTCGTCAAGTTTTTTCTGTAATTCTTTGAATTCCTTGTTTGGTGTTATTACTGTAGGAATTTCAGCCATCTAATCACCTTATAAATTTAATGATGGAATTATTAGTCTCTTAATATTTAAAATCCAATTTTTAATATTAATGGTATTGCAACGAATACTAATGCAAACATCATACCATATAATAAACCGGTGAGGCTTTCAGACTGAACTCCTGAAGCAAGACCCAAATCTCTTGTAGTTAGGCCTACTTTATAGTCTAGACTTTCGTTTAATTTCCTTATGTATTCAAGGTCTGGTTCTGATACAGTAGGAATACCTTCGATAGCGAAACCATCGCCTGAATCTTCTCCTGCTTCACCAGCTTTACCCTCAAGGTCTATAACCATAGCTTCTTCGTCTGTTGCACCAGGGTCTTTGGAGATACAGTCTTTAACTGTTTGTTGAATTTTTCCTTTATCTTCTGAATCAATCATGTCAATTAATTCAACGATTTGATTTTGGAATCTTGCAACTGGTTCTTTTCCAACGTTTTCCATGAAAGGAATAGCTCCTTTAGCGCCGATAATACCACCATCGTCACCAATTCCGTTTTCATAGAGAGCTTTGAAACATTGTCCTGTAATGTGTCCTTGAACTTCTGAACCTGTCACAACCATAAATCTGATGTTAGGATTTGAAATGTAGTTAACAATAACTTTTTCAATACCCAAGTTTTCTGTGTGGCAAGGTCCTGAGATAGCTGCACCTGCTTCGATAGCTGCTTCATCTAATCCGTGTGAACCCAATGTAACAACAGCTACACAGCTTTCAGGATTACCTACAACATATTCACCATTAGCAACAGGCCATCCTGCTGCAGGGGCTTTTTTATCTGCCATATTTTAGCACCTCCTGGAAGGCATATATGTTTTGGTTTGGTTTAGAATTTACATATTTTAATTTATTTTAAGTTCAACGTTTTAATTGGTAATTTAACATAATTATTAATTATTAATTATTATATCGTAATTATTAATCGTCTAACCTATTTAGATACCAATCCGTGTTTAAATTCATCTTCATTAATCAAATAATCAATAATCATTATTTTATCTATTTATCGTAAGTTAATATACTTAAATATAACCTATCAATAAATTCACAATAAATTAATAACAATTATCAAATTAATTAAATTAAATTAATAACATACTGTATATAAGAAGTGACAAGAATAAACCTATTGCAACACCTTGGATTTTACCGTTATAGTATCCAGAGTTGTATTTGTTAACAATTGCAGCTTGTTCAATCTGTTTTGAGATGATTCTCATTCTTGATTCTATAATTGCCATTTCTGGGGATGTCATTTTAACTGATGAACCTTCTTCTTCTCCAGCTCCGCCTGCTTTACCCTCAAGGTCTATAACCATAGCTTCTTCTTCGAATGCACCAGGGTCTTTGGAGATACAGTCTTTAACTGTTTGTTGAATTTTTCCTTTATCTTCTGAATCAATCATGTCAATTAATTCAACGATTTGATTTTGGAATCTTGCAACTGGTTCTTTTCCAACGTTTTCCATGAAAGGAATAGCTCCTTTAGCGCCGATAATACCACCATCGTCACCAATTCCGTTTTCATAGAGAGCTTTGAAACATTGTCCTGTAATGTGTCCTTGAACTTCTGAACCTGTCACAACCATAAATCTGATGTTAGGATTTGAAATGTAGTTAACAATAACTTTTTCAATACCCAAGTTTTCTGTGTGGCAAGGTCCTGAGATAGCTGCACCTGCTTCGATAGCTGCTTCATCTAATCCGTGTGAACCCAATGTAACAACAGCTACACAGCTTTCAGGATTACCTACAACATATTCACCATTAGCAACAGGCCATCCTGCTGCAGGGGCTTTTTTATCTGCCATATTTTAGCACCTCCGTGTCAAATTAAACAATTTAGAGACCGATTAGGCTTAAATCCGTTTTAATGATTAAGAATACTGCGAGCATTAAAATTGACAAGGCAATCCAGAAACCGAAGAACATACCTTGGAATAAACCACCAGTTTTGTATGTACCTTCTCTACCAGCATATGATTTCATTGGTGCGTTTCTTGGGTCTAATGAATTTTCCAATGCTATCGCAAGTTTTTCTAATTGTTCTATTTCTGCTGAAACAGGTTTTAAATCAGTAACAAGAATATCTTTTCTCATTTCTGCAATTAAACCTGTATCGATGTCCAATACTACATTTATATCAGGACATACTTTAACAATTTCCATTTTATCACCTTATTCTTCTTTCTTAGGCAATTCTGGTGTGTATAAAACATCTGAAGCATCGTTCAAAGACATTTTTACAAACATAGCATATGTAGCAACCCATAACACTGCTGAGATAACAGTTGATATTGCATCTAATTTTGAGATTGCGAATACTAACCATGCTAATAAACCACAAGCAATTGCAAGGTACATTGTTCTTCTGTGACTTTCATTAGGTCCTAAACATGCGTTGAATGGGTGTAAAATTGCAATACCTGCTGCAATAAATGCTAAACCAATCATTCCTGTTTCTATTGCACCTGGAATAAATACGTTTGCTGAAAATCCGCCTGCAAATGCAGTACAGAATCCCAAAATTGATAAAGCACCCATTAATGATAATTTTATCATACTTGATACAATAATAGGCACTTTCATACCTACAGGGTTTTGTGTTAACTTACCTACAATCGCACCAATTGCTAAGGATACAACAACTGCAATTATCGGTGTAGCCATTGAATCAATGCCCATTGCTACTGGTAAATATACCGCTGCAAGTGCTGATAATGTACCCATACCTAAACTTACCATACCAATTGAAGGAACACCGGTACCTAAACCGTATGCTGCTACTCTTCTTGTTGTGTTAGCTCCCGCTACACACGCTGGAACAGTTAATGCTCCGCCTATTAACATTGCATATTCTGGAAGAAAGTTTGCAATATACATTCCAATTAATGATAATACAAGACCAATCCCGAGAACTTGGTTTTCAGGAAATAGTTCTGCTGCGTGTCCTCCGCCACCATGTGACATAATTACACCTCATAATTTTTAATTAAAGTCCCATTGACATTCCTATTAATATTAAAGCTGCAACTAATGATGACACTGTTGAAGCAATAACTCCATTAGGCATTTTCTTAAATTTAGGGTCGTGGAAACCTTCAATGGTACCACCAATGTTGTATGAAGCAAGAACTGCATTCATGAAGAAGAATCCAACTGCTAATACTCCCGCAATTGCAGGTATTGTAAATCCTAATCCTAAAAGACCTACATAAGCCATTCCTCCACCGATTCCACCTAAAGCTGCTCCTATTAATCCACTAACGAAACAAACTGTTGGAATACCGTGACCAGTTGTACCTGGTGTGATAAATGCACTTTGTGGGTCTTTTGTGATTGGGTCAACATCACATTTATCTGCTGCTGGCACAATACCAACACCGTAAACGTAAATTAATTGACCGATTAACATAGTTAATCCTAACATAATCATAGCACCAACAGCACCTGATAACATAATCAAGAGTGCGTGAACTGGGTTGCTTATTATTATGCCAGGTTGTGCAGCCATTCCTGCAGCCGCTAATAAACCTGTGAAACCTGCACCTGCAGCCAACTGAGTTGTACCGGTACCTACCCCGGTTGAAGTAGCCATCGCAGCTGGTGCACCACCTACTGGAACAAAGTGAACACTTGCGTTAATAATTGCTCCTGCAAGGGTGATTTCAACAAGAGGTAATATAATACTTGAAATATCCATATTATCACCATTACTTTATTAATTATTTGTATGGCCCGTACTTGTTTCTTGCATATACTTCTACTTTTCTGTTAATTATTGCAGCACCAATTACAAGTAATGTACCTAATATAATTGCAATGATAGCTTTCATAACAAGGTCTGCACCCATCAAGTCACCGATAATGTTACCAGTAACGGTTCTCCAACCATCTAAGAAGATGATTAAACCGAAACAGAGACCAGTTAATGGACCTCCGAGTCTTGAACAGAAGTATGATGAATCTAAACCATTTCTAATACCAGTTTCTGCTTTAATATCAATGTCACCTTGATTAGCAACAGGAATACCACCACCGAAAGCGTATTTTTGGTATTCTCTTTCAGCACCGTAGTGAACGTCACCGGTTGATGAACCGATAGCACCAACTGTGATACCGAAGATTAAAGCTACCAATGGCAATGGGAATGGATTACCTAATGCTAATGTAGCCAAGTAAGCTGCTAATAACATAGTAAAAATTGCTATAAAACCGTGTCCCATTATAGGACCCATGTGTGTACTTATAACGTCCATGTATACTGGTTGGTTAAAGTTTTTGGACTGACCTACAATCCTACCTAAGTATGCGCTCAATGAATATGCACCATGTGTAATTGCACCTACTCCTGAACCTACTATTAAACCTAAGATTGGATTGTATCCGCCATTCATTAAAGCCCATGCTACAGCTCCTGCAACCGCTACGTATAAACCGTAGGATACAGGTTCACCGGAGATAGCTTTGTTGAAATATCTGTGTATGTTACCCATTTGAGGACCTAATTGCACCTGAGAGTTAGGGTTTGACTGTGAACCTACATCGGATTCTAAGTCTTCTGCACAACCGGAAACAGTTGCAGCAGCACCTGCCAAGGCTAGGGCTCCAAGGGTTAATAATGTTGGATCCATTTCTTTCACCTCATTGATTAAGGTAATATTGGCTATTTGTTAATTAAATATTTTAAGAATTCGTTAAACATTTCTTTAAACATTTAATGGCGTTAACTATTCAAATATTATTTAATCATATGATATATATTACTTTCCATTTCATTAATAAGCAAAATGACCTTAATATTTAAAAATACAATTAAAAAATCCTTTAATTTAATTAAAGATTTTTTTATTAAAGTAATTATCTTTTTAAATGCTTTTACATCTAACTTATTAATGGTGGATGTTAATATCATGTACTAAAATTAACATCAATATTTATTTTATTTCTAGTATTATAATTATATTATGATTTAATCTGCATCATATTTTAAAATTTAAATATTGATAAAATTTACACAGATAAAAATAATTACATATAATTAATTTCAACACTTTTTTGATGTCATAGTTTATTAAATAAAAATTGAATTCGATTAACATTAATTATAATTGTTACATATAATATAACAATTTTTAAAATATATAAAAAAAGGAAACCATATTAGGTTTCCTTTAGTTTTCTTTTACTATTTTACCCAATCTAATAATAAATTAATAATAAATTAGTAATTAACTTAGATTTTAGCAGGTAAGATAGGGTCTCTTTCACCAGCAGCTTCGAATTCTCTTAAAGCACCCCTAGCAATTTCTTTTCTAGGTTTTGAGAAGTCAAATACTAATGAAGGGTCAGCGAATGCAACTTTGATTAATGCGTTTGTAGCAAATGCGTCTCCTCTAGCTGAGTGTGCAGACTGTGCAATACCCGCGTATTCACCTTGGTGACCTACGTTCATTGCATAGTTAGGGTAGTTAGGACCTCTTAATTCTAATGGTGAAGCTTCATCGTTTCTTATTGCTAAGGAGTTTGAAGCACCACATTGGTCTTGTAAGTCGTAACCGTAGAATCCAAGTCTGCTGTGGTATTCTTTGTGTAATATTTGTGATAAGTACCAGCCGTTAACACCAGCGTTTGAGTTACCGGTTGCCATACATACTGAAATACCAGCTGCAGCAGCAGCAACAGCAGCTCTTTGTGAGCCACCGAAGTGGTCTTCTAATAATGCTGGGTATTCATCATACTGTTCTAATGCGTAGAGTGTAACTTCTGAAGCGATGTCTTCTACTACATCCATTGTAGCTTTAGTTCCGCATCTTCCGTATTTTTTCTCTACGTATTCGTATCCGTAGTATGAGAAGTCATCTAAGATGTCATCTGTGTATGATGCTGTAGCATATTGTGTGAATCCTACACCACCAGACATGTATGAACCAAGCCAGATTTGGTCGTATAAAGCAGCACCAGTTGCAACTACCTCTAATGATTGCTCAACAGGGTCGTCGCTAACTCTTGTTGTTTGTACAACATCTGATAAGATACCAAATCTAACTCCACCTGGTTCGTTTGGACCTCTTGCTCTTCTTCCTGGTAAAGCGTTACCCATCTGAATAACATCAGCGTGCTTAGCAGCGTATGAGAAATCAGCAATTGCAGCTTCTCCCGCACATAATTTGTATGCTGTAATAAATGACATACCAATCTGCATTGCAGACCATCTTGAAATTGTACCACCGTCACATACTCTACCAACGAGTGAAGGTACTCTTGATACTTGGTATGTTTTTTTACCGATAGCAGCTTTTAAAGCTTCAGCCTGTTCTTCAGGGAACAATTTGTTGATATCAATTACAAATCTGTCATCTAATTCATCAGCTAACTCATCGTCACCGGTGAAGATTTTAGCGTAACAGTCCCATGCTAATGAAGGGTGAACTTCCACCATGTGTTCTTGAACAACAGCTCCCCCTGGGAGTGAGTGGTTGATTGTGTGCATGTACTCGTTGATTGTTTCAGGAGTTACTTCAACACCCAATCTTTTTTCAAGAACCATGTGAGCTGTATCCATACCTACGATAACAGTTCTTCTGATATCGTCCCATAATTGTTGGATTGCAGCGTTGTTCATAAAGTGTAAATCGTCGCCTTCTACATAAGTATCAGTATTTGATATTTTGTAAGGCATTAATTTTCTTTGTCCTAATGGTACACCAATGTCTGGGTTGTACATAGGAATTCCGCCCCTTTTCTCAGCAACAATTTTTTCGTTTTCTGAAACGAATTCTTGCTTCCTAGCTGATTGTTGCCATCCACCGTATGTATAGAACTTGGTGAATTTTTCTTTAGGGTCTTCTTCAAACTTTTCTTTTAATGCTTTTAAGAATAATCTTTTTTCAGCTTCCATATAGGTTCACCTCAAGATTTATGAGAGGTTTCTCTCCCGTAAGGGTGGTAATATTTAATTATAAGTATGTGTCGAAGATTTCATTGAGTGGACAGTATCCACCAAGTGTTCTTGCTCTGTGTATTCTTTTAACAACTTCTACAACTTCCATGTCGTCTCTCATAGCAACGCCATCTTTTCTGTAGATTGTTGTGATTTCTTTTAATTTTTCTTGAGGTACTGGTTCTCCTACATCAACAGGTTCGTCCAATGGTCTTCCAACCTGGTCTTTAACATATAATATATGTCCTGTTGCTTCGTCAAACTCGTATCTTTGTAATGCATCGAACATTACTCCGTTTTCATCTAATCTTAATGAGTGACCGTGTACAGTAGCTCCTCTCATACCTGTTGTAGCAGGGTCGAATAACTCTGTATCAACTAAGTAGTTTTTGGAGATGTCTTCTAAGTTGCTTTCTCTTAATTCCACAACTTGTCTTCCTGATAATGTACCACAGTCTACTCCTCTAAATCTTGACATGTAGAGTCTTGATCTGTCGTATGGTTGTGATGGAGCAAAGTACATTGAGTCTGCAAACTGAATGTATCTAATTCTGTGTCCTTCTTTTGCACCGCTGATAGGTTCTACTAAGTCTCTTACGTAGTCTTCAGCTAAGTCCATTTCTTCTAAAGGTGGGTGAACGGTTTTGTAATCTTCACCTGGTTGTCTGTGACCCATTATTTTAACAACGTCTTCATCTGGAATTTCTCTTAATTTTTCCAATTCAAACGCTGGGTTAATGTGATTTCTTCTGTTCTCAGCAACTTTTGTTGCACCAGGGTAGAACTGAGGCTTGTATGCCATAAGATCACCTTATTTCAAGTGTTTTTTTATTTTTTCAATAATTTCATCAATTTTAGATTGTGGTGATGATTCTCCCCTTACAACTCCAGTAACTATTTCAACAATAGTTCCCTTTGTTTTTGGTTCTATCGGGATTACATCAGCAGTTTTAATTCCGATTTTAGCGAAGTCTTCCATATCAATTGGAGTTTGGCAAACAACTATTGTAGGTATGGTAACGTATCTTAAAAACAACCTCGCCTTATATACAACGTGGCTTTTAACGTTTCCAAAGTGAATAATACATAATTTATGCCTATTAACTTGTTCTACTTCCTCAGGTTTTAAACCAAAAGTTGAACCTAAACTATTTGGTGCATCTGCTGGAAGTCCACTACCTGCATTTAGTACAAGTACACTTGTTTGAATACCAGATTCCCTTATTCCATAGGTAATTTCGCAAACAGGTTTTGTGATATGTCGCCTGCCGGGTGACATTGCAACTACTACAACATCATTTTTTAGACCTTCAGCAAAGGTTCCTCTCTGAGCTAATCCGCCACCTTGGCCTAATCCCATAACAGCTCTACAGTCAACAATCTGCTCTCTCCTACCTACTGGCAAATTATTCACCTTTTTCGCTTTTTGGGATAAGTGAAACAGAGTTCTCAAATCTACTTCTAGGGTCTGTAACACCTAGCATTCTCTTATCTATATTATTTACGAAACTTTCACCGTATTTCATGTAATCTGTAACTGTTGGAGAATCTTTTATAAATCTACCTTCCGATACTTTGTATCCGTATGGGAATAGTTCTTTACAAATTTCATCAATTTTAGACAATTCAGTTTCATCATCTAATAATATCCAAAATCTACCTACTTGTAAGGTTAATTGAACTTCAACACCCTGAACATTAATGAGTTTTCTCTCACTATGGTTAACAGGAGTGCCTTTTGCAGGTCCATAATTAACTTTTTGAGGTAATGATTCACCATGCATAATTACTCTTTGTACGGTTTCTAATGAATAAGCACTATTAAGGAATTTTTCCGTAGTAGTCGCTTTTAAGAACCTATGTGGAAAGACTTCAATTTCAATCATTTTTTTACCTGGTTTATTCGATTATTTTAAAATACAATTTAATTTTTATATTCATTATACTGTATTTTATAATTTAATCGATTTTTATCAGTAACATAAATTTAGAAATTAGATTTTCGGAATTTATTATTTAAAATTTAATAAAATTCAAATATCTAATTAGAGTTTGTTTTGAACTTCTAAAGCACCTTCAATTACATATTTTAAAGGTTCTCTGAATTCATCAAATGCTGAGTATACTGTACCAACTAATGCTGAAGTTTTTTCAGGTGAGAACATCTGTGTACCAGCGTCCATACACATAGCTGCACATACAGGAGGTATAGCAAATCCTTTTGAGTGTCTTGTTACAACGTGGTTACCGTTGAAGATACCTGGTCCTCCACCACCGTAGATTGAGTGTGAGAAGAATGAGAATCCTACTGCAGTACCCATTGATCTACCGTAGTCAACACCTGGTAAACCAGTTTCGTACTCGAGAATATCGTTATAGTATAAAATAGTTGAAGCAACGTTCTGTGCAGCTCTAGCAGCACCACAGCTTACCATAACCGCAGCAACTAAACCAGCAGCAGCGTAAGCGTTCCATTTGTTTACATCTGCAGGTTTGTACATGTTGAAGCCTGAACCTAATGTTTTGTCCACAACAATAACGCCATCTGCGATTGCTTTTTCTACAATACTGTTAACAACTGAACCAACTGTACCAGTTGCATTAGCTTTAACTAATTCAACTACTAAGTTATCAGCGTTTAAACCTTGGTAAGCTAAACCTAACAAGTGTTGTCTTTCGAATGAACCAACTGCATCTCCCATTTCAAACATAGCTGTTTGTTCTAAGATTGATGAGAATGCGATAGCGTTCATTAAACTCTTTTTAGTTGTAGCTACAGCGTGGTTTACAGGTATGTTTCTTAAAGCGTAACCTAAACCTTCTAATTTTGATGGAGCACCTAATAATGATGCAATGTTACCACCAGCGTAGTCCATATCTTGTGGATATTGACCCATGATAGCTGAGTGTACTGTTGAACCGTCAAACATGTCAATGTTGAAGTTTGTGATAAGAGCTTCTTTTAAAGCCATACCAGTTGACAACATTGATACTGAGTATTCTGCAGCAACATCTAATCTTTTTGAAGGTACTTGCACAGCCATCTGTTTACCGCCGTTAATTAATTTAACTTCGGTATCATCGCCAGCTGAAACTTGCAATATACTTTTTACTTTGTCAGCGATAGCTTCTGCATCGCCTATAACATCTAATTCTATATTTCTACCAGGAACCTGGCAACCTTTACCGCCAATTTTACCTTTAGCTAATGATTCTTCAATACCAGCTAAGTTAACAGCAACGGTTCTTTTAATATTTTTAACCATCCCCATTATAGTTGGGTTATTTAATGGGCTGATAGCTTCCAATGGTACATCTTCTGCTACTTGGTTTCCTTTCGCATCAAATAGACATATCTTATCTTCATACTTTACCATAGGAATCACTCCTATTTTTTTGATATATACATCATAACATTACTCTATGTATATATATTCACTTTTTCATTAACATTAAATAGAAAAGTTTATATATAAGATGTTAATAACACAATAATTTGAATTTGAATACTCAAAAAATGGGCTTTAATATATAAAATTAAGATGAAAATAGATGATTTTTTAAAAAAATGTTATTATTATATCTCAATATCTAAATATTAGATTAATATTAATTATTACCCAAATATTTCAATGAATATTTAGTTTTGAATAGTATATTACGAATAGGGCGTTTTTTATTACCTACTACTATTTTCCGAAGATTTTTTAAGACTCTCTTAAAATTAATCATCCTCTAGACAGTATTATAAATATCAAAATTTTAAATACTTTGTATTATCAATATATGAAAAAGTATTACATTATAATATTTTAGTATTACTAATTTATAAAATAGTATGATATATTCATATGATTTTACTACTAAAATTTAAGACAGATTAAATAATATACTATGATAACCAATAATAATTAATTTATATTTATAGAAATAATAGTATTTCAATAATGAATTTGATATTTTGAATGGCAAGTTTACCTTACAGAACTTCAAATATCATAGACAATGTTGTTAGTATATTAGTAATAAAGCAATGAATAAACCAAGTGATTTTATGAAAAATTTTAATGATTTTAACGATTTTAACGATTTAGACTTTTTCGACCCTTTTCAAATGGCAAACGAAAAAAGAAAAAACGACCAAAAATATGATAACTTAAAAACCCAACTTCTCATTGATTTAAAAGGTGAGCCCGGTAAAAATTGTGGAGGTTTCTGTAAATTCTGTTACTTTAGAAAGGTAAGTTTCAAAAATCCAGAACCTTTGGGCTGTAATCAGTGCACTTATCATATCGGTTGTGATTATTGTACTAACTCCATAAGGGAAATTAACGGCGATTTTATACCTTTACCGTTTGCAATTCAGCAAATACAAGATTCACTCATGTTTAAAAGATATGATAAAATAAATATTACAAGTGGAGGAGATACAAGCTATTATCCTTATCTAGAGGAACTTTGCCGAGAAATAGCAAGTATGGGTTTAAATATCCATTTAGGCTATACTTCAGGTAAAGGAATAAAAAGCCTACAGTCTGCAAAAAATATGGTCGATTGTGGTGTCGATGAAGTAACATTTTCAGTTTTTTCAACAGACTCAGAACTTAGAAAAGAATGGATGAATGATAAAACTCCAGAAATTTCAATAGAATGTTTAAAACACTTTTGTAAAAATTGTGAGACACATTGTGCAATAGTTGTAGTTCCTGGAGTAAATGATGGGGAAGTTTTAAAGAAAACAATAGCTGATTTAATAGATTGGGGCGCAAATGCTATAATTTTAATGAGATTTGCAAATAAAATAGAAAATGGATTAATATTCGGAAATGAACCTTTAATTGAGGGTATAGACGTTCAAACAATGGATGAATTTAGGGCAGTTGTAGAAGAAATGTATAATTTATATGGTAATCAAATAAGACTTTCAGGAACGCCAGTTTACGACCCCATAACTGATACACCATTCGCAATCTTAAAAGATGATGAAACAATAATGGAATTAAGAAAAAGCATAAGGTCAGAAGCAACAATTATAACGGGTTCAGTTTCGTACACTTTCCTTTCAAAAATTTTCAAAGACACGCCTATAAATGTTATAAAAGTTAATAAGGATATTTCAGACCTTATAACTAAAAAAGATTTGGAAGAAATAAATTTAAATGAATTAAAAGAAACAGTTTTAATTCCCTCAAGAGCATTAGTTCATGATAGAGATATGGAAGAAATTTTGAAGAAGGATGGGGTTGATAGAATTGTTTTAAGGGGTGTTGATAAATTAACGTTAGATGGTGAAGTTAGTGGCGTTTATACAAAAGAACAAGCAATCGAATTTGAAAAAGAATGTTTCACAGAATTAATTGAAAAAATAAACTTCTTTGGAAGCCCTATAAAAAATAATTAACCAAAAATAAATAATAACTAATAATCAAATAAAATAAAAATAACTCTTTTAAATTTTTAACCACTCAATAAATCAATTTACTATAAAAATAAGATTTTAGTTATAATATATTAATAATCGTAAATCTAAATTAATAGATATATTTACTATAAAAAAAATGCCGAGGGGGGGACTCGAACCCCCGACCTCTCGGTTTCCCAGGACCCAAGGAATTATATCCTTGGGTATTTTCCGTATGAGCCGAGCGCTATAACCAGCCTAAGCCACCTCGGCAAATCTCCACATATTCATCGTAATCCTACTAATTCATCTTGGCTACTTTAACATACTCAAAACATCTATATATAGTTTTCTATTACTTAAAATACCCAAATATATAAGTTTATGGATTTATTAACCAAAACATTTATTTATTAATTATTTAGCGAAAACTATATATATTTAAAGATATGATTAGACTATGCAATTAATTTATATACCTCATGCTGTATGCTATCGGCATATAAGCTGTTTTAGTGCGAGGGTCGCCGAGCCTGGTCAAAGGCGCTAGATTGAGGGTCTAGTCTCGTAGGAGTTCGAGGGTTCGAATCCCTTCCCTCGCATATATTTTATAAAAGACTTTTTTAAACTTATAAATTATCGATTATTGAGTAATTATATTGTATTTATTGTATTTTATCATAAATTTACCATTATAGTAGGTTTGTAATTGATGATTATAGTTGATATTTATTTATTAAATAAATTTTATAGATTTATACAATAATATCTGAATTATTAAATTTAATTTAGATTATAATTATTATAATTAGGTTCAATATAATAAATGAAATAATAACAAATTGGGCTGAAAGTATGAACTCAAAAAAAGATGTAAAAGAGATTGTCGTATGTGTAACTGGTGCAAGTGGTGCAATTTACGCAAAAAGACTATTAGAAGAATTAAAAAAAGATGAATCCGTAATTACCTCGTTAGTAGTTTCAAAAATGGGTATTTCTACAATAAAATATGAGTTAAATATGGATATACACGATTTTTATAAATTAGCAGATAATGTGTACAATGAAGATGATTTTTACGCACCGATAGCCTCAGGCTCTCATAAATTTGATTCTGCAGTAATAGTACCATGCTCTATGAAATCGGTTTCAGCAGTAGCTAATGGTTACGCAGATAATTTAATTGCGCGAGTATGTGACATATGTCTAAAAGAACATAGGAAATTAGTATTGATTACTAGAGAAACGCCTTTAAATGCAATTCATTTGGAAAATATGACTAAATTGGCTAAATTGGGTGTTGTAATAATGCCACCAGTACCGGCATTTTACAGTTTTCCAAAAACTGTGGATGATATTATATACTTCACAGTGGGTAGGATATTGGATAATTTAAGAATTAAAAATAATTTAGTTAAGCGTTGGGGCGATGAATAATTTAGGTATTTTTTAGTATTTTTTAAAGATTTTTCTTTTTTTTAGAAATATATCATTATAATTATATAATATATTGGATAATATATTCCTACTAAAATTTATCAAATTATAATAATTATATGTACTATCAAATTTATCATCAAAATTTATCATCATGTTATAATTTATACGGTGAAATCATGCTTGACAAATTAGGTCAAAACATTTCAACTGCACTAAATAAAATCAAAAGTGCAACATTAGTGGATAAAAAATTAATTAAAGAAGTTATAAAAGATATCCAAAAAGCTTTAATCCAATCGGATGTTAATGTTAAACTCGTTTTAAAAATGAGTAAAGATATTGAAAAGAAAGCAATCGAAGAGAATCCTCCAAAGGGTTTATCAAAAAAGGAGCATATTGTTCAAATAGTTTATAATGAACTCGTACAAATGATTGGTACTGAACCTCAAAAATTAGATTTGGACCCTTCAAAAAAGTCAATTATCTTATTGGTCGGTATCCAAGGAAGCGGTAAGACGACAAGTTCTGCAAAATTGGCAAGATTAATTCAAAAAAGGGGATTGAAGCCAGCTTTAATTGCAGCGGATGTTTACAGACCTGCAGCATACAAGCAATTGCAACAACTCTCCGAAAAAATAAACGTTCCACTATATGGTGACGAAACAAGAACCAAAACCCCTATCGAAATAGCAAAAGATGGTTTAAATAAGTTAAAAAAAGCAGATGTATTTATTATCGATACTGCAGGTAGACATAAGGAAGAATCTGGACTTTTAACTGAAATGAAAGAATTAAAAGACGAATTGAATCCAAAAGAAATTATACTGGTTATTGATGGTACTTTGGGACAACAAGCTAAAAACCAAGCTAAAGCATTTAAGGATGCTGTAGAGGATATAGGCAGTATTTTAGTTACTAAATTGGATGGTTCCGCAAAAGGTGGTGGTGCGTTAAGTGCTGTAGCCGAAATAAACGCTCCTATTAAATTCATCGGTACTGGTGAAGGTGTAGACGATTTAGAAACATTTGACCCTAAAAAATTCATATCAAGACTTTTAGGTATGGGTGATTTGGACAGTTTACTCGAAAAAACCGATGATATCGTAGAAGACGCAAACGAAGAAGATATCGAAGCAATACTTAAAGGTAAGTTTACATTAGTAGAATTGTATTCGCAATTGGAAACAATTTCTAAAATGGGGCCTATGAAGCAAATTTTAAGTATGATACCAGGAATGGGGGCATCAATGCCTAAAGAAGCAGCAAGCTTAACTGAGCAAAAATTAAAACGTTATAAAATTTTAATGGATTCTATGACTGAAGAAGAAAAAGAAAACCCAGAATTGATTAAAACCTCAAGAATGCAAAGAATTGCAAGAGGTGCCGGTGCAAAACAAGAAGAAATTAAGGAATTGTTAAAGTACTATCAAACAACTAAAAATGCTTTCTCAAACTTAAAACGGGGTAAGATGCTAAAAATGGGCGGTCAAATGGGTAAAATCATGAGACAAATTATGTACAAAGAATAAAATAATTAAACTAATAAAATAGTAATAAAATAATAAACTAATAAAATAATAAGATAATATAAAAATTAAAAATAGGTATTTAAATTAACCCTTTTACTTCTTTTATTTCTTTTAAATTTTTTTCAACATCTTTATTTACATTTTTATATAGACTTTGACCGTTGCTATCCATTGAAACAACCAAAGGGCCAAAGTTTTCAACTTCTAGGCTCCAAAATGCTTCAGGAATTCCTAACTCTATTTTATGAACTGATTTAACTTTTTTAACGCTTTCGGCAAGTAGGGCAGCACAACCTCCAGGTGCAGATAAATAGACAACATAATGTTCTTTAAAAACGTCCAGTAATTCGTCAGTCATACCTCCTTTACCAATAATAGCTGAAATGCCCGTAATTTCTATAAAATCTTTTTCAGTTTTATTCATACGTGCAGATGTGGTTGGGCCAATTGCAACGCACTCCCATTCTCCATTTTCATCGTCTTTCTGCCTCATTATAGGGCCTGCATGATATATTACACCGTTTTTTAAATCAACTGGTGATTTTCCCTCTTCTATTGCGGTAATATGTGCTTCATCTCTTCCAGTACAAATATTTCCTGATATGTAAACAATATCGCCCACGTTTAATTTTTTAATGTCTTCTTTTGAAATTGGAGTTTTTAAATAATATTGCATAAATTTCACCGAATAATCCTTTTTTAATAAATTAATAACTTAATAATTTACTAGTTTTGTAATAAATAAATCACTAAAATATTTAATATTATTAATATATTTTTATATTATGTAGTTTAATTATTACTATAATCATATATTTATTATAATTACATTAGACTTATTATTTAAAATTCAGATAGTGATAATATGGAAAATAATACTAATGAATCTAAAAGCTGCAGTATGGTCAAATACGCCAAATGTGGGATATCATCTCTCGTATACATACACGATAATGTAGTATCATCTTTAGAAAAAATAAGCCAACACAAATTTGATTCGTGGGAAATCGTTTTTGAAGGCACTCACGCGGAAGCTGAATGCGAAATGGATAACATTTTAAATTTAAAGCATAGTGAAATGAAATGCCAAAAAACTTTGGAAACTGTGGTTCACGCACCTTTTACAGATTTAAACCCTGCTTCACTCAATAGTAAAGTTTCAAAAGTTACCCTAGATAGTATAATCGAATCAATTGACTTTGCTTCAAAAACAAACTCTAAAGTAGTAACAGTGCACCCGGGGTATATCCCATACTTATGGAAAGATTACAAGGAGCGAGTGGTTGAAAGCAATAGAAATTTAATAAAAAAATTAGTTGAAGTAGCTGAAACGTACGACGTAACAATCGGTTTAGAAAATATGCCTAATTTTTTCGGAGTTTTAGGAACTACTCCTGAAGAATTAGCCGAACTTACAAAAGGAATCGATTCAAACAATTTAGGTATAACATTTGATATTGGTCACGCTAACACCTGTAAAGAGTTATCAACTTTAAATACTGAAGATTATGTGGCAGAATTAAACAATATTGGAAAAGGTATTGTTCATGCGCACATACATGATAATGATGGAACCGACGATTCACACCTTAAACTAAAAGCAGGTAATATTAACTTAGAAGCTGTATTTACAAACCTAAGGGACATTAATTATAACGGAATTTATAGTTTAGAATGTAGAAGTATGGAAGATGCAATTGAAAGCAGGGATATATTATCAAAAATTTTAAAAGATATCAATTAAGGGTATTAACTAATAATATTAATTAATATTATTACCTAAAATATCTCAACTGAAAATTGTTAACTGTTAATTTTTACCATTCCCCGTAAATTATATATTGAATACACAAATATGTAATTATAATGTACATAGAATTTAATTTAATTTAATTTAATTTAATTTAATTTTAAGTAAAAAGATTAATCGGTGAAATTTATGAAAGTAGCAATATTGGGCGGAACTGGAGACCAAGGATTGGGTCTTGCAATGAGATTTGCAATGAACGAAAATAATAAAGTTATCATTGGTTCAAGGAAAGAAGAAAAAGCAATGGAAGCTGCAAAAGAAGCAATGCAACGTTTAGATACCTTAAAATCAATTACTTCGAAAATAACTATAAACGCAATGACAAATTTAGATGCTGCAAAAGAAGCAGACGTAGTAATTTTATCATTACCTTTTGAATACACAATTTCAACATTAAAAGATTTAAAAGAAGTCTTAGAAGGTAAAATTGTAGTTTCTTTAATGGTTCCATTAGCAAGTGCATTCGGAGACAAACCTACAAGGGTTATAACTTGTCCACAAGGTTCAGTGGCTGAAATGGTACAAGCTTACTTACCAAGGTCAACTATTGTAAGTGGTTTCCACAATGTATGCCACAAGTGTTTATGCGATTTAGAAAACCCAATCGATTGTGACGTATTAATTGCAGGTGACGATAAAGAAGCAAACAAAATTGTTGTAGAACTTGCAAATACAATAAATGGTGTTAGAGGAATTGACTGTGGAAAATTGGAAATTTCAAGATACATCGAACAGATAACTCCACTTTTAGTTCAATTAAATATAAAATACAAGGCTAAAGGAACAGGATTAAGAATAACAGGTTTAGATTTATAAGGTTAATCTATAATTCTTTATTTTTTATTTTTTAATTTATTTTTACTTTTATTTTTTATTTTTTAATTTTTGAAAATATCAATTGATTTGTGATAAACATGTTTAACTTAGATAATAAAAAACTAGATAACTTTTTAGAAAAATACATGAATTTTGGGATATTATTTATACCCTTATCAATAATATTCATTCCCCAAATAGGATTTGATATAATTCTATGGTATTTTATAGGAATTATTTTAATAATATTATCGTCCGAATTTATTAAAAAAGATGATAATAGTGAAAACCCAATCTAATAAAAAATATTCTTTTTTAATTTTTGATAAAATAGTTCTTTTTATGTTAAAATATATTACTAGTTTTAATTTGTTTTTAAAAATTGAAAAAATAAAGATTTGGGTATGTAAGTACCTTATTTAATAGGTACGAACATTGAACCTCTTGTAGCACCCATACCTGGGGAACCGTGTTGAACTACAGCTCTTGTTGGTGCAAATTCACCAATGAATCTACCAATAGCTTCTTCAACTAATTTTACTTCTTTGAAAGCTTTACCGTTGTAAATACCGAATGATAAACCAATCATTTCAGGAGTAATCACAAAGTCTCTGCAGTGTGTTCTGATAACTCTTGGTTCTTTTCCTCTATTTACGAGTTTTCTTGCCTTTTTAATTTTCATAACCAATTTTCTTTGGTTTGCAGTAATTCCTCTTTTCATAGTTCTTCTTTGTCTTGAAGGAATTATCTCCATGAATTTTTTTACAGGCATTTCTTGCAACTGTTCTAATGTGTATCCTTTGTATTTGAATTCTACTCTTCTTCTAGGAGCCACATTTTGTTTAGTTGACTTTTTTCTTTTGCCGCCTTTTCCACTAAACTTTTTTTGTCTGGCCATGTTTATTCACCTTAGTAATAATAATCAATTATTTTATAATTGTTAATCTTAAGCATAAATGATTAACTGATTAGCGCAATTATCTTTTGCCACCAGTTCTTCTTGAAGCTATGTGACCAACTTTTCTACCTGGTGATGTGTGTCTTGAAACGCTTGTAGGTTTACCTGTGTGTTGGTGTCTACCTCCCCCGTAAGGGTGGTCTACTGCGTTCATTGCAACACCCCTAACTCTTGGCCAAGCAACAGCTTTAGCACTTAAAGCGTGGAATTTCTTACCTGCTTTCAAAAGAGGTTTTTCTTTTCTTCCACCACCAGCAACTACACCGATTGTAG
This sequence comes from Methanococcus voltae PS, assembly GCF_024807035.1. Classification (NCBI taxonomy): domain Archaea; kingdom Methanobacteriati; phylum Methanobacteriota; class Methanococci; order Methanococcales; family Methanococcaceae; genus Methanococcus; species Methanococcus voltae. The sequence continues at coordinate 268,455 of NZ_JANUCQ010000001.1, forward strand.
CTCTACATGATGGGTTTAAAACTTTTGGATATCCGGAAGGTAATTTGATAATAGTTTTTCCTACGTCGTGTGAAACAACGTGAGCATAGCAACCACCAGCTCTAACTAATTTACCACCGTCTCCAGGAATAGTTTCAATGTTGTATACAGGAATACCTTCAGGTATTTCAGCTAAAGGTAATACGTTACCAGGCTTGATTTCTGCACTGATACCACAAGCAATTTCATCCCCAACTTTTTTACCTTCAGGGATTAAAACTAATCTTTCTTCACCATTTTCAAATCTTACTTTTCCAACAGGAGCGCTTCTTCCAGGGTCATGTAATACGTCGATTAAAGCACCTACAACACTGCCGGTTTTCTCTGATTCGTCGTATGACCTGTATTTAACAGCTCCTTTTCTTTTATGAGATGGGGATGTGTATTTAGGAGTCCCTCTACCTCTATTTTGGGATATTAGTCTTTTACCCATTTATATCACCATCGATTGTATCTACAAGTGTGTGTTTGAGTAATCTGATTTTACTTGTTTTCATCTTTTACGATAGGATTTACCACATAGGGTGAAATTCAATAAGTTTTCATCTTTTAATAAACATTGCGGGTTGCATCGCTTATTGTGGATAGAATTATCTGAATTTCCTTGTTCGTATGTTTGCAAAATGCTAAGTAAAATTAGTAAATACCTAAGTTTGCAGCTACTTCACTTGCATCAAATTCTTCTTTTAATGTAATGTAAGCTTTTTTAAGTCCTTTCGGTGTTATTTCGGTGTTAATGCTTTTAGCTTCAACTTCGAATAACTCTTTCATAGCTTTTTTAACGTCTTCTTTTGTGGCTTTCCTTTCCACATAGAATACAATCTTGTTTTCTTCCTCTATCAGTTTCATTGTTTTTTCGCTGATAATAGGTGTTTTAATTACGTCAAAGGCATCCATTGCCATTCACCTCAAAGTCTACTTTGACCAAATAATTGCAAACTTTAAGACAAATCAAATCTAATTTAATTTTATAGTCTTATAATCTAAATATAGAATATCTTATTAGATTTTATTCTATTAATTTATTCTATTTTATTTTATATTCCTAACAATTATTAGATTTATTCAACTTGTTGCAATTTGCAATTTTTAACCATTGATATATAATCGAATAATAGATTATTAAATTTAAATAGGATAATTATTCGAATTTTTCCTTTAATGCTTCAATAGCTCCTTCAGTCCAAAGGGTTAACCTACCTGCAGCAGTACCTGGTGCTATGTGCATAGTACCTAAGTCATCAGCTGTGATTACGTCAACACCTGGAACGTTTTTGGAAGCTTTAACAGCATCGCAAGCTTTTGATACAACAACCAAAACACTTCTTGGTTTTTTGTATTTTCTTCCTCTTAATTTACCTCTACCGGCTTTAATTGAGATACCGTCTTTAGCTCTTGCTAAGTCTGAATCTAATTTTAAAGCTTTGAATACTTCTAAAGCATCTTTTGTTTTGGTAATACTCTCGAATTCTTCACTTACGATTAAAGGTAATGCTGGAACATCAGGTATGATGTGTCCTCTTGCTTTTACAATTTCTACGTTTGCACTTGCAGCAATAGCACTTTGTAAAGCTTTTAATCTTTCTTTTCTGTTGATTCTTTCTAATAAAATCTTTTCTACTTTAGGCCCGTGTGCTCTTCTACCGCCAACTGCTTGAGGTACGAAAGCTGCACCACCTTGAGCGGTTCTTCTTACTCTTGCCCTACCGTGACCTTTACCGATTGATTTAGCAGAAGTTCTGTGACCAGCTAATAAATTTGAACCTTTTGGTTGTAATTTTGCGGTCAATGATGAAATTACAGCTCTTTTAATCAAGTCAGGTCTGTATTCGGTGTTGAATACGGATGGTATTTCTACTTCTCCTTTTTCAGAACCATCTAAGTTGAATATTTTTGCGTTCATAAATTTACACCTGCTCGTGTTTTATTTATAGGTGATTGATTTAATGAATTTTCTTCTTAGCATTAATGAATATCCCATAAATAATTCAATTATAGTTAATTATATCAATTATAATTCAATTTTTTTATTTTCTATTCATTTTTATCTACGAAACGTTATCCGATTAGTTTCCTTGTTTTGACTCGGTACTGATGTATGTAATTTCAGGTAATCCGAATTTGTCAACTGGTGCTCTGATAGCTCCTCTTAACATAACTAATCTTTTAGCAGGACCTTGAACGGTACCTTTTACTAAAACGTATCCATTTTTAAGTACACCGTAGTTTAAGAATCCACCTTTAGGTGTAACTTCTGTTCCTTCTGCACCAATTTTGAATATTCTCTTGTTATATTCAGTTCTTTGGTGGAAACCCATCTGACCAGGTAAAGGTACTGACCACATAACTCTTCTTGGTCTCCAAGGACCGATTGAACCTGTGTGTCTACCTACACCTTTTCTTTGGTGTTTACCGAACTGTACTTTGATGCCCCATCTTTTAACTGAACCTTGGAAACCTTTTCCTTTGGTTACAGCTATTGTATCGATGATTTCTCCAGTTTCAAATACGTCGTTGATTGACAATTTTTGACCGAGGATACCTTTTGCATAGTTTAATCTTTCGTTAACAGTGCTACCGCCAACTCTAATTTCAACTACTTCAGGTTTTTTCTTAGCAATTGCTGTTTCTTTAGGAACTGTGTTTACAATAACTCTTACGTCAACGATTTCGTTAACTAATGAGTCTAATGTGTCAACTGATTTCAATTCTTTTTTAGCAACAGTTAATTTTCTTGCTAATTCCTGGTCTAATTCTGGAGCCCAAACTTCTGTCAATACTTTTAATCCGTTTGTATCTTTTTTGTAAACTCTGATACCAGCAATTGTGATATTTGGAGTTTCTAAAACAGTTACAGGGGATGCTACTTCTTGCTCAGCATTTGGACTTTTTGGGTTGTTTTCAACATATAAAGCATGTGTTACACCAGCTTTATATACAGGGTAAGCTTGGAGTCTCACTTTTTCGTCAGCAGGCCATGACCTGATTTTTGGAACGATTCTTTTAGCTCTTTTTCTTGGGCTAAATGCTAAAGAACCTCTACGAGGTCTATTTTTTTTCATACCCATATTCTAACCTCCTTATAATTAACCCCATAGTGTAATTATTAGGTTATCGTCAGTTATTGTTATTATTTACTTTTTGATATTACTGCATACTTATACGATATTTCAATATCGATGAAATCGCGTGTTTACACCTATAAAGTATACAGCAATCGGCTAAATCACTATAATAAATTTATAATTAGCCTTTTAAAGTGTTTTAAGTTTTTGAAAGTTTATTTTCAAATATTTTAACATATTATATAATATAGATATTTAAAATATTGCAAAATAAAAGCAACCTATTAATGGCTCACGCCTTTTCAGGTTTTCCATATAGTTGCTCTATCAATGTAGAGTATCACAATATATATAGTTTACTCAAAAGGATTATACAATATCTAATTCTAATTTTTATGTTAATATTTAGATAATATCTGTATCTATAATATAGATTATTTAGATAGAATTATAAAATATTCTTAATTTATTCTCTAATTTGTTTAAAGTAGTTGAAAATAAATATATAAATAAACTTAAAACATAATTGCAATTGAGATATAAATATCTGTAAATATATTATATAAATTTTAGTATCGTAAGTTACTAATATAATCATAATATCATAACCCTAATATCTGATAAGTTATAAAATATTTAAAAAATACGCAAAAAACTTAAAAATAAGAATAAAAATAATATAAAGGTGTTATTTTGGAAAAAGACTTAAAAAACTTAGAAAACTTAAAGAACTCAAATAATTTTGAAAATCAAGAAGAACTTGTAAATTTCTTTGAAAATAAAGATTTAAAAAGAGAAAAAATATTAAAACTTTCAAGGGAAATCGTAAGAAATTGCGGAATAATTATTAGAAAAATTCAAAAAGACGAAGAAGTATCATTTGATGAATTAACAACAGATTTAAACAATTTACATGCTCATACAACAGAGTTTCCGGAGTTTAAAAAATATTTGGGTACCCCTCAACAAGAATACGTTGAGGCAAAAGCATACCATTTAATAACAACATATAAAAAAATACCAACATACGCGGAATTAAAAGAAGAATGTGTAACTTTGTCAAAAGAAAGTTATATTTTGGGTTTATGTGACACGATAGGGGAGCTCCGTAGAAAAGTTTTGGATTGCATTTCTAAAGATAATAAAGATGATGCAGAATTTTATAACGAAACAATGGAAATCTTATACGATTTTATTATGAAATTTGATTACTATCACGTTATTGACAATTTGAGAAGAAAACAAGATGTTTCAAGAAGTTTGGTGGAAAAAACAAACGGTGATTTTGTTAATTTTATTGAAAATTTAAAATTGAGAAATGAATTAAAAAAATTACAGAAATAAAATTAAAATCGTAGAATTGGGGTAAGATGGATATACTGTATATAGTCTCAATAATGGGAGTTTTAGGTATCTTTTTAGTACTTGGATACACCCTTATAGATACACTTTCAACATTAGCAGGTGCAAAATTAACAAAAATAGATTTAAACTTTTTAAAATCGTTAAAAATTTCTATATATAGCTCAATAGCTTCTATATTGTTAATGTTCGTACCATTCGTTGGTTTATTTGGCGGTGTATTGGTAATCGTATATCTAATAAAAGAGGAAGCTCAAACAACTTGGAAAAAAGCAATTATTACATATTTAATTAGATTCGTAGTTTTAAATGTCGTTCTTATAACTCTAACGTTAATGGCACTTTTAACAGGTATTATAAGTGTTTCAGAACTTATATATCTTTTAAGCAATTTTTAAAATAGAATATATAATATTTAACTTTTTAATCATTTTTAAAATAAAAAAATTTAAGGGGGGATTGTATCAAAAAATAGGGGTGTTCCTTAATATATATTAGTATTTACGCTATTGTTAGAGTATGTTAGTATTATTTAATTACTTATTAGATTATTATTTTTTTATACAGTAGCATATAACTTTATTATATTAATAATTATCTATTTGTAAGATATCTAACTATTTAATTCCCCTATAAGTTTATTTATTATCCTTCAAAACTAATTAGTCTAAATATAATTAATAAATTATAAACTAATAAATTTAAATCTATAAATATATTTGCCTAAAATAAAAAGTAGGACAGCGGGGATTCGAACCCCGGACCACTCGGTTATCAGCCGAGCACTCTAACCAGGCTGAGCCACTGTCCTAATGTTCTAAATATGATTTAAGATTTCTTGTTTTACCTTTCATCTTAAACGCAAATTCAACTATGCGCTTATACTATATAAAGCTTTTTATCATTAATAAATTTAAATTTAATGTTTTTTTACAAAATAAAGAATTTTTAAGTTAATTTACAAATAGTTTATAATTCAACTAAAAAAATATGAATTTTATAATTTTATATTAATATTTTAATTTATAATTTTTAATATAATTTAGTCTATAAGTTTATTCAAAGCATCAGGTATGGCTTCAATTATCTCATTGATTTTAGTATCTGGAGTAGGGGTAACCATATTTGCAATTTCTCTGTTTACCATACAACCCAACGTACAAGCTTCAGATATTTCATATCCGCAGTAAATTAACCCCGAAATAATGCCTGTTAAGTTATCGCCCGTACCTCCGATACATTCCATAGCAGCGTGTTTTGGTTCTGAAACTGTGGCTATAATTTCTCCATTTTGGACAATATAGTCTGTTTCGCCTTTTATTACCATATTTTCAGGCATCTTACCTGTTTCATATGCCATTTTTATTAATTTAATTACATCTAAGTCGTCGACTTCAGATATAAAACCTCTAACATATGCAGGATGTGATGAATCCTTATCGGCTAAAAATGCTAATTCCCCAACATCTGGTAAAAATAACTTAAATTCATCGCCTATGCCTGCAGCTTTCCCTGCGTACATTCCACCTGCATCTCCAACCACGAAATTTCTTTCAAAATCAATTTTCGTTATTTCAGATATTTTAGGTTTTATATAATGTACTATGAGGAATTTGTTGTTTAATCTGCTGATTTCTTCATATATTTTGGTGCTACCTTCACCATCTCCAATATCGCCAGCTAAAATTGCAACTAATTCATTACTTCTATTAAAATATTGAAGTGTTTTGTAACAAGACGCCACTAGTGTGGCAGTACCCATTGAAATAGGTATTTGAACAGTATTTTCGGGAATGTTTTCATTGTAGAATCTTATATTATCAAAAGAAATTTCAACGTTCCCTCTTGTAAGTCCCAACCCTTTGATAGGTATAGTTCCTGCAATAACCATTTCGGAGAATTTATTATCTTCCATGATATCCCCACATGTCTTTTAGATATATTTTAAATTTGCGATATAATTGATTACACATTATACATAATATATGAATAATATATATTATTTAATTTATTTTAATCAATATGTTTACACAATATGTTGAATTTTATGATTATTATTCTAATTTTTTTTATGATTTTTAGCTTTTTCAAATGCCTTATGAAGTGTGTATGCACATAAAGAATACCCCAATTCTTTAGGATACTCATTTTCAGGAATGTTTGAGATATGTTTATTCATCAAATTTATTGTTAAATAGGGCACATCAGGGCAACCCCCTCCTGAAATATTAGATATTATGCCGTTTTTATCCAAGGTTATTTTCATATTACCTGACCTATACATCGTATGGTCTCCAATTTTTTTAATTTTTACAAGTTCAATTGGTTGTAACATAGTTTCTTCAAGAGAAATCGATTTAACTACTTCAATACCGTTATTTTTTAATTCTCGTATTATTTCAATATTTTCTATTATTTCATACTGTAGTGCTAAATCACAGCCTTCTCTAACTTCTGCAGGGGGTGCAACTACTTTAATCTCGTAATTTTTCTTTTTAAGAATTTTTTCAGAGTTTATTGTATCCTTAACATTTTTAAAAATTAATAATCCTTTTCCCGATAATTTTTCACTTTTTTTATTTTTGGAATTATCATCTTTATTATCTTTCGATTCGGATTTTGACACGATATTTTTTAATTTTTTAAGTATCATAAGTTTCACCAAATGGCAAATGGTACACCATATATTTAAATTCAATATATTATATTTATCAACTATATTTTAGTACATTACCGTAGTATATATTAATACTATTAATATTATCTATTTTATCTCATATCGTAGGAATAATTGTTCATAAAAAAGTTACGAAATTTTACAAATTCATGGTTTAAAAAGAATAAAATAGGGTATTTTTATTTAATTTAATGCTTTAATTTAATTTTTTCAACAAATTTTAGATTTATGCTAAAATCGATTGAACCAATGCTAAAACCCATTGGTGGAATATAACTGCTCCTACGGCCATACCAAATACGTAAGCAATAGCTGTTTTGTTACCTTCTCCAGCCATAACTAAGTTTCTAAATGGACATCCACCTTGAATAATTGATATGATACCAACACCGAGAGCTCCAATAACAGTAACTATCAAGTGAGGCATTAATCCTAAGTTACCTGCAGCATCCCCAGGTATTGCAGTAAGTCCTTTTGTAATTACCCATGGGAATGTAGGTAATTGTCCTAATAAGCTAAATACTATTGCAGTTACAAGAGCTCCTCCAATAAATCCAACTAAACCTTTAAATAGCCAGCTATCTTTGATTAATATCATATCCCGGATACCACCACAGAAACAGAGTGCAGACCTTTGTCCGAGGTATCCAAGAATGGCTCCGAATATTAATGTTCCAATTGCTGGAAGCCAGTTTATAACTTCTGACATTATTTCACCATATTTTGAAATTTTTTTTTGAAATTTTACTTTTTTATTTACTTTTTTATTCTATATTTTTAAGAATTACGTTTTTAACCAATATTAATCTATAATATCGAAAATTATGATTTAAAACTTAAAATAAGACTACTAATAAGTAGTTAAGCCTTTTTTAAATAAAATTCTGTACCTAGGTATACTCCGACTGCTATAAAGACTAAACCTACTAACGCTATCATATCTCCGTAGGCAGTTCTTAAAGCCATTCTAACAGGACATCCTCCCATTAATAATGCAAAGTTCATAACTAAAAGACCTAATGTAAACCCTACAGCCATATTGTGGGTAGTTCTTAATTTAAAATCGTTATTTGCTTTTGCAGCTACTAAAGCCCCTATGATTACGCCAATCACTGTTAATACGGGGATTAATTTTGAAACAGGTGCCATACCTAATGAGGTACCAAGTGCGTTATTAACAATCCAGTTTGTTAAGTCTCTCGTGTGGCATGCAATACACAAACCGTATGCTGGTGGTGGCGTAACTTTAAACATAGTTTCCAATATTATTGCTGAAAATCCTGCAAATAATCCAACTTTTCCCGGTGTAATTTTCATTTTTTCACTTTATAAATTTTTTAACATTATAATTCATTGAAATTTATATATCGAATGATACTTTAGTATTAATTAACTTAATATCAATAAGTATATTAAATTTCCTAATATAATTCAATATTTCGACAATAGACTCATCAAAACTATTTATTTTTTATATTGTATACATGTTATTTTAACAAATATAGCCAAATAATATTTTTGCAGATATAATATATAAAAGTAGTGTTTAGTAAATCTAATATATAAAATGATATTAGATATATTAATATATTTTATAGGGCATATTAAATCCTATAAATTTTTGGCATACTTATATGTATATTTTAATGTCAACAAAAATATAATATATAATAAAAGAGATAATTTAGAATTAAAAAATAGATAATAACAATAGATAATAAATAAGAGGTAATACTCAATAAATAATAAATTTTTAGATGCTGGTGCTTATGAATAATAATTTTATAAGATTTTTATGTGTTATAATGATTTTATCCGGTTTTTTATTGATTAATATTACTATAGAACCCAATGTAAAAATTATATCTGAATTAAACTCTGGAGATTATGTAAAAACTACTGGAACGGTATATTTTTTAGATTATATTTCTGAAAAATCCACGTATAAGATAAAAATATGCCAAAATGATGAATATACAAATTTTATGAACGACTTGAAAAATAGGGACTATAAAAATTCATTAATACTCTATCCAGAAAATAACTTAAAACCCACATATAATAAGTACGTATATAGTAGTAATATATCATTGGGCGATAATATTGAAGTTATTGGCAAAATTAATAATTATATGGGCTACAAAATAATTTATATAAAAAATACGAATGACTTAAAAATAATTTCCAAAGCAAATAATACGAATAATAACACCAATAAAAATATCGGTAATTCTAATAATTCTAATAATTCTAATAAGACCTGTAACAAAAATGAATCATCAATTTTGGTATATCTTAGTTCAAAATCTTCTTCAAAAGTATATCATACCTTAGAAAATTGTCCATACGGTAAAAAAATAATAAATAAAACTTATTTCAATATTTCAAATGTAAATAGTGCATATAAAGATTATAAACTCTGTAGTTATTGTAAATCACATTCTAATATTATGTAATAACTAATAACTAATAAATAATAGCTAATAATTAATTAAATTAAACACAATAACTCTTTACTAAATTAAGCCGGTGAAAATCTTGTATATTATATTATTTCAAATATTGGGTATTTTAGCAGGTATATTCTGTGGAATAATCACCGGTTTATGTATTGGAATTCATCCAAACCTTTTTTTGCCAACTATAGCTTTTTTAATTTACGAATATGCTATTGATACCAATTTGATAATTTATTTTTTAATTGGTTGGGTTATCGCACATTATTTTATAAATTATGTCCCAACCGCTTATTTTGGAATTCCAGATTCGGAAACAGCAGTTTCCGTAAATACACTACAAAAGTATGTCAAACATGGAAATGCACATAAAGGTATTTTTTTATCAGGTTTAGGTGGATTATTGAGTGTTTTATTATCAAGTATAATTATATTATGCTTATTTTCGTTAGTTTCACTATTCGAATTTATTAGCAATAATAATATAGATATTTATTTAATCATTTCAAACGTTTACGATGGATTAAAAAATTATATGGGATATATATTAACAATCATGTTAATTTTGGCAATTTCAACAGAAAAAAATAAGCTGTGGACAACCATAATTTCAATATGTTCTGGTTTGTTAGGTGTTTATACATTATCGTTTAATCCTTCATTTGATATTACACTAACCTTGGTTTTTACAGGAATGTTTGGATTACCAATTTTAATTCATAATATTTTGTTTGGAAATTACGGGCGTAAGTCTAAACATAATACAATTAATAAAAATAGTAAACTCCAAAATGGCAGTAATTTAAAATTTGAAAAAAGGGTCATTTTAAACTATATTTACTATTCGCTACTGGGCACAATAGGAGGATTTTTTAGAATCGCAATTCCTGCATTCGGTGGTTCACAAATAAATTATTTCTTGGCGGTATTTTTACAAAAAGTACATAATATACACAATTTAATTGCAAGTGGCGATAATAAATTAGCCCCAACCTCGTTATCAAACGATGACCTATTGACTAAAGAGAATCAACAATCAAAAAGCCTAGAAAACTTTTTGGTATCTCAAGGAGCGATTGTCGTATCAAATGAAATGTTATCGATATGGGCATTAATGATTATCGGCGTTGGTAGGAGTGGTTCCGCACAACTAATAAAAAATTTAAATATAGATTTGGAGCTTTTTAAATTTTTAGGTGCTATGTTGATTTCTACAGCCTTAAGTTTTATAATACTTTTAAAAATTTCAAAAGCTATTTCAAAAATATTATTAAAAACTAACGGTAAAATGAACTCTAAAAAAATATATAGATATTTATTGGTTGGAATTTTGATAATTATTATTTTATTGACATTTTTAAGTCAGAATATGATTTATAATTTATTAATATTCATTATATCCACCGTTTTGGGGTTATTATGTTTATATAAAAGAGTAAATACTTCAATACTAATGTCGTATTTAATTTATCCGACAATTTTATTTTATATACTAAATTTTTAAAAAATAAAGATAAATAGGCTTAAAAAATTAATTATTATTGTAAATAATCAAAGTACATTTCAAGCCAACTAACAGTTCCATATGTTAAATTATTGGTGGAAATTGCAGTAATTATTTCCTTAACTACTTCATCCGGTTTTTTGTTTGTACAATCTATTTCATGAATTTTTATATTTTCATTGTTTTGAGCTCTTTCCAATGCTTCAATCAAACAAATGTCCATTATTTCTGCTTCAACATTTTCATGAACCTTACTTTCCGAATAGTCTCTTTTTTTAAGTCTTTCCTCGATGATTTTAGGTTCGCACCTTAGTACGATTATATAATCATAATCAAGTTCAAGATGTTGACTAACATGCCCTTCAATAACAACACTTTTATTTGATTTATTTTTTTCATTGGAAATAAATTCCTTTTCAAAAAATTCTTTTAATTTATCGAAATTAACAACATAAGAATCTAAAAATTCATCTTTTTCATAATATAGTCCATTTTCCTTAACAATTTTGGTTATATCATATAAATTACAGTCTTGTACTTCACAAAATACTTTTGAAACAGTTGATTTTCCAACACCTGGCGTACCAGTTATTGCAATCATTATTGTTCCACCATTTTTTTACCAATAGCATCTGAAACGTATTTATCCAAATCTACTTCATCTCTATACGCTAATATGATATTTTCGCTTAAACCACCTAAGTTATAGCCCAGTGTTTCAAGGTATTTTCTAAAGTCTGAGAATTGTTTAATAATAGCTTCAATAGGAACTTCTTCAAGATTTATAATAAATACGTCATATATTTCCCTATTGAGTCTATCTTTAAGGTATTCAAAGTCTTCAGGCGATTTTATCCTTGCTATTATCATTTTAGGATTTATTTTTTCAGTTACAATTTTTATTTTTTCTTCAGGGACAGTCACTGTTTCAGGAATTTCTGTTTTTACTTCCTCACTTACTATCATCGCTTGCTTAGGGATTTCTTCAGATTTTGTTGCTAATTCTTTATTCTTGTCTCCGTAAATAACATACTCTTCCTCTTTTATAGGTACTTGAGCAGGTAATTCTTTATTGCCAACAAATATTCTTTTTATTTTTCTTAACATATTCAACCTCCTAAGGTTAGAATTTAAATAACTTATATATATGCCCATTTTTTTAGTATTATGTGATTATATTATTAATTTTTTTGAAATCAATATATCATTTATGTTTATTTTTATATATCTTTTTTGATTGAATTTTTATAATTATTAAAAAATCATACGGAGTATAAATTAAAATATTAAATCTTTAATCTTATTTTAATATACTTCTACAAATTTTACAAATTTTATAAATTCTACATAATTATATATAAGTGATTTAATTATTATAATGGTATATCATAGTAACATAAATTAATATGGCGAATGTTATTAAAAACGAAATTAAAAACGATTAGAAACACAAAATATACAACAAATAAAGATACAAAGATACAAAGATACAAAAAAATATAATAGAGTAATTGGTGACGATAATATGTATTATACGATAGATGACTTTGATTTAAAAAATAAGACTGTAGCTTTAAGAGTAGATATTAATAGCCCTATCGACCCTTCAACAAAGGAAATAACCGACCTTACAAGAATAGAGGCTTGTAAAGATACAATATGTGATTTAGTTAAAAAAGGTTCGAAGATAGTTATTATCGCACACCAAAGTAGACCTGGTAAAAATGACTATATATCGCTTGAGCAACACTCAAAAAAATTATCTGAAGTTTTAAACTATCCTGTAAAATTTATCGATTCAATAATTTGTACTAATGTAATCGAGGAAATCAAAAAATTAGAAAGTGGCGAGATTTTAATGCTTGAAAACTTCAGGTTTTTAGCAGAAGAAGTCATGTCAGAATGGAAGAAATGGGAAAATATAACCCCTGAAAAACAAGCAAATACCATTGCAATTTCAAAATTGGCACCTTTTTTTGATTATTTTATAAACGACGCTTTTGCAGCAGCACACAGGGCTCAACCTTCTTTAGTAGGCTTTGCATACTACATGCCAATGTTGGCAGGTAGGATTTTAGAAAAAGAATTGCAAAGTTTGAATAAGGCATTAAATGACCCTGAAAAACCATGTGTATATGCAGTAGGTGGCGCTAAAGCTGACGATAGTATCGAAGTCATCGATAACGTTCTTAAAAAAGATATCGCAGACAAAGTTTTAACAAGTGGTATCGTAGCAAATATATTTTTAACTGCTAAAGGTTATGATATAGGCGCTAATGTTGATACTATTGAAAAAATGGGCTATAAAGACCAAATAGACATTGCAAAAGGATTATTAATCAAATATGGAAACAAAATATTGACTCCCGTAGACGTTGCTTTAAACATCAACAACGAAAGAGTAGAACGAGAATTAAATGAAGACGACTCTATAAATTACCCGATATTTGACATGGGTAAGAAAACAATGGAAATTTATGAAAAAGAGTTGAAAAATGCAAGAGTCATTGTAGCAAATGGTCCTGCAGGCGTATTTGAGGACCCTAACTTTATGGCAGGTACCAAATCATTAATTGAAAGCATAGCTAATTCAGAAGCTTTTTCAATCATTGGCGGAGGTCATTTATCTGCAGCAACTGAAAAAATAGGACTTTCACGCAAAATCGACCACATCAGCACAGGTGGAGGGGCATGTATCGAATACCTTTCTGGCAAAAAGTTACCTGTTATAGAACTTTTAAGGGCTTCTTACGAAAAATACAATAATAATTAATGTTATTTTTTTACCTCATATTTTTAAAATTTAAAATTTTAAATTTTAAAGTTTTTAGATTTATCTTAAATCAATAGGTTAATAAATAATAAGAAAAAAAGAATATTAGATAAAATAATCAATAACTAATGACTAATTAATTTTAATTATTTAGATATTTAATTATCGGATATTATCAAATATTATTGGGCGATTTTATATGGATTTAAAAAGCGTAGTTAATTTAGTAAAGACTTTTGAAGGGGTAACTCGTAAAAAGGAAATAAAAAATGTTGTTAATAATTTTAAATTTAATACGGCAGACTGTGATTATGATTTCGAAATCATTGCTGATTTTGGGGATGATGCGGCAATTATCGGTTATGATGATGAAAACGCAATTCTTTTGGCAGCTGATGGCATATGGGGAAAATTATTGGAAAAAAACCCTTATTGGGCAGGATATTGTTCTGTTCTAGTAAATGCAAATGATATTGCAGCTATGGGTGGTAAATCAATTGGAATGACAAACATAATCGGCATAAAAAACTTGGAAATGGGAAAAGACCTTTTAAAAGGTTTAAAAGATGGTGTTAAAAAATTTGGCATTCCTGTAGTAGGGGGACATACCCATCCAGATGCACAATGTAACGTCCTAGACATTTCAATAACTGGTACGGTTAGGAAAGATTCCGTATTAAGGAGCGATTCTGCAAAAGTAGGCGATAAAATAGTTTTCGCTTATGATATAGATGGAAAAGCACACAAAGACTTTTCTTTAAACTGGGATACAACTTCTAGTAAATCTAAGCAACTTGTAAGGTCTCAATTAAAGTCATTAGTAGACGTAGGGGAAAATAAGCTTGCAAACGCTTGTAAAGATATAAGTAATCCTGGAGCTTTGGGTACTTTAGGAATGCTTTTGGAAGTTTCAAAGAAAGGCGCAACAGTAAATGTGGACAAAATACCAAGAAATGACGATATTCCAATGTCACAATGGTTAAATATGTACCCCGGTAGTGCTTTCGTATTTACTACCGATGAAAGCAATGTTAACGGATTAAAACGTACTTTAGAAGATGTAAACATCACCGCTGAAGTATGTGGGGAAGTTAAGGCTGATAAAAAATACTACATAACAAATGATAAAAACGATAAAGAATTATTATATGATTTTGAAAAAGAATATATATGCGGTTGCTAATATAAAACATACTAAAATAATTTTCAATTATATTCTCTAATTTTTTACGTATTATAACATATTATAACATATTATAACATATTATTATTTTATTTTTAATATAGTTTGTAAATTCTTGTGATTTAATTAAATATGTCTTAAATTATTCTTATAATAATTATAACTCAACGAGTATACTTTAAAATATCTAAATTTCGGTGATTTTATGAAATTGATGATTGACGGTGTTTTTTACAACAAAGAAATAATTGATTTTGAAAATATCTTAAAAGATATTGTTGGCATTTTAGGCGAAGAATCTAGGGTAGTTTCGTTAGAATTCCCCGAAGTGGCGATGATAATGGAAAATACCTATTATCATAGGACGGGCTTTTCATTAGACAAAGAATTAGCAGATGATGAAACAATATCTGATGAAAATAGGGACGAAATAGTTGATAAAATTAAAAATTTATTCCCTGAAGGCACTATAGTTTATGGCTTAAAATGTGAAGTAATTTAAATTAAACTATTTAATTTTCTATATTTTTATATAATATTTAATATTTAACATTTAATTTATATTATAGTATATTATTTGTGAGATTATGAGTACTAAAGACCAAAATGATTCTAAAGATGTAAAAGATTTTTACGATAATTGGAAGGTGGAAAACTACCCAAGTTACGTAAAAAGTATAATGAAACACGAAGAAGACCTTATTTTTAATATAATTAATAAAAACAAGCAAAATGGTACTTTAAAGTTGAAAGAACCAATAATTGATTGTGGCTGTGGGTATGGTTCTTTTTATAATCTTACAAAAGATTCAGATACTTTATATATAGATTTTTCCAAACATTTGTTGGATATTTTTAAAAATAATACTAATATAAATTCTAATAATCTTTTATGTGCTAATATAGAAGATTTACCATTAAAAAACGAATCTGCAAATACCATATTATGTATAAACGTCTTAGAACACGTAAATGTAACTAAAGCTTTAAATGAACTAACAAGGCTATTAAAAAAAGATGGTACGGCATTAATAATTGTTGTAAACAAAGATTCTTTCTTTAATGAGGATATTTTCACAGATTGGAAGGTAAAACACAATCTTTTAAATTTGGGAACTTTTAAAAATTATCTGTCGAATTATAATAAATCAAATTGCAATGTTTCAACTTTAAAAATTGAACACTTTGAAACTTTTTATTTTGTTCACCCAATCTTTAAGATTTTACCAAATTTTTTATTAAATAAAGTACTTAAATTATCTTTAAAATATAATGATAAAATATCCAAATCTAAATTAAGCTCAAAATTAAATTTAAATGGTCAATTTTTATTAATTCAGCTAAAAAAGGAATAAAATATTTATTATAATGTGGTGTAACCATGATATATTGTCTCGGACCTATGGGTAGTTATAGTGAAAAAGCGGCTAAATTATTTGCAGAACATTTAAAAAATTCCGAAGAAATTATATATTGTAATTCTATAAATGAAATCTTTGAAAAATTAGAAAAGTTAGAGAATTCAAAATGCGAAGACAATAGACTAGTTTATGGGGTAGTTCCTTCAGAAAATTCCATTGAGGGTTCAGTAACATTAACCCAAGATTTATTGATGGAAACAAACGTCAATATATTAGCAGAAATAGATATTAATATAGAACATGCTTTAGTTTCTACATCAACTAATAAAAATACCATAAAAAGAGTTTTATCCCATCCTCAGGCATTAGCACAATGTAGAAATTATATTAATTCTAATCACTGGGTAACGGAAACAATGGAAAGTACGGCACTTTCAGCAAAAACAATTGCAGAAAAGCAAGATAAAGAGCTTTCTGCAATCTGTTCGGAGGCCAATGCTGAAATATATGATTTAAACATACTAGATAAAAATATACAGGATTATAAGAATAATCAAACAAGATTCTTATTAATTTCAAAAAAGCAAAATAAGGAATATATAAAAGATATTAACTTTGGAATAGACGATTTAAAAAAAGTAAAGTCCACTGTAATATTGGAATTGAAAGAAAATAGAGCAGGGAGTTTATACGACGTATTGGGAGAATTTAAAAAGCTTAATATTGATTTATCACGAATTGAATCTAGACCTTCTAAAACAAAATTAGGTACGTATGTATTTTATATGGACTTTGAATATTATGAAAATATGGATGAATTATTCGATAAATTAGACAAATGGGTTTCTAAATTAGTATACTTAGGTACTTATTTTGTTTTATAATTATTATTATTATTATTATTTCTTTTTTAGTTTAATATATTCTTAATTAATTTTTTATTTTTTTATAAATTCATTACTTTAAATTTATACATATATTTTATATAGGATAACTAAATATGTATGAAAAACAACTTGTTGGTGTTAAAATGGAAAGTTATATTCAAAATCTTTTTGCAGACAGAATCGGTGGCAATAACTTTGGAAAAGAAGATGTAATTTATAAATTCGAAAAAATCAAAAGAGCCAAAAATGAAGCTAAAAAGAAATACCCTAACGTTGAATTAATTGACATGGGCGTAGGAGAGCCGGACGAAATGGCAGACGCAAAAGTAATCGAAACTCTTTATGAAGAAGCAAAAAAACCAGAAAACAGAGGATACTCCGACAACGGTACTCAAGCTTTAAAAGACGAAATTCCAGCGTACATGGAAAAAGTATTCGGCGTAACTGGAATAAACCCTGAAACTGAAGTAATTCATTCAATTGGTTCAAAACCAGCTTTAGCTTACATTACATCAGTATTTATTAATCCAGGAGATGTTACATTGATGACTACCCCAGGTTACCCCGTAACAGCAACTCATACAAAATGGTACGGTGGGGAAGTTTACAACTTAGAATTAAAAGAAGAAAATGGATTTTTACCTGACTTAAAAAGCATACCCGAAGATATAAAGCAAAAAGCTAAGATTTTATACATAAACTACCCAAATAACCCAACAGGTGCGCAAGCAACAGTTGAATTCTACAAAGAAGCAATTGAATTTGCAAAGGAAAATAATATTTTGATAGTACAGGATGCAGCATACGCAGCATTAACATACGGTGAAAAACCACTATCATTTTTATCCGTAGAAGGAGCTAAGGACGTGGGTGTGGAAATACACAGTTTTTCAAAAGCTTACAATATGACCGGATGGAGATTAGCCTTTGTAGTAGGTAACGAATTAATCGTAAGAGGTTTTGCAGCTGTTAAAGATAATTACGACAGCGGTCAATTCATACCTATTCAAAAAGCAGGTATTTACTGTTTAAGACATCCGGAAATTACCGAAGCTACAAGAGCAAAATACGAAAGAAGATTACAAAAAATGGTAAATATGTTAAAAGAATTAGGTTTTAACGCACAAATGCCAGGTGGAACCTTCTACCTCTACGTAAAAGCTCCAGTAGGAACAAAAGACGGTGCAAAATTTGAAAACGCAGAAGAGTTTTCACAATACCTCATTAAAGAAAAATTAATCTCAACAGTACCTTGGGATGACGTCGGAAGTTACATAAGAATGGCAGCTTGCTTTGACGCGTTCGAAGACGGCAAACTTTCCGAAACAAAAGAAGATGAAATTTTAAACGAAGTAAAAAGAAGATTATCTGACGTTGAATTCGTATTCTAATTAAAAATAGGATTAAATTAAACTTAAATTACTATTAAATTAAGAATAAAATAAAAATATTTTATTTTTTATTTTTAAATTATTTTTTTATAATATTATCAATATTATTCAATAATTGTTTTTCCCTGGAATTTTAACGCTGGAGATATTAATTTACCTCTTTGTTCCACATTATCCAATGGAGTTGCCTCTTTTAATATTTCGAAAATGTTTCCAGAAAGCATACCTTTTTTAACTGGTATTTTATCCCCTTTATCTACAATGTAGCTATTGCTAATTTCCACGGAAAAGTCTCCCGTAATTGGGTTTGAAGTATGTGTACCTATCAGTGAGTTAACATAAAGGTATTTTTCTAATTCTTCAATCTTTTCAACTGGATTAATTATAATATTTGAACTTGAAATACCTGGTAAACTTGAATATCCTCTTGAAGCGTTACTTGTGGTTTTAACATACTCATTTTCATCTTCTTTAGATTCATTTTCGATATTTGCTCTTTTAATATCGTATAAGTAGCTTTTTAATACTCCATTTTCTACCAATGCGGTTCTTTCACTTGGGCTACCTTCATCATCGGTTTTTGAGGAATAAAGTGCATTATCAAGCGTACTATCATCATAAATAAATATATCTTCGCCAAATATTTGCTCTCCGATTTTTCCTGCTAACATTGACCTATTTCTCTGTACACTTTCGGAATTAAATGCGGGGATTAAAGTATATGATAATAAAGAGTATAAAGCTCGAGGACTAAGAACAATGTTTCCTTCAAAGCTTTCTTTAATTGATTTGGTATTTTTAAGAATATTGATTACATAATCTGAAATAACATCTACATTAAATACGTTATTTTTAGTTATATATTCATAAGCAGTTTCTCCCTCTTTTATTCCTGAAATAGATGCAGAATAATAAGTACCTTCTTCTTCCACATCTACACCATTAGTGTTAACAAGTCTACTGTATCCATAGCCTGTGGAGACTCCCCCGCCCACTGAAGTAATGTCATTTTTTTCTAACTCTTCAGCCATATAAAATACATCTTCGAGGATTTTAGATTGGTTAAATTCTTTTAATTCTTTAAAGAATGTTCCTTTAGGGCTTTTGTATTTTTGAGGGACTGGTAATTCTGTATAGTTATCACTTACAAGATTTGCCATAGCATTGTATATAATCTCTGGATTTTCTACGGTACTATATGCAAGACCTACTTTACCGTCTTTTATAACACGTACGCCTATACCGAAACTATTTGAAGTTTCTACATTGTCCAAGTGTTTGCCTTCTAATTCTGCACTGAAGTCGTCATCTTTAGATATGTAAATATCAGCTTCATATCCTTCTTTTTCAGCAATATTTATGATTTTATCAATAGTATTGTCTAAATTATCAAATTTTTTACAAAAGTTTATATTATCGAGCTTTTCCATAATCGCACCCATCAATTTAAAATATATCTTAAATATCTTTATTCATAATATATATGATTTTATTTTTGAATTATAATGTCATAAAATAGTGTTATCCCGAATATAATAAATACTTATATATTTTATTACAAATTATATTGATTATATTATTGATGATACATCAATCATATATAACTCATACATTAATTATAAATTAATTATAAATTAATTATAAATTAATTATAAATTTGTACCTATATTATGGTTGATTTACTAAGCTATAGTGAATTATATTTAAAAATCATTAATACCCATTGAAATTTATTCATATATATTTAAATAATATATATCTCAATTATCACTTATCAGAATTTTTAAAATTCGGAGGGTGCATTATGTACAAGAATTATAAAGTATTAACGGTTATTCCGGTAATTTTAGCACTCTTATCAGTCGTTTTCGTTTCAGTAAATGGTTTAAATCAGAGCATTGACGTTAGCGGGGGTACTGAAATAACTGTAATCGTACCTAATAACTTTGACTATAGTTCATTAGAAAAACAATATCCTGATGTAGATTTTAAGATATCAACGTCTTCTTCTGCCCAATATTTGGATGTAAAAGCAGGAACAAATGTTGACATAGATGGATTGAGAAATTCACTGGCAACAGCATTAAATACGGATGATTTATCAAAATTACAATATACTGAAAAGCAAATCGGTTCTACTTTAAGTAGTAACTTTTGGAGCCAAGGTTTCCAAGCAGTAGGATTTGCATTTTTATTTATGGCAATTGTTGTTTATGCAATATTTAGAACTCCAGTACCAAGTTTCGCGGTTATTTTGGCAGCAGCGTCTGACATTGTAATTGCAGTTGGCGGTATGAGTTTATTTGGAATACCTATTTCAACATCAACAATAGCAGCATTATTAATGTTAATTGGTTACAGTGTCGATACGGACATTATGTTAACAACAAGAGTTTTAAAGAGAAAATCAGATACTCTCGAAAATAGAATTAATCAATCAATGAAAACAGGAATGACAATGTCTATAACCACAATTGTGGCAATGGCGGTTTTATACCTTGTAGTTTCATACATAGTTCCTGCAGCTGAAATGTTAAAAGATATTTCAATAGTTTTATTAATTGGTTTAATTGCGGATTTAATGTTAACTTGGGTAACAAACGTAGGAATATTGAGATATTACGTTACAGAACTTAAAAAATCTAAATAATTAAGTTAACTAGATTAATTAGGTTATAAAGTTGAAATAAAATCAATGAACATGCTATAATATAAAATAGTATATGAATAATACAATACCAAAATTAATTAAATTAATTAAATTAATTATGCTTTAGTTAATTTAATTGAGGGATATTATGAAATTACTAAAAGATAAAAAGGTTTTATTCCTATTGGTGTGTGTTGTAGCTTCTATATTAGCAATTGTATTCAATGGAATATCTTTTGGTGTAGATTTAAGTGGTGGGTCTACAATAGTACTACAAACGGAAAAACCAGTTACGGAACAGGAAATGGGCGTCATTACCGAAATTTTAACAAGTAGGTTAAATACAAATGGTTTAAGTGATGTGAATGTTTATTCGAGGGGTAGTGAAGAAATAGCGATTGAAATACCCGAAAGTGCTGATTTAGAGCGTATTAAGAAAGTTATAGCTCAACAAGGGGTATTTTACGCTACAATAGATAATGTAACTGCTTACACTGGTAAAGATGTTGAATATGTTGAAGAACCGGCTTTAACTGCAGCAGGCTATGGTGTAAGTTTTAAATTATCAGCAACGGGTGCAGATAATTTTGCAAACGTTTCCTATGGAAAAGGTGGTTATAAAGTAAACCTTTACCTCGATGAAATTTTAATAAGTGACCCGGTACTTTCACCGGATTTAGCAGACGGAAAACCACACCCTAGCCAGGTAATAACTGTAGCAGGTAGTAATCCTACAAAGGATGACGAAGACCAAGCTTGGGCAATTTATACAGCTTTAAAATCTGGTTCATTACCTGTAAAAGTTAATATCGCGTACATTAATTCAATTTCTCCTACATTGGGTGAAGAATTCATAAAAAGTTCAATAATAGCAGGTATCATTGCTTTCTTAGCTGTGGCAACTGTAATTGGTATCAGATATAAAACTCCTAAGATAGTTCTTCCTATATTGATAACTGGAGCTTCTGAAGTACTCCTTATTTTAGGTTTCGCTTCAATAATAGGTTGGAAATTAGATTTAGCAGCTATTGCGGGTATCATTGCCACTTTGGGTACAAGTGTTGACCACCAAATCGTGATAACTGATGAAACCTTAGCGGGTGAATCTAAAAAAGTTAAAAGAAGCATTCAAAGAGCATTCTTTATTATATTTGGTGCAGCAGCAACCACGATTGCGGCAATGTCCCCATTATTCTTAATGAGTATTGGTATGTTAAAAGGATTTGCGATAACAACAATAGCAGGTGTTTTATTCGGGGTATTCATCTCAAGACCTGCATTTGCAAGAATAATAAGAGAATTATTGAGAAAATATTAATTAATTACTTACTTTCTTTTTTTATTTTTTAAAACAACAATTATTTTAAATGTCTATTAAGTTTTTCAGATTTCTATGTACTATTTTGTATTACTATTCTTCAAATACTTCGTATTATCCAATTATAAAAACAAATTATATATATTATAAAAAATATCTTTTAAAAGTAGAGAAGAATTAGTTTTTAAATATAACATATATAATTTAAATAAATTAAATATTTATTATACGTTATTCAATTTTAACTAAGTCTAATTTGATTAGATGATTAATTATGATTAGATTGATGGGATTATAATAGTTTAACTTTAAATTAAGGGGAAAAAATGAATTCAAAAGGTTCAGAATCCAGGTCTAAAAGCTTAAATGTCCGAAAATGGGTAAAAAACATTATATTTTACGGCTTAGGTTTCGCAATAATGGCATACATATTTAATTGGATAGGTCTTGAGGACATATATCAAGTTTTGTTAAAGACAAACTTCCAAATATTTGGGTTATCTATTATAGTTTATGCTCTTGCAATCGTAATGTTGATTCTAAGATGGCAATATTTGCTAAAATTAAAAGGATATTCTGCAAAATACCTGGATTTACTTAATTTAGTGTTAATGGGACAGTTTATAAATAATATTACCCCATCTATGAAAGGCGGAGGAGAACCTTTTAGGGCGTATTATCTCTCAAAACTAGGGAATATTCCTTACCATATTTCATTTTCAACAGTTATGATTGAAAGATTATTGGATAGTGTAGTATTTTTGACCCTTTCCTTTATAATCATATTATATTTCATAGTAAATGGCTTATCGGAGCAGTATACATTAATGTTCATAATGGCTTGGATAATAGTAATGACACTAACTGGAACGATATTATATGTAGCTATGCACAAACAATTGGCGTACAAAATTGTAAAATTTGGTGCAAAAATATTTAGGAAATTTTCTAAGAAAAGAGTATCCGATAGTAGATTATGCGAGGGCGTAGATGAATTCCAAAAAACCTTACTTTTTTTTAAAACAAAAAAGAAAGGGATTGCAATTGCAACATTTTATTCATTTATGTGGTGGTCTCTCGATATTTTCAAGATATATATATTCTTTATAGCAATTGGTTCAATAGCTCCATTATTTGCAGTTTCTTCAACATATTTGGTTTCATTATTGGTTGGAATTGTTCCTGCATTGCCGGGCGGTTTGGGTACTTCGGATACTGTAATGATTGCAATGTACGTATTCTTTAAAATAGCCCCATCTAGTGCGGCAACAATAACTTTATTGGATAGGGTAGTTTCTTATGTATTGGTGTCCATATTTGGTGCCATATCATTCCACTTAATTAAAACAAAATCCCATAAATTAAAGGAATTAAGAAATAATCAAAAAGAAAGAGAAGAAGAATTAAATAATTAAATGTAAAATAAACTAAAATAAATCAAATTTTTATATTATTTCAGATTTATGTATTTTACAGTATTTTATATTATGGTGAATATTATGATGTTAAATGTTAAAATTGGAAAAGTAGTAAGGTCGTTAGATGCGTTCAAAGGTTCAAAACCTGTTGTAAATAAAGAAGAAATGATAGCTGTTAGAAGTATTTGCCGAGATTTGGAGTTTAACGATTATAAAAGCATTAAAGAATATTTAGAAGCTAAAATAAAACAAAATGGATACGAATTAATGAACGAAGGGGATAAAATTGGGATGGTAAACAGAATAAATGAAATAATGGGTGAAGAAGGACTATTCCCTGACGAAATGGGTTTTGATGCTTTAAAAGCTTCTTTTGAAAATATTGGATGCAAATGTGATTATGCACTTGGTAAAAAAGACGATTTAATGCTTGGCATAAGCATGTGGTATAATGAAGAAGACGAACAACATAAATTTGTAGAAGTTATGGTGTTGTACTAATTTAAAAATACATATAAATTAATCCATAAAATATTTTAAAATTAAAAAAGAATTTTATTTTTATTATTTATTTATTTTTTAACTATTAATCTTTTAATTCATTAACTTTAACTAAAGGAATGAATCTAACGTTATTTTCTTTCATTAATTCGTCTGCACCATCTAATCTATCTACAATTACAAAAACAGCTTTAACGTTAGCATTAGCCTCTTTAAGTTCTTCAACAGCTTTTAATACGCTTCCACCAGTCGTAGTTACGTCTTCCATAACGATTACGTTATCGTTAGGGTTTAATTCGCCTTCTATTTTATTTTTAGTTCCATAACTCTTAGCTTTTTTTCTAACAATTAATAAATCTTTTTCAAGTTCCAAAGAAACAGCTGTAGCTATTGATACAGAGCCAAGTTCAACACCTGCAACTTTTAAATTTTCATATTCTCCATTTTCTTTAAATTCTTCGCATAATTTAGCAGTTAATTTTGCTACAGCCTTTAAAACTTTTGGATTAGTGGTAGCTTTTTTAATATCTACATAATAGTCGCTTTTTTTACCTGAAGCCAATGTAAATTCTCCAAATTTTACGCAGTTAACTTCTTTAAGTAAATTAATTAAATTTGCTTTTAAATCGTTGGAATTCATAATTTCACCGTGTTTATATTTTATTATTTTCTCTATTTTACTACTTTATAATTTTTACATTTTTACATTTTTATATTATTTTTATACGCTCAATACATTCTTCTAAAAGTATACAATTCTAATATTTAATAATATTTGATTTATTTAATTTTGATTAAGGATTAAAAAAACAATAAGTAATTTATATTTTGAACGAAAGATACTAAACTGTGTACATTATTTAAGGTACATCACTATAAAAATTTTAATTAATATTTATCAATGGTAGACCAAACCAAATGACAAAATATATTAATTATAAAACTTTTATCAATATTTATATAATAATCACACTTAAAATTATTATTCTATAAAATTACAATAACTTTTAAAGATAATATAACTATTCGTAACTATATTGTATATTGTAATTACTCAAAGGTGTGCGTAATATATTCTTAAAATTTGAAATATAATTTGAAATATATTAACAAATATCTAATTGCGAAAATTTAAATAACAATTTAATTTACTAAACGTGGTGATTTAATGAATTTACCAAAATATATGGCAGTTTTAGTATTGGCCATAATGGTAATGGCTCCAATATCAATGGGTTATTCACTAAATAGCCCTTTAATTGTGGTTAACAAGGATAAGGTAGATGCAGATTATGCAAATATGCTTTTAGACAGTTACTATTCAAAAAGAGAACTTTCAGTTACTGACGATAAAAAGCTAAAAGTTTTAGAAACTTTAATTTATTTCGTACCTGCTATTGACGAATTTGAATTAACAGACAATACCGAAAGACTTGAAGTTTCATTCAAGAGAGAAGGTTCAAATGTAATATATAAAGATGTAGAATACAAAGAAACCCTTGAGTCAGATGACATCGGAGATGAAGTTTCATTCATGGGTAGTAGCTACACAGTTTTAGAATCTGATAGAGATAAAATAGTTTTAGGTAACTTAATAGAAGATACGTCATGTTCAGATTCGTTTACCGTAGACGATATTACCGTTAAATTATTGGCATTCTCCAAAGGCGAACTCATGGTTGACGTTTTAAGAAACGGTAAAAGAGTTGATAACTTTAAATTATTCCAAGATGACGTTCGTAAAGTAAAAGGGGAAGAAATTGCTTTAAAATATGATGACCTATTAGAAGCAGATGATAAAAAAGTATTCTTTTTCAACGTGTATAGGTCATATGAATTTGTAAAAGGCGATGATTTAGAAGGCTATGACGATGTAAGAGTTGATATCGATGGTAAAACTATCGAATTAGAACATAGAAACGCAGACGAATTGCCTAAAAATTTCAACTTCCTGAATTACAATATTGAACTCGCAGACGTTGGTTCAAATACAAGTGAAACATTCTTTAAAATAGTTAAAAATGCCGATTACACCATAGACCTGGAAGAAGGTTCAAGAAGCTTCGGTAACAACGTATTTGCCGTTAAAATTGAAAATGACAAGGAAGATGACTGGGATGACCAGATATTCCTTTACAAAAATAATAAATTACAAGAAAAAGTTGTAGACTTCCAAGGTTCGGTTAATATAATCGACCAGGATGAATTATTGATGTCAAGTGCTGATTTAATTCTCGTAGGTGGTCCTGTAGCTAACCAAGCAACAGCAAAAATACAAAATGGATTGATTTTCAAGGTTTCAAATGAGAACCCTGGTGAAAATAAAGGTATCATTCAAAAAGTGACAAATCCATTCAATAAAAATAGTGAAATCTTAGTTCTTGCAGGTTCCGATAAATTAGGTACTAAAGCATGCGTTCTTGCAATGAAAAAAGGATTATACAACGGTGAATCTACAATGACCGTTGAATATGTGAACGATAACACTGTAAAAGTTTTAAACTAAGTTATAAAATAAGTTTTAAACTTTAATATTCTTTTTTTAATTTTTTTAATTTTATTTTTACTAAAATAGTATATGATTAAATCAACTATACATTTTTATATTATCTTTTATATTATCTTTTATATTATTTTTAGTAGTTATTTATTAAAATTATTTGATTAGAGATTGGAAATGGTGAAATTATGCAATTAAACAATAATTCTAAAAAATTAGATTTTAACAGTATTTGTGGTATAAAAGTAAACACTAATTTGGATTACACTGGGGAAGAAATAGAACCTTTATGGGCTTTTAAATCATTTGATGTTCAAAAAGATAGTATCGTAGGTTTCATAGGTGCTATGCAAGTAAAAATAGCAAATATGAAGGATTTAAAAGACGTAAAAGAAGAAGCAGAATACGAAATCCCTATTTCGTCAAAACGTGCAATAAACTTTATAGTAGAGCATTTCGATAATTGCGACTTAAAAACTACTTATTTAAGACAAAGAATGCTTGTAAATATTGTAAAAGATGTAATCGAAACAAAAGCAAATATTAAGGTATTAAAGACAGGCGACGACTTGTACTACAATAATAAAAAAATATCTGTATGTATTGCTTGTAAGGGCGTTACTTCAGGCAAAATCCATCTCGGTTTAAATGTAACTTCCGAAGGTACGCCAGAGCACGTTTCAGCAATTGGTTTATTAGAAATGGGATTAAATGAAAGCGACTTAGATGAAATTTTAGAAAACATAATTTTAGAATACTGCAAAGAAACTGATAAAATAGAAAGAGATATTAGAAAAACGTTACCTTTATTCTAAAAAATAATTAAATAAAATAACTTATTAAAATTAAATTATTATTATTTTATTATTTTATTATTTTATTGCACTGGTTTAACAAATGAATGAATTTTGTTCATGTTAATGTCGATTATTTCATCGATTTCAGTATCTAAATTTCCTAAGCAACTAACAGTAAGTGCAGGTGTATTTACTTCCCTTAAAAACTTTCTAACATCTTTTTCATGGAATACAATACCTTCAAAATATTCTAAATTAGGAACTGCATACAATACGCCATCTAATTCTTTAATATCCATGCAGCTATCCATTATTACATCAACGGTAAGTGTCATAGTACCAGACGTTTTTGAAATTTTTGAAGAACGTAGAGTTTTTAAAGAACCTTTTCTCTGACCAACACATAATCTTTTATGGGTATTATCTGCTTCCATTAATTCTTTATCGAACGAACTTTTAGGGTCTTCAATAATTAATACTTTAGGGTCAAAATCTTTTAAGATATTAGGGTCTACACCACCTAATCCCGTAACATCGATTATTAAATCTGGATTTATTTCCTTAGAGTTATTGTTTCTAAGTTTTAGCATAAATGTATTCAAATCCATGAATTTTATGCCGTTCCCTGTAACAATATCTTCTAAGTGGGGCTGTGAGTCGATTAATATAACCTCTTCACAATCTGGTTTAATCATATTAGCAATATAGTTACCCGATAAATAAGCACCAAATATAATCGCTTGCTTAAATTCCTCACCCTCTAGGTAATATTTTATTGCATTAGCCTTTTTTTCAGCAATCTTTTTTATAATATCTCTAACTTTGACTTTTGATTCAATTGTTTTAACATTTTCAGTAATACCGTACTTCATAGTTCCACCATTATCCCTATTTTTTCAAGTGCTTTTAAAAGTTCGAACTCTATTTTGTGTTCTATGCTTTTATTATGGATTATTGAAGAAGGAGACATTGCACCGGTTAAAATTCGCCCTTTGCCGTCCATTATCAATAGTAATGAGCCAGAGCCTGCAACGCCCAATCTACCACGAGCTATGATTAAATCTGCATTTGTTGTGTCAACTGCAATCATTCCTTTAGTTAATGCAGGCATTCTTGTTAAATCTGCCGAATTTGTACAAATATCTAACATTTCAATGATAATATTATTTTGATTATTTTTACAATTGCTAATTGTATTATGATTAGTATGAGTATCTAAAACTTTCAAAATAATATTTTTTACTACTTTAAATTTCTTTCCATTGGAAGTTGCAACTACAATTTTTTTAGAATTTTTGATGAGATTTTGAATTGCCTCAATTTCTTCAATTCGGTCTCCATTTCTGCAATTTTCCAATGATTGAACATAAGAATTCTTAACTATCTTGTTAATTTTTTCCACGATATCCCAAACATAATTTTAAAATATGAAAATAGTTAATTTAGATATATATTTAGATATATATGAATTATAATTTTTTATTTAATTGTTTTACTTAACTGTTTTAACTCTGCTATTCCTTATCCAATCTAAATCATTTTTATGAAGTTCTCTGATATCTTTTAATTCTAATATCATCATTATAAGTCTACTTAAACCAATTCCCCATGCTAAAACCGGTTTTTTGATTCCAAAAGGCTCTAAAACTTCTGGTCTGAATATACCTGCACCGAGTAATTCCATCCAACCTTTACCTTCAACATAAACTTCTGCTTCAAGCGAAGGTTCTGTAAATGGGAAGTAAGCAGGTCTTATTCTTACTTTTTCAAATCCTAATTTGTTTAAGAATTCGGATAATAATCCAACTAAGTTATCGAAATTCACATTGTCATCCATTACAATGCCTTCACATTGATAAAATTCTGGTAAGTGTTTATAATCGATTGCTTCATTTCTAAATACTCTATCTATACAAAATACTTTTTGAGCTTTTTCTTTTTCTTCTTCACTCAACGATGCTAAATATTTAATCGAAGAAACGGTAGTATGTGTCCTCAATACTACTTTTTTAGATACTTCTTCACTAAATACATATCCCCAGCCTTTAGAGATTTGTTCATCTCCAACAATACCTTGTTCGTGTATTAATTTAAGTTTTTGAAGTAATTCTTCATCTACAAGTCCAGCATTTGGATACTTTAAAAAGAACGTATCTTGCATATCTCTTGCAGGGTGGTCCTGTGGTTCAAATAAAGAGTCAAAATTCCAAAGTTCAGTTTGTACAGCGGATGTTTTAACTTCTTTGAACCCAATTGATACGAGAATATCCTTAACATCGTCAATGATTTTAGCCATCGGATGAGGTTTGGCAGGGTAAACCTTTTCAGTAGGTATGGTAGCATCGTAAGCTCTTATATCACATTCTTTCCATTTTCCACTTAAGATATCTTCTTTAGTCAATTGTGTGATTTCTTCTTTAATTTCAATAGGATTCTTGATGTATTCAATGCCTTCAGGAGTTAATTTTAATTCCCTATTTTTAATCTCTTTTACTTCAATTAATCCTCTTTTTTTCAAAGAATCAACTGTTTTTTTGTCTTCCTTGATTAATTCAGATATGTCGATTCCATCTTCTAATTTTCCAATTTTTGAAATTAAAATTTCCTCTTCATCTTCATAATCTAAATTTTTGAAAACAATATTACCTTTATCAATTGCTACAAGGTTTTTTTTCTTTAAATTACCTAATAACGGGTTTATTTCTCCTTTTTCAAGAGTTTCAACTTTTGAAAGGTCTTTTATAGCAATACTTTCAAGTTTATTATTTAATATATATTTTGAAAGTCTTCTTTCAGGTAATTGCTTTTCGTTAGCTTCAATACCTTCTTTGCTAAGTTTTATAAGTTTTTTACTTTCTTCGAGTACTTCAGCAAGTTTGTGACCTGTAAGCCATAAACCTGCCCTCATAATTTTTTCTTTCTCAATTTCTTGTGAAATTTCTTCAAAGTCAAGTGTATTTTTTCCAAATTTTTGAAATATTTGTAATATTCTTTTTTCGTCATTGTGAAGTTCTACATCAATAATCATAATTTCACCTTAGTAAATAATAATATATTCAATATAAATAATCATACTATCCTTTAATTTGAATATCATGTTACCATACTATTTAATAATTTATAAAATTGATTTCAATATTTGGATATTTCCAGAGTTAATAAACTTATTAAAATTCTTATTTGCAATTATATAATTATATATACCTATTGAATATAGAATATAATCTAAAATATTATTGTTTTACTAATATATTTTTAATATTATTTTATTTAATATATTTTTAATATTCGTATCATATTGTTTGGTGGATTATGGGCAAAGATGAGAAAAACGAGAAAAAAGAGAAAAACGAAAATAATAAATGTTGTCTTAAGGAAGATTTAGAATATATCGCCTTAAAGAATAATGTATTAAAAATGGCAGAAAATTTAACTTTCACCGCAGAATTGGATGGCATACAGGATATGCGAAAAATAGGTTTTCCCATTTCTCAATACGGGGTTTATGTAAAGTCTAAAATTCCCTTTAGAACTTTTAAAATACCTGTAGATGCAGGGTTTTCATGCCCTAATAAAGACGGCACTTTAGATGATAAAGGCTGTATTTATTGTCCGAAAATGGGTAGGCCAATCTCCGTAGAATATTGTAATCGTAAATACAGCTTAAAAGAGCAAATAGAATTCCAATTAAACGAACACGGTAGAAAAGGCATAAATAAATTTTACGTTTACTTTTATCCTGCTACTAATACCTACGATGAGCCAGAAAACCTAAAAGAACTATGGGATTTTGCATTATCTTATGAAAATGTAATAGGTTTATCAATTGGGACAAGACCAGATTGTTTGGAGCCCGAAAAGCTAGATATCTTAGAAACCTATGTAAAACAGGGTTACGATATTTGGATTGATTTAGGGGTTCAAACATTACATGACAAAACATTAACTCTACTTAATAGAAAACACGACGCAATTGACACGTTAAACGCAATTAAAAACTGTAAGGAACGAGGTATAAAAGTTTGTGGTCATATTATCTTGGGATTACCTGGAGAAACAAGGAAAGAAATGCTACAAACTGCAGAGCTGCTGTCCTTAATAAAAATAGATGCTTTGAAAATTTATCCGCTCGTAGTTATCTACAATACAAAACTTGAGGAGATGTATTGGAATGCAGAATATAAGTCACTCGATAAAATACAATACATAAGCTTAGTGACGGATTTTTTAGAGCATATATCCCCTCAAATATTAATTCAAAGAGTTTCAAAGGATAAAGTTCCAAAAGAGATAAAAATATCACCAGAATGGGATTTAGGACGTTTAAAAATTTTAAACGAAATATCGAACAATTTAAAAACTAGAAAAACAGTCCAAGGTTCAAAATTTAATATCTAGTTTAATATTTGATAAAAAATAATACTAAAATAGTAATATACTAAAATAATAAACTACTATTATTTTCTTTTAATTATAACTTATTTTTATTTAAAATAATGAAAAAATAGATTTATAAGTTTTATATTTTTGATGCAGCGATTTTAACTGCTTTTAGATAGTCTGAAGATTCGGTAATGACAACAGCCACAGGTATTCTAACAAGTTTCTCAACGCATGCACTAACTATAGGGGCGCATACAATAGCTTTTACTCCGTCGCGTTCCGCACTAACTGCCGATATAAGGCACTCTTCAAGCGTATTTGATGGATATTCCTTAATGGCGTATGTTTTACCATTAAATTCAATGGTTTTTTGAGTAAGTTTATTAAGTGAAGACCTTGCAGCAATAATTGCTATTTTATCATCTAACTCATCATCTTTTTCAAATTCCTTAATTACTTTCACGATTTTTTGAAGTGTAGATACTCTAAAATCTTTATTATTCATAACTTTGTACAATGTACTATAAGGTATTTGAGAATGGTCTGAAAATTCCTTCAATGAAATATTTAATTCTAATAGTATTTTTCTGAACTCGTCGGTAAACTTTTCAGAACCTAAGCTTAATAAAAGCCTTTCATACGCTTTCATAACACTCACGTCACATATTTCTGTTACTAATTATTTAATCATGTAATATTATTACATAAACACCCAATTATTTATTATAATATACTCGTCTTATAATATATAATATTCTATCAAATATTTCAATATTAATACTATATTGTGGATTATTATTAGCTATAATATTATTAGATATATTATTAAGTATTAATATTATAAATCTATCGTTTATTATCTATATGGTATTAATTTTTTTAATAAATATATTAATTTTTTTAATATATAATATTTACAAAATATATTACAATTATAATTTAAAAACTAAACAATGCTAAAATAGTATAAAATAAAAGTATGTAAAAATTAATTTTAGTTAGTTATTGATTAATTAAATGACATTAAACAATGTAGTCAATTCCTAGTGAACTTTTAGATTGTTGCTGTTTTTTAGGTAATATTCTTTGAGGTGCTTTTCCACCGCCCAATATGTTTGGTGATTTAACACCTGTAATAATTGCCATTACCCTAATTGCTCCGTCCATTGTGCTATCTAACCTTGCACCCCATATGACGTTAGCTTCTGCATCCATACTGCTTGTTATGCCTTCACCAATCCTATTAGCTTCGCCCAATGTTAAATCAGGACCTCCAGTAACATGTATAATAGCACCTGTAGCTCCTTTGTAGTCAATATCCAATAAAGGACATTGTAAAGCATCTTTAACTACTTTCTCTACCCTATCGCCTTTGGAATCGTTGTCTACCTCACCCACACCAATCATGGCAACACCACCGTTAGTCATAACAGCTTTTACGTCCGCATAATCGATATTTATCATACTCTTGGTTGATATGGTTTCTGTAATACCTTTAACTGATTGAGCAATGATTTCGTCTGCTACTCTGAAAGCTTCGTTCATAGGCAAGTTAGGAACAAAATCGACTAATCTATTGTTATCAATTACAATAACGGTGTCACAACATTCAGTTAATCTTTTAAGACCTTCATCTGCCTTTTTAAGTCTGGCTCTTTCAATTTTGAATGGGTATGTAACAACACCGATTACAACAGCACCGCTTTCTTTTGCTACTTCTGCGACGATTGGAGCTGAACCAGTACCTGTACCGCCACCCATACCTGCGGAGACAAATACTAAGTCTGCATTTTTCAAAACATCTTCGAGAACGTTTTTAGCTAATTCTGCGGATTTCCTACCAATTTCTGGGTATCCTCCAGCACCTAAACCTCTAGTTAATGTAGAACCAATTAATATGGTTTTATCTGCTTTAATATGTTCTAAATGCTGTTTATCTGTATTTAATGCAATAGTTTCAGCACCTTCAATCCCTATCTCCGTAAGTCTTGAAATTGTGTTGTTACCTGCACCACCACATCCTACTACGATAATTTTAGCGTTTCCAAAATCATCTTTAGCCATTTGAGCTTGGTATAACTCTTCATTATTTTTAGAAAGTGCATCTTTAACAAGTCTCATAGTAATCCTCCAAAGGCAAATCTTAAATAAAATCGATAGATTATAATAATTTATTGATAATATCTATAAATTTTCATGATATATATTATTTTTTATATGTAATTTGATAGGCATACCTATTTTTTGAATATTCTATTAATTATATCCTATCTTCAATATTGGAATATTTTTAATGTATTTTTTTAATATTATGCCCATATAATATTATATATACTCTAATAATAAACCATTCAAATTTATATGCTGTAAATAAATCCTTATGTAGTGTATTTTTAAATTTGGGGTTATTTTATTATTATTTAATATTAATTATTATTATCCAATACTTGTAAAGTTTTTTTGGTAATTATAACACTATATAAATAATAAGTTTTAATAGTTATATAAATTTTACTTATTGAAACTATTTAGATTCTTAAATAGGTTATTAAATTGTCGATTATTTATAAATTCCCCATACTTTTTATTTAATACGTTTCATGGAAAAATTAAATGAAATAAGAAATAATATAATATGGACTAAAATAATAATAACTGTTGTAAAAGTGTTTTAAATGCTAAAAATGCTAAAAATGCTAAAAAATAGTACAGATAATAAAATAGTAAACTATATAAGCTAGAACAAGTTATGTAATATTGGCTAGGCTGGGAGGTTAGGCGTCTCCTGTAACTTGAAATCGCCTTTGCGAGAGCCGAAAACTTGGGGGCGGCATAAGTTCCCAAATTTCATTCTTAATTAGTATGTCGACGTTTCGTCCTTTGGGGTAAGATGGTAAGAGACTCTCTTTCTTAAGAAAGAGTCAAACTCTTTTCGTATTTCGAAACCCGCCAGGCCCGGAAGGGAGCAACGGTAGAATTTACTTCGACGCTCAAGGGGTAGCGGGGCTGAGTACTAATTAAGGCAAAATGAGATTTGGTGCTTTTGTCCACCCCAAGGAAGCCATTTTTTATTTTAAGGCTTATTATATCTATTTTTATATTTTTATATTTTTATATTATTCTAATTTTTATTTTTTAAATTTTTTTATTATCATCATCTTTATTTTTATATTTACTATTATCCATACCATCATTATATGTATTATCAATATTATTTTTAGATATCTTATGATTAATAGGACTCTATTATAACATAATTTTTGTAATATATAATAGTATAATATCGCAACATAATTAAATAAATATCATCTATTTTTAAAAAATCTCCTATTTTTACGTCAATCAATGCCAAAAATTTCAATAGTGATATATACCATTACGACCTATGTATATGGCACAAATGTAGGAAATAATAACTAATCACTCCAACAATCATTCTCATAATTAGTTAATTAGAGTACTATTATACTAAATATACAAACTCCACAAAAAATGAAATAATCAGATTTTAAAATTTAATCCAACTCTAAATTGTAAAATCTCATAGATACATACATTGATACACCATTAATAGATACATATATATTTAATAATTATATATTATATAAATAATATTTTTTTTTAAATTTTAATATATTTTGATAGTTAGAATATCAAAAATATCGTTTTTCATAAAGTAATACGTTTTTATCGAAATATTGTACAGTTTCAAAATGCTCTAATTTTTTTAATCGTATCATAACGTATATAAAGGATTTATAATATAACTTGAAAAGTAGATTTATAATGATTAAATATTATATATTTTTAATGGGTATATCAAGGCGTATAATGCTATAAATAGCATTATTGTACTTAGTTGCTTATGTCATTTAATCGAGATTTAAATTTACATATTGAGTTGGAATAAATTTTAAAAATAATTATAAATAATTATAAATAATTATAAATTAGATTATAAAGACTAAAATACTACTTAGTAAATTAATAATATAGTATTAATAAATCAATAATAAGTTAACTAACAATTAATTAATAATTAATTAATAATTTATTAACAAATTTATTGGTAAATAATAACTACTTACTAAATATAAATTTAAATAAACAAATTAAAAATAGAAGGACGCTATTGATTTAATAGGTGCACTAAAGTATATAAAATAAGTTATTACTTGTAATACGCTAATAAAATGGGAAATGATTATGTTGTGGAGCTTAATCATTAATATAGGTAATATATGTTCAATATTGTGGAGTTTTGAACATAATTACAACTATGTTCTTGTTATTTAGTATTATGTAGTATTATTTGTCAGGATTATTCAATTATTTCTGCAAATGGTTTATACTGTATATCCTATTTTTGTGTAAATATTTGATTAATTCGTTTAATTCGTTTAATTCGTTTATTTTGATTTATATTTTGTAATATTACAATATTTTTATGTTGGAGTGATGTGATATCATGTTAGACGTTTTTATGTCCTTTATGGGCGAATTGAATGGAATTGTATGGGGGCCGTATATGCTTGCTTTATTGGTAGGTACTGGTGTAATTCTTACAATTCTTTTAAAAGGTTATCAATTTAAGGAATTACCTTACGCTTTTAAATTAATGTTTAAAAAATCCGATAAAAAAGTACAAGGAGATATTTCTCCATTCCAAGCTTTAACTACCGCTTTATCTGCTACAATTGGTACAGGTAACATTGTAGGGGTTGCTACTGCATTTACATTCGGAGGTCCTGGTGCCATATTTTGGATGTGGATTGCTGCATTATTTGGTATGGCTACAAAATACGCTGAAGCAGTTTTAGCTGTTAAATATAGGGTTGTGGACGATGCTGGAGAAATGGCAGGAGGTCCAATGTACTATATTGAAAAGGGTGCAGGAATCAAATGGTTAGCTGTTTTATTTGCTTTCTTCGGAGCTTTTGCAGCATTCGGTATTGGTAACGTAGCACAGGTTAACTCAATAGTTGATGTATTGTCACCATTATTATCACCTGCAATAACTACGGCTTTATCACCTGTATTATCATCAATCATACCTGTAGACCTTATAGGTAGATTAGGAATTGGGGTATTAATTGCAATTTTGGTTGCAGCTGTGACCATGGGTGGTATTAAGTCTATTGGTAGAGTAACATCATATATTGTTCCATTTATGGCAGTATTCTACTTTATAGCAGGTGTAGCTGTTTTATTATTGAATTTACAATACATAATTCCTGCAATATCTTACATACTCAGTGACGCATTCACAGGAGCCGCAGTTGCAGGAGGTGCAATTGGTACGGTTATGAGATACGGGGTTGCAAGAGGTGTATTTTCAAACGAAGCAGGTTTGGGTAGTGCTCCGATTGCTGCAGCAGCTGCTAAAACTGACCACCCTGGAAGACAGGGTTTAATTTCAATGACTGGTACATTTATTGATACAATAATTATATGTTCAATAACTGGTTTAGCATTAACAATAGCTACATTAAAATCTGGTCTTTTAACAAGCGGTTTAGAAGGCGCACAGCTTACAATTGCTGCATTCAACTCTTTACTTCCAAACAGTGGATGGATTATAACAATGGCATTGCCATTCTTCGCATACACAACAATATTAGGTTGGACATACTACGGTGAAAAATGTTTGGAATATTTAGCATGTAGTTCAAAAATAGCAAATTTCTACAGAATAATTTTCGTTTTAGTAGTTATTTGGGGTTCAACAGCTGATTTAACACTTGTATGGGATATCGCAGATACTTTAAACGGAGCAATGGCTATTCCTAACTTAATTGGTATATTATTACTCTTGAAAGTTGTAGTATCTGAAACAAAAGACTTCCAAAAGATTAAAAAAGCAGAAGCAACAGCTGAATCAACTCAAAAATAAATTTATAATAGTTTAATCCACTATTCTAAATATATTCAAATATATTATTACATTTTTATTTTAATTTATTTTAATTTATTTTAATTTTGTTTACGTTTATTTTTTATGATTTATAAAAAAATTACACAAAGTTTTTATTTAATTAGTAATTTAATAGTAATGATTATATTATATTTGAGATAATATATTATAAATTAAAATTATTATAAAATTATTATAAAGATATAGATTAAATTTTATTCACTATTATACGGAGTTAGCATATTGTTAAGGTGATTTAATGATTATAGATAGAGCTCAAAAATACTTGGAAAAAATAGAAAAATCTGACTTAAACGCTTTCATTGAAGTAAATCCTGAAAGAGTTTTAAATGAAGCTCAAGAATTGGAAAAAAATGAAGCTTTAAAAAACAAACCATTATATGGTAAAATAATAGGTGTTAAGTCAAACATCAATGTCGAGGGGTATACAATCTCTTGCGCATCTAAAACATTAAGTAACTACGTTGGAACTTATGATGCAACAGTTGTAAAAAAATTAAGGTCACAAGGTGCTTTAATTATTGGTATGACAAACATGGACGAGTTTGCAAGTGGTAGTAGTGGTGAAACATCTTACTACGGGGCAACAAAAAACCCTGCAGCTTTAGATAGGATACCTGGCGGTTCAAGTAGTGGTAGCGCTTCAGCAGTAGCTGGAGATTTGTGTGACATGACTTTAGGTAGTGATACAGGCGGTAGTATTAGGAACCCTGCAAGTCATTGTGGCGTAGTTGGTTTTAAACCATCTTACGGCGTTGTAAGTAGGCAAGGTTTATGCGATTTATCAATGAGTCTCGACCAAATCGGACCTTTAGCTAAAAACGCAGAAGATGCTTTATTATTAACAAATGCAATCAAAGGAAAAGATATTTCAGAAACTACTTCATTGGCTACACCTAAATTTAATAAAAACACTGAAGCAGTTAAAAACTACAAAGTAGGAGTAGTTAAAGAGTTTATGGACGTCACCGATGATAAAATTAGAAGCAACATTGAAAAAGGTATTCAAGCTTTAGAAGATATCGGTTGTGAAATCGTAGAATTAAACTACAATTACACTGACATAGCATTACCTACTTACTATTTGATAAACTATGTTGAATTCTTTTCAGCTACAAGGAAATATGATGGTAGAAGGTACGGATACCAAATAGAAGAAGCTTGTGGCGAAGAAGTACTTAGAAGAATTTTAATCGGTAAAACAATCAGTGAACAGGAATTCAGTGGAAAATACTATAAAAAAGCACTTCAGGCAAGAAGAACAATGAAAGCAGAAATGATAAAATTGTTTGACAAAGTAGACATTATTGCAGGTCCAACAGTTCCTAAATTACCTCACAAGTTAGGGGAAGAAATTTCGCCAATGGATATGTATGCTTACGATGTTCTAACAGTTCCTACGAACTTATGTGGTATTTGCGCAGGTGTTGTAAGATGTGGAGATATTAACGGCATACCTGTTGGTTTACAATTGCAAGGGGCTCCTTTAGGCGATGAAAAAGTATTAAACACAATGATTGAATTTGAAAATAGATTCTAAATAAAAACTTTATTTTTTTAATTTACTTTTTTAATTTTTATATATAGCTTAGGTATAACCTAGATATAATTTAGATATAATTTAGATATAATTTAAATACAACTTTTAAATTTAGATTTTAACTCTTTTAAACAATTAACATAATTTAAAAAATAAGAAAAATAATATTTTATATATTTATTAGATATTTTATTTTTAGTACCTTAGAATTCTACAACGTCGATTTCTTCGAGAGGTATATCTTTTAAAGCTTTTCCTATTGAAGCTTTTGCAATTCTAAGGGCATGTTCCGGACTTTCTGCGTTAAATACTCTCATTGATAGGATGATACCTACAATTGCAGTTCTCGCAACCACTAACACGCAATCAACTGGTTCGCTACATTCAGGACATAAGGTTAAACCTAACTCGATGTCTACGTAGTCTAATTTTCCCTTGTTCAAAGCTTTACCTATTTGGGAAATTGCAATACCTATTGCATCTTCTGCATCTTCTACATTCTTTGCAACATACGCTGCTTGTAATTTTACGTGATAATTTGTCATTTTTTCACCAATCTCACTGTTCTCGCTATTCGCTATACTTTATCTCTATTTTGCTAATGTAAATCTCACATCGTCGTCGCCTACATTGAAAATGCCAAGTCTAGCACCTGCATCTATCCAACCATAAGCATAATTTAACGAAGCAAATGCGTTTATATAGTCTCCTTTTTGTATAAATGCCTTTGCATCTGAGAAGTAACACTCTATCATAGTCATGAAATCTAGGGCTACATCGTAAAGTAAGCTTTTTTCAGACGGCATTCCTTTTTTTATGATAGATATGGCTTCCTCTGTTCTATCATAATAGTTTTCTATTTTTGCATAGGATATTACATCTTGCTTTTGATTTTCATATTCGGGGTTGATTTTTATTTCCAAGTTTACACCATGTATATTTTATTAATTTCATATTTATTCTATATATTGTATAACTATTATATCATATATTAACACTCGATTAATTCTACAATATGCTAATTTATTTTAATTGTACCTACATTTTAATTTCTAATATTTATTACTTTATTTGTAAATAGTGTACATTTTATGAATTTATCTCTAATATTTGGATAAATTTAATTGATTTTTGTATTAATTTTATCGACATTTTATACGACATTTGACTTACAATAAAAATCTTTATATATTATATAATTATAATGATTAATCATTATAATTCTAATGTCTCATATATTATTTACTATATTTTATAAAAATAATAATTGACAATACTGATTGAATTTGTGACATAAAAGTGACATAAAAATATGGCATGGATAATCATACTAATCATACTAATCAATACTGTAATCAAAAATATCAAATTATCAAAAAAATTAATAATAAGTTAATAACATTAAGCGACCGTTTTGAGGTGGACAAATGATTGAAGTTAGGTTTCACGGAAGAGGTGGACAAGGTGCAGTGACTGCTGCTCAAATTCTTGCCAAAGCTTCATTTTACGACGGTAAATTCTGTCAAGCATTCCCATTTTTCGGAGTAGAAAGAAGGGGCGCTCCCGTTATGGCATTCACAAGGATAAATGATGAAAAAATAAGATTAAGAACCCAAATTTATGCGCCAAACTTTGTAATTGTTCAAGACCCTACACTATTGGATACAACAGACGTTACAAGCGGTTTGCAAAAAGGCGGATTAATTTTAATAAACACATTAAAAGACATCCATTTGGAAGGATACGACGTTAAAACAATCGACGCAACAGGAATTGCACTAGACGTTTTAGGAGTACCAATTGTTAACACCACAATGGTAGGAGCATTCGCAGGTTTAACAAATCAAGTTAGTCTTGAATCATTGAAAAAAGCTATTAAAGATACATTCCCTGGTAAATTAGGCGAAAAGAACGCAGCAACTGCTGAAAAGGCATACAACAGTGTTCAAAATTTATAAATATCTATAATATGAAATTATTATATGAAATTATTTATAATGAAGAATTAAAATGACGATGACTAATAAGATAAATAAGTAAAATAATATAAATAAGGCAAATAATTTAAGAAAACAGGTGGACTTATGGTTAATAAAGGTACTATTATTTATGAACCTGGAAACTCAATTAACAACAAAACCGGTAGTTGGAGAGTCTTTAAACCAATTTTAGACAATGATAAATGTATAAAATGTGAAAATTGTTACATTTTCTGTCCTGAGGGATGTATTCAACCAGATGAAAACGGAGATTTCAAGATTGATTACGATTACTGTAAAGGTTGCTTAATTTGTGAAGAAGAATGTCCTGTAAAGGCAATAACTGGAATAAGAGAAGAAAAATAATTAAAAATTATAAACTAACATAAAAATAATTTGAATTTTAAAATAAAATTATCAAAAATATTGTACTAATTTCCAAAAAATACATTGGGAGGATAACCATGCAAAATGTTAAAGTTATAACCGGCACCTCAGCAGCTGCGGAAGCTGCTAAATTGGCAGACGTTGATGTTATAGCCGCTTATCCTATCACCCCTCAAACAACATCTGTTGAAAAGCTAGCGGAATTCGTAGCTAACGGGGAATTAAATGCGGAATACATTAAAGTAGAAAGTGAGCACTCAGCAATAAGTGCATGTGTCGGTGCAAGTGCAACCGGTGCAAGAACATTCACTGCGACATCATCACAAGGTTTGGCGTTAATGCACGAAATATTATTCGCTGCAGCAGGTATGAGAATGCCTATCGTAATGATGAACGCAAACAGGGCTTTATCAGCGCCTATTAATATTTGGAACGACCAACAAGACAGTATTTCACAAAGAGATACTGGATGGATTCAATTGTACGCTGAAAACAACCAAGAAACCTTAGATTTAATTATCCAGGCATTTAAAATCGCAGAAAATGAAAACGTTTTGTTACCTGTAATGGTAAACTTAGACGGTTTTATTTTAACACACACCGTGGAACCTGTCGAAATACCTGAAAAAGAAAAAGTTTTGAACTTTGTTGGTCAATATGAACCTAAACACGCATACTTAAGACCTGAAAAACCAATGACTCAAGGTGCATTAGGTGACCCTGAGTGGTATATGGAAACAAGATATGATGTTCAAAAAGCTCAAGACGTTGCTTTAAATGTTATTAAAGACATTCATGATAAATTCGCTGAAAAATTCGGTAGAGCTTACGGAAACGGATTAATAGAATCTTACAACATTGAAAATGCAGAAACAGTTTTAATAACAATGGGTTCATTGTGTGGAACTATTAAAGATGTAATCGATGAATTAAAAGCAGAAGGTAAAGAATACGGTTTATTAAAAATCATCAGTTACAGACCTTTACCAACTGAAGAAATAAAAGAAGCTTTAAAAGGTGCTAAAAACGTAGCAATCTTGGATAAAGATATAAGCTTAGGTTTAGACAAAGGTGCTTTGTTTACCGATATTGCTCCCTTCTTAAAGGACAAAAAAACCGTTAATTACATCGTAGGACTCGGTGGAAGAGATATAAGAAAAGCAAATATCAAAGAAATCATAGAACATACTGAAAATGAAGCAAAAGACACTGAAACAAAATGGATTGGCTTAAAAGAATAATTTAAGTTAAATAATTAAAAAATAACTAATTAAAAATAATAATATCAAATAATATCAAATAATATCAAATAATATCAAATAAAATTTAAAAATAATTAAACCTTAAAATTTCAATAATTTTATCGGTGGTAAGATGGCAAGACAATTCCCAAGAGAAGAATTATTTGCTCCCGGACACAGAGGTTGTGCTGGCTGTGGGGCAGCAATTGTTGCAAGATTGACTTTAAAAGCAGCAGGTAAAAACACCATCGTAGCAAACGCTACCGGATGTCTCGAAGTTATGACAACTCCATACCCAGAAACAGCTTGGAGAGTGCCTTGGATGCACGTTGCATTCGAAAACGCAGCAGCAGTTGCAAGTGGTATCGAAGCAGCAGTTAAATCCTTGAAAAGAAAAAGAGGACTTTACGAAGGCGAAAAAGTAAACGTAATCGCTTTTGGTGGTGACGGTGGTACCGCAGATATCGGATTCCAGGCATTAAGTGGTGCAATGGAAAGAGGTCACGACATGGTTTACATCATGTACGATAACGAGGCATACATGAACACGGGTGTTCAAAGAAGTGGTTCAACGCCTTACATGGCTTCAACAACAACTTCACCTGCAGGTAGTGTAATTAGGGGAGAAAACAGACCTAAGAAAAACATGCCAATGATTATGGCAGCTCACGGCATCCCTTACGTAGCTACTGCTTCAATCAGCTACCCAGAAGACTTTATGAATAAAGTTAAAAAAGCATGTGAAATTGATGGACCCGCATTTATTCAAATTTTACAACCTTGTACAACAGGTTGGGGATACCCAGCAGCTAAAACAGTTGAATTGGGTAGATTGGCAGTTAAAGCAGGAATTTGGCCACTCTACGAAATTGAAAACGGCGAGTACAGAGTAACATACAAACCTTCAAAAAGAATTTCAATTGAAGAATACTTAAAAACTCAAAAAAGATACAGGCATTTAACCGAAGAAGACATTGAAGAAATGCAAAACTTAATCAACCACAAATGTCAAGAAATGGGAATTTAAATTATTTAAATTATTTAAATTAAATGAATAATACTCAATAACTATTCTATAATATTTTAGTTATTGGTAATTATTGGTAATTTAAATTTTTAATCCTATTCGTACTATTAATTAAATTTTTATTCAAAGGTGTATTTATTATGAAAAAAATTGTCATGTTAGATAGTAAATCTTGTGATAATTGTGGAGATTGCATGAAAGCATGTTCAGAGGTTCATGGGATTAGTAGGATAAGTATACTTGATTATCAAGGCGAATACTTCCCTGTGGTATGTCAACATTGTGCTTCAGCTCCTTGTGGTGAAATATGTCCTGTCAATGCAATAGACGTTAACAATGGCACAGTTCACTTAAATGAGGATTTATGTATCGGTTGCGGATTATGCGCGTTAGCTTGTCCATTTGGTGCAATTTTCATAAACGAAAAAACCGCCCACAAATGTGATTTATGTATCGAGGAAAATGATGAGTGTGCTTGTATAAAAGCATGTTCTAAAAGATGCTTAGAAGTAATAGACGTTGAAGATATCGT
This sequence comes from Methanococcus voltae PS, assembly GCF_024807035.1. Taxonomy (NCBI): domain Archaea; kingdom Methanobacteriati; phylum Methanobacteriota; class Methanococci; order Methanococcales; family Methanococcaceae; genus Methanococcus; species Methanococcus voltae. The sequence goes on from NZ_JANUCQ010000001.1 coordinate 313,361, forward strand.
ATTATCTAAAAAACTCAAGAATTTGCCAAATTTAGCAAGTGTTACAAAACCTGGCTCAAAAGCAAATAAAAATAAAAGTAAAGATTTATTATCCTTGGTAACTTCTTCTTCAAGAGTAAACAACCCATAGGTATTAAATTATTATATTTATATCATAACGTGGTGATATTATGAAAATAATGCCCAACATTGAGTTATGTGTGGATTGTGGGAAATGTGAACGTTCCTGCCCCCATAACGCAATATTTATCGTTGAAGGCATTCCAATAAGGTGTATGCACTGTGAAAGTGCCCCTTGTGTTCAAGTATGTCCAGAAGACGCACTTAAAAAAGTAGGGGATAGGATAATCCTCGACAATGATAAATGTATTGGCTGTTCTTTATGTACTGAGGTATGCCCTATTGGAGCTATAAGGATAGACACCTCCAGTGGAATTGCTACAAAATGTAATGATTGTATGGAATTTGATTCTGAAATCTGTGTAGATGTATGTCCAACAGGTGCTTTATCGTCATATACAAAGATAGTGGAAGACAAAAGAGAAGATATGTTAGTTAAATTAAAAAAATTGACTAGTTTAAATAAATAATTAATCTAATTAAAATAATTCAAATAATTAATAATTTAAAGAATAGTTCAATAAATTATTCTTAATTTAGATTATTTAAGTTATTTAAGTTATTTAAGTTATTTACGTTATTTAGATTATTTACATTACTTCTTTTAATTCTATTTTATTTAGCTCGTTATTTTTAAAATCTAGTATCATAAACGTTTTTAAAGGTATCCTCGGACATGTGAAACTACCTGGATTTAATAGCATTATGGTTTTATTAAGACCTTCTACGCTTTCAATCATCGGTATATGCGTATGTCCAGAGATTAACACATCTAAATCTTTTTCAAGAGCCATATATTTCATTTTTAACTTGTCACCGCGAGGCTCTATCATATCACCGTGAATTACCCCTATTTTAAGACCATTTACAACAAATATGTATTCTTTAGGTAAATTAACCTTTGACAATAAAATATCGTGCCTATCCATATTACCTTTTACGATTATAAGCTTGTATTTCGGTTTTTTTATATCATTCAATGTTTTAATTATCTCTGGAGTGGTTAAATCGCCACAATGAATTATCAAGTCCACTTTTTTAAGTTCATTTATAACATATTCTGGAATATTTTCATTGTTGCACCTATGTGGAACATGAGTATCTGATATAATACCAATTCTTATGTTAGAGTCGTTTATTTCAATCGGTTTGTGATAAAAGCTTTCTCCAATCGCCTTGTAATTCATTTTTTCACCCCGCTAGTTTTGCAAGTAGTCGTCCGTATGGGTTGGTATGTAATAGGTAATACAAATAAGAAAGAATTCAATATATATTTGCATATATGGTGCGAAATGTACATACATTTTATTCTAAAATTATTACTAATTATATTATTTTTAAAAAAGATTATTATGGCATACGAAAATATAAAAAATTAAGATTAAGATTAACATATGGCTTAAAATTAAAATATACAAATAAAATTTAAAACATTAATTTATATTATTAAAAATATTAAATTAAGATTATATAAAAATATAGTTAATTAGTCGTATTCTCTCCAAGTATGTGAGCATTTTTTACACTTGTAAAATCTTGTCTCAGGCTCATCTGCACATCTTGTTTGCTGTAACCACCAGTAAGCTTCCATATTTCCACAGCTCGGGCATTCAATTCTAATTGATGGTAATGTATTTACATTTTCAATCACTGTAACATCTTGTGATTTGCTTTCTATTTTTTCAGATAACTCGTATTTATCTTGGGTATTTTCTAAACTAGTTTCAAATCCGCATACTACGCATTTTAAGCTACCTTCTTTAGGTAACATTATATTATTACACTTTGGGCAAAATTTAACCATAATCTCCCTCTATATTTTATATATACTCGCAATCTAAAATCAAAACGAATTACGAGTTTGACTTAAATAATTTAAATCATAAATTTTTAAAATATACCTTATTTTAATTTATTTAACATAAATAATAGTCGATAATTTTTGTATAGACTTTAGTATTTTAGTTTACAATTTATTTTTGATATTATTAGTTTATATGCTTTTTTATTGATTTTAAATAAAACTATAATTTGGACTACTATATAATAATTCAACTAATGATAGTTTAATTACTATATATATTTTTTGATATTTTCAAACTTTCATTTTTTAATCATCTGTCGCTTAATTTTAGAATAAAATAGAAAATAATGAGATATTGAATGCAATTCAAATGTAATAATAAATTGTTAATACGGAAATAAAGATATAAGAATATTAGATAGATAATATTTAAATAATATATTTACATTAACTTTTAATCTAGTTAAAAAAAATATATAATATATTAATAAATGTATATTTATGATTTTTTATGATTTTGTTTATTTAACTGTTTATTTACTGTTTAATTAATTATTTATTTAATTATTTAATTATTTAATTATTTATTCACTGAAATATTTTTAGTTTTTAGAATGGTGAGATAATGGCAGGTTTTGATGTTGATTTATTTATTGCAATAGTACCTCGATTAATTGACGGCTCATTAATGACCCTTAAAATAACGGTATTATCCATTATATTGGGTATAATATTGGGGGTATTTGTAGGGGTTGGTAGAATATCTTCAAATTTTTTATATCGTGGCTTTTCAGCTATCTATGTAGAATTAATAAGGGGTACCCCGATGTTAGTTCAAATTATGATAATATACTTTGGTCTTCCAGATTTGGGTATTAATCTTGACGCTTTTGTAGCCGGTGTTTTAGCATTGGGTTTAAATAGTGGCGCCTACATAGCAGAAATTATAAAAGCAGGTATTTTATCTGTTCACCATGGTCAAATGGAAGCCGCAAGAAGTTTGGGAATGAATTATTTCCAATCTATGAGATATATTATATTACCTCAAGCTTTTAGGAACGTTTTACCGGCTTTGGGTAACGAATTTATCATCTTGTTGAAAGACTCCTCATTATTGTCCGTAATTGCAATTGTGGAGCTTTTAAGGGTTGGTGACCAGGTTAGGGGTGCAACCTATAACGCTTGGACACCATTGTTAGGTGTAGCTTTATTCTATTTATTAATGACAATACCATTAAGCAGAATTGTACTATTTATTGAGAAAAGGTGGAAAATTGATAGAAATGGATAATATTCATAAAAAATTCGGTGAAAACCACGTATTGAAGGGTGTAAATTTAAAGGTCAAAAAAGGAGAAGTTGTGGTTATATTGGGACCAAGTGGTAGTGGTAAATCCACATTATTAAGGTGCATAAATGGTCTCGAAGTAATAACTGATGGAAAAGTAATATTCGAAGACCAAGATATTTGTGATAAAAAAGCCAATATCAACAAAATCCGCCAAAAAATAGGTATGGTATTCCAACAGTTTAATTTATTCCCTCATCTTACAGTATTGGATAATATTACATTTGCACCAATAAAAGTTTTAAAAAAATCAAAATCCGAAGCTAAAGCACAAGCAAGGGAATTGCTAAAAAAAGTAGGGTTGGAAGATAAAGAAAATGCTTACCCCATACAACTTTCAGGTGGTCAACAACAAAGGGTGGCAATTGCAAGAGCTTTAGCGATGAAACCTGATGCAATGTTGTTTGACGAACCTACCTCTGCATTAGACCCGGAATTGGTTAATGAAGTTTTAGACGTGATGAAACAACTAGCATATGAAGGTATGACAATGGTTGTAGTAACTCACGAAATGGGTTTTGCAAAAGAAGTGGGTGATAGAATTGTATTCATGGATGAAGGTGTCATCGTGGAAGAAGGAGCGCCATCCGAGATATTTACAAATCCTAAACATGACAGAACTAAAAACTTCTTTGGAAAAATTTTATCCCATAATTAAAAATAAAATATAATAAAAATATAATAAATAGATAATAAATACTCTTTTAATTTTTTAACTAAATCAAATAAAAATATAATAAAAAAATATAATACGCGTAAAAATAAAAATAAAAAATAATTAAAATATATCGAATTAATTAAATTATTAAATTAAAAATCCGTAGTTTAACAAAGCTTCTGCAACAATTATTGCAAAGGTTATACCAAGCACTTTTTCAGGTTCTATTTTAAATTTGGATATGTCCGTATCCATATACCTAACTAAACCAGCACTTGTGCTCAATCCTTCATCGTTGTTTTTTCCAGCCAAAATTCCACCTATCATTATAAATTCATTTTTAGAATTTTTAGTTAATCATATTTATCTGTTCATATTATTTATATGTATCAGATATTAAATTGAAGTAACCATCGATTGGTATATTTCCTGGTCTCTTTCATATTTTCCAGAACGCATAACTAATGTTATTTTTGAAGGTAAAACCATTGAAAGCATGCTAGCCACTTCATCGTAAGCTTCTTTATCTTCTTCAGTTAATTGTGAGCCTTTACCAAACACTGAATAATAATTTACAATATATCGAGAACCCATTTTATTAACGTATATCATATAATTGTGTGTAGATTCTTTATCCATAAAATCCGCTATTATTTTAATATTGTTAGTTTCAATACTGCTCATATAATAAATAGTTCCCCTAGCCCCTTGCATTTTTTTATTGCCGAATGAACTTTTTGAAGCGTCTTTTTCAATCTGTGCCTCTGCAATTTCAGGGATTAATACGCCAACTTTTTCATGAGGTATTTGATTTTTAAAGTCATTAAATGACTTGATTCCATCTATATTTTCATTATCTTCTTCAAAGCAACCTGACATGGAAACAGAAGTTACGAGAAGTAACGAACTAAATATTACAACCAATGTATTTTTTAAATTTTTATTGTAAATGTTTAGTTTATCGTTATTATTGCCTTTAATTCTATTATTTTTGTTATTTTTAATAGTATCACATCTATTATATTTTAATTAACTTTTATGACGTTATTTAGCAATTATGGATTTATTAATATGGATTTATTAGTCTTAACAATATTATGCAGTATACTAATAACTAAACACTTCTTTGAATAAAAAATTATCCTTATGTAATAGACTAAATAATTATTTAGATTGCGATAATATTTTTAAAATTCAATAGTTTCTAGTATTCGACTTTACAAATAACTCTAAAATAACTCTAAAATAATATAATATTATGAATTAATACGGAATAATAGGTAAAAAATAAGAAATAATAAATAAGAAATAAGATATAAATTACTTTAAATCCTATATTATATGATTTTAGACTAGTTATTCATCACCAAACCATTTTGCATGGATTTTATCGTAGGTACCGTCTGCTTTCATATCGTCTAATGCTTTATCGATTTTTTCTGATAATTCTGTATCATCCAATCTTGTAGCAATACCATATGATTCAGAAGTCATTAATTCACCGGTTAATTTGTATAAACCAGGATTTTCTTTTAAATATTCCATAGCAACTGCATTATCCACAACAATAGCATTGAGTTTGCCATTTTTCATATCCATGTAAGCGTCGCCGATTTTATTGTATTGTTTAACTTCGTAGTTGTATTCTCCAGCACTCGCTGATGCAATGATGTCACCAGTAGTACCTAATTTTACACCTACTTTTTTACCATTCAAGTCTTTTAATGAATTTATTTCGTTATTTTCATCCATAACACATAATATTTGACCTGCTTCAAAGTAAGGTTTTGAAAATTTAACTTCTTTAGACCTGTTTTCTGTAATTGTCATAGCTGAGATAACACAATCATATTTTTTGGCGTTTAATGCAGGTATAAGACCATCAAATTGTGAGTCGATAATTTCAACGTCCTTACCCATTCTTTTTCCAACTTCTTTGATAATATCTATATCAAATCCTATTGGTACGCCATTTTCATCCATATATTCAAAAGGTCTAAATTCAACACAGCAACCAACTGTTAACACTTTTGAATCATCTACTTTATCACTTGCACTGCCGTTATCGGTACATCCTGCGAATGAAACAACAAGGGCAACTAAAGCAACTAAAAATAAAGCTTTAATTCCATTTTTAATCATAATTTCACCGAATTATATCTATTCTTATGTGCCTATAACTAATTTATTATTAGGAATTAATAATATACTTTTAAATAATATATAATTGTTTTTATCTTAAAATATATGACAAAATGAAAAATAATAAGCAATAGTAGTAAACAATAGTAAAATAGTAATAAACAGTACTAAATAATGAAATAATAAACTAATAAAATAAACTAATAAACTAATAAAAATGAAACAATATTAAATAATGAAGTAATAAATAAAGAGTATTAAGGTTATTATTATGCAAAATCTATCCAATAGTAAAAATTTAAAAAATTTATCCGATTCACCTAAGTTATTAAATTTATTGACAAAACAAAGTAAAGAGCAATACGAAAAAGACTTAGAAAATGAAACAATAAATATTGCTTCAAATTTAATTAGAATAAACTCTGTAAATCCTGGTTTTGGGGGAAAAGGGGAAGTTGAAGAAGCGCAATATATTATAAAAAAGATGAAAGAATACGCAAAAAAATATAATGCGGATTTAATAATAAAAGAATACAACACAACCGATGAAAATAACATCGTAAGACCTAACGTAGTTGTAGATTTGGATTTGAACAAAGAAAACAGTCTAACAATAATTTCACATATGGATATCGTACCTGAGGGCGACATTTCATTATGGGATACAAATCCGTACGAACCAGTCATAAAAAACGGTAAAATTTATGGTAGGGGTAGTGAAGACAACGGAAAAGGTATTGTATCATCTTTTTTAATCTTAAAAATGATATTAGATGAATTTAAGCAAAAATCCTTAAATCCAGAATCTGATTTAAAGTATAACTTAAGATTAATTTTCGTAGCAGACGAAGAAAATGGTAGTACTTATGGAATTAGACATCTTTTAAAGTATGAAGATGAGCTTTTCAAGAACGGAGATGTTATTATAGTCCCTGATTTTGGAGTAGGTCATGGAAACTTCGTGGAAATTGCCGAAAAACAAATCATGTGGATTAAATTTACAATAAAAGGTTTCCAATGTCACGGTAGCACACCGCTCAAAGGAATTAATGCAGGTACTATGGCATTTTTATTCGGCGATATGCTCCAAAAGACACTATATAAAAAATACGATACAAAAGACGAGATATTCACATTCCCATACTCAAGTTTTGAACCAACAATCTTTAAAAATTCCGTAGAAAATGCAAATACAATTCCAGGAAATGTTGAAATGTATTTCGATTGTAGAGTTTTACCGAATTATGATGTGGATGACGTTTTAAAAACAATTGATAACACCATATTAAAATTTAAGAGAGAATTACCTATAAATTTAATTTATTATAGTGAGAATTTGTTAAATAATATCGATGTAACCTATAACGTTGAAAATCTAGAGAAATCCGGCAAATTGCCTGAAAATTCAAAATCAATAGCAGAAATAAATAATTCAATTGAAAAAATATTGGGTATTGAACCGAAATTATGTGGAATGGGGGGCGGTACTGTAGCGGCTCCTATACGAGTTAAAGGATATGAAGCTGTAGTTTGGGGAATGGGTAATGAAACAGCCCATCAACCTAATGAAAATATCGATATTTCCGATTTACTAAATATGGCTAAAGTATATTTAGCAATGATTGTAAAAGAGGATAATTAATAAAGATAATAAACATAATAATCAATTTTTAAATTATTTTTATAGTAAATCATTTTTATTTTTTACAATTAATATTTTAGGGGATTTTATGAATATCGATGAAAAAAATTTAAACTATAATAAATCTAAAGAATTAAAAGAATTAAAAGAATTAAAAGAATTAAAAGAATTAAAAGAATATGAAATTGTTATTTTGAAAATTGGGGGAAGTTTAACATTAAATTGTGAAAATCTTTTAAAAGAATTGAAAATACAAATTAAAGAATTAAACGATATTAATAATCTCATAAAAACAAAATTGCTCATAATTCCCGGTGGTGGAAACTTTGCAAACAATGTAAGGGATATTTATGAAAAAACAAACCTTTCTGATGACGGAGCTCATAAATTGGCTACATTATGCACGGATTTAACTGGACTATATATGAAAGATATTTCAAATGTAAAAACAGCCAATAATATTTACGATGTAAAAGATATGTTCCGATATGAGGATTTGTTAATTTTTTTACCTTCTAATCTAATATTATCTACGGATAAGTTACCTCGTTCTTGGGATGTGACTTCGGATAGTTTTGCGGGCTACATTGCAGATTTAATCGATTGTAAAAAATTAATAATTGCAACAGATGTTGATGGAATATATAATAAATACCCTGAAGGAAAACTATTAAATACCATAAATGCCAAATCGATTAAAGGTTTTACCTCGATTGATAAATATTTACCAGAATTCATATGTTCTAACAATATTGAATGCTATGTGGTAAATGGTAATTTTCCAAAACGGATAATTAGTATTTTGGAAAATAAAATCGATACATATACAAAAATATTGAAATAAATATTAAATAAATTTAATAAACTATTATGTATTTTCTGTTTTATCATATTTGATTTACATAGGTTTATATAATAATTTATAGTAATCATATTTAGTTTATACTCAAAATTCTTTGTGGTATATAACTTTAAATACGATTAAACAATATGTTTAAATTTATATTACTCAATTTCATAAAAACTTTTATAAGGCTATATATTATATAGGATATGCACCTAGTAAACTAGGAAGCAATATGATGGTAATAATGTTAAATTACTTTTGTATTTATCCATAATAATAGCTTAAATAAATAAAAGTGGTGAAACAATGAAAGCTAAATGTACTACATGTAATGCAGAAATTGCACCAAGAGAAAACGCTACAAGATTTGTATGCCCTAACTGTGGTAAAACAGAGATTGTAAGATGCGAAAAATGTAGAAAATTAAGTAACGCATACAAATGTCCTGTATGTGGATACGAAGGACCATAATCGAATTACATAATACAAGTAATAAGTAATATGGTTTAAACTACTTATCTAAATCTAATAAATTCACATTAAATCAATATATAGTTAATATAGTATATTTTACATAGAATATATCATATATCTATATCATATCTATATCAGAATTAAAACGATTTAATCGGTGATATCATGGCTGATGTAATTGCTAAAGTAAAGGTAATGCCTGTAAGCCCAGAAGTGGAAAAAGAAGCTTTAAAAGAGAAATTAACAAAAGTTGTTGGAGAAAATGATGCTAAATGTAGGGGTGTATCAGACGAACCTTTGGCATTCGGATTGTACACAATTTACGTTATGGTTGAAATGGAAGAAAGAGAGGGTGGAATGGACCCTATCGAACAAGCAATGAATGATTTAGAAGATGTAGAAAGTGCAGAAGTTGTAGAACTTTCATTAATTTAATTAATTTATTATATGGTAAATGATAATAATATGATTTAAATTAAAACTAATATTAATAAATGGATTAAGTAAATTTAAATACATGCAATTAACGTTAATTATTCATTAAATACCGTTTAATTAATAGAATCATTGTATTGTACTTTTATTGTTATATCGAATTATTAATTAAGTTATGTTAATCAAATTAATCAAGCATTAATCAGAAATAAATTAATTAAACTAAGTTGCAGACTTGATAACTTACTATAAGAGTATAAATTTTGATTTGATAAGTTAAAATTGCTAAATACCCGTAGTTATGTAATTATTCATTACAGCGTAATATAATGTCGATTAACTAAATTTTAAAATACGATACATATGAGATATACATATAATAAATATGTTTAAAATATGTTTAATAGGTTTCAAAATTTAGAAGGGAGATGTTTAATGTGGGCGGTATGAAAAACTATATAAATCAGTATAAGCAATTAAAAACGGCTATAGAGTATATTTCCGAAAAGGGATATACGGTAAATATCAGGCAAAATGAAAAACCTATTATGGTAGTAGGCAAGCACGCAAAACCCAATTTTGTATTAAAAAGCACGGTTGGAAATGTGAAAGTCAACTGCATCAACACTGTTAAACTCATATACAATATGAAGCTTTAACCTATTGAGGTGTATATGATGGTTAAATTGAACTATAAAGTTAAAACTGACCCAAGCAAAACAGCAAGAGCTATGGGAAGAACTTTAAAAATTTCAAGAAAACACACAATTGAGATTTGTAGAGAAATAAACGGTATGAGATTAGACAAAGCAATGGCTTACTTAAACAGAGTTATTAAGTTAGAACAAGCTGTACCGTTCAAAAGACATGACAAAGATGTTCCTCACAGAAAAGGGGACTTAAAATGGCACGCTGGTAGATTCCCACAAAAAGCTGCGGGAGAAATCCTTCACGTTCTTGAGAATGCTAAGAAAAACGCAGAATACAAAGGCATGAACACAGAACAGTTGAGAATTAAACACATCTCATCAAACAAAGGATTCACAATCAAAAGATACATGCCAAGAGCATTTGGTAGGGCTTCACCTAAATACCAAGAAACAGTACATGTACAAGTTATATTAGAAGAATTCTACTAATTGCGTATATAATAAAAAATGATTACATTAGTTTAGTTTAAAAGATAAGAACTGATGGTAAATCGTTGAATATTGGTGAAACAATGATTGAAAGAACATTTGTTACAAATAATGTTTCAGAAGCATTAATTAATGAATATTTTTGTAAAAAATTGGTAAAAGCTGGTTACAGCCACATTGATGTTAAAAAAACACCAATTGGTACAAGAATAACAGTATTTGCTGAAAAACCTGGATTTGTAATTGGTAGAAAAGGTAAAATGGTTAAAGAATTAACTGAAACCTTAAGAACAGTTTACAAAATCGAAAACCCACAAATCGAAGTTAAACAAATCGAAAACGCTGATTTAGACCCTGCAGTAGTAGGTCACAAAATTGCAGCTTCACTCGAAAAAGGTATGCACTTCAGAAAAACAGCACACTCAGCAATAAGAAGAGTTATGAATGCTGGTGCAAAAGGTGTATCTATTATCGTTTCCGGTAAATTATCCGGTGAAAGGTCAAGAACTGAAAAGTTCATGGATGGATACATGAAACACTGTGGTGAACCATCAGAAGAATTGGTTATGAAATCACACCAACTTGCAAAATTAAAATTAGGTGTAGTTGGAGTTACTGTAAAAATCATGTTACCTGATGTATCATTACCTGACGAAATCATAATCACTTCCGGAGAAATCAAAGAAGTGTCAGAAGTAGCTGAAGTAGCTGAAGTTGTTGAAGCAACAGAAGAACAATAAACACCAAATACATAAAAAGGTGGTAAGATGGCAATCTTAAAAGCAAATGAAATCAGAGAATTGTCACTCGAAGAAATGCAAGAAAAAATTGTTGAAATGAAAAAAGAGTTAATGAAAGAAGGCGTTAATAAAGCAACAGGCGGTGCACCTTCAAATCCTGGTAAAATCCAAGCTCTTAAAAGAACAATTGCTAGAGTATTGACAATCATGAAAGAAAAAGAAGCACAAAATGCTTAATTAAGTTTAATGGCGAATATTTGGAGTACATTCTATTAAATTAATTTAAAAAAATGTATTTTTATAAAAAGTCGACATTAAGTTTAAATAATATAAATTAATAGCTATAAATATGGCATAATTGATATTACAATATGCAGATTATTTATAATTATTATAAAATTGAATATAAAATACAAAAAATACAAAACGTTGTATCAAAACGAGAGGTGCATTAATGCCGGAGATTTGTCCAATATGTGGTTTACCTAAAGATTTATGTGTTTGTGAGGAAATAGCTAAAGAAGAACAGAAAATAAAAGTTTATGTTACTAAACGTAGGTTTGGTAAATTGATGACTGTTGTTGAAGGCTTCGACGCAGACCTTATAGACGTTAAAGACCTTGCAAAGAAATTAAAAGATATCTGTGCTTGCGGTGGAACTGTTAAGAAAGATAGTATCGAATTGCAAGGAGATCACAGGAAAAAAGCTGAAGACATTCTCATAGGTATGGGCTTCTCAAAGAATATGATTGATGTAAGATAATTAGTTGTAATTAAGTTTATATACTATATTACCATACTAACTTACTACATTAAATATTATTGAAAAGGTAGTGGATACGTAAGTACACCCACAAGCCTTTATTTGGGTAGGGACACCCATGAAAATTTCGAAAGATATTCTCAGACATGAGTTAATAGGGTTAAGCGTTGAAGTAATTCAATGTAATAACAAGCAACTTATCGGTAAAAAGGGAGTAGTTGTTGACGAAACAAGAAATACGTTAACCGTTGAGTCTAAAGTGGTAAATTCTTCTGTTACTAACGAGCAAAAGAACGAATACTTAGACGATGACGTACAATATTCTTACAATGAATTTCAAATTCCAAAAGATATTGCAGTATTTCAATTCGACGTAACTACTTCCGAGGGTCTTTTTAAAGTAAAAATCGATGGAAATTTACTTGTAGGACGACCTGAAGATAGGTTGAAAAGAAAATTCAAAAAAATTTATCCTTATTAAATGTTAAGTAAATATAAAATTTGTATAATTTATATATTTATATAATTTATATAAATCGATGTATTTGTTTGGCTTTTAAGGATAACCCTATTATAATCGTTAGAAATTATTTTAATGGTCCCAAGATGCATTTAAACTTATATAAGTGTGTATATTAAAGTATTATGGGTTATACAAAACATAATCAAAATTTTATTTATTTGAATCATTTTATTAATTAAATACGATGATTAAAATGAATATGTGGATTTTTTGATTATTGCGAAGTAATTTGCTAATTTTGTATGATTTATGAGTATTATTATAAATTTAACAGAAAAAAATATTTAATGATATTTAAAATATGTTAATTATTTTTATAATTAAATTGTATTTTGATATCTGAAAAATGTTTATATACCTGTAACCCGTATTTACTCTGGGACTATACCAATTAATAATTATATGTATCACATATACAAAATACACTCTATATCTGGAGGTATAATAATGACAAACATAGGAATTGATGTAAAAACTCCTGAAAATGTTTGTGATGACATAAACTGTCCTTTCCACGGGAAATTACCAGTTAGAGGTCAAACATTCGAAGGCGTAGTAACCTCAGATAAAGGACACAACACAGTTGTAATCGAAAGAGAAATTATAAGATACTTGTCAAAGTACGAAAGATACGAAAAAAGAACAGTTAGCATGATTGCACATAACTCACCATGTATCTCAGCGAAAGTTGGAGATATCGTGAAAATTATGGAATGCAGACCAATCAGCAAAACGAAATCTTTTGTAGTAATCGAAAAGACAATACAAGAATAATTCCTTTAAATGGGTGAATATCATGAAAGGAATCGGGTCAACCGTAGTAAGGTCATTACCAAACGGAGCAAGAATATTCTGTGCAGACAATACAGGAGCTAAAGAATTGGAAGTTATATCAGTTAAGAATTACTCTGGTGTAGTTAGAAGATTACCAGCTGCTGGTGTAGGTCAGATGGTTTTTGTTTCAGTTAAGAAAGGTACTCCTGAAATGAGAAAGCAAGTTTTACCTGCTATCATCATCAGGCAGAAGAAAGAATATAAAAGAGCAGACGGCTCAAGAGTTAAGTTTGAAGATAACGCAGCAGTTATTGTAACACCAGAAGGAACACCAAAAGGTTCAGAAATCAAAGGTCCAGTTTCAAAAGAAGCTGCTGAAAGATGGCCTGGTGTTTCAAGATTGGCTAAAATTATTCACTAATCGAGTCACAAAAATAAGTAAGGTGGAATAATGGTGTTGACTAGTTCAAAACAGCCAAGAAAGCAAAGAAAAGCACTCTACAACGCACCGTTACATTTAAGAAACAACTTAATGTCAGCGATGTTGTCAAAAGAGTTAAAAGAAAAATTAAATAAGAATTCAATACCTTTGAAGAAAGGAGACTTAGTAAAAGTTATGAGAGGAAACTTCAAAGGCGTTGAAGGAGAAGTTACCAACGTAAGTTACAGAAACTACAATGTAGTTGTAGCTGGCGTAGTTAACAAAAAACAAGATGGTACAGAAAAATCATACCCTATACACCCATCAAATTTGATGATTGTAAAGTTGGATGATTCAGACGATAAGAGATTTAAAAACGCTAATAATTAAGAGGTGTGAGCATGGCAGTTAAAGGACCTAAAAGACATCTAAAAAGATTAGCCGCTCCAGCAAACTGGCAAATCCCAAGAAAAGTCAGAACATTCACAGTAAGACCTGCACCTGGTTCACACGCAATGGATAAATCATTACCATTGTTATTGATAATAAGAGATGTATTAAAATACGCTGACAATTCAAGAGAAGCTAAAAAGATTATCCAAACAGGAAAAATCTTAATCGACGGTAGAAAAAGAAAAGAATACAAACTTCCAGTAGGATTAATGGATTTAATTTCAGTTCCTTTAATGAACGAAAATTACGTTGTATTATTTGACGAAGCCGGAAGATTGACTTTAAACAAAGTTGAAAATGCTGATGTAAAATTGTGTAAAATTGTAAACAAAACAGTTATTAAAGGTGGACACATCCAGTTAAACTTACACGATGGTAGAAACCAAATAGTAACCGTTGCTGACGCTTCAAAAGCAGAAGAAGACGTTTACAAAACAGGCGACAGTATTTTATTATCAATACCTGAACAAAAAATTGCAGGACATGTTCAATTTGGAGAAAACAAATTAGCATACGTTACTGGCGGTAAACACGTTGGAGAATTCGCTAAAATCGTAGAAATTGAAGAAAGAAAATTATATGCAGATATAATTACACTTGAAACAAAAGACGGCGAACAATTTAAAACCGTTAAAGATTACGTATTTATCGTAGGCGACAATGAACCAGTAATCAATTTATAATTATTGAGTTTATCAATTAATTAAAGATTGTTTATCTATTCCATTGTTATTTATTAATATATTACTAATATTAGATATTTGGTATTAGATATTTGATATTGATAATTTGTTAATACTTATGGTAGATTAGCTAAATTTGAATTAATTTTGATTATTTTACAATAATTGAAATTGGTTAATTTCAAAGATTTCTAAATATTATTTCTAAAAGATATAACTTTAGAAACAAGAACCCTAAAAACATTAGGAGGGCAAAATATGTCATTCCAAGAAATATGGGAAAAAGAACCGATGAAAAAACCAAGAATTCAAAAAGTTACAGTAAACTTTGGTGTTGGTGAAGCAGGCGATAGGTTAACCATTGGAGCTAAAGTTATTGAAGATATTACGGGACAATCACCTGTAAGAACTTTGGCAAAACAAACTAACCCTGCATTCGGAATCAGAAAAAAATTACCAATTGGATTGAAAGTTACCTTAAGAGGTACTAAAGCTGAAGAGTTTTTAAAGAACGCTTTCACTGCTTTCAAAGCATCTGGTAAAGTATTATACGACAGGTCATTTGATAAAGTAGGTAATTTTTCATTCGGTGTTCCAGAACACATTGACTTCCCAGGCCAAAAATACGACCCATCAGTTGGAATATACGGTATGGACGTATGTGTAACTTTTGAAAAGTCAGGATACAGAGTTAAATCAAGAAAGCTTAACAGAAACACAATTCCTGAAAAACACTTAGTTAAAAAAGTCGAAGCTATCGAATTAGTTAAATCAACATTCGGTATGGAAGTACTTGAAGAATAAGGTGAGTATGTATGACAAAAGCACCGTTCAAGAAAAAATTTGGACAAGGTTCCAAGGTTTGTAAAAGATGCGGAAGAAAAGGACCGGGAATTATTAGAAAATACGGCTTAAACTTATGTAGACAATGCTTTAGAGAAATGGCACAAAACTTAGGATTTAAAAAGTACGATTAAGTGATGAAAGGATTAGAAAGGACAAGGAGGTAACAGTATGAGCTTAATGGACCCTCTTGCGAACGCATTGAACCATATATCCAACTGTGAAAACGTAGGTAAAAACACAGCTTACTTAAAACCTGCATCTAAATTAATTGGAAGAGTACTCAAAGTTATGCAAGACCAAGGATACATCGGAAACTTTGAATACATTGAAGATGGTAAAGCGGGAGTTTACAAAGTAACATTAATTGGTCAGATTAACAAATGTGGCGCTGTAAAACCAAGATTCGCAGTTAAAAATCAAGAATTTGAAAAGTTTGAAAAGAGATACTTACCAGCAAAAGGTTTCGGTTTGTTAATTGTGAGCACCCCTAAAGGGTTAATGACTCACGATGAAGCAAAAGATTCTGGAATTGGTGGAAGGTTAATTTCATACATCTACTAATTGCGTTAAGCAAATTTATAAGCTAATATCCTAAGATATTATTCATTATTATTGTATTTTCATACAATGAGACGAGGAGGTATAGTTATGCCAGTTGCTGCACTCATTAGGGAAGAAGTTACTATCCCAGAAAATGTAAATGTTGAACTAAACGGCAACAACATTACTGTAAAATCCGGCGGTAAACAATTAGAAAAAACATTAAATTACAACGGAATCGAATTCTCAATAGAAGACGATGTCTTAGTTATCAAATGTTCTTTCCCAAATAAAAAACAGACCGCTATGGTAGGTACATATAAAGCACACGCTCTTAACATGATAAAAGGAGTTACAGAAGGCTTTGAATACAAATTAGCAATTAAATACGCTCACTTTCCTATGAAAGTAAGTGTTAAAAGCGATGTTGTAGTTATTGACAATTTCTTAGGTGAAAAACACCCAAGAAATGCAAGAGTAATGCCTGGAGTTACTGTTAAAGTAAGCGGTGAACAAGTAGTAGTAAGTGGAACTAACAAAGAATTCGTTGGTCAAACTGCTGCAAACATTGAACAAGCCACTAAAGTAAGCGGAAGAGATACAAGAGTATTCCAAGACGGTATCTACATCGTTGAAAAAGCAGGTAAGGTATTATAGGTGGTTTCATGAGTGATTTTAAAAGATTAATGAGATTAAAACTCAAAATGAAACAGAAAAGACCTGAATTCAAAAGACAAGATAGCCACAGAACTGCAAGAATCGGTACCAGCTGGAGAAGACCATTCGGTAAACACAGTGGTATGAGAATTGGATTGAAACACAGATGTGCTGTAGTTAAAATCGGATATAGATGCCCTGCATTAGTAAGAAATCTTCATCCATCAGGTTTAGAAGACATTCTTGTTAACAACGTTAAAGAGATTTCAGCTTTAAACCCTGAAACTCAAGCAGCAAGAATTGCAGCAACAGTTGGTAAGAGAAAAAGAATTGAAATGATTAAAAAGGCTAATGAATTAAACATTAGAATTTTAAACATCTCAAAACAGAAACAAGAAGAATTATTACAATAATTAAGTAAAAATTCAAATTATACTTACATTATAATATAATAATTCAATTCTAATATTCAATTATCAAATTCAGGCTAATTTAGAGTAATTCTCATGAATTAATGTTATTGCAATTATAACAATCGAATCCATACGTCTGAAAATGTAAAGACAGGTGATATTATGGATGTATCAACTCAAAGAAGAATTGCAGCTAACATACTCGATTGCGGTATTGATAGAGTATGGGTTGACCCTGAAAACTTGGAAAAAGTTAAACTTGCAATTACCAAAGATGACATCAGAGCTTTAGTGAAAGATGGAATCATTGTTAAGAAACAAGAAAAGGGTATCAGTAGCGCAAGAAAGAAAAAGATACAAGAGCAGAAAAGAAAAGGCAAAAGAAAAGGCCAAGGTTCTAGAAAAGGGGCTAAAGGTGCAAGAACTCCTAAAAAAGAAAAATGGATGAACACAATTAGACCTTTAAGAAGAATGCTAAAAGAAATGAGAGAAGACGAAAAAATCGAAAGAACACAGTACAGAAAATTGTACAGAATGGCTAAAGGTGGCGCTTTCAGAAGTAGAAACCACATGAAGCTTTACATGAAAGACCACGGTATCTTAAGCGAATAATTTAAAAATTAATATTTAATTAAATTTTATTAATTTAATAATATTAATTAAAATTATCGTGATATTGGGTTTTTATGATTCAGTATTTTGATTTAATAATCTTTTCATAAAATAATTATCCTTTATAATTACTAAAATTAATAATTACAATGTTTAATTGAATTTAATAGGTTTAATAGATTTATTTATTGAATTTGTTTATTAAATTTATTTTAGATTTATTCAATAGATTTAATAATTTTCTATTAACGATTAGTCAATATTCAGTAATTATTATCGATTTATAACTAAAGTTATAAGGAGGAATGGTTATGGCAACAAACGCCAAGTACAGAGTTCCTTTTAGAAGAAGAAGAGAAGGAAAAACAGATTTCAGACAAAGATTAGGATTATTATTGTCTGGTAAGCCAAGATTAGTTGCGAGAAAATCCTTGAACAACATTGTAGCTCAAGTAGTAGCTTACGATGAGAAAGGAGATATCATATTAGCTTCAGCACATTCAAAAGAACTTGTTAAATTAGGATACAAAGGACACTGCGGTAACTTACCAACAGCGTACTTAACAGGTTTATTGATTGGTAAAAAAGCTGTGAAAGAAGGCATTGAAGAAGCAGTACTTGATAAAGGTTTACACAGAGCTACAAAAGGAGCTGCAATATTTGCAGTTTTAAAAGGTGCTCTTGATGCAGGCTTAGAAATTCCACACGGTGATGAAATCATCGGTAATGAGGAAAGACTAGCAGGTGCTCACATTGCTGAATACGCAAAAGTTTTAAAAGCTGAAGACGAAGACGCTTACAAGAAACAATTCTCAAAGTACTTAGAAAAAGGTTTAAACCCTGAAGATTTGCCAGCACACTTTGAAGAAATAAAAGAAAAAATCCTTAGCTTGTAAGGTGATAAAATGGCTGAAAAAAGAAGATTTAACACCGATGCTTGGGAACCAAAAACTCAAGTTGGTAGGTTAGTAAAGGAAGGGCAAATTACCTCAATCGACGAAATCATCGATAAAGGTACTCCTATACTTGAACCAGAGATTGTTGACGCACTTTTACCTGAACTTGAAGAGCAAGTTTTGGACGTTAAATTAGTTCAAAGAATGCACAAATCAGGAAGAAGAGCAAGATACAGAGCTACAGCAGTAGTTGGAAATAAAAACGGCTACGTTGGAGTAGGCATGGGTAAAGCTAAAGAAGTTGGCCCAGCTATTAGAAAAGCTATCGCTCACGCAAAATTATCACTCATTAGAGTAAGAGTAGGTTGCGGTTCATGGGAATGCGGTTGCGGTGGACCACACTCAATCCCATTCACAGCAGAAGGTAACTGCGGTAGTGTTAAAGTTCAAATCATACCAGCACCAAGAGGTGTAGGTTTAGTTGCAGGTAACGTTGCTAAAGCGGTTTTAGGACTCGCTGGTGTTAAAGATGTTTGGACAAAAACATTCGGAGACACAAGAACAACATACAACTTCGCATTAGCGGTATTTGATTCTTTAAACAACTTAAACTTTATAAAATGCTTACCTAACCAAAAGGCTAAATTAGGTCTTAAGGAAGGTAAAGTATTCTAATTAGCTCGATAATCTAAAAACGATTAATTATTAATTAATTGATTATACTTTTGTATAATTTTATTAATTTCTATTTATTATTAAATAAATTATGTGATATTCGGTTAAGTTTAACGGATAACTCATATAATGCCTATAAAAAGGTCAATGGTGAAAACATGGCTTACGCAGTTATTAGAGTAAGAGGAAGTGTTGGCGTTAAAAAAGATATCGCTGATACCTTAAAAATGTTAAGACTCCACAAAGTAAACCACTGTGTAATTGTTCCAGAAAATGAACATTATGTTGGAATGGTTAAAAAAGTTAAGGATTTCGTAACCTACGGTGAAGTTGACAACGAAACCTTCGAAAAGTTAATCTTAAAAAGAGGAAGATTAGCAGGCAACAACAGAGTAAGCGAAGAAATTGTTAAAGAATCTACAGATTTATCAGTTTCAGAATTAGCTGAAAAAGTTATGTCAGGCGAAATCAAGTTAAAAGATACAGAAGTAAAACCTGTATTCAGATTACACCCTCCAAGAAAAGGATACGACAAAGAAGGAATCAAAAGGCCTTTTTCAGTAGGTGGAGCCTTAGGTTACAGAGCTGGAAAAATAAACGATTTAATTATAAAGATGATGTAATTAACTTTTTTGTTAAGTTATATAGTTAGATTTGTAATTTAAGGTGGTCTTAATGATTAGAAAAAGTAAAAAAATCACTAAATTAAGAGGCTCCAGAACCTGCGGTTATGGAGAAGCTAAAAAGCACAGAGGTGCAGGTCACAGAGGGGGTAGAGGTAACGCAGGTGTTCAGAAACATAAATGGTTAAGCATCTGTAAATTCAACCCTGACTACTTCGGAAGAAGTGGATTTGTAAGACACGCAAGCCTCATAAAAGACTTAAAAACAATTAACGTTGGAGAACTCCAAGAATATGTTTTAAGCAACATTGACGCATTTAAAAAAGACGGTGACAAAATCGTTGTAGATGCGGCAGCTTTAGGTATTGATAAAATACTCGGTAAAGGTAGAATATCATTAGCTATGGCAGTTTCAGCAACAGAGTTTTCAGAAAACGCAGTTGCAAAATTAGAAGCAGCAGGGGGAGAAGCTGTTGAATTATAATTCTGAAAAACGTCTTACCTTTAAAAATTTTAATGGTAATAACAATAAAATTAGAATTAGCATTCAAATAATTCTTCTTTTGGCTTTTATTTTTTATGATAGTGAATACTATACAAAAATCTATGAAAAAAAGCTTTTTTTTAAAAATATTGCTAAAAAAGTGTTTTATGGAATTTGTGTATATGAACCATTTAATTTAATAAAAAATAAATATATCAATGGTATTAAATTAGGTGTATACTCTTTTAGAATGGTTAAATCTAGTATTTTTGTTTATAATGTTTATAGTAATTAGGTTATCTAAATTAGGTGAAAATTGTCAGATTTGACAGTCTATAATTTAATATTAACTTCGATTTAAATCGTTATATTAATATACTATGTAAATGTATGTTGATGTAATTAGGAGATTATACAACTAAATCCATAGATTATAAACTATTAATCTATGAGTACATAATTTATTATTAAAATCGTAAATAAAACCTATATTGTAATATAATTTTTAATTAAATGGTTACAATATGCGTAATATTTGGGTGATATTTTGGAAACATTTCTTCAAAAAATAAGACCCGTTTTAGAATATATACCGGAAGTTAAGAGACCTGACAGGGAAATATCATTTAAAGGTAAGCTCTATTGGACAGGAATTGTACTTCTATTATATTTCATATTGGGTACAATAGATGTTTATACTGGCGGTTCGGAAATTCCCGCGCTATTCGACTTTTGGCAAACTGTTACTGCATCAAAAATGGGTACTCTTATCACATTAGGTATTGGTCCTATCGTTACAGCAGGTATCATAATGCAGTTGTTAATTGGTTCTGAACTGGTCAAATTAGATATGTCAAAACCTGATAACAGGGCATTATTCCAAGGTCTCCAAAAAGCATTTGGTATATTCTTATGTTTCTTAGAAGCTGGAATGTTCGTATTAGCAGGAGCTTTTGGGGCACTTACGCCGATGATGTCATTAGCTCTAATATTGCAGTTAGCAATCGGTGCTATATTACTTATTTACCTAGATGAAATTGTTTCAAGATATGGTATAGGTTCAGGTATCGGATTATTCATTGCAGCAGGGGTTTCCCAAACAATATTCGTGGGTGCTTTAGGTCCACAAGGTTATTTATGGAAATTCTTTAGTGCATTAGTTTCAGGAAGTATGGGTCCAGCTTTGGAGTACATATTGCCAATATTGGCTACAATAGCAGTATTCTTTGTTGTTGTATATGCTGAAAGTATTAGGGTTGAAATACCATTAGCTCATGGTAGGGTTAAAGGTGCAGTAGGTAAATACCCAATTAAGTTTATCTACGTTTCAAACTTGCCTGTTATCCTTGCAGCGGCTTTATTTGCAAACTTCCAACTCTGGGGTTTAGTACTCTATAAAATAGGATTCCCATTATTGGGTACTTATTCAAATGGTAGGGCAATAGATGGTATTGCATACTACTTCTCAACACCATATGGTTTATCCAGTGTAATATCTGACCCTATTCACGCAATAGTTTATACATTGTTCTTAATAGGATTTTGTGTATTGTTTGGTTTATTCTGGGTTGAAACTTCCGGACTCGATGCTAAATCAATGGCGCAGAGACTTGGCGGTTTAAATATGGCAATCAAAGGATTTAGGAAAAGTAACAAATCCATTGAAAACAGATTAAAAAGATACATCAAACCAATAACGGTTATGGGTTCAGCATTTGTAGGTCTCCTTGCGGCACTTGCAGACTTTACTGGTGCATTAGGTGGTGGTACTGGGGTATTACTTACAGTATCAATCGTTTACAGGTTCTATGAGCAATTAGTTCAAGAACAACTATCGGATTTACACCCTATGTTATCTAAGATAGTTAAAAAGTAAACTTAAATCCTAATATTTATATATCATAAAGGTAATAAATTATTATCAAATAATAATTTGATACCCCTAATGTTCCCAATTTTAAATTTTTTTATTTTTTTCCAGGTTTTTTTTAAAAATAAGTTTTTTTAATCTATTATATGCAATTTTAATCCTTTTAATGAATTTACGGGTTTTATATATTTATTTAATAAACGAATAAAATCAATCATACATAATAATATTTTAAAAATAATAATAAAATAATATAATAAAATAATATAATAAAATAAGATTACTAAAGTAATAAAATATGATTAATTTAGTTTTTTAAATTATTTTAACCGTCGAATTTACAAATAACGCAGTAATTCCGCATAGAATTTCTAATGCCCAAATAACAAAGACTATATTATATTCCCGCATCGGTTTTTTCATAAGTATTAATCTAGGTAATGACAAGTAGCCTCCTGCCACATATAGTTTACCATCCTCGCCTAATTGTGTTGGTTTGTGTTCTTCTCTTTTTGTAACTCCTGCACTATAGTATTTTAAACCTGCATCTATGATGTAAGGTATCATTATGATAATAAGTGGTAATACGGCACTTTTCCATACTGCTAAAGTTGCTAAAAACGCACCAATTGGTAATGTCCCAGTATCCCCGGGAAATACTTTTGCAGGATATTTATTATATGTCAAAAAACCCAAGTATGTCACAAAAAATAGGATTAGACTATTGAACCCTATAATATCTCCATTTTGTAACATTATCAATGCTAAAAATAAAGATGCAAGTGTTCCAGTTCCTATTTCGAGACCGTTAAATCCTGCAAGCATATTTGTAAAATTAGAGCATATGGAAATCCCAAACATCAATAAAACAATATAAATCGGGCTAAATCCAAGTAACAATCCCGTAGGTATTGCAGAAAGTGCAAGAATTAAAAGCTTTTCTTTGGGTGATAATTTCGCAATATCATCTATAACGCCCAAAATACCTGCTATTAATACAGGCACTAGTAAATTAGCTTCTATAAATGGTAAAAAAATTGATAACGTTAACAATAATGCCAAACCACCCATTTCGGCAACTTTTAATTTTTCTTTTTTATGCAAATCATTTCCAAATTTACAATCTACCATTTTGTTAATCATAAATTTAGTTAAAATAATACTCGTAAAAAAACCTAATATTATTATTAAACTATACCCCCTTGAGAAAACCGTGTTTATTCCTAAAATCATACTATTGTAAACCATAAATTCACCGCTTTTAGCCATATTTTAATGTTATTCTATTATAATCCTTATTATATTGAGAAATATACTAACAATAGGAATTAATTCATAAATTATATATAGATAGCTATTAAATGAATAGATATGTATATTTCAATAAATAAAATACTAATGACTTATTATCTTAATTAATCAAATCCAAAAAGTAAATACTAATTTACAATTTGATATCTGCATATATATTAGTTTTATATTATTTCAATAAATTATATATTAAATGTAGATAAATATCTAAATAATAATTAAATTTATCTAACACAGTATATTTAATTATTAATTTAGATTGTTATATTTTATCTTCTTAATATGTAATATTAAAGAATTATTGATTTCATATTTGCAAAATTACAAAAAACTAAAAATTATAAGACTATAAAATTACAAAATATGCAATAAATTATTAGATTAAAATTATATACACTTATAGATATCAAAAATATTCCTAACTATCTTTACAGAGGGAATAAAATGACTGAAAACAACGAAAAAGTCAAAAATTCCGATTCTGCAAACAATCAAAGCTCTAAAAATTCGAAATTTAATTTTAATTTCGAAGATAAAAAAGTAAAATGTGCAAAAACAATATTAATTATTATATTTTTAGCATTTTTAAGCTTTCAAATGAGGGCACAAACTGCAGACATGGGTTTTACGACAAACGAACAATATTTAGATGTTTTTTCAGACGATAACGGTAGAATGTATTTAACGGCATTGGACCCTTATTATTATTTAAGAATGTCTGAAAATTACCTCGAAAATGGACATACGGGAGATACTTTAAAAAATATAGATGGGCAACAAGTCCCATGGGATTCCTATAAATATGGACCTACAGGTGCTAGGGCAACTTTTAACTTACTATCTGTTGTAACAGTTTGGGTGTATCAAGTATGGCACGCTATGGATTCTACAGTTACTTTAATGAATGCAGCATTCTGGGTTCCTGCAATATTGAGCATGTTCTTGATTACGCCTATCTTCTTCACTGTAAGAAGGATAACGTCAAGTGATATAGGGGGGGCTGTTGCAGCAATTCTAGCTTCGCTATCGCCTTCAATATTTGTAAAAACAGTGGCAGGGTTTTCTGATACTCCAATATTGGAGATATTACCATTATTATTTATTGTATGGTTTATTATTGAAGCAATACATTATTCAAAAGAGAAAAACTATAAATCTTTAATATATGGTTTATTAGCTACATTGATGCTTGCTTTATATCCATTTATGTGGTCAGCTTGGTGGTATGGATACTACATTGTAATTGCATTCTTAGTAATATATGCAATTTATAAAGGAATTAGTTACAATAGTATTGCAAAATATACTAAATCTAAAAATAATAATCATAAAGATAAAATTGAATCTGAAAAATTAGAAATGTTAAATATTTTAAAAATTTCAGGTTTATTTATTATCGGTGGAGCAGTATTGATAACAGCTTTATATGGTGTAAGTACCACAATGAATGCTTTACAAGCTCCTTTGAATTACCTAGGGTTAGATGAAGTTTCTTCACAAACTGGTTGGCCTAACGTTTTGACCACAGTTTCTGAGTTAGATACTGCATCACTCGACGAAATAATAAGCTCATCATTGGGAAGTATACATTTATTTGCAATAGGTTTAATTGGTATTTTCTTATCCTTGTTTAGGAAAGTATTAACACCTGTAAAGCAAATTTCAAATGGATTAGCTGAAAAATTAGATATAAAATATGCTTTACTCCTTATAATATGGTTTGCCGTTACATTCTTGGCAGCATCAAAAGGTGTAAGGTTCGTAGCATTAATGGTGCCCCCATTATCAATTGGTGTGGGTATCTTTGTCGGATTTATTGAACAATTTATTAAAAACAATCTCGATAAAAAATACGAATACGTTGCATACCCAACAATTGCTATAATTGTATTGTATGCGTTATTTACAATATATCGTGCAGATAGTGCGGATTTAGTTAGGATGTTACTCCCTTCAAATTACGTGCCTATCGCAGAAGGAATAATGCTCGCATCATTAGCAGTATTAATAATTTATAAGGTGGCAGAATTAATCGCAGAATCCAATAAAAAGTTAGTAATGAATAAAATATTCATGATATTATTAGCAATTGGATTGATTACACCTACAATAGCTACAATAGTTCCATTCTACAGTGTACCAACATATAATGATGGTTGGGGCGAAAGTTTAGAATGGATAAATACGCAAACACCAAATAACTCAGTTGTAACTTGTTGGTGGGACAATGGTCACATCTACACATGGAAAACTGATAGAATGGTAACTTTCGATGGAAGTAGCCAAAACACTCCAAGAGCTTATTGGGTAGGTAGAGCATTTTCAACCTCCAACGAGAGCCTTGCAAATGGTATATTTAGAATGTTGGCTTCTTCTGGAGATAAAGCATATACTACAGATAGCGTATTAATTAAAAAGACAGGTTCTATTAAAAATACAGTAGATGTTTTAAATGAAATATTACCATTGACAAAATCAGATGCTCAAAAAGCTTTGAAAAATAGTTCCTATAAATTCACAGATACGGAAGTGTCTGAAATTTTGGATGCAACTCACCCAAAAGTTACAAATCCAGATTATTTAATTACATACAATAGAATGACCTCGATAGCTTCAGTATGGAGTTATTTTGGTAATTGGGATTTCAATTTACCTGCAGGTACTTCAAGAAGTGAAAGAGAAGCAGGTTCTTTCCAAGGATTACAAACATATGCAACAAATATTAATGACACATTAATTGTTAGGTCATTAATTCAGCAAACCGCTGAATACAACATATACACATTGATTGAAGTTAGAAATGAAACTTTAACCGGTGCTATGATGGCAGTAACCAACGATGGACAAATGCAAACTCAACAATTAAATATGCACAAAGTTAAATTAATGGTTAATGAAAATGGCAAATCTAAAATGTACAATTCTTTAGCAGACCCTGATGGTCAACTAAGTCTATTGATAAAAGTTGATAAGAATTCAATAATTGGTACTGATGGTTCAAATAATCCAGTTTACTCATCAAGTTCTTGGATGGCTACTGCAAACTTAGAAGATAGCGTATATTCAAAATTACACTTCTTCGATGGAGAAGGTTTAGACACCATAAAACTTGAAAAAGAGTCATTAGACCCAACTGCAAATGGTGTACAGCCTGGATTTAAAGTATTTAGCGTGGATTACGGTAATTACTCAAAATAATAAATAGTAATAAAATATAATAAAATATAATAAACTATAATTAAAATACAATAAACTATAATTAAAATACAATAAAATAAAAATTAATAAATAAATAATTCTTTTTCTTTTTTTTAGTTTTTTTGAAGTTTATTTTTGATTCTTAAAATTAATTTTATATATAATTCGTTATTTATATAAATTATAATGTTAAATTACATTAAGAGATTATTATATTTTTATTTTTATAAAATTTAATCGAAAGGACGAAACACAAATATCGTATATGTTGGTGATTTTATGATAGAAGTAATGAGATTAGGGCACAGGGGCGAACGAGATAAGAGGATTTCCACACACGTGGCACTTACTTCAAGAGCGTTAGGTGCAAGTAATATAATATTTACAAGTGGCGATAAACACGTACATGGAAGCGTAGATAGGATAACAGAAAGCTGGGGCGGAGATTTTCAATTTAAAGTAGCTGATTCTTGGAAATCTTACGTAAAAGAATTTAAAAAAAATAATGGTGTTGTAGCACATTTGACTATGTACGGCGAAAATATCAACGAAATAATGCCTGAAATTATAGGAAGGGTTTATCCTACAGAAGGTACTGAATCAAATAAATGTGAAAATCAAAAAGAAGAACCTAAAAATCTTTTGGTAATCATCGGTGCTGAAAAAGTACCTCGTGAAGCTTATGAATTAGCAGATTACAACGTTTCAGTAGGTAATCAGCCACATTCTGAAGTTGCAGCAATTGCCATATTTTTGGATAGGTTAACAATGGGTAAAAATTTGTATTCGGAATATGAAGATGCTACAATAAGAGTAATACCTTGTAAAAATGGTAAAAATGTTATCATGAGTGATTTAGAGGGGGAATGTGACGATTTTGATAAAGAATGCAGTGAAGATAATTAATTTTATTATCTGATTTATTATTCAATTTTATTCTTTATCGATACAATGATATAGTTGACTAACTTATATTACGTAAATAGTATTTTAGAAATTTTGATAATATGTAATTATACAACCAATTTAAAATAATACTTATTTTATCTCTTTTTTTGAAATTCGAGTGAATTTGGTGAAATTATGATGTTAAGTGATACTGATATATTAAATGAACTAAATGCGGGAAATTTGGAAATAACTCCATTCAATGAAAAATGCGTGGGTCCATGCTCTTATGACGTTACACTGGGAAGTGAATTTATAAGGTATTCAAGCCCTGTTTATGATATTAAGGAAGAATTAAAACCTATAAAGTTTAGTATCGACGATTCAATAATGATATGTCCTTTAAATTATCATCTTGATGAACCTACAATTGAGTATCTTAAAGAAAAATACAATATCGATAAAATCGTTAGTGGTGGTCTTTTAGGTACTACAAATGAATACATAAAGCTCCCAAACGACATATGTGCACAATATCAAGGTAGAAGTAGTTTTGGAAGAGTGTTTTTACAATCCCACCAAACCGCAGGTTGGATTGATACAGGTTTCCATGGTAAAATAACTTTGGAAATCGTAGCTTATGATAAACCAGTAATCTTGTACAAAAATCAAAGAATTGGGCAGTTAATATTTAGCAAAACTTTAACTCCTTCAAAAGTTGGTTATTCAGAAAGAGAATGTTCAAAATATGCAGGACAAAATTCAGTGATGCACTCATTAATTAAAAAAGACTTCGAATAATATTTAATATTATTATATTTTATTTTATTTTTATTTTATTATATTTTTATTATATTTTTATAAATTCTTTATTCTTTAATTTATTAGGTTCCTAATCTAGATTTTAGGGATTAATCGATAGGTTAAATTGTTTTAATATTACCCATAAAATTATATACAAATTATTTCTAAAAAACATTAACTTTAAATTTAAAACACACATATGTATGAAATATCATTTTCAAACTAGATTATTTTATGATGTAAATAAAACAAGTTTAAAAAAAGTTTAAAAAATAGAAAGATAACTAAAAATAAAAATAAAAAGCTAAAGGTGTTTATATGTATATTGCCGATGAGATTATAGAAACCGTAAAAATGATTGAATATGAAAATTTGGACATAAGAACAACCACCTTGGGAGTTAACTTAAAGGACTGTGTAGATAAAGATTTGGACCTCTTGAAGGATAACATTTACCAAAAAGTGACTGGATTGGGTGGAAATCTCGTAGAAACAGCAGACGCTGTAGCTAATAAATACGGAATTCCAATCGTAAACAAAAGGATATCCGTAACCCCTATTGGTTTAATAATGGGACCAACCTTAAAAGGATTAAACAAAGAAGAAGCTATTGACGCATGTGTAGAAGTAGGTGTTACACTCGATAAAATCGCAAAGGACGTAGGTGTAGATTTTATTGGTGGTTACTCAGCATTAGTTCAAAAGAAAGCAACTCCTGAAGAAAAACGATTAATTCAATCAATACCTAAATTGATGACAAAAACAGATAGAGTATGTTCATCAGTAAACGTTGCTACCACAAAAGCTGGTATAAACATGTACGCAGTTAAAAAAATGGGGGAAATCATAAAAGAAACCTCATTAATAACAAAAGACGCAATTGGTTGTGCTAAAATCGTTGTATTTTGTAATGCACCAGAAGATAACCCGTTCATGGCAGGGGCTTTCCACGGTGTTGGAGAAGGAGACTCAGTTATAAACGTGGGAGTTTCAGGTCCAGGTGTAGTTAGAGCAGTACTCGAAAAATTACCTGGGGAAAAAATAGACGTTGTAAGTGACCAAATCAAAAAGACCGCATTTAAAATCACAAGAATGGGTGAGTTAATTGGTGGAGAAGTTGCTAAAAACTTAGATGTTGAATTTGGTATCGTTGATTTATCATTAGCTCCAACACCAGCAATAGGAGATAGTATCGCGAATATCTTGGAAGCTATGGGTTTAGAAAGGTGCGGTACACACGGTACAACAGCAGCACTCGCTTTATTAAACGACGCTGTTAAGAAAGGTGGAGCTATGGCATCAAGAAACGTGGGTGGTTTAAGTGGTGCATTCATCCCAGTAAGTGAAGATGCAGGTATGATTGAAGCAGCAGAGGTTGGGGCTCTTAAAATTGAAAAATTAGAAGCTATGACTTGTGTATGTTCAGTAGGTTTAGATATGATTGCAGTACCTGGTAAAACACCCGCTTCCACAATTTCAGGAATCATTGCAGATGAAATGGCAATTGGTATGGTTAACAAAAAGACAACCGCGGTTAGATTAATACCAGTTCCAAATAAAGATGTTGGAGACCACGTAGAATATGGGGGATTGTTAGGTACAGCTCCAATTATGCCAGTAAGTGAATTTTCCTCAGAAGAATTCATCGAAAGAGGCGGTAGAATACCAGCACCTATCCAATCAATGACAAATTAATTACTAAATTAAATATATCTTTTTTACTTTTTTAAAATAACATAATAAATCAATAATAAAATAAAAATAAAAATAAAAAATAGTTTATTTAAAATTTAGAATTTTCTTCCAAACCTAAATCTTTTAAAAAGCTACATACTTTACAAATTTTTAAAGCAGATGGCTCACCACATTTTTCGCATATACTAACGGATTCTGGAACTTCTAAATACTCTAAAAGCCTTTCATAACCGGCTACTATAGAGTACATTGCTCCTGCGTGTTTTTCCTCTAATGTATCTATGATATCGGAAACTTCCGAACGATACGATAAGCACGAATAAGGGCAAGGTTCCTTATGGTAATCCATTTCAAGAATATCTGCAAATAATTTAACTTCTTCCTCGGGAATCTTTGAAAGTGGCTTTATTCTTTTAACAAACTTATCGCTTTGGGATGATTTACCCAATATTGCAAGTTTTTTAATATCTCCTTCGATGTAATTCATCATCACCGCTTGGGAAATATCATCTAAATTATGTCCTATAGCTAAATAATCGCAACCTTTTTCAATTGCAACCCTATTCAAGATTTTACGTCTAATCACACCGCAAAAAGAACACGGATTCATAGTCATATTTTTTTCTTTCGCAATAGCTACAATACTATCAAGGTCTGAATCAATATACTCCGAAAAAGTGACGATATGATATTCAATACCATATTCTTCACAAAATTTTATTCCTTTTTCAATTCCATCATTTCTAAATCCTTCGATACCTTCATTAACCATGATGCCAACGATTTTTGAGTTAGGGATTTGATTAAAGAATTCATTTAGTATATGTGCCATAACTAAACTATCTTTACCACCGCTAATACCTACACCAATGGTTATATGGTTTTTAAGAATATTTTTACCAAGATTTTTTCTTACTTTTCTTTTTGTGTCTTTTATAAAACATTCTTTACAAAATTTAGTACCAGAATGCTTTTGAAAGTATAATTCATCATCATTAAATGCGTTTCCACATTTTCCACATTTGGATTTGGAAATTGCAGTCATAATTTCACCGTATTTATTTTAACTAATTTAACCGCCAGATACTGGCGGGTATATGCCTAATTCTCCATCTTTTTCAATAATATCTTCATTACTCATTATTTCAAAGTCATAGGAGATAATAATGTTTCCATTTTCAAAATCATTTTTAATATCGATTTTATTTTCTTCTAATTCAGATATTAATTCTTCAACTGTTAATTTGGATTTTTCAATTTTTAAATCTACTTCATTACCAAATTTTTCCTTACAACTTGCAAAAAATTTTACTTTTAAATTTAGTACCATAATATCACCAAAATAATGACTTAATACTTAAGTTATCATAATTAAGATTTACAATTAATATATTAAAAAATAGAAATGTATGTAATTAAATTTAAAGATTTTGGTAGTATAAAATATTATATTGCATAATACTTCATAATACTTCATGTATGTTATTCTTAATTACAAGTCGTAGACGATGATTGCCTTGGTAGGGCATATTTTAGCGCATGTTTTACAGCCAATACACTCGTCAATGTCGAATGTAACTGAAAAGTCTTCTTCAAACTTGATAGCTCCAACTGGGCAATGTACAATACAAGCGCCACAATCGATACATTTTTCTTCCTTTTTTTGAATAGGTTGAGAAATATCTTCTACTTCCCCGTATTCTTTTAAGTATTCCACTGAATTTACTAAACTATCTTCATTTCCATTTAATTCTAAAGTCAAAAAACCTTCACTTGGTTCCATTTTAGCCTTTAATATGGTAACGTCCACATCATAAGTTTTTATTATATCTGAAACTACAGGTTTTTTTACATTTCTTCCAGATATCCAATAAAATATTCTTTTTTTCAAATTAGTCACCTATAAACCTTTCGATGATTTAATTCACATTATTGATACAATATATTTTAATTTAATCATTAGTAATTTAATTAATTTTGAATCAATTCTTCAATTTATCATATGGATAATTATATAATATTTGATAATATCGTATAATATCATATAATATCATATAATATAATCTAATTTTAGATATAATGGCCAATTAACTTTGAAATATCCTCTGCTGATATAACGCCAAGTACTTTTTTGTTGTTATCTACAATAGGTAATCCTGAAATGTTATTTGCACTCATTTTCTTAGCAACCATCTCTATAGGTTCATCAGGTGAAGCCCATACTACATATTTGGTCATAATATCTGAAATTGTAGTTTTACTTTGAGCCATAGCTTTTGCAATATCCCACGATGTTATAATTCCCATTATACAATTATTTTCATCAACTATTGGTAAATGATTTATGTTTTTCTCAATTAATATTTTTGAAGCTTCAGGAACTGAAATAGTAGCTTTTGCAACTATTGGCGGTCTTTTTATTATATCCCTAACTAGTTTTGCATCTGCTTTCATAGATTTTGGAGCGCAGGTGTTAAGCTCTGCAACTCTTTCAGTTAAGAAGAATTCCTTATTAACAATCCAATCTTTTAATTCGCCTGCAATCTCACGGGATGTCTTATAACTTGAAACTGATGTAGTTCTAATACATTTGTCTACTTTTTCACCGTTTATATCTAATTCCATAGATAATTTACCAGTTCTTAAATCTTTGTAGTTTGTAACGCCCAATGTTGGCTTATCTCTTCTTTGTATACCATAGTCAAGAATAGGCACTTTAATATCTTCGTCTCTTATTGCACACGTTTGAGCAATCTCTGAATTTAACACTGGGATAGGTATACCAATACCCATAAACAAAGTTGAACCGTATTTAGGTATCGTAGCTCCTCTAATAAATTTAGTATCCATTTCTTTTAAGTTACCTTGAATAGCTAATGTACCAAAGCCACTTGCTGGACTGTGTTGAGTACCTTCTCCTGCAATGTATCCTTGTGCACCACCTGCAAAGATTTTAGTACCTACTCCAAAAGTGTTGTACGTTTTTGTTGTAGTATTGAAATCATTTTGCATAGGGTTAAGTTGTCCGGCACCCGAATAATTTAAGTTTCCAAATTCTGGCAATAATTTACCCATGTAAGTGTATAATTTTTCATCTCTACTATTTGTAGCAGAGTTGTATGATTGATAACAGTTTCTAGGGTTAAATAACATTGCTTGGTTTAAATCATCAATTGTTATAATTGTGGAGACTCTTTTTCTCGGGTAACAATCCGTTGTATATCCTTCAGCTTCCAATTCTATTTCTTTACCTGCTACAAGGTCTTCTATAACGTGAGCTCCCCCGTAATCGATGCTAATATCATCATCTGAATTAGCTTGTGTAGCGCCCAAGTAAGCGTCAACAGCAGCGACACCGGAATATGCTTCTACACCGTTCAAATAAGTCTTCATCATTTTAATTGGAGGGTCGGAATGTCCAAAGTTTAAAAATACTCCGCTAGAACACATTGCTCCAAAAGTACCTGTAGTTACTACATCTACTATTTCAGATGCTTTTTCTGCACCTTCTTCTTCCACAATGGATATCATTTCTTCCGCAGTTACGATTACTGCGTCACCATTTTTGATTTTTTCGTTTATCTGTTTTATTGTTTTCATACGAACCCTCTCGAAGTTCTATCGTATTACAAATTATTAAGTTAATCGTAGTTTTTATTGTTTTTTAAAGTTTTGTAATCGTAAATAAGTTTAATCTTGTAATATATCTAGTCCATATTTATATTATTTTTGTTATGATTTTCATATACTTTAATATATATTCTCAGAATATAGTTTTAATGTATTTTAATGTATTTTAAATACTTTAATTATGTATTTTCAAAATGATAGAAAGTAATATATACTAGATATCCCTACTTTTTATGATACTATTATTTCACGATAAATTTGTATAATAATTTGTATAATCTATAAAAAATTTTATTATTTAGCAGATTCATTGAATAAAATTACTTCAATAAATTGAATACTGGCTGTAAAATTTACTAATCAAACGTGTTAATAATTAT
Organism: Methanococcus voltae PS; assembly: GCF_024807035.1. Lineage (NCBI taxonomy): Archaea > Methanobacteriati > Methanobacteriota > Methanococci > Methanococcales > Methanococcaceae > Methanococcus > Methanococcus voltae. Next base: position 347,849 of record NZ_JANUCQ010000001.1, read on the forward strand.
TATGTAAAATATAACATGGTATTGTACAAATAAAATTAAGCAATTAATCGTAATTACATTAACTTCTGATTGTTATTTTATATTTATTTTAAACTAAAGGAGGCCAAATTGTGAAGCTATTGTCTCATAACATGGTTCCAAAGCATGAACTTATCGAAAAAGAAGAGATACCACTTTTACTTAAGCAGTATAATATAAAAATTCAACAATTGCCTAAGTTGCTCGATATTGACCCTGTAGTCATTGAAATAGGTGCAAAAGAAGGTGACGTGGTTAAAATTACTCGTCCAAGTGAAACTGCTGGCGAAACTGTATACTTTAGATTAGTAGTACCTACAAATATCTAATTTATGATAAAATTGATGATAATTTAAAATTACGTAATTAAATTTTAAGTAATTTATAATACATTATAATTTACAGCTTACTAAGTAACCGATAGGTCACTACGATAAGTAAAAATTTTTTAGCACAAGTCAATCATTATATATATTGCAAATCTGCAAACTTTATGTTACGCTTTAAACGTTCTCGTAGCGATAATTACGAATTTAAAATTTAATATATGCGAAATAAAAATACTAAAAATACTAAAAGTATTAAGAATAATAATAAAAAATAAAATATTAGGTTAATTTGCTATATTATTGAATTTTAGCTACCCATTATCTATTTAATTTTTATTTAGGTATATTGACATATTAAATTTATGCCATTCATTAAAGATAAATTACAGATAAATAGCATATTAAATCTTAGCCATTATTAATTGTTATATTAAACAAAAATGAGGGAGATATATGAAGTCCCGAGTTATCGTTGATGCATTTTTTGAAGAAAATAATTTAGTTAAACACCACATCGACTCATTTAACAGCTTTGTCGAAAACAAAGTTCAAAAGATTATTTCCGAAGTTGGTGGAGTAACTACTGAAATTAAATCCGGATATAGGGTTGAGTTTGGACAAGTTACTGTATCTAAACCAGTTAATAAAGAAGCTGACGGTTCAGTAAAGCCAATAACCCCTATGGAAGCTAGAATTAGAAATTTAGCATATTCTGCACCAATGTATTTGGAAATTGTACCATATGTTGGAGAAGGCGAAGAAGAGAAAAAATTATCTCCTTTAAGCGTTTATATGGGCGAATTACCTGTTATTTTGGGTTCCGATATATGCCACTTAAAAGGAAAATCGCCAGAAGAATTAATTGAGTTTGGTGAAGACCCTGAAGACCCATTGGGATATTTTATTGTTAACGGCTCTGAAAAAGCGGTAGTAGCTCAAGAAGATTTAATCCCTAATAGGATTTTATGTGAAAAAGTAGAGAAAAACAATAAAATGGTCGATGTAGCAAAAGTATTTTCTACAAGACACGGATTTAGGGCATTATGTGCAGTAGAAAGAAACCCAGATGGTTTATTAAATGTTTCTTTCCCAGGTATGCCAAGTAACATTCCATTAGTTATATTAATGAGAGCTTTAGGTGCTCAATCCGATAGAGATATCATAGAATTAATTTCTGACGAGCCATCCGTAATTATGCAATTAGTTGCAAACTTACAAGAAGTAAGGGAAGAGCACAGCATAAATACAAGAGAAGATGCACTTGAACACATCGGAAAAAGAGTTGCACCAGGTCAACCAAGAGAATACAAGTTAAAAAGAGCTGAAACAATCTTATGCAGTTACTTATTACCTCACTTAGGTGTAGAACCTGCAGATATGAGAACAAAAGCTAAATACTTGGGTAGAATGGCTAAAAACTCAATCGAGTTATACTTGGGTTTAAGGGTTGAAGATGATAAGGACCACTATTCCAACAAAAGATTAAAATTAGCTGGAGATTTGATGGAAGATTTATTCAGAAATTCATTCAACCAGTTAGTTAAAGATATTAAATACCAACTCGAAAGACAGTCAATAAGGAACAAAGAACCTTCAATTCAAGCAGCAGTAAGAAGTGACGTTTTAACTGAAAGAATGAGACACGCAATGGCTACAGGAAACTGGGTCGGTGGAAGAACTGGTGTAAGCCAACTTTTAGATAGAACTAGTTATTTAGCTACAACATCTCAATTAAGAAGAGTTGTGTCACCATTATCCCGTTCACAACCTCACTTCGAGGCAAGGGACTTGCACGCTACGCAATGGGGTAAAATTTGCCCTTCAGAAACACCGGAAGGTCCTAACTGTGGTTTGGTTAAAAACTTAGCGGTAATGTGTAAAGTTACAACAGACGAAACTGACGACTCTATAATTGATTTATTAAGTAGTATGGGTATTTCTAGAGAGATAATTCCTATTGCTGAGGAAGTTGAACTTATTGATTCACTCGATTCTGAAATTGAAAATGAATTAAGAGTAGAATTGGCGGAAGTATCTGAAACACAGGAAACTGAAGAAATTAAAGAAATCGAAGAATCAGACGTAGAAGAAAATTCAGAAGTAGATGTAACATCTGAAGAAATTGTTGAAACTGAAAAAGAAGTGGAATACGAAGAAAATTCAGAAGATACAACTACTGAAGAAAATTCAGAAGATAAAGAAATTGAAAAAGAATTAGAGTAAATAATTTAATTGAGAATATGGTAAAATTTGATAAATATCTTGTAATTTGGTAGTAAATTTACTTTATTTATTTTAACTACAATTTACAGTTTATATTTTACAAATTAAAATTACAAATTAAAATTATAAGCTCAATTAGTTATTAAAATGATTTAAATTTAATATAATGTATTTAATGTATTATTAAAAGTTAATTTGAACTTTAAAGGTGAAAACCTTGGATAACAAAACGAATGTATATGTTAATGGAAAATTAATCGACACCGTCGAAAATCCAGAAGAACTCGTTAGAAATTTAAGGGAATCAAGACGAAATGCAAGAATTTCGCCGTATACATCCATTTCATTTAACGAAGAAAGCAACGACGTTCATATTTCTACAGATGGTGGTAGAGCTGTTAGACCTTTGTTAGTAGTTGAAAACGGTGAGCTTAAAATTACTCAAGACCATTTAGAATTGTTAAAAGAAGGAGAACTTAAATTTAGCGATTTAGTTGAAAAAGGTTTAGCAGAATATTTGGATGCAGAAGAAGAAGAAAACGCATATATTGCAATATATGAAAAAGATATCAACGAAAACACGACACACATGGAAATCGATCCTATTTCAATTTTAGGTATCGGTGCAGGTGTGGCTCCATATCCTGAGCATAACTCAGCTCCAAGGATTACAATGGCGGCAGCGATGAGTAAACAGTCATTAGGTATCCCAATGGCAAACATAAAATGGAGAATGGATACAAGAGGTCACTTGTTACATTACCCGCAAGTACCTTTGGTAAGAACGAAACACCAGGAAATCTTAGGTTTTGATAAAAGACCTGCAGGACAAAACTTCGTTGTAGCAGTTATGAGTTATGAAGGTTACAATATGGAGGATGCGTTCATCATAAACAAAGCTTCCATCGATAGAGGTCTTGGTAGAAGTACATTCTTTAGAAGCTACGAAAGCTTTGAAAAGAGATACCCTGGAGGTCAATTAGACCGCTTTGAAGTGCCTGAAAAAGGTGTTAGGGGTTACAGGGCAGAAGGTGCTTACAGAAACTTGGGAGACGATGGTTTAATCGAATTAGAGTCTGAAGTATCATCTGGTGATGTTATTATTGGTAAAACCTCACCTCCAAGATTCTTAGAGGAAAACGAGATTTCATTACAACAAAAATCACAAAGAAGAGACACATCAGTAACTATCAGACACGGTGAAGAAGGTACTGTTGACTTAGTGATTTTAAGTGAAACAAAAGAAGGTAACCGTTTATCAAAAGTTAGAGTAAGAGATTCCAGAATTCCAGAATTAGGGGATAAATTTGCTTCTAGACACGGTCAGAAAGGGGTTATTGGTTTAGTTGTACCTCAAGAAGATTTACCATTTACTGAAGATGGAGTAATTCCTGATTTAATCATTAACCCGCACGCTGTTCCATCAAGGATGACTATTGGGCAGGTTTTAGAAATGATTGGTGGTAAAGTAGGTTCTTTAGATTGTAGAAGAATCGACGGTACTATCTTTAGTGGTGAAGGAGAATGGTCTTTAAGAGATGCTCTTGAAGCTCATGGATTCAAACACAACGGTAAAGAAACTGTTTACGAAGGTAAATCCGGTAAAAAACTTGAATGTGAAGTATTCGTCGGTGTTGCATACTACCAGAAATTACATCACTTGGTTGCAGGTAAAATCCACGCAAGAAGTAGAGGACCTATCCAAGTTCTTACAAGACAACCTACCGAAGGTAGGGCAAGAGAAGGTGGTCTTAGGTTCGGGGAAATGGAAAGAGATGTTTTGGTTGCACACGGTGCTGCTTTACTCTTAAAAGAAAGACTTTTGGACGAGTCTGACCCTCACGAAGATTATGTATGTGCAAAATGTGGAGAAATCGCTATTTACGACTTCAAAAGAGGAATTAAATTCTGCCCAATCTGTGGGGAAGTTGAAGACGTACAAGATAATAGGAAAATTCCATCAGTTAAAATTGCATACGCTTTCAAATTATTGCTTGATGAGCTTAAAAGTATGGGTATAGACCCTAAACTAAGATTAAAGGATAGGGCATAAGTTAAAAGAAATAAAATGTAATTAATTTAATTATTTAATTATTTAATTATATTTTTTATTTATTTTATTTACCTATATTTAATTTACTAGTATTGTTATTGGAAAACACGTTATTTAATTTAAATAGTCTAAAATAACTAAAATTTAAATTAAATCGTTGAAATTAATCAAGATAATCAAGATAACGAAATAAATTGAAATAACTAAAAAATTTACCTCATAGGTGAAAATTTATGAATGGGTTCGACGTTCCAAAAGAAATTGGAAACATTACCTTTGGTTTATTGTCTCCTGAACAAACAAGGATAATGTCCGTAGCTAAAATAGTTACAGCAGACACATACGACGACGATGGTTACCCAATCGACGGTGGATTGATGGATACGAGATTAGGTGTCATTGACCCTGGTTTAGTGTGTAAAAGTTGCGGTGGTAGGGTAGGTACCTGTCCTGGTCACTTTGGTCACATTGAATTGTCAAAACCGGTTGTACACATCGGCTTTGCAAAAGATATCTACAAAATCTTAAAAGCAACATGTCCACACTGTGGTAAGGTAACATTATCAGAGTCCAGAAAAGCAGAGTACATGGAAAAAATGGAAAGATTACTCGAAGAAGGGGGCGACATGTGGATATTATGTGATGAAATCTTAAAAGAAGCTGCAAAAGGTAGTATTTGTCCTGAATGTGGTGAAGTTAAGTACGATATTAAATATGATAAACCTTCAACATACCACCAAATCGATGGTAAGACATCTAGGCAATTAACCTCTTCAGAAGTTAGGGAAATCTTGGAAAAAATCCCTGATAACGATTGTAAGCTTTTAGGTATCAACCACATAGTTGCAAGACCTGAATATATGATATTAACCGTTTTACCGGTTCCTCCTGTGACCGTTAGGCCTTCAATCACACTCGAAAGTGGGGAAAGAAGTGAAGACGACTTGACACACAAATTGGTTGATATTATCAGAATTAACCAAAGATTAGAGGAAAATATCAACGGTGGTGCTCCTAACTTAATTATTGAAGATTTATGGGACTTATTACAGTACCACATAAACACGTACTTTGATAACGAAGCTCCAGGAATTCCTCCTGCAAGACACAGAAGCGGTAGACCTTTAAGAACACTCGCACAAAGGCTTAAAGGTAAGGAAGGTAGATTCAGACACAACTTAGCAGGTAAAAGGGTTAACTTCTCTGCAAGGACTGTTATTTCACCAGACCCACGTTTAAGTATTAACGAAGTTGGTATTCCAGAGTTAATTGCAAAGGAATTAACCGTTCCTGAAAAAGTAACTGAGCACAATATCGACCACATAAAAGAGTTACTTAAAAATGGTTCAGAAATACACCCTGGTGTAAATTACGTTATTAAAACCATTAAAAATAAAGAAGGAAAGCAGGAAAACTTTTCAATAAGAGTAAGCGATAAAAATAAAGAACATTGGGCTGAAAATATTGAAGAAGGAATGTCTGTTGAGAGACATTTAATGGATGGAGATGTTGTATTGTACAACAGACAGCCTTCATTGCACAGAATGTCTATCATGGCACACAAAGTTAAAGTTTTACCTTACAGGACATTCAGACACAACTTGTGTGTTTGTCCACCTTACAACGCGGATTTCGATGGTGACGAGATGAACGTTCACGTTCCACAATCCGAGGAAGCAAGAGCAGAAGCTGAAACATTAATGTTAGTTGAAAAGCACATCGTTTCACCAAGATTCGGGGGTCCAATCATTGGAGCTATTCACGACTTTATTTCAGGTGCTTACGTTCTTACAAGTTCAAACTTTAATAAAGACCAAGCTTTATCGCTTTTGAGAAGTGCAGGTTTCAAATCTGAATTAGGAGAACCTGACGTACTTGAAAATGGTGAAGAATTGTACAGCGGTAGGAGTTTGTTTGGTACTGCATTACCTGAAGGTTTAAGCTTAGAATACAAGAGTAAAACCTGTAAAAAATGTGACGACTGTAAAAAGGAAAACTGTGAACACGAAGGTTACGTTTTAATTAAAAACGGTAAGCTTTTAAAAGGTGTAATCGATAAAAACGGTTTCGGTTCAGAGGCTGGTATCGTATTGAACACCATTGTTAAGGAATTCGGTTCAGAGGCTGCAAGAAAATTCTTAGATTCTGCAACAAGAATGTCTATCAAAGCAATGATGATAAAAGGTTTCACAACAGGTATTGATGATGAAGATATCCCTGTAGAAGCAATTGAAGAAATTCAAAACATATTAAACAATGCTGAAAATGCTGTTGACGCAGTTGTTGAAAAATACGAAAATGGTACTTTAGACCCATTACCTGGTAGGGGTATCGAAGAATCAAGAGAAGCCTACATTATGCAAATATTGGGTAGAGCAAGGGACGATACTGGTGCTGTAGCTGAAAGATACTTAAGTAAAGATAACCACGCGGCTTTAATGGCAAGGACTGGTGCGAGAGGTTCATTATTGAACATTACAATGATGGCAGCGAGTGTTGGTCAGCAATCCGTTAGGGGTGGTAGAGTATTCAGAGGTTACAGAGATAGAACGTTACCACACTTCGGGAAAAAGAGTCTCGACGCAAAATCACACGGTTTCGTAAGAAGCTGTTATAAAAAAGGTTTATCACCTTCAGAATACTTCTTCCACGCTATGGGTGGTAGAGAAGGTTTAGTGGACCAGGCGGTAAGGACTGCACAATCTGGTTACATGCAAAGAAGACTTGTAAATGCTTTACAAGATATTAGAGCAGAATACGACGGAACAGTTAGAGATTCAAGAGGATTAGTTGTTCAATTTGAATATGGTGAGGATTTAGTAGACCCTGCTAAGGCAGACCACGGTAAGGGAGTAGATTTAGATAAAATATTCACCAAAGTTAAATCAAAATTTGATTAAATAATTGATTAAATAATCATATAAATTTAATTAGATTTTTAAAATTATCATAATATACGTTATCACAATATACGTATTATAATTTAGATTATAATTTAAATTCATATTCTGGGTGAAAAAAATGGAAAGTGCAGACTTAGAGTATAAAATAATGGATTTAAAACTCCCTCCGTTATTGAAACAAAATTTATTGAACAAGATACTCAAAGAAAATATTGAAAGCGAAGAAATGATTGAAGAAATCATTAAAGAGACACAAATTGCATATGAAAGAACATTAGTAGAACCTGGAGAAGCTGTTGGTGTTGTAGCAGCTCAATCAATCGGGGAACCTGGTACGCAGATGACAATGAGAACGTTCCACTACGCTGGGGTAGCAGAGTTAAACGTTACTTTGGGTTTGCCAAGGATGATTGAGATTGTAGACGCAAGAAAAGAGCCTTCTACACCTACAATGACAATTAATCTTTTAGAAGAATACAAATACGACAGGGAAAAAGCTCAACAAGTTGCTAAGAATATCGAAAGTACAACCGTTGAGTCAGTAGCTGACAACATAAGCGTTAACCTTGTAGAAGAATGTATTTCTATAATCTTAAACGCTGAAAAGTTAGAAAAAAGAATGTTAACCGTTGAAGATGTTATCAATTCAATTAAATCAAAAATGAAATTGAAAATTGAAGATGACGGTTATGTCTTAAATTTGAAGATTAAAACCCCTACATTAAAAGCTTTAAGAAAGAGACTTCCTAAAGTAAGAGCAATACACTTAAAAGGTGTATCTAACATTAACAGGGTTATTATTAGAAAAGAAGATGGTTCCGAAGAGTACATTTTGTACAGTGAAGGTTCCAACTTAAAAGAAGTATTCGAAATTGAAGGCGTTGACCCTTCAAAAACAACAACCAACAACATCATAGAAATTCAAGATGTTTTAGGTGTCGAAGCTGCAAGAAATGCAATTATTTACGAAATGGTTGCTACTTTATCGAACCAAGGTTTGACGGTAGACCCAAGGCACTTGATGATGGTTTCAGACTTGATGACCACAGATGGTGTTGTAAAACCAATCGGTAGACATGGTATCGGTGGGGAAAAAGCCTCCGTTCTTGCAAGAGCAGCATTCGAAGAAACTGTTAAACACTTATACTCTGCATCAATGAGAGGTTACTCCGATGAGTTAGACGGTGTTGTAGAAAACATCATAGTTGGTAAACCTATCTCTATTGGTACAGGCTGTATAAACGTTGGAATTAAAAGAGAATACGAAGAAGGTAATATTTAATTAAATAATTATATATTTTAAATAATTCTATATTATTATTTATTATTTTTTTAATCCATTTTTAATATGTATTTCGTATGTTTTATTTATTTGTAATTTCACAGTTTGTTATTTTAAAAATTTTGAACTATGCAAAAGTATAAAAATAACGTATTACTATTAAATATTTCGTATTAGTCAAAACCGTACAAATATATTTTTGTACAACAAAATGATTAATCGATTAATAAATTAAAACTTTGTAATTTATTAATTGGAGGACTTTTTTTCTAAATTGCGAATAGCATCGGAAAGAAACACCCCTCTGGAGAAAACTGAGAAGGAGGTAAATTATGGATATCAACAGAGCAATCAGAGTAGCTGTAGATACTGGTAAGGTAGTATTAGGTACAAAACAAGCTGTTAAGAACGTAAAACACGGTGAAGGGCAATTATTAATTGTTGCAGGTAATTGTGCGAAAGACGTTATGGCAGATTTAGAATATTATACTAAATTATCAGGCGTTAAATTATTCGTACACGATGCCACATCACTTGAACTCGGAGCTATTTGTGGTAAACCATTCCCTGTATCCGCATTAGTGGTAATGGAACCTGGTAACTCATCTATTTTAAACTTAAACAAAGAATAATTCAGGTGATGTTTTATGAGAATTAAACTTAATACAGAAGATATAATGAGAATCAGTTTATTTGAAAAAATGACTGGCGCAGATGTCATTGATTCAGTAGCTGATGAGGAAAAAATTACATTCGTTATCAAGGAAGGAGATATCGGTGCTGCTATTGGAAAAGGTGGAGAAAACGTAAGAAACGCAACCGAAAAATTTGGCAGAAAAATCGATTTAATTGAATATTCCGACGATGTAAAACAATTTATTAGAAACATATTCGCACCTGTGGAATTAGAAGATGTTTGGACTAAAAAATTCGGTGACGATTTAGTAGTATACTTAAGAATCCACCCTAAATTAAGAAGGGCTATTATCGGAGACAAAGGAAAGAAAATTGATTCCGCAGTTGACTTGGTTAGTAGACTTTCCGGTGTTAAAAACATCAAAGTTATCGCAGGATTGAGAAAAGACAATAAAAAGGTTGCTAAAAAAGAGGAAGCACCAGTAAAAGCTGAAGAGGTTAAACCTGAAGTTAAACCTGAAGCTGAAGCTGTAAAAGCTCCTGAAGCTACCGAAACACAAAATGCAGAATAATTTAAGAATTTAAAATCGATTGAATTTATTTATTAAAATTTTTAGTTGTTATATAATTATACTATTAATAATTAATTTAATAATATAATAAATTATAATCTAATAAATTATAATGCAATAATATAATCGATTGGAAAATTATGAATATGCTAGTCATAGGTGATTAAATGGCAGGAAGTAAAGCTCCAAGAGGAGAATTTGCAGGTAGAAAATTATTCTTAAAAAGAAAAGAAAGCAAATGGCACCAGTACAAATTCGTTAACAGAGAATTAGGCTTAAAATTAAAAGCTGACCCATTAGAAGGTGCTCCAATGGGAAGAGGTATTGTTGTTGAGAAAGTAGGTCTCGAAGCAAAACAACCTAACTCTGCTATCAGAAAATGTGTAAAAGTTCAATTAATTAAAAACGGAAAAGTTATTACCGCATTTGCACCAGGTAACCACGCTATCAACTTCATCGACGAGCACGACGAAGTAGTTATCGAAGGAATCGGTGGTCCAACAGGTCAAGCTAAAGGGGATATTCCTGGAGTAAGATATAAAGTTGTAATGGTTGGTAAAAACTCAATCAGAGAATTAGTTAAAGGTAAACAAGAAAAAGTTAAAAGATAAGTTCATTAAATAAGTTTTAATTTTATTTAACCTTATTTAATCTTAGTAATACTTTTAATTTTAAATTTCTTTAACTTAATACTTAATTTAAGATTAATAATTTATAATTATCAATAAATTCGGAAAAACATTCGGAAAACAAAATCACAAATCACAAAAATAACAATGGACGGTGAAATTTTGGAAATTAAATTGTTCAATAAATGGGATTGTGAAGCTGTTACAGTTAAAGATCCAAGCTTAAGGTCATACATTAGCTTAGAACCTGTTTTAGTACCTCACACCGCAGGAAGATACTCAAAGAAAATGTTCGATAAATCAAAAATGAACATTGTAGAAAGAGTTTTAAATAAATTAATGGCTGAACAAACAAATACTGGTAAAAAATACGAAGCTTTAGCAGTTATGGAAGAAGCCTTAGAAATCATCGCAAAAAGAACAAAGGAAAACCCTGTTCAAGTTTTAGTTGATGCTTTAGAAAACGCAGGACCTAGAGAAGAAACAACAAGAATTTCATACGGTGGTATCGCATTCTTACAATCAGTTGACGTTTCACCTGTAAGAAGATTAGACACTGCTATAAGAAACATCTCATTAGGTACCTTAAATTCAGCAAGAAAAAACAAAAAATCACTTGCAAACTGTTTAGCTGATGAAATAATCTCAGCTTCAAAAGCAGACATGCAAAAAAGCTTTGCTGTAAAGAAAAAAGAAGAAAAAGAAAGAGTTGCTCAATCAGCAAGATAATTGAGATATTGAGTTATATCCATTTCTTTATCTTTAGAATTTTGTAATTATGCAATAATTATATTATAGTCGTATTAAATGATACATCATTTATGATTATAATAATTCTTTTCAATTTATTCGTAAATGTTGAAATTGTAATCTTAAATAATTTATCAATAATCTTAAAGTATGAATTATTTGTTAATTAACATTTAATTAATATATGATTAATAAAATTGATAAATAATTCTAAACTGGTTATATTAATAATTATTGTACTTAGATTAACTAATGTATTATAAAATTAAATTTATAATAAAAGTATAATAAAATATAATTCTTCAAACTTCAAAATCAATTATTCGATTCGGTGAAATAATGGGAAGAAGAGCAAAAATGGTAGAAAAGGTTACCAGTTTAATGGAAACCCACGATAAAATCAGAAACATCGGTATCTGTGCACACATCGACCACGGTAAAACAACATTATCAGACAACCTCTTAGCAGGTGCTGGTATGATATCAAAAGAATTAGCAGGGGACCAACTTGCTTTAGACTTTGATGAAGAAGAAGCAGCAAGAGGTATTACAATCTACGCTGCTAACGTGTCAATGGTTCACCAGTCAGAAACCGGAGAACACTTAATTAACTTAATCGACACACCAGGTCACGTTGACTTCGGTGGTGACGTTACAAGAGCAATGAGAGCTATCGATGGTGCTATCGTTGTATGCTGTGCAGTAGAAGGTGTAATGCCACAAACTGAAACAGTTTTAAGACAAGCTTTAAAAGAAAAAGTTAAACCTGTATTATTCATAAACAAAGTTGACAGATTAATCAACGAGTTAAAATTAACTCCTGAAGAATTACAAGGAAGGTTTATGAAAATCATCGCAGAAGTTAACGTTTTAATCGAAAAGATGGCTCCTGAAGAGTTCAAAAAAGAATGGTTATGCGACGTTATGGGTGGTAAAGTAGCATTTGGTTCAGCTTACAACAACTGGGCTATTTCAGTACCATACATGCAAAAATCAGGTATTTCATTCAAAGATATCATTGATTTCTGTAACGATGAAAGACAAAAAGAATTAGCTGACAAAGCACCTTTACACGAAGTATGTTTAGATATGGTTATCAAACACTTACCAAACCCAGTTGACGCTCAAAAGTACAGAATTCCAAACATTTGGAAAGGTGACATTGAGTCAGAAATTGGTAAATCAATGATGACCTGTGACCCTAACGGTCCTTTAGCAGGTGTTATCACAAAAATTATCGTTGATAAACACGCAGGAGCTATCTCAGCATGCAGATTGTTCTCAGGAAGAATGAAACAAGGTGACGAATTGTTTTTAGTTGGTGCAGAACAAAAAGCAAGAGCTCAACAAGTTTCAGTTTTCATGGGTGCAGAAAGAGTTCAGGTACCAAGTATTTCAGCAGGTAACATCTGTGCTATTACAGGTTTAAAAGAAGCAACAGCAGGGGAAACTGTTTCAGCATTCTCAAACAAAATGGAACAAGCTTTCGAAGGTTTATCACACGTAAGTGAACCTGTTATTACAGTTGCTATCGAAGCTAAAAACACAAAAGACTTGCCAAAATTAATCGAAGTATTAAGACAAATCGCAAGAGAAGATAACACAGTTAGAGTGGAAATCAACGAGGAAACCGGTGAACACTTAATCAGCGGTATGGGTGAACTCCACATCGAAGTTATCACAAACACAAAAATCGGCAGAGATACAGGTATCGAAGTTGATGTTGGTGAACCAATCGTTGTTTACAGAGAAACAATCAACGGTACAAGCCCTGAAATTGAAGGAAAATCACCAAACAAACACAACAAATTGTACTTCATCGTAGAACCTTTAGAAGACAGTGTATACCAAGCATATGTTAAAGGCGACTTAAAAGATGAAGACTTCAAGAGAAAAATCTCATCAGAAGCAGAAGGTAAGTTTGTAGAAGCTGGTTTACCAAAAGACGAAGCTAAAAAAGTTATGTCAATCATGGGCGGTAACTTAATCACAAACTTAACTAGAGGTATCGTACAGTTAGACGAAGCTAGAGAGTTAATTATCGAAGGTTTCAAAGAAGCTGTAAGAAACGGTCCTTTAGCTGCTGAGAAAGTTCAAGGTGTAAAAGTTAAATTAATGGATGCAACTTTCCACGAAGATGCAATCCACAGAGGTCCAGCACAAATTATTCCTGCGGTAAGATTCGGTGTTAGAGACGCTATTACACAAGCTAAACCAGTATTATTAGAACCTATGCAAAAAGTATATATCAACACACCACAAGATTACATGGGTGATGGTATGAAAGAAATCAACAACAGAAGAGGCCAAATCGTTGATATGGAACAAGAAGGTGACATGTCAATTATTAAAGGTAGCGTTCCTGTTGCTGAAATGTTCGGATTCGCTGGTGCAATCAGAGGGGCTACCCAAGGTAGATGTTTATGGTCCGTTGAATTCTCAGGATTCGAAAAGGTACCTGCAGAAATACAACCTAAGATTGTTCAACAAATCAGGTCAAGAAAAGGTTTAAAAACAGAATAATTAAAATAATTAGAATAACCAGAATAATTATAAAATAGGATAATTACATATGAATTAATATAGTGAACTTATAATTGATTATAATAATTTGCAATATAATTATTATGGATTTATAATATCAATTAATTCATATGTACTTATTTAAAAATAGTGAAATTGAGTAAAATTATAATTAGGGTACAAAAATCTTACACGATTAATCATGATTAATTTTGAAAAATCCAAAAGATTTTAACAATATACCATAAAATATATATACTCATTTTTACTATCATATTACAAATTATACTTATTTAGAAATCTCTTGATAAGATAAATTATACTTACAAAAATCAAATAAAACAAGAATAAATACAGGTGACAATATGGCAAAAGAAAAACCAATATTGAACGTTGCATTTATCGGACACGTTGATGCTGGTAAATCAACCACAGTAGGAAGATTATTATTAGACGGTGGAGCTATCGACCCTCAGGTAATTACAAGATTAAGAAGAGAAGCTGAAGAAAAAGGTAAAGCTGGATTCGAATTTGCTTACGTTATGGACGGTTTAAAAGAAGAAAGAGAGAGAGGTGTTACAATTGACATCGCTCACAAAAAATTCCCTACCGACAAATACGAAGTAACAATCGTAGACTGCCCAGGCCACAGAGACTTCATTAAAAACATGATTACCGGTGCTTCACAAGCTGACGCAGCTGTTTTAGTTGTTAACGTAGATGACCACAACAACGGTATTCAGCCACAAACAAGAGAACACATCTTCTTAATCAGAACATTAGGTGTAAACCAATTAGCTGTTGCAATTAACAAAATGGATACAGTTAACTTCAACGAAGCTGACTACAACGCTATGAAGAAAATGTTAAGCGAAGAGTTATTAAAAATGTTAGGTTACAACCCTGACAACGTACCTTTCATCCCTGTAGCTTCATTACACGGTGACAACGTATTCAAAAAATCAGAAAACACAAAATGGTACAAGGGTCCTACAATTGCTCAAGTTATTGACTCATTCCAACCTCCTCAAAAACCAACAAACTTACCATTGAGATTACCTATCCAAGATGTTTACTCAATCACTGGTGTAGGTACAGTTCCAGTTGGTAGAGTTGAAACAGGTATCATCAGACCAGGAGACAAAGTTGTATTTGAACCTTCAGGCTCAGTAGGAGAAGTTAAAACAGTGGAAATGCACCACGAACAGTTACCTTCAGCAGAACCAGGAGACAACATTGGTTTCAACGTAAGAGGTGTAGGTAAAAAAGACATCAAAAGAGGAGACGTTTTAGGTCCAGTTGACAACGCACCATCAGTTGCAGCTGAATTTGACGCTCAAATTGTTGTTTTACAACACCCTTCAGTTATCACAGCAGGATACACACCAGTATTCCACGCACACACATCACAGATTGCATGTACCTTTGCAGAGTTAAGCAAAAAGTTAAACCCTGCAACTGGTGAAGTTTTAGAAGAAAACCCAGACTTCTTAAAAGCTGGTGACGCTGCAATCGTTAAATTAATACCAACAAAACCAATGGTTATTGAAAACGTTAAAGAAATTCCACAACTCGGTAGATTCGCTATTAGAGATATGGGTATGACTGTAGCAGCTGGTATGGCTATTAAAGTTGTAGCTAAAAACAAATAATTAGATTAATTCTAATTATTTAATTTTTAATTTTTTAATTATAATTCTTATAATTATTATATTTATTATACAATTCATTACATACCTTAAATGAGGCTAAATTATGCAAAAAGCAAGAATAAAATTATCAAGTACAAAACATACAGAATTAGACGGTGTATGTGACCAAATTAAAGCAATCGCTGAAAAAACAGGTGTTGATTTAGCAGGTCCAATTCCATTACCAACAAAAACATTAAAAGTTACAACAAGGAAGTCAACCGACGGTGAAGGTTCATCATCATTCGACAGATGGACAATGAAAATTCACAAAAGAGTTATCGACATCGAAGCTGACGAAAGAACCATGAAACACATCATGAAAGTAAGAATTCCTGAAACCGTTCAAATTGAAATCGAATTAAGAAACTAATTGAATAGTTAGTACTTAAAGATGTTTGATTCCAAGAATTGAAGGCTTTTTTTAAAAATAATTAATATTTCATAAGCCATGAAAAATATTGTTTTCCCTTTATGGGATTTCAATAACCTTTTTCTTTTTAAATTATTTTAGTTTTTATTTTATTATCTTATCATTACAGTATTTTTATTATTACCATTATTATTTTATTAGTATATTATTTCATAATTAATTTTATAACTCTCGTATATTCGAGTACCTTATTTAAATTTGATATGTTTTGATATTAATCTTTATATACTATGAAATCAATGATTAATTATACTGCAATTCACAGTAATTGCAGTGTATGTTGTGACCGTATTTCATAGTAAATACGGTGTATTATCTTTAAATGAGCTTTTTTAAAATAGTTTTGAACTTATTATGGAAATTTTATAAATTTTATAAAAATAGAATATAAAAAATAGAATATAAAAAATAGAATAAATGATATTTTATTATGTATTTTTAATCAAGTATTAGTTATGTGTTAAATAGCAGGTTACTTTATTAACATCTGAATCCAATTCGTTTTTATCAATTCTAACAAATCCGTATCTTTCAAATTGTACGCTTTCATCTTCTTTTACAACTGCAAAGTCTTTTTCTGCATAACCTTCTGTTTCAATACCATCGCCATCGATAACTGAAACCTTAACACTATCTTTAACAGGTACCCAATGAATAATGTTTGCCCTATTCTCTTTTGCAACCTTGTAATCTTCACTATCAAAGTGCGCATAAACAACGTTTTCGCTTACTTCATCAATAACTATGTTAAACAATTCCATAAGCCTATACATTTTACCTACTTCAACATTATCGGTACCAGATAGGTAGATTTCCCCGTCAAATGTTAACGTTCTCATACCCATATCTTTATCAGGATGCATCCTTAGCTCAACAGTTTTATTGTCCGCACCTGTAACAATAACTTTTTTAGGATTAGCCACAAAGAAGAATCTTTTTGTAATTGCATCAATTAAATCTTTGTTAACTGCATAAAGGTTTTCCCATGCAAATCTAACATCAGCTTGTTTAATTCCGATATCGACCATTGTTTTGTAAATTGCTTCTGGTTTTATACCTCTTTTTCTCATTGCTCGAAGGGTACCTAATCTTGGGTCATCCCAGTCAGAGTATTCACCTTCTAAGATACCAGCGTGCATTTTAGAGGTACTTAAAACAGGACCTTCTATTTTTAAGATACCGTAGTGTAAGTACTCTGGAATCTCCCAGCCCATGTAATCAAATATGTATTTCTGTTTTTCAGTGTTCACAATGTGGTCTTTTCCTCTTAAAACGTGTGTAAGACCCATTAAATGGTCATCAACGGTAACAGATAAGTTCATAAGTGGGTAAACAACATACTTTGTTCCATTTTTAGGGTGTGACGTGTGTTCAATCCTGAATATTGGGAAATCACGTACTGAAGGGTTTTTATGTGCAATATCTGTTTTTAATCTAACTGCAACGTTATCTAATTCTCCAGAAAGCATTTTGTTCCATAGTTCAAGGTTCTTTTCCGAACTATTGTCTCTACATTTACAAGCTACTCCTTCAGCTTTTAATTCTCTAAATTCTTCCGCTTCACAATCACAAACATAAGCGTGACCCATTTCAATTAATTTAGTACCATACTTGTAGTATGTTTCAAGTCTTTGAGATTGAATAACAACTTCATCAACTTTAACACCTAACCATTTTAAATCTTCCTGTATCATTTCATAAGCTTCAGGAAGGACTCTTTTAGCGTCGGTATCTTCTAATCTTAATATTAATTTTCCATCGTATTTTTTAGTAAAGAAATCATTCAAAACACTTGCACGAGCGTGACCCAAATGAAGAGGTCCTGACGGATTTGGTGCAAATCTCATTACAACGCCTTTTTTTGTATCCACGTTTTTAAGCTCAATTTCTTTCTTTTTTCTTTCTTTTTTCTCGCCCATCATTTCTGGAGCAATTTCTGAAAGTTTTTGTTTCTGAGCTTCTAAACCCATATCTTCAACTTCTTTTGCAATTGCACTAATGTTTTGATTAATGTCCTTTGCAAGTTTTCTTAAATCTGGGTTTTCACCTAACATTTTACCCATTATTGATTTAGGATTAGGTTTTCCGTCGTATTTTATAGCATTTTGAAGTAAATACTTTATAACTACGTTTTTCACATCTTCCGAAAGTGTACTGTTCATTATTACACCACAATTTTAATTTTAATTTTAATTCTAAGTTTCTATTATTCAAATCTTAATAAGATTAAACAATTAATTTAAATTAAACTTATAAAGTTTATATCATCATACAATATTCTATATTCTCATTTATATGATTTAGCAATTTATAATGCAATATGGTACTTTATGTTTGATATATTTATAAAATAATCTTTTTTAAGTACAATTACACTTTTCAATTACCTATATATATTTATTATAACATACAGACAATGATAATATATTGTGGAATATATATCTGTGTGTACTAAATTGAAATAGTTAATTTAAATACTAATTTAAATACTAATTTAAATTCTAATTTAATATTTAAATTAGAATCGTAGAAACTTTTATATAATTTGATGTATAATTATAAAAATCTGCACATAACCTTTTTAACCACTTATATATCTTTATTGTCGATAATATTGTAGATTTCAAGTGTTTTGCACAATATTAAAGTTGAGAATAGATTAAATCATGCCAAAATGAAGACTAGTAGCTTTGTTAGAGATTTGTAGGTTATGAAATTTTTTAATAATTAATGGTGTAAGAAATGGAAAACAAGAATAATTTAATTAGTAATAGACATAGTTCTAATAATACTGGGACTAATGGTAATATGAAACATAATAGGAATTATAAAAATACAAAAAATACTAAAGATTCAAATAATACCGAAAATAACTACCAGGTTAGGGACAATAGAAGTCCTAGAGGTCACAACAGTCATGGCACTCATAAAACTAGTAATGGTAGCAATAATCAAAATGGTTATAAAAGTTATAAAAGTTATAAAACTGCGGAACCTAATGAAGATAAAAACGTGGAAAGCAAAACGCCTGTTAAAGCCACAAATGGTAGAAAAACGTATAAAAAAACAACTGTAAATGAATATAGTGAGAATAATACGAAAAAAGTAAATAAATCGTACCAAAGTCGTCCAAATAGCAAAAATTACAATGAAAAAAAGGAACATACGGAACATAAAGAAAGTAAAAATTACAATTCTAAAAGATATTCCAAAGTGTTAAATTCTAACGGCGAAAATAATTCTAAGAGTTTAAATAACGATGAAAGACCTAAAACAGTCAACAGAAGAGTTTTCCATAATAAAGGCAATAACGATGATAATGGCGATAATTCAGAGAATAGGTATAATAAGCCAAGATATAATGGGAATAATAGAACTAGTAAGACTAACGATACTATAACTCCTAATAGATTTAATAATAGAAATAGTAGAAATAGTAGAAATAGTAATAATTATAGTACCAATAATAATAATAATAATAATAATAATAATAATAATAAAATCGATTCAACCGACAATGAGAGACTTAACGGGGCTAAAAGGCAAAATACCTATAAAGAACCTAAAAACTATTCAAATAACTCCAATAGTTATAAGAAGTATAATAAAGAAGAATCAAATATTCGGGAAAGGTCAAACTCTAAATTTGAAGGTGCTAGGGATAATTTAAAGAATAATTCTCCTAGTGAGGATAGTAGAACAGGTAGGACAAATAATAGACCCCATAATAAGGTTACAAATAATAGGGTAATTAATAGAGTATCTAGTGGTTCTAACACCTTAAAACGCCATTATAATAAAGAAGAAAATAATAGGAAGAATTTAAAGAATAAATCAGAATCAAATTCTAAACCTTCAATTGTAAGTTCAAGAAAAAAGACATTGAACAGTCCAACAAATACACACAATGCTAGAAAAACTAGGCCTGCTCATAAAACTAATTTAAGGGAAGATAATAAATATTCAAGACCTAAGTTTAAATCTTATGGGAATAACAAAGATAATTCTAGATTGGTAAATAAACATTCCGAACATACTCAACACCAAAAATACGTATCAGGCGGTTCAAAAATCTATAAAAAAGCACTTAGAACTGATTTAAACCCAAAATCTACTAAATTCAAATTTGAAGGTAAACTCGTTATATATTCTAAAAAAATAAATAACGAATAAATATTATTTACTTTTTATTTTAATCTATTTTAATCTATTTTTATTACAATTTTATTACAATTTTAGTGTTATTTTGCTAGTTTATTAATACTAGGAATGACATATTAGTATTATTAAAGAGATTTAAGAGAGGAATCTTATGCAAAGCGATTTGGGTTATATTTTGATATTCATTGGTTTATTAATCATATTAATGGAGGCTTTTACGCCAGGATTATATTTCCCTGCAGCAGGAATTGCCTTAATTATATATGGGCTACTTTTAGCAGTCGCTCCAGCTTATGCTTTACCTTTAGCAGTCGTGGCAGGTTTATTGACCATATATATAATGTACAGATTTGTTTATAAATCTGGAATGAATATAAAAATAGGTGCAGAACGTTTAATCGGGTTAGAAGGCGATTTGGTAGAAAATATTGAGGAAAACAAGCCGGGTTATGTAATGGTAAATAATGAAAAATGGCAGGCAAAAACTCAGGATAGGTCAGAATTAAAAGCAGGAATCAAAGTAATTGTGACTAAAATAGAAGGTGTTTCTTTGATTGTGGAACCGTCTGCAAATCAAGAAGTTGAAAAAACTGAAAACATCGAAAAAATTGAAAAAAAAGACGAAGAAACTAATTAAATTAATTATTTTAACTATATTAATTATATCAATTAAAATAATTTTAAATTAAATATGTTCTTTAATTAAATTAAATATTTCTTCATGTAGTTTTAAAATGCCTTTATTTGCATCTATCTTTATATAAATAGGTGGTCTAAACATATTTTCGAATTCTATTTTTTCAAATATCTCCAGATACTTTTCACGAATTATTTTTTGAAATTCTATTTTTTCAAATATCTCATTGTTTCCCGTTCTATCATTTACCCTTAGCATTGATAATTCAGGGTTTAAGTCTAACAATACTACGATATCAGGCACTCTCGCATACTTATTAATATCGCATATGTATTTCATATCGATACCCTGTGTATTTTGATACACCATAGACGAATAAACATACCTATCGCATATAATGTGATTTTTTTCAAGTCTTTTTTCAAGTTCCTTGCAGTGTTCGACCCTATCACCTGCAAAGAGTAATGCAAGGGTTTCTTTTTCAAAACAACCTTCTGAAAGACCTTTTCTTATTAATTTTCCAACTTCGGAGTTTGTGGGTTCATAATCTAATATCGCGTTTATTCGGTCTGCAAGCATTTTGGCTTGTGTGGATTTTCCACTACCGTCAATACCTTCAAAAACGATGAATTTTTTTGATTTACCCTTTTTAATATCTTTAGCATTTTTAATATTTTTATTATCCATTTAAACACCAAAATAACATAAATACTGTAATTTAATTATAAAGTTATAATAAATTTTAATAATAAATTTTAATAATAAATTTAAAAATAGATATGTGAAATAGATATATAAATAATACGCAATTATTCAATACCTAATTTCTTTTTAAATAGTTGTAATTCATTATTTTTAATTTGGTAATTTCTTCTTTGATACTCCAGGTCGAATATGATTCGATACCTTCTACACTGCTCATGATTTTAGGGAGTATTCTAGGCTCTTTATTTGCTAACTTTTTAAGAGTTATCAAAGTTTTTAACACAACAGTCTCACTTTGGTCATTCAACAAATTAATGATTTCTGGAAGTGCAATAACAACCAATTCGTAATCTAAGTCTGAAAGTATGCCCAAAGCAGTTGTTTTAACACGCCAGTGTGGGTCTTGTAGTCTACCAATTACGTCTTCAATATACGAATAATGACCTTCAGATATAAATTCTCGCAACGAATTAAGGGCTTCTACCCTAACGTTCCAGTCACTATCCATTAGGTAATATTCTAATCTTTTTATTCTTTCTTTAAACGAATCTTCTTCATCTTCTTGAGCGTAATATTCAAAATGGTCCACAATTCTCAAAATTGATTTACAAGTATTTGCAATCACTGGGACTGGGTCTTCCATATCTTCAGTACACCAAGAGATTATCTCGTAGTAGTATTCTTCAATTTTAGATTCTGATACGAGCTTTTCAATGATTTTATACGCGTATACTCTTTCATACCACTTAGTACTGTGCCTATATTTTGATAATATCATCAATATGTCTTCCATGTTTTTGACGGTGTCACATCTTAAGTATAGGGTATAAAGTCCTTCTACGGCTCTTATATTTTCAAATTTCAAACCGTTTATAATCATACTCGTAGATTTAAATAAGTATGCTATTGCATATCTTTTATCAATTTTAGGACTTCCATGACCAGTTTTATTTAATAAATTGGATGCTTTACTTCTAAGTTCAACAATATCATCAAATAATGCGATATTAACTAATTCATCGTTGAATAAATTTCCATAATCGTCATTTATTTTTAATAATTGAGATATGTAGAGTAAACCTTTTTTACGAGTAGTCCAATTTATATCATTCAATAATTTTTTAATAATTTTTGATTTAGTTTCTAAGAATTTATTTGAAGATAATTCAACCATATTTCTTGCATATTCTAAAGTTTTTTCGTCATCTAAATCCAATAAATCCAAAATATGGAATATATTTATTATTTCGAAACAATCTTTTTTATTTTTAAAGATTTCTTGTAAAAATTCGATAGTATAATTGTTTAATTCAATTTCTTCGCTGTTTTTACTTTCACTCGTACTACTATCATTTTTACCATCAGTTTCAGTTTCAGCTTCATTTTCAGCTTCATTTTCCTTATCCTGATGACTTACTTTATTTTTTAAGTAATATCTAACTAATGGGGTAGTAGAGTAAGGATACGTTTCCATACATTTTATAATATATTCAATATCTATTCCTTCTTTATCTATTTCAATACCATATTCGTACTTTAAAATATATTCTGAAGTTTTAGAAACGATTGAAGCACCATCATTCAATGCTCTATCTATTAATATAGCAGTAATAGCTTCTTTTCTATCCTCACAACCTTCATATTTCGAAAGTATTTCATTGAATTTTTTCAATAATAATATGAAATTTAATCTAACTAATAAATTATTATCGTTAATCACTACTTCAGGTTGTATATATTCATTTACCTCTTCCAAAATATCAAATGGGTCTTCAAAACACTCTAACGCAACTCTAAGTACCCAAATAGCTTCTGTTCTAACAATACCAAAGCTATCATTTATACTATCCTTTAATAATTGTATGGATTCTTCGGAATATTGTTTGGGGTCGTTATGTAACTTACAACCTAAATCAATCATTGTAATTACTTTTGAAACCCAATCTTCACTTTTCCAGGTGTTAAGGTTTTTATTAAGTGTTTTTTCTACGTCTTTTGGGTTCATATAACTATATTTTCTCTTAACGTTAATATAGCTCCAAGGGTCGTAAAGTTGATTTATATATTTTTTCTGTATTTCTTCAGGTACGTCCTTTTTAGTCAATCTATGCATTATTGACATACAGTTGATTATACTCGATTCGTCATATAAGTTTAATAAATTTAAGTTATTCACGGTAGATGTTTGAGCTGCAATTGCTCTAACTAATTCATTTTGACTTTTAATATATTTTTCAGTCTCTATCTTTTCTCCAAGATATTTAAGACATGTGAGTGTTAAATAAGTGTATAAATCATTAGGTTCTTCGACCAATGATCTCTTAAGTATATTTATTATTTTTTCGCGAACTGGATTACATTTATTTGCAATTACTGATAACGCCATAATTGCTTTATATTTTAAAAATATTTCGCATCTATTATTTCTTGATAATTCCAGTAATTTATCAATTATCTCTGAATTGACCTTTTCAGGATTTGCATTTATTAGTGTAAGTCCTATTACAACATCTTTTGAGTCGTTACTATTTAATAAATAAATTACTTCGTTTCTGTTAAATTCCCTAATAAAGTTTTTGTATAAATTTATTATACCGATATAATCGGAAAATTGGTCGATAACTTCTTTATTTTGACTTTGCAATACTAGTAAAGATACTAAACCTTGCATAAATCTGTCATCCCTTGAGTATGAAATGTTGTCATTAAACAGTGAGGGGATAAGTGTACATAATAAGTTAGGGTCCGTAGGGAATATTTTCCAAACTTTTGTAACTGCATTCATCCTAACTAATACATCAGAGGAATACAATTCTTTCGATAATATTGTATTGTATCTATCTTTTGTATATCTCATACCAGGTTTTGTTAACATATCTCTTGCAATGTTTTTTGTAGCAACTACTTTACTATCTGCCATTTTTAAGATATATGGAAATGCTAAATACGATAGTTCAGGGTATTGTTTTAATATATTGTTAATGGCCCATAGGGCTCTTGTTTGAACAACAGCTTTTGAAGATGTTAATTCCATAATCAAGCTTAATAATGATATTTTAGCATCATAATGATTTTGGAAGATTAAGCCTCCAAGCGTGTTTATTGAGTTTAATTTAGAGTACCAACTATCTTTTTTTAAATTATTTAGCACTTTGGTTAAATTTTCATTCATAAAATCCCTCAGTTACTCGTTGGTGAAATTTGAATCTCATAATCCTTTTAGTTGAGTGTTTATTATCCATTTTTGGGATATGTTCTATTTTTGTACACTCCTAAATAACCATGGGGTTAAGTATTATTTGAGATAATAATTGAGATAATAAATATAGATAATAGATAGTTAAAATTCAAATTAATTTATATGACGAAAATAATTAGCACAATATTAATTATATTCTATATTGTGTTATATAATTCTATGTATTATGTTCGATAATGAACAGTATATTTAACAAAATAATATTTTGTAGAAGCATTCTAAATTCTTTAATAAATTAGGTATTACTTACAATTTTATCGTATATATAAGTTACATACTTAACTTGGGTGGCTACATATCTTAAGTTAATACCTTAAATTAAATACAAAAATACATAAACTTTAGATACATATTTCAAACACTATTAAAAATATTTAAAATTGAGAACTATATAATAAGTAATAAATATATTTAATAATTATAAATTTAACAAGTCTACTAATTTGAGTACTGTATTATATTAAATTGTATTAGAGTATATTATAATTCAAAATTTTTAAATTAAAAAATTAGTAAAATAATAAAAGAATAAAAAATAAAATCAGCAAATACATAGGCAATAGGAATAAGGCTAAATTTAACGATTAAAATTAGTAATTTAAAATAATTGGTGTAATTTATGAATATCGACAAATTAAAAAATAATATTTTACAAAAAATGTCTCAAGAAGAAATGGATTCTAAAATATCTGAAAAAATAGATGAAGCTTCGGGTTTAATTGATGAAAAAGGAGCTTTAATGTTGGTTGCTCAAGAGCTAAATATTGAAATTCCTTACGAGGATGACGAAGATTTCGATTATACAATCTCTGATATTTTAGAAGGTCAAAGGGATGTAGAAGTTACCGGAAGAATAGTCGAAATTTCAAGTATCAAAGAATTTACTAAAAAAGACGGTTCAACCGGCAAATTAGCATCTTTAAGGATTGCTGATAATTCAGGGGCTATAAGATTAACTTTGTGGAATGATAAAGCAGATTTAGTCGCAGATTTGAAAAAAGGAAATGTTATAAAAATTGAAAATGCCTTTGCAAGAAATTGGAATAATAAAATGGAGTTAAACAGTGGTTCCGAATTATCCATTGAAAGATTGGAAGAATACGACGAATCAAAATATCCAAAAATAAAGGAAAATTACAATATTTCAGAATTAGTGGAAAATTTACCTGCAAGCATTGAAGCAACAATTAAACTAGCATATCCATTAAAAGAATTTAACAAAAAAGACGGTTCAACTGGTTGTTTAAAATCTTTAATATTGGAAGACGAAACTGGGACAATAAGAGCTACATTATGGAACGAATTAGCAAAAATGGAAATTAACACTGCAGATAAAGTTAAGATTGATGGTTTTGTTAAGCAAGGCTATTCTGGATTGGAAATCTCAATTAACACAATTGAAGTAACTGAAAAAACAGACCCTAATCAAGCTAAAAAAGTCGATAATTACGTCTCAATTGAAGATTTACCACATTACGATAAAGAACTAGTTTCTGTAAAGGGTAAAATATTAAACAAAAGCATCGTAAGAGAAGTTGAATTCCCGGACAGAGTTGCAAAAGTCCAAGAAATCAAAGTTTTCGATGGAACCGGTAGCGTTAGAGTAGTATTCTGGGGTAACAATATAACTAAATTAGATGATTTAGATGAAGGCGATGAAATTAGCCTTTCAAACTGTAAAACTAAAAAATATATAAACAGAATGACTGACTTAGAAGTTGTTGATTTAACATTTACTTTTGCATCAACCATTGAATTGATAGAAAAATCCAAAGTGGAGATTAAATTAAATTCAGTAACTGATTTAGTTGAAAAATTTAATAAAAACGAATTAGATGCAGATGATATTTCATTTGGTGCTAAAGTATACTCATCTTACCCTACAAAAGAATTTAATAGGTATGACGGTTCAAAAGGAATGGTAAAATCCGTTGAATTAAGTGACGGAGATAATACTGTTAGGATGACTTTATGGGACGATAATACAAACCTAGAAATAACCGAAGGGGACACTTTAAAAATATTACATGCAAAAATAAAGGAAAATAACGGTTACTATGACATAAATACCAATAAATATACAAATATTGAAATAAATCCAAAAGATTTAAACTTAGTTTCAATTAGGACACACATCGTAGATATCAAAGAAGAATCAAAAGTCGAATTACAGGCAACCGTTGTGGACTTCAGAAAACAAGATTTAATATTAAATTTATGTCCAAACTGTAAGAAAAGGTTATCTATGGTAGACAGTAACTCAGGAATCGGTATTTGTGAAGCTTGCGGAGAAGTTACACCTAATGAGGTTTTAACAGCCACAGTAGTTTTAGATGACGGAACCGGAACCATAAACGGCAGAATTTATGAAGCAAACATTTCAAAGTTAACTGGACTTTCAATTGATGAGTTAAAAGAAAAGAATATAGAAGCATTGAATTTAGCAATCGGTAATGAATACATATTCTATGGTAACGTAACCATGAGAAATGATGACTTAGAATTGAATATCAGAGGTATTCAAGAATTTGATATAAATAAAGAATTTTAATTAGATTTTAGGGAAAATTTAATAAATTTTAATTCTTATTTTTGCTTTTTTTAAATGCAATATTTTTAAAATAAATTTATATTATAAAATAATACCAAAATTGGTATTAAAATTATTGGTACGGTATATATTATATCATAAATACTTATTTTATAGTTTAACTCGCAAATATTGGAATTTTCAGAATATCCTCTAGAAAGCATCGCGAAATAAGTTCTTTCACCCTGTTCATAGGATTTTACAAATAATGTACCGATTAAATTTCCAATATTTTTTATTTGTAGTTTATAACTTACTTTTTTATGGTTTTGACACCTAGATTTATGCGATAGGAGTAATTTTTGCATATTTTCAAAAATTAAATAAAGATATCTAATCATCAAACCAAGTATCATGGACATAAAAGCAGGTAATCCAAGCTTCTTAAGTGCTTCTACTACTTTAAATGTAGGTGTGGTTGATGAAAGTAATACAATACACGTAATGCTAACAAAAAACTTAGCAAATAATAGTATTCCAAAATTTAACCCTTCTAAAAATACCGGAATTCCGAATAATGAATATATGACAGTTTCACCACGGATAAACGGTTGAAATAACACTATAAAAATTCCAAATGGTAATATCATTAATATTCTTAAAATCGTCATTTTCAGGGATAAATTAGATAATAAAAGACTCATGATTAAATAAACCTCAAAAAAGGTCATCATGGTTAAATTATTGAATAAGGAACTGCAAAGTATTATAAAAAGTATGGATATCAATTTTACACGCGGGTCTATATTATGTATCGGGCTATTTTTCATAGATTCCAATTCAATTAAATATATGTCCCCGTGCATTTTTTCACCATACAAATCGTTTATTATTAGAACTATATTTGATAATTTAATAATACTATTTTTTTAAAAGTATTATCTACTATATTTTTATTATTTATATATTTGTATTATTTTAAAATAATCTTTAATTTACTAAAATTAACTTAAAAAATCTAATAATTCCCAAAATAAGTTAAAATAGTGTTAATATGATAATAAAATATTATATATTATATTATTGGGTCATTTACTTATTCATTGTCAATATATTTCTTAAAGTAACCTCTAGGGGTTATCATTTTTCCATCGATTACTTTTGTATTGGTATTTCCTATAATAAGCGTAGTTTTCATATCTATATATTCCATATACTCTTCTAAATTATCTAATAGTTCGTTAATGGTAGTTATTCTAAATTCTTCAGTATCTCGACCTGCATTTTTTACAATGCCGATAATATAGTTAACGTCCCTATCCTGAGAATATGACTTTATAAAATCCATGGTTTGTAAAAAAGGGTCTTTACGCTTTGTACTAAGTGGATTGTATAATGAAATAACAAAATCTCCCTCTAAAGCACAAAGAATCCTTTTCATAATAATTTCAAAAGGAGTTAACAAATCGCTTAAGCTAATTGTAACAAAATCATGATTTAAAGGAGCTCCTAAAATTGAAGAACACATATTTGCGGAAGATAGCCCCGCAACTGTTTTAATTTCTACACCGTAGTCATATTCTCTGTTTAATTCATAGGCTAATGATGCCATACCATAGATGGTAGCATCACCACTCGAAACAAGTGCTACATTTTCACTTTTGGATTTTTCCAATGCAAATTTAACTCTATCGATTTCTTTGGTCATACCAGTACTGTGTACGGGTTTACCATAAGATTCTACAAATTCTTTATAGCCTAAATAGCACACTATCGAATCTACACTTTTTAATACTTCATCAGCTTCTTTTGTGATATATTGATTGTTCCCTGGACCTGTTCCTATAACATATAACATATTTACACCATAATTATAAAATATATAATAATATACAATATGATATTATTTTAGATTATTTTAGATTATTTTAGATTATTTTAGATTATTTTTAATTTATTAATGTACTGTTTTTAAACTAGTATCTTTTCCTACTATATATTATTTTTTTATTACTATTCCCTATATAAATCGTATATAATAAATTTACATAAAAATTTACATAAAATTAAGATATAATCTTTAAATTAAAAATGAAAAAAGAGTAGAAAGATATTAATTTAATATTTATTTTACCATTGGGTTATTACTTTATTTTTAATTATTTTTTTATTTTTAATTTAATTAACGTAAACAGTCAATAAATATTCTAAAATTGGTTCTTCTTCCCAACTTCTCTTATATTCAAATTTAATTGTCGTAGAGCCTTTTCCTACTCCTTCAAATACCCAGAATTTAGTTCCGCCACTACCTAAGAGTTGGATGTCATTTGGAACGTATTTTTCTTCATTTACCCTAACGACGTTTTCATCATCGATAAAGTAGTACCAAGTATAACCAGTAGTTGGATTTTCAGGTAATTCCAAGATGAAATCTTGACCTAACTCAATTCCTTTGTATGATGTGGTATAACTTGGCATAATTGTTAAATTATAAGTCATAGTTTTGAATACATAACCACTGGCATTTACATATTCAAAGATTACAGGTATATCTTCCGACCTAGTTGCTTTTAAAATCCAAGTGTTATATCCTTTATCTTCTATTGGTAATATTCCATTTGCAGACGTCGTATCAGGTATATAGTCTTCATCTACTACCCGTACACCTGTATAATAAGGGCTTAATTTCCAGGTTTTATCTCTATCTCCATCGTATAATTTTATATCAAACGTTTTATCTTTAGGTAATATTATATTAACCGTATCTGAGCCCTCTGATTCAAGTGCTACGTCATAACTTTCCCCAATTATTTTTATTTCATAGAATATATTTCTAACAGATGTATTTTCAAAAGTTCTACCATTCATAAATTTGAGTGAAGAAGTTCCTTCTCTTACCGCTTTAAATTTCCAGACGTGACTTCCCCCCTGCCCTACAACTCCTAATATATTTTTATTTGGAATGTATTCTTCACTTAGCAACTCTAGTTTATTATCTTTAATATATTGCCATTCGTAACCGGTTGTAGGATTTTCATTGAGTGATACTTCTACCACATCGCCCAATTTAACGATTTTCTCAATGTACTCGGAATCTGGAATTATCGCACATCCATAATCATTACATTGAACAACATCTCCACTTGGAGCGTATAATTTAAACTGTGCATCAACGTAACAAGGCATAGTACCGCTTAATTCCCAAATTTCCATACCTGGGCTTGGACCTACTATCATGGGGTCTCTATTGTATGGCATAAATCCTTTTTCGCCTATCATTAAGCCTTTCCGATATTGTGAATAATTTTGTAATCCAGTACAATTCTGATAATTGTAGTTATATTTCCAAAAAAATCCAGTTGATGGATTTTCGTTCAACATAACGTATTGAGTATATCCTTGCGGTATGTATCGATTTACAGTTTCATTTACCGAAACTATGTATTCCCTAGTCATTAAAGCCTTTGAATTGCTTTCATCCCAGTATGTGAATCTAACTTTTGATAAACCCGGTTTAGCACCTTTTATATACCATGTATTTACAGGACCTAAATTATAACCTTGATTATCGTCGTATTCAACGTATTCTATATTGGCAGCGTCCCCATCTATCTCCGCAACCCATTTATAACCCATGCCACTTTTAGACATAAAACTTGGATTTATTATTTCTGAAACCCCTATTTCTTTTAAAATAGGCATGCCTTCATCTAAAATGGTAAAATGATATCCTATCATTTCAACTGGTTCTTCAAGTCCTTCTTGACCCATTCTAGCTTTGTAGAACATTGCATAAGGTTCTGAAGGAACCTGACTTTTAATGTAGTACTCGTGATATCCTCCACTACCTATCAATCCTTCTTCAGAATTTTGATACATATGATAGCCTTTATCAGTTATAAAGCCTGCTTCATTCGTATCTGTTGAATAATACCATTTATAGCCCGTAGATGGGTTTTCTGATAATCTTATTATGTATACTTCATCTTTTGCTAATTCCTGACGTATCATTTTCATATTGCCATATTGTGACAAATTTCCATCGTAAGGGCAAAATTCATTCATATTGGAATAATCATACTCTAAACAATTACAGTATTGACCTTGACCCATTCCAGGTCCCCAAGTATAATATTCGCCTAGTTCTTTTTTTACCATATTCAAATCTTTATTTCCAAGGTTGTAATTTGAATTTTCAGCAAAAACAATCCCCGAACTTGCTAGTAGTAGCAATAATCCTATCAAATGATAAATCTTTAAATTCATTATTTCCCCTCCTTACAATATATAATTTTATTTTTTTTCATTTATGTATCTATCTTTGAACCAATTGAAAATTTAAGGTATTGAAAATTTTAATGCCATTTGTTAAAAAAATGACAAGTAATAAAAATAATTAGACCCATATAGAAATATACTAGTTTTACAATTCAAAAATATTCATACATTATAATTATATTTGCAAATAATCAAACAATTAATTAGTTAATCAATTAATCAATTAATCAAGTAAATACTATTAATTCGGAATACTTAATTAAATTTAACTAAAGTTAACTAAAGTTTTGATTTTGTAAAATTATGTTAAATATACTTTGTTCAGTTTTATTGAACCAATATTCTGGGGGGAATATGAGTAAAAGTATCAAAAAAGATAAGATTAGCGTCAAAAGTGATTTAGACGTATCTAATTCCGAATATACTGTCGGGGATTTAGATGAGGAAACTGCTTTGAGAAATCAAATGTTATCCAAAGGAATTGTAGATGTCTCAAAATATGCAAAAAGAAGGGGCGTCATATTACCAGTATATCTTTCAAATAATAGTTATGCTAAATTATGTGAAAATTGTGAAGAAACATCATATTTTAGTAAATTATACGGACTTTTAAAAGATTTTAGACTTATTATACAAGAAGAAAAGAAACCTTTCATAATGTTTAGACATAGTATTGATAACGAAACCTTAGAATTTATGGCAATATTGTATAACGAAGATAGCGAAAAAGCTTGGTATTTAGTATCGCCAGAGTATTCATTCTATAATTATATGCAAGATTTAAAATTAGATTCTAAAAATTAAAGTATTTTAACTTATTTTAAATTACTTTATTAATCTTTATTTTTTATTTTTTATTTTATTTTTTAGCTATTTTAATATCCTAATATACCATTTTTATAATACATTATTTTAATAACCAAAATTGTATTAAACCTCTATTTTAATATTAATATATATGAATTAATAATCTAATAAAATTAATTCTGAGGTGATACCTTGATTGAAATAATAGTGAATCAGGATAAATGCTTAGGATATAAAGAATGTGGATTGTGCGTAAATATTTGTGAAGAAAGCATATTGGTACCAGACGAGGAAACGGGGAAAGTAAAAGTAGATCCGGATAAAAAAGTCAATTGCGATGGTTTAGGAAACTGTTTAGACGTATGTCCGGTAGATGCTTTAACCATAATATGCGATGATGGAAAAAGTGCTTGCGAGCATGCAACTTCAGAAGGTCACAGTCATGGAAAAGGCTGTTCTTGCCCAAGTTCCGCACCTATGAGCTTAGACAGAACAAAAAGAGCAGAAACTTTAAGTCACAGAATAACGAGTACAGATAATAAAGAATCAGGAAACACTTGTGAATGTAATATAGAGCCAAAATTAGCAAATTGGCCGGTTCAATTACACTTATTGTCAGAAAATGCACCATATTTAAAAGATGCACATCTTTTGGTAGCAGCCGATTGTGTACCGTTTACATATGCCGATTTCCACAATAAATTATTAGATGGGAAGATATTGGCTATAGGATGTCCTAAATTGGACGAAATAAGTGATTATGAACGAAAAATAAGGGCAATGGTAGAAAAAAACAATATTAAAAAAGTGACCGTGGCTATTATGGAGGTACCTTGTTGTAGCTCGATGTATTCACTTGTTAAAAATGCTTTAG
Source organism: Methanococcus voltae PS (assembly GCF_024807035.1). Classification (NCBI taxonomy): domain Archaea; kingdom Methanobacteriati; phylum Methanobacteriota; class Methanococci; order Methanococcales; family Methanococcaceae; genus Methanococcus; species Methanococcus voltae. The sequence continues at coordinate 381,142 of NZ_JANUCQ010000001.1, forward strand.
AAGGTCTAGACGTTGAAATAAATAAAATAGTTATTGCTATAAATGGTAGTATTAAGGAATAAATTAATACCCTGTATACATTAATTTATAATTGTAAAATTTATTTTTTAAATCTTTTAAATCTTTATTATTTATTATTTATTATTTATTTTTTTAGCTTTTTATCACTAGTTTATATATGATTTATTAAAATTAATAAAATAATATATTTAAATTAATCTTCGTAATATTTATATTATATTACTTATAAACTTTAATATGTATTTACATTGAACAAAAAATATCTAAAGGAGGAAATAACATATGTTAAAAAGCATTGCGAATTATTTTGAATTTGAAAAGTACGGTACAAACTATAAAACTGAAACCATGGCCGGTATAACAACATTTATGACAATGGGTTATATTATAGCAGTTAATCCTGGAATGTTAAGTTTAACTGGTATGGATTACGGTGCGGTATTGGTTGCTACATGTGTCGCAGCAGCAATTTCAACATTTGTTATGGGTGTTTATGCAAAATATCCGTTTGCTTTAGCTCCAGGTATGGGTCTTAACGCTTATTTTACCTATTCTGTATGTATGGGAATGGGTGTAGATTGGAAAGTTGCATTAGGTGCTGTTTTTATTTCTGGTATTGTTTTTATTCTTCTTACGTTAGCAAAAGTTAGGTCATGGATTTTTAATGCCATACCAAAATCTTTAAAGTATGGTACTGCTGTAGGTATCGGTCTTTTTATTACAATCATTGGTTTGATTAGTGCTGGTATAATAGTAGATATGCCTGCTACTTTGATAGGTTTAGGTGACGTTAGAAGCCCGGCTGTTATTTTAGCATTATTTGGTTTATTATTAATTGGCGTATTATCTGCAAAAAGAGTAAAAGGTGCTATTTTAGTAGGTATCCTATTAACTGCATTTTTAGGTATGATATTAGGTGTATCCCCATTCCCTGCAGGAATTGTTTCAATGCCTCCAGACGTAATGCCTACATTTTTACAAATGGATGTTTTAGGGGCATTAAACATGGGTTTTGTTTCAATCATCTTTGCATTCTTATTTGTAGATTTGTTCGATACAATTGGTACCTTAAATGCTTTGAGTGCACAAGCAGGTTATTTGGATAAAGAAGGTAAATTACCAAGAGTAGATAAAGCTTTAATGGCAGATTCAGTGGGTACTTCAATAGGTGCTATATTTGGTACTTCAACCGTTACTTCATACGTTGAAGCAGCTTCTGGTATTGGAGTAGGTGGTAGAACTGGATTTGCAGCAGTAATTGTAGCTTTGTTGTTCTTATTATCAACATTCTTTTACCCGGTAGTTTCTGCAATCCCTGGATACGCTACAGCACCAGCTTTAATATTTGTTGGTTCTTTAATGATATTGGCAATCAAGAATATCGATTTAGATGATATAACCGAAGCATTACCTGCATTTATTACAATAGTAGGTATTCCATTTACATACAGTATTGCAAATGGTCTTGCATTAGGTTTCATATCATACCCTATATTAAAAGTATTTTCTGGAAGATACAAGGAAGTACACCCCTTAGTTTACATATTGGCATTATTATTCATTATTAAATTTGCAATATATGGACAATAATAGAAAATAGGATAAAAATCAAAATACTAATAATACTAATAATAATACTAATAATAATAATAATAATAATAATAAAATAGAAAATAAGTTATAAAATTTAACTTATTTACTTTTTTAACTATTTTATTTGAATAAAATTCCAAGGTATTTCTTCAGTATCATATTCACAAAGATAAATGTCCTTATCTACAGCTTTTATGAGTTCATTTGGGTTTTTTACAGATTTTAAGACTTCAGAAATCTCAAAATCACCCCTGCATAAAATTGTTTGTGCAATCATGGAATTAAAATTCTCGTAGTCGACACTGACTTTATACTTTTTGAGTTCTTTTTCAATTGTTTTTATTTTCTTTTTACTACTTAAATCAAAAGCATGACTTTCAAATGGGGTATGCGGCTTAGGTATCATCGGATTAATACTTACGTCTACTTTACGGACTTTTTCCTTAATTTCTTTTGTTAATGAAATTATTTCATTAATATCTTCAGATTTTTCGCCTTTAAAACCAACCATATAGTATAATTTTACAGTATTTATGCCAAATTCTTTTGAAATATCTACTGCATTTAATATATTTTCTTTTGAAACATCTTTGTAAATATTATCCCTCATACGTTGGCTTCCAGCTTCAGGGGCTATTGTAAGGCTTTTTAATTCCAATATTTCAAGTAATTCTTCGGTAAGAGTATCTGCTCTAAGGGAAGATGGCGAAATTTTAACATCTTTTTCTTTTATATATTGACATAATTCTAAAACGTGTTTGTAGTCACTCACTGAAGGAGCTATAAGTGCTACTTTATCGGCATCAGTGTGTTTTAAGCCCTCATCTACAATATATTTTAAATCCTCAAGTTTCCTATATCTTGGAGGATAGTAAATACATTTGGCCATGCAAAATTTACATCTTCGTGGGCAACCCCGCCCTATTTCAAGTAGAAAAGCTTTTCCGTACGCTCCTTCTTCATGTGTGAGTTGTTCTATCGGGTAATCTTCCAAACCCAATTTTTTGGGATAAATTCTTTTTATGCTATTTTCTTTCTTAATTTTCTCGATTACGCTTAATAATTCATTATAATAAATTTCTGCCTGTGTTTCTTCGTCGTAATTTGAAAGTTCTAAGTTTGAAAGTCCAGACGTTTCAAAAATATCTAAAATATCTGATGAAATTAATATACCGGATTTTTGTTCTTTTGAATAGTATTTATCTCTTAAATCATCATCTTGTCCAGTTATGATGTCATACATTATATCGCTACCTTCTATTTCTCCAATTACAAAATAATCAAAGAAATTTATCAATGGTAAAGGATTAGCAATTGCACAAGGACCTCCTGCTATAAATTTAGCATTTGGATTGGTTTTTTTTAATTCGTTGACGATTTTGATGACATTGAAATAATCATTTTCGTATTGAAGTGTTATTATAATTGCATCGGAATTTTTTATCGTGCCATAATTTTCTATGAAATACACTCCGGAGTGGATATTTTTGTATTTACTTAGATTTTCGTTCAAAATATGTGTAGCCAGGCAAGCTATACCGCCTTTAAATTTATTGGGGTATATTATTCCGGCATTATAGTTAAAATTTTGCATATTATCCCTTTTAAATGAAGTCCTACGTATTATTATTTTACTTATTTATTTTACTTATTTTTATATTAGTTCATATAGTATTTTACATCTTATACTTTGTATTTTACATCTAATTGTATTAATTAGTTTAATTATTTATATAATAATTGCATAGTAAAAATACTAAAAGAATAGAAAACATATTGAAATGTATGGCAAGAATACTGATTAACAATAAATAATAAAATAAATTAACTGATTTATATGGATGATGCAACACAAAATAACAAGGATAATATTAAAAAGGATAAATTGAATAAAATAGACAAAAAATATAAATTATCTACAGAATTAAAATTTGCCAAAAAAACAAGAGAATTAGAGGAATTTGGGGCAATTCCATATAACAAATATGCAGAATGCGAGCTATGTATCCACACTAGCGAAACAAGACCTATGTATGAATATAATGGAAAAAAATTTTGCATAGAGTGTATAAATGCCTTGAGGTTTCCACGAAACTTTGAAAAAATGAGTGAAGAGCTATTTAATCATTTGAGAGTACAAAAACAAAAGAACAATAAATATGACTGTATTTTAGGGTTTTCAGGGGGTAAAGATAGTGTAGTGGCACTATATTTATTAGTAAATGATTTAAAATTAAAACCCTTGTGTGTAACTGTTGATAATGGATATATGGCCGATGAAGCTATGGAAAATTGCAAAAACATTGCAAAATACTTTAAAGTTGATTGGCTAGTGCTAAATAGAGATTATACAAAATTTTTTAATAAAATGATAGAACGGGGAGAATCCCCATGTAGAATATGTTCAGATATGAATATGCACGAGTTATGGCATTTTGCAAGACAAACAAACATTACTACGATAGTTACAGGTCATGAACTGCCTTTCGGGACTACCGCCTTAAGAAACATGAAAAAAGACATAACTTTAGTAAGACTCTTGGTAGGTTATAAATTATCTGAAAAAGAGAGATACGAGATATTAGACAACTTACCATGGAATAAACCCGATTTGGGGGGATATACTACAAATTGTTTAGTATTGGGGTACGCACTACAAGAATTTTATAAAAGGCGCAATATTAGTTTTGAATACGATAGAGTTTCTGCAATGATACGTTATGGTTTAATGACTAAAGAAGAGGCACTTTCCTCATTAGAATGCCCTGAAGTGCCGTTAGAAGTACTTAAGGAACTTAAAAATAGGGGGCTAAACGTAAAAATAGAAAAAGTGGAAAAAAGTAATAATATATAAATAATATATAACTAGGATGATTTTATGATACAGAATGTAACGTACAAAATGGGCTTTGATTCTTCAAAAATCATAGTGGATAGTTTAAAAGTTGACGATGTTAACGCAGGATTGATTATAAAAACTAATTTTGAGGAATTTGAAAATAAAGATATGGATAGATTACAAAATACTGGGAAATTGGTGTTTTCTGTTGAAACTAACTCCATAGGTTCTTTAAAAAATATAATTGACGATTTTTTTGTAAACCTTGAAATGGCAGAAAAAATTCAAGAAATTAATACATCTAATAAACTTAATAAACTTAATAAAATTAGTGAAAAAAAATAAAAAACAGAAAAAAGAATAATATATATTAAAATAAGTCTAACCCCTAATTATTAATTATTAATTATCACTTAATGATTAATATATGGATTAAAAATTAAAAATTAAAACTAAATAAATTAAAACTAACAAGTATAATTGAGCGGATTTAATATGAAATTTAATTTTGAATCAATCAAAATATTTTTAAAAACATTTATCGAGGAATTTGATAAAAGATATGTCGTAAGAGGGCTTATAGATGGCTCATTATCCACATTGGGCGTAGTAATCGGTGCAAGCACAGGTTCTGCTTCAATTATAATAGCTGCGGGTATTGGAGGGGGTATTGCAAACGGTATTTCAAACATATTGGGTGCTTTAACTGCAGAAAGGGCAATGATAGAAGAAGAAAGAAGTTATAAGGAAAAAAATCTATTAATGGAAGAAGGTTACTTAAAAAAGACGAGTGAATACAAAGTTAAAGTGGAAAAAAGTGCTTATTGTGGTATTTACGATGGTATAAGTACGATAATAGGCTCTGTAATTCCTGTAATTCCGTTCTTTATAGTCAAACCTGCTGAAGCGATACTTTTGGCAATTGGCCTAACACTGATAATATTATTCGTATTGGGAATTTATATAGGTAGACTTTCACGTGAAAATCTTATAATCGCAGGTTTAAAAATGGTAGCGGGCGGTGTTATAGTCGCTATTATTTCAAAATTAGTAGAAGGTTTCTTCTAAGGTAATAAGGTGAAATTTTGGATATTAAAATGCTATTAGAGGATTTGAAAGAAAAAAGTTTTGAAATAAGTATTTACGACTTTATAAATGCGAAGATAGAGCTTGAAAAGGAATTAAAATATTTACCTGAAGGGTATAGGCAATGTTATATCGATGATTTTTTTACCTACTTCCCAAAAATAATTAAAGAGATTAAAGCTGTGAATTTAGATAATTTAGAGACTTTTGAGATACAAGAAGAAGACTTGGAAAGATTACTAAGTAGATTAGAAGTTCTATCAGTTAAAGAAAATAAATCTTATAAGATATTTAGAATTGTGATACCTTATTTAGTTTTCTTTGCTAAAAAACCCCTTCACGCATTAACGACTAGATTTCCAGGTAAAAAATCAATAGTATCTAAAAACGGAGTCTATTACTGCCCTATAAAAGAAGCGCAAAATAACGAGTTATCGATATGTGAATTTTGCATCTGTAAAGATATTAAAGAACTAGAAAAAAGTTAAAAAAGTTAAAAAAGTTAAAAATTTAACTTATTTATTATTATTTTTTTACTATTTATTATTATTTTTACCATTTTCCATATATTGCAAATTTAATTCAACAAACGCTGTTTTAAATTACATTTTACCTGGAACTTCAATACCTAAGAGGTCTAATGAATTTTCAAGAACTGTTTTGGTCGCATTAACAATTTTAATTCTTGGAATTTTAATATCGTCTGATTCTTTCAGGATTGGACAATTTCCATAGAATTTGTTAAATGATTGCGCAACGTCAAGAACGTAATTAGCCAATATTTGAGGTTTTCTAACGTCTGCAGATTTTTCAATGATTTCAGGAAGTTTTGATAACATTCTTACGAGAACTTTTTCACTATCGTTCATTTCGTAGTTGAATTCAGCATCTAAATTATTTAAATTATTTAATGTATCTGAATTACCCATTTCTGAAACGTTTTCAAGTATTCTACAGCATCTAGCGTGAGCATACTGGATTACTGGACAACCTACTTTTTCAAAGTCAAGAGCTTCGTCCCATCTGAATATCATAGGTTTTTCAGGTGAAATTCTAACGATGTTGTATCTGACTGCACCTACTGCTATTTTATTGGCTATTTCTTCGATTTCAGCTTCATCGGTAGCCACATTTCTTTTAATAATTTCATCTTTAGCCCTAACTTTTGCTTCTTCGAGTAATTCATCCATACTAATGAATGTACCTCGCCTTGTACTCATAGAGCCTTCAGGTAATGAAATAAACTCATAAAATACAATATCTGCTTCATTGTAGTCCAATAAGTTGAGTGTTTTATTTACCATAATAGCGGTTAATTTGTGGTCTGCACCGAGTAAGTTAACCGCTTTATCGCAATTTTCCATTTTAGCAATGTGATAAGCTATATCTCTTGTAGAATACAAGCTAGTACCGTTTAATCTTGCAAGAACCATTTTTTTCTCGATTCCGTAGTCGGATAAATCCAATCTGTAAACTTCATCTTTAACTACTTTTCCAGTTTCTTTTAAACGAGCTATCAAGTTTTTTACGTCGCCATTTTTAACAAAACTACTTTCCCATACGAATTTGTCATGGTAAATGTTTAAATTTCCCAAAGTTTCTTTAAATCCATCAAGGGTATAATTTACAGCTTTTTCGAATTTACCCATTATTTCAGATTTTTTACCTTCTTTTTCAAAGATTTCGCAATCACTTTCGTAGTTTCTCATTAAATCAAGGATTTCTTGATTAAGTTCTTCATTTTCGTTTAATAACTTGTTAGTTTCAACGTAAACTTCGCCTATTCCGTGGTCGTGTTTCTTTTCTCCGTCTAATTCAAATTTATCAAGTCCATAAACTACAATAGCTTCTTGTCTGCCCATATCATTTACATAATATTGTGTTTCAACGTCATAGCCTGCATTTATTAAGATTCTCTTTAAACTGTCTCCTATAACCATGTTTCGACCGTGACCAATGTGGAAAGGACCGTTGGGGTTTGCAGAAGTGTGTTCAAGGATAACTTTTTCATTCTTGTTATCTAATTTACCAAAAGACTCTTTTTTAGCTCCTATGGTAGATAAAATATCTTTTGAAAACTCATTGTAATCTACAAAGAAATTTATGTATCCGTTTAAAGCTTCTATTTTTTCTATTTTTAAAGCTTTTAAATCGTTTTCATCAATTAATTGAGTTACAATATCTTCTGCAATCATTTTAGGGGCTTTTCTAAGTGGCTTGGCTAATCTAAAGCAAATATTTGTAGAATAATCGCCCATATTTATGGAAGGAGGCTCATCTAGTCTTATTTCTATTTCTTCGCCGGTTAAATTTTTTACTTTTTCGTTTAAAATTTCTATAAGTTTATTTTCAATCTCGTTTGACATAATTTCCCTCAATAAGTAATTATTTTTATTGGAATGAATTATAATGAATTATAATGAATTAAAATCAAGTATGGTAAATTAAATATAATTTTGAGTACAAGTTTATATGTTTATATATTTATAATATATAATTATTATCGATATTATAGATTTTCATCCTATAAAAATCAAATTATCGAATATCGTAGGTGTTACAATGCAAAATAATTCAGATTTATTAAATCATTTAAAGACCGAAAAAAAAGAAATGACAAACATTGATATAAGTGTAGCTGTTAAAGAACTTCAAAGCTTAATCAATGCCAAATTTGACAAAGCTTTTTTGGTAAATAACCAAGATGGTAGGGAATTAATTTTAAAAGTCCATAATACCGAGATGGGAACCCAAGAAATAATAATCGGTATCGGAAAATATAAATATATCACTAAAACCGAATATGACCGTCAAAAACCAAAGAATCCTCATTCTTTTGTTATGCTGTTGAGAAAAAATTTAAGAAATATAAAAATTACCAAAATAGAGCAACATAACTTTGACAGAATTGTAAAAATAACCTTTGAATGGAATGAATTAAAATATATGCTGATTATAGAGTTATTTAAAGATGGAAACGTAATTTTATTGGATAGCGACAATAAAATAATAATGCCGTTACGTACTGAACGTTTTAGCGACCGTAAATTAATACCTAAGGAAGAATACAGGTTCCCAACTCAAAGAGATTTAGAACCTGCTAATTTAGAGTATGAAGTCACCAAAAAAATCTTTAAAGAAGAATTGAAGAAAGAAGAATTCATTGATTTGGAAATTGTAAGAATTATCTCAAGACTTTTTGGATTGGCGGGAGTCTATGCCGAAGAAATTTGTAAAATAGCAAATATGGATAAAAATTTAAAAAATCCAAACGGAGAGCAATCAGAGCAACTCTATAGTGGAATAAAGGAATTTTTTAAGTTGTTAACTACAACTAAACCTTATACAATAATTGCTGAAGAAAAAACAAAAGAAGAACAAAATAACCAAAATAACCAAAAAGAAGAACAACAAAGCATTGCTAAAAAAATAATCGATGTTAGCCCAATTGAGTTAATTAGATATGAAGAAAGCAATTTACCTAATTTAATAAAATTAAAAGTGGAGAATAACATAAAGGTCTATAAAAAATACTACACTAGCTATTTAACTGCATTAGATGAGTATTTTTCCCAATTTATACTTCAAAAGGATATTAAAAAAGAAGAAACAAAACTTGACAAGCTTATAAAGAAGCAAGAAAGAATTGTAAACAGCCAAATTGAAACAAAAGCCAAGTATGAAAAGCAATCTGCTAAAAACCACGAAAAAGGTGATTTAATATATGCAAATTTCACAGAAATTGACGAAATAATAAATACAATCCGTTCAGCTCGCGAAAAAATGGAATGGAAGCAAATTAAGAAAATCATTTCTGAAAATAAAGACAATCCGATACTTGGTAAAGTTGAAAGTATCAACGAAAAGAACGCTGAATTAAATTTAAAGTTAATTGCTGAATATGGTGGAGATTTAGGCACTTTAAAAGGAAATGTGGCAATAGATATAAGAAAATCTGCTTTTGAAAATGCAGACGATTATTATACAAAGGCTAAGAAGTTTAAATATAAAGTAGCTGGTGTAATTACCGCTTTGGAAATATCTCAGAAGAAATTAGCTAAAGTAAAGCAACAAACAGAACTTGACGCTGAACTTTTAAAACAAAAGCAACAAAACATTAAGAAAAAGGAAAGAAGAGTATTAAAATGGTATGAAAAGTTAAAATGGACAATAATTGATAATTATTTAGTTATTGCAGGTAAGGATGCAACAACGAATGAAATAATTGTTAAAAAATACTTAGAAAAGAACGATATAGTATTTCACACATTAATGGAAGGAGCTCCATTTACTGTTATTAAAAATACGTCCGAAGAAACTCCAAGTGAAGAAACTTTATTAGAAGTGGCCAAATTCGCAGTTTCTCATTCAAAAGCTTGGAAATTAGGATTGGGTAGTGCAGATGTATATTGGGTAACTCCTGAACAAATTTCTAAGACTGCAGAAAGTGGGGAATTCCTTAAAAAAGGTGCTTTTGTAATAAGGGGTAAAAGAAACTTTATTAGAAGTGCTCCTTTGGATTTAGGTGTGGGTATCTTAGAATATGATGGTGAAAAACGAGTAACAACGGCACCATCAAAAACAATTGAAAATTCATTTGAAAAATATGAATTAATTAAACCTGGTAAACTTAAGAAGAGTAATTTAGTAAAACAACTATTAAATGAATTCAAGGATTATGAGTTAATCGACGAAGATATATTTAGTATATTGCCACCTGGAGAAAGTGAATACTTGAATAGTAAAGATAGGCGATTACCGCGTAGAAAATAAAAAATAAGTTATTAAATTACTAAAAATAAAATACTAAATAGTGTACTAAAAATAGAGTACTAAAAAATAAAATTTTTATTTTATAATTCTTTTTTCATAATTATTCCGTTGAATTTCCCATCGTTGCAATTAAAAAACTCTTCAATTCTGTAAATTTCACTAAATCCATTACGATTATATAGTTTTCTTGCACTAGCCCAATTTTCCGAAACTATTAAACTGACGGCTTCAATACCGTATTTTAAAATCATTTTATCAATTAATTTGTTAAATATTAAATTTCCATAACCCTTATGTTGGTAATCTTTAGAAATTGCTATCGATGAGATATAAAGCTCTTTTCCTTCGTCAGTATGAACTTTACTTACATCATGATTCAAATCAAATTTTTTATAATAATCTTTGTTTTCTTTAATAACATCCCATAACTCAGATGTTACAAAACCTATTATGTTTTTATTTTTTCCTTCAATTACTAAACAGCCATCTTCAAAGATTTTTAATCTGTCAGCATAGGTTTTTTTTACTTCTCTAATTCCTGTATCAAAACTATTAATTTCTAAATTCATAATTTGGTCTATATCTTCAATACTTGCATTTCTGATAATTATATCATCTTTTACCATAGTACCCCATTTTAATTTTTAAAATATTAAATATTAAATATTAAATTTACTTATTGCGTATTACGTATTAAATATAATTTGACAATTTAATTTTTAAATATTGTTTTTTATTTTTTTGTATCAATTCATAATATATATTATATATAGTATATATTACTAAATACTTAATTAAATAGTTAACCGCGAGTAGGGTATTTTTTGGTGTAATTATGGATTTTAATTTGGAAAATAAAAGCAAAGATAATGAAACTAAAAATAACAGCAAAAACAAAAACAAAAACAAAAATTTGGGCAATAATGTTGTATGTGCTACACCAAGTAATGATACACGCAATCATTATCAAGCCATGATATCAGAAGTATTTAAAGACTCTAAAAACGATAAATTAATGATTATGGGTGTAGGGAATGATTTAAAAGGTGATGACGGTTTTGGTGTAGAGTTAGTAAGATTTTTAAGAAGATATTACGTTAGAAAATTGCACTTACAAGACGAAATTATTAACGAAGATATTGATAAATATGAAAATGAAGCTGAAAACGAAACCGATTATATAGAAGTTTTTAAAATTAAAGACAATTTAGTACTTTTAGATTCTGGCGTAGTTCCTGAAAACTTCACAGATTTGATTAAAGCTGAAAAACCTTCTAAAATAGTAATCGTGGATGCTGCATTAATGCACAAAGAGTTCGGAACAATTGACTTAATCGACGAAAATCAACTAGCAACAGTAGGTTTTTCTACCCACGCATTACCCTTATCCGTGCTCATTAAGTATGTAAAATCAAATATTGATACAGATATTTCAATAGTTGGATTTGAACCTTATTCTTTAGAATTTGGTAATACTTTGTCGAAAGAAGCAGGGTGTATATTGCAAGAATTTTCAAAAGAATTTGCTTTAAAAATTGATGAATTCTTAAAATTTTAAAATTAAATTTTAAGTTTAATTTTTAATTTTAAAACAATAAAATATTCATAAAAGTTAATATAGTATAATAAAGTAACATAGATTATTTCATAACATATTTGAAAATAGAATAATAGTAATTTAAAACGTAAATACATGACAGAATATAATACAAAAATATTTATAATGTATCTAATTATGATTATTATGATATAAATAAGATAAAATGATAATTTATACTATACGTACTAAATTTATAATCTATACAAGACTTATACAATTATTATACAAGTATTATACAAGTATTATACAATTATTATACAATTATAAAATAATTTAATATAAAGGTGAATTAATGTTTTCAACCAAATTTACTACTACAGATGATTTACCTGAACCATCACCTAATTTGATAAATCAAGTTATCGGACAGGATGAAGCGGTAGAAATCGTATTAAACGCAGTTAAAAATAAAAGACATGCGTTACTTTTAGGAGACCCTGGTGTCGGTAAATCTATGATGGTTAAAGCATTTGGTGAGTTATTGGAAAATTCCGGACATTTTACCCCATACACCATAATTTCAAAACCAAATTTAAAGAACACTGAAAAACCAATGGTTGAACTTTTAGAGGGCAACGTTATCGAAAGAATCATGCCTGAAGAAAAACCAAAGGTTATGAGACAGCCTCCTAGCATGTTAACTCTCGTATTAATCATGCTCGGTTTTATCCTAGTGACTCAATTTTTATTAAAAGGGGTTCCAGAAACTCAAATGTTAGGTATAGTAGCAACTACGACCATTGTAGGCACCTTAATTGCATTTATTATATTATTCCTTGCAATATTCGGAGCTACAAAAGCATCAATGCCTAATTCAATAAGCCCTGCAGATTTAAAACCAATGGTTTTATACGAATGCCCAAAAAGACCATTAGTTAGAGCAAGTGCTTACAACACTACAAAATTACTCGGGGATATAAAACACTGTCCTTTAGGGGGTAAACCTCCAATTGGGACTCCACCACATAAAAGGGTAATTTTAGGTGCTATTCACGAAGCACACAAAGGTATACTTTATGTAGATGAAATTAAAACAATGCCTTTAGATGTTCAGGATTACATATTAACAGCAATCCAGGATAAAAAACTAGCAATAAGTGGTAGAAACCCTAATTCAAGTGGTGCATCTGTGGAAACAAACCCTATTCCATGTGACTTTACCTTAATAATGTCGGGTAACATGGACGATGTTTCAAATTTAAGAGCTCCTTTAATGGATAGAATTGACTATAAAGTAGTTTTAAAGAATAAAATGGATAATACTACGGAAAATAGGGATAAATTATTACAATTTATAGTTCAGGAAATTAAAAATAATAATTTAAACCCTATGACTTATGAAGCTTGCTGTGAATTAGTTAAATTAGCACAATTGTTATCTGGTTCCAAAAATAAGCTTACTTTAAGACTTAGAAGATTATCAAATATCATAAAAATGGCAAATGATATTGCTACTGGTAAAGAATTAAGTGAAAGTTTAAATGAGTTTACTAAAAACGGAGCTCTTGATTTAGATGATAATGAAGGAGAATCTGATTTAATAATTGAACAATTAAGTCAGGGCGATAAGGAAGCTGGGAAACTTAAGAACGTGGTTAATAAAATAACTGGTAAAACATATAAATCAACTAAAAAATCTAATAAAAGTGTAGATGAATTAAGAATTGAATTAAAAGCAAGAATATCTGATTTGAATGCAGCAGAAGGTAAATTAAAAGATAAAAAACCTATCGAGTTAGCAGACGTTGAAAGAGTTCTTGATACTGGCATATACAGTATGCAAAAGCAAGTTGCAATGGATTACCTCGAAAACTTCAAAGAATATAAGAATATACACCCTAATGGTGAACCTACAGTCGGTGTAATTCACGGTTTAGCAGTTCTCGGTGGTGAAGGATTAGGGGATGTTACAAGAATTATAACAAAGGTATTAAATGCCAAAAACCCTAAAACAAGCCTTCTTAATATAACAGGAGACATTGCAAAGCACAGTATAACATTAGCATCAGCTTTGTCCAAAAAATTAGTTTCAGACGGTACATTACCATTAAAAGGAAAAGATGGTGGAACAGATTTATCTGAAAAAGAGATATATATCCAATTCAGCCAATCTTACTCAAAAATAGATGGTGACTCTGCAACAGCTGCAGTATGCTTAAGCATTATTTCATCATTATTGAATATCCCTATAAAGCAAGACTTCTGTATAACCGGAAGTTTAGATTTAAACGGTGATATGTTAGCTATTGGCGGAGTAAACGAAAAAATAAACGCTGCAAAAGAATACCAATTTAGAAGAGTAATTGTACCTTACTCAAATTACAAAGATGTTATTAATATTGAAGGTATAGAAGTAATCCCTGTTAAAACATTGGATGAATTAATACCTTTGGTTTTTGACATACAATAAAATAAAAAATTAATTCTCTTCTTTTTTGAATTATTTTCTATTTTAATTTAAAACTACAATTTTATTTTTTAATTTAAAAACTCAATCTGGAAATAATAATTATTTAAAAAATAGTTATTAAAAATATAAATATTAAAATGGCATATTATTTTGATAGTTATCATAAATGGAAGTGTAAAAATGACTAATTCAAACCCCGATTCTAACTCGAATTCTAACTCAAACTATAAAACAGAAGGCATATCTTGGTCTTGTAGGTTCTGTGGAGGATGTTGTGACAGCCCCTCTGTAACTAAGAAAGATATTGCAAATATTGCAGGTTTTTTAAAAATAACATTTGAAGAAGTAGTTTCAAAGTATTTAAAAAGCTGGAATGGAAAAAACGGAGTCTTAAAAACCTCAAAGACAAAATGTGTATTTTTAGGCGAAGATAGAAAATGTACAATTTATAAGGTAAGACCTATAATCTGTAGATTAAGACCTTATTCTATTCAACTCATCGGCAAAAACAAGGGCGGAAAAAAGAACAAAAATTCAGCTGAATTAAAATTGACCTATGACCCGTGGTTCCTTGAAAATTGTAAAGGAATGTTTTTAGGCGATTTACCTCCTGAAGAAGAATACTTTAAACACGCAATAACTGTATACACATACATGGGCGAAGAAAAAGTAACTCCTGAAGAGTTATTTGAAAAAGCTAAAAAGAGATTGGTTAAAAAATAATAGAAAATAAAAAAAGAAAATAAAAAAAGAAATTAAAATAATAAAATAAAATAAGAATATACTCGAAGATAAAAATACATTATATATGTATTACTATTACTATTTTTTAAAAATTTAAAATACTAAAAAATATATTCATTCATTATTTAAACTAAATTAGGACAAAATCACTTATTTTTTAGTTATTTATGCAAAATTAAAATTATAATTTAAATTAATCATTTTTAATTGTTTCTAATTCACTTACTATTCCCCATATCTGGGTTCTTGTATGTGTTGGCATGTTTGGGTCTTCGCTAATGTCATCTAAGTATTGAATTGCTGTAGCACTTCTTACGATAAACTCGTTTTCTTCATTGTTTAAAGCTTCTTTGGCATTATCTGCAGCAGCTCTTATATTTCTTGGTACGGTAGTATCTTCTATAATTTCTTTTAACATGTATGTAATATTTTTAATTTTATCTTCTGTGCTTACTTCTTTAGCTGTGAACATAAACAGTCACCTCAACCGTGTTTAAATTAGATAAATTTATGTATTTGAATTTATTTATAAATATAATCCCATTAAAATTTAGATATGGTTTATATGTCGTATAAAATTTATTTATAAATATATGTAGTTATTTTATATATGGTTTACTCTTATTTATGCTTATTATATAATAGTATATAACCCATATTATAAAATACAAATATTCTTTAAATTAACGTTGTACTTTCAAATTATTTTTATACTATTTCTTAGATAGATATGATATATCATAAATTTTATGGTAAAAAGAATATTTTACCTTTATTACTACAATTTATACTTAAAACTAAAATTTACAATACACAATAAAAATTATAAATTATAAATTATAAATTACACATTTTGCGTGAGAAATTATGAAAGACAGTGATTTTAACCTTATATTAAAATTGGGAAGTTTATTTAGTTTTATACTCATGGTTTATATTTTATTACCATTTATAGACGCAATCTCATTTGGAATAGCTTTTGCATATATAACAAAGCCAGCATATGATTTATTCAAAAAAAGGTTTTCAAAATCTACATCTGCAATATTAAGTATCTTAGTGCTAACCATTCCAGTTATTGCAACCATACTAATCATATTAGAGCAGTTAATTTATTATTTATTAAATTTAGACGTAACACAATTAAGTGCTTCGATATCAACTTTGATTACTAAAATATCCATCTACGATATAAATTTAACTCAGTATTGGGCGCCAATTTCTGCAGATTTATTTAAATTTTTGGAAGGAATTTTAAATGGTTTGTTGAGTCAATTATCAATGATACCATTGGTAATGATAAAAGTACTAATAATCTTATTTATGACTTATTACTTCTTAAAAGACGGTCATAAATTGCTTAGCGCTTCATTAGTTCACGTCCCAGAGTGTTACCAAGCACACGTTCGAATATTTGCACAGAAATTAAATGATTTCTATAAAAATATGTTTACCGGCACAGCTTTGACCTCTTTAATTGCAATGGTGATTGCAATTCTCGGCTATCAATTAATGGGCGTTCCAAGTGCTTTGGCATTGGGAGTTTTAACCGGGATATGTGTTTTATTACCTGTAATAGGTGGTTGGGGCGTTTATATGCCTTTAGCGATATATTATTTAATACAAGGTAATATAATATATGCACTAGCAATTTATTTATTTGGTACAATATTTTTGTCCTTTATCTTAGATTTCTACATACGTCCAAAGGTTGTAAAATCTGGTGGTAATGTGCACCCAGTAATGACTTTAGCAGCTTTCTTAATAGCTCCTTTAACATTAGGAATTGCAGGGTTCGCTTTAGGACCTATAATCGTCGGTGCATTTGATTCATTATATGGTTTAAAAGATGGAGAAATTTCACTTATAAACTTAAGAACAAATTGTGAATTATCTTCCGTATCCCAATTAGATGAGGAAGAAGATGAATAGTAATATACATCAAAAATAAGCCTTAAAATAATCAAAATTTAAAATAGATGTTTTTTTATTATTTTATTATTATTTTACTATTATTTTTTCATGTTGTGGATAATGTAATTCATTTGTGCTAGCTCTTCCACAACTTCAGTTTTCAAATAAGCTTCAAGAATATTCTCGCCTAATGTTACTAAGCCGTGATTTTTTAAAACAATTGCACTTTCCCCACATTTAGAAACTGCGTTGGCTAATTCCATACTTCCGCAAGGGTAATAATCAACATAATCAATTTTCCTAATAAAAAGTTGTCCTTCTGGAGTTATAAGGTCTATTTTTTTATCCATATTTGAGAATGCCGTACAGTACATACAATGGGTGTGAACAATAGCATTCACATCTTTGCGATTTTTGTATATTCCAAGGTGCATATTCAATTCAGAGGTAGGTTTTCCTTTTAATATATCACCATCCATATCAACAATACATATCTTTTCTTTTTCCATAAGGCCTAATATATGACCAGTAGGTGTTATAAATACCAAATTTCCTACTTTAATACTTACATTGCCCCCCGAACCAACAACGTATTTTCTTTCATACAGTTTTCTGCAAATATCAACAAATTCTGCCAATATGTAATCCATTTTATTATCTAATTCATCTAATTCTATATTATCAATTTTTTCCATTTGTTCACCAAATTTGATACATATTAAATATTTATTTTAACTACAGGTTTATTCATAATTACGTAGGTATAATTACATTTAAAAAATATATGATAAAGTATTATTTATATAATTTAGTATTCAAAAAAATAATATAATCTAAAATAAAAAATAAAAATTAATAAAAATTAAAATAGATGATTTACCGACTATAGGTTAAATATATGCCGATTAATCTATTCTATAGCGATTTTCATTAACTTTCGCATTTTTATAAGTTTGATAGATATGATTCATCATAAAAAATGCAATCCCCAAAAGTATTAATCCAATTATTAAATTTGCAGGGTCGTGATGTATCATAGTTTCTGTAACAGGCATGGCTTTTTCAGCCATTAAGAGGTTGGCAGAATTTTCAACTGCCTCGTAAGACCCCGCCGTAGTCCTTGCCATCATTGGTGATACAATACTACCTTTTCCGTATATAAATAAGCTGTAAAACCCACTTACGAAGGCTACGACAGATAATGGGAACAATACGATAGTTTTTTCAAACTGGCTATTCAATATGAGTTTACCTTTACTAGTCATTCCATAGTATATCCATTTATGTCCATCATCGTGCTTTTCAACAAGTCCTCCATCAAGCATAATGGATAAATGTTCGTGAACAGTAGATTTAGATAAATTAAGAGTTTTGGACAATTCTGTAACCGTATATCTTTTTTGATTTAATTTTTTCAATATTTTAATTCTCGAACGGGCAGAAAGGGCTTTTATAACTTTTTTATCGATTTCAATTTGCATAATATCCCTTATATTCAATTTTCAATATTCTTAATTTTAATATAATCTTGTAATTTAAATTATTTTGTTTGTTACTATTTAAAATACTTTTAAAATTGTTCGGTTAAATTGAATGTATTATTAAGATATATAATTATACTACGTATTCTATATTATATCTTATATATTATATGTCATATGCTGAAATCATAGAAAAATAATGGAAAACAAATAAACGGGGATACAATGAGAAATATTCTAATCGATGCGTCATCAAAAACCTACGAAACAGTAGAGGGCACATATTTGCCATTAGATTGGGGTATGAAACTCCATAATGATTATGAAACTTATAAAGAAGACGTATACAGTGATAAAAATATATTTTGTTTTGGAAAGGGTGTATTACCGATTATTGGAGGTCATAGGTTAATATTTTCCTTTAGGTCACCATTGTGGAAAGGCTTTCATTTTTCAGCAATGGGGGGAGCCGGATATACCCTTCAAAATACTGGATTGGACAACATCGCGATTAAAGGAAGATGTGAAAAACCAAGTCTAATAATTTTAAATGGAAACGGTAATTTTAGCTTAGAATTTAAGGAACTTGAGGAATTTGAACAAGGAAAGTTTAAAAGTGTTTATGAATTAAACGATTATTTAATAGAGCAATATAAACAGATTGACGAGAATTTTAGAGCCTTTATGGTGGGACCAAGTGCGATAACTACAGATATGGCAGGGATATATTCTCAAACCATAAAAAATGGTGCAGTTGTAGAGGGTTCCGAAGACTGGGCTGCACGAGGTGGTTGCGGTTCAGCACTCTATAGGTGCCACAATGTCATAGGTGTCGTATTTTTCGGAGATAACTATCAAAAAGACATCGAAAAAGAATTAAAACTTAAAAAAATAGTAGAAACATGTCACAACAAGCCTTATATCGAGGCAGTACTTTCTAATACTGAAAAATATCGATACAGTAAAAAGACTGAAACAGGCGGGACTTTTGGGAATAATTATAAAACAGCAATGGATTTAACACCAATATTCAATTGGAGAACACCATTTATCGAAAAAGATGACCGTTTGTACTTCCACGACAAAATTTTAAAGTATTTCGTAGCTCAATTTGATGAAGAATCTATAATACCTAAAAATTGGACAAATTGCGGTGAACCCTGCCCTGTAGCCTGTAAAAAATACCGAAAAGGAATGCACGTAGATTATGAACCTTACGAAGCAAATGGTCCTTGTTTGGGTATTTTCGATATATATGCGGTTGATAAGGTGGTTCACGCCGTAGATAGTTTAGGAATGGATGCAATTGAATTTGGAAACTTATGTGCATGGGTTTTTGAACTTTTAAACGTAGGACTTTTAAAACCTGAAGAAGTAGGTATCAAAATGCCTTATTTTGATGTCGAAGATTACGATACTGACGAAAATATCCTAAAATGTTCAAATCACAATGCAGAGCAGGCAATAACTCTTGCAAATTTAATTGTTTATGGGATAACTGAAAATAAAGAAAATACAAAAGAAATCACAAAAGAATTAATCCAATCAATTCAAAAAAATTTGGAAAATCCAGATTATGAAAAAATTGAGCAATTAATCTCTTTATTGAGAAAAGACACGAGATATGCGGGAAAAGAATTAAATGAAATTTATAAAGATAGATTACACGAATTAAATACTTCTGATTGCGATGTAAAAGTTGAAAAGTTCAGAAAATACAAATCAAACTGTATAGAAAGTCAAGAACCATTAAATTTCAATGATTTTGCAGTATATGTCGCATTTGGACACAATGGGCAAATATCTCCAACTATGTATTGGGCAATAGGTAACTACATCCCTTACTTAATCCAGGGAAAATACCTCACGTATTATCAAAATGGAGTATTTTTAGAGCCTGAAGAATTGGCCACCTTAAGTGTTAAAGGTGCAACTGAAGAAATAACTCTTGAAAACTTAGGCATCTGTCGATTTCATAGAAAATGGATATTGCCAGTTTTAGATGAATTATTGGCAGAAGTCTTTAAAGATGAAGAAAAAATGGATATTAGTAAATCTGACGAACTAAATGAGGTTAATGAGGTTAATTACTATTTATCAAACAATTTACATAAAGTTAGTTTAAACTTACT
The DNA here is from genome assembly GCF_024807035.1 of Methanococcus voltae PS. Taxonomy (NCBI): domain Archaea; kingdom Methanobacteriati; phylum Methanobacteriota; class Methanococci; order Methanococcales; family Methanococcaceae; genus Methanococcus; species Methanococcus voltae. Next base: position 401,735 of record NZ_JANUCQ010000001.1, read on the forward strand.
TGAAAAAATCTACAGTTACGATTTAAAAGTAGGTTATCCTCACGTCATAGAAAGCCACAGGGTAAAAGAATTAATGGCTTGTGGTGCAAAAGACTTTGAGAATGAAAAATGGGCTAAAAAATTTGAAGAAGATGGAGATAAAGCTTTAGACGAATATATATCAAGAGTTTTAGCTAAATATAGCGAATTACTTGGTATATCTTGGACGTTATAGGTAATTATTAAAATAATTATCGATATATTTATAAATATATTTACCTTCATAATTAATAATTTTTATTACCTTTTTTTAATAAGTATTATTTAAGTATTACATATTTAAAATTATTAATACTACATTAATTAATATTAATTGCAAATCATTTTTTTGATACATTACTTTTAAATTTCGTGAAAAATATAGTATAAAATAACTACTTATTTTAAAAATACGACATATATTTTAATTATTTGAACATAATTTCCCATATTTTTAATTTTTTTAATATCTATTAACTAATAAAATGATTTAAACTGTTATTAGTTTATTTTTAACAACTTTAGGTATTTAATTAATTAAATACCCCCATTTATATTTTTAAAGAGATATCAGTTTATATAATACCCAATAGAAACATAATTCGTTATATGTAGATTACCTCGGAGGTGACCATTGTGGCAGAACCTATAACAATTGCTCCTACAACAAGACATGAGGGGCACGCCAAACTCGTTTTAAATGTGGACGATGACGGAATTGTAACCAAAGCATTTTATCCAAATACCACTCCCGTGAGGGGATTTGAAACAATGCTTCAAGGAAAGCCTGCAGCATTTGGACCTATTGCAGTTATGAGAATATGTGGAATATGTCAGGCTACACACGGTATAGCATCATGTGAAGCTATCGAAAACGCTATCGGTGCGGAAATTCCGCAAGATGGTGCAATATTAAGAGAACTCTTAGGTTTAGGCAACAGAATGCATTCACACCCATTACATCATTTGTTAATTGTGGATGATTTGTTAAAACCTGAAGAGGCAGATACTTTAAGAATAGATGGTATCAAATTGATTCAGAAAATGAGAAAAGAGGGTCAATTAATCGTAGATATCGTTGGGGGAGAAGGTATCCACCCACCTAACTTAGTAATCGGTGGTATGAGAAATAACATCACTGAAAGAGCTAAGTCAAAGTTATACTACGCTTGCAAAGAATACCAAGAAGATGCAAGACAAATGTACGACCTTATTAAAATGTTAACTGAAAGATATTTGGACGAAATCGGAATCCCTGATTTAGGAAGACACGATTTACCATACATTGCAACCGATACAACATTCGGTAACAGAGATAACTTAAAATTAGATGATATAGCAGAACTAACCGCTCAAAATTATTATTCTAATTATCCAGAAATCGCTCAAACCGCAACAAACCAAATTCCATTATACTTGGGAACACCTGCAGAGGGTGGACCAAGAGCAAGAATGGTTAAATTTGGTTCATTCAGAACAGACGGTGGCGTAATGGATGTTAACCTTGCAAGAGCCTTAGAAAACTTAGGCGCTGTTGAAAGGTCATTACAGTTACTCGAAGAATTAAACATTGAAGGTGCTACCAAAATTACACCAGAATACAAAGACGGATTCGGTGTAGGTGTACACGAAGCTCCAAGAGCTACAAATACACACATGGCAGAAATGGGCGCAGATGGTAGAATTAAAAACTACAGAATCATCGCAGCTTCAACATGGAACATGCCAGTAGTTGAAAAGGCTATTGAAGGCTACCACCACAAATATGCGGAAGTAATCATGAGAGCATACGACATATGAGCTTCATGTGCAACGCACATCATTGTGAAAGATGAACAGACTAAAAAAGTAGTAGATTTAAGAAGATTTTAAGTATTATAAGGAACCGAAAGGACTTATAATATAATAAAATTAATTAGATAAACTTTACTATGTGATTTATTTATATTAGGCTACTTAAATTAATTTATTAATAAATTAATAAAATTAACATAATTAATTCAACATAACTAATATTACAAATATTATTAATATTAATTAATATAGGATGTATATTATGAGCAATGAACAAGAATTTGACTTAACCCCATCATATTTGTTAAAAGAAACTTTGATACTAGCTTGTGGAAATATCCTTTTTGCTGACGATGGATTTAGTGTTCACGTTATCGAAAAATTACAAGATTTGTTAACTGACGAGGAAAAGGGGCACGTAGCACTTGTAGACGCTGGGGCGGGGGCACCTCAACAGGTACTTACTTTAATTGACGAAAGTTCTAAAGTTAAGAATATAACTGTTGTAGATGTTATTGATTATGGGCTTGAACCTGGCACTATTGAGATACTAACAAAGGAAAACCTTCCTAATCCCGAACACACTAGAGTAGATAGTCATGAGTGGCCATTATCCACCACATTAAACAGGGTTTGCACAGAAAACGACATAAAATACAAAGTTATTGGTTGTCAAGCAAAATACGTTTCAGAACCTGACGTTGTATTGGAATTGTGCGAAGAAGTGGAAAATGCTGTTGATGATGCTGTAAAAATCATATTATCTGATATAAGGGGGAACTAGATACATCCATACTTAATTAAAAATAAGTAAAATAATGGGAATTGGATTATTATAATTAATCAATAATTGATTACTATTGATTGAAAATAATAATATATTTATGGATTTTTAATCATTTATGTGACTAATTGATTTAAAATTTAAGAATAAGATGATATTGACATTAATTATCATATTTATTCTAATAATATTCTAATAATATTGTATTACAATTAAATTTAGTATTATTAACTTGCTAAATTCACCGTTTATTAAAAATTAAGACCAAATTGTTATCTGTCTTAATAACTTATCAAAATGATGAGGGAGGAAATACAATGGTTAAAGTTGCCCACGTACAATTAAGCAGTTGCTGTGGATGCTTAGTATCTCTTACCGACACCTACGAGAAGTTATTGGATGTATTAGGAGCTATTGACTTAGTATATTCACAAACTTTAGCAGATGTTAGGGAAGTACCTGACGATGTAGATATCATCTTATTAGAAGGTAGCGTATGCTTAAGCGACCATCACGCATTAGAAACTGCACTCGCTTGTAGAGAAAAAGCTAAAATACTTGTGGCATTAGGCGCATGTGCTGCAAGTGGAAACATTACAAGATTTTCAAGAGGAGGACAAATGTCAAAACCAGTACATGACGCATTTGCTCCGTTAACTGAAGTTGTAAAATGTGACCTCGCAATACCAGGATGTCCACCATCCCCTGAGTCAATAGTGGCTGTTATAACCGCTGCACTCGAAGGAGATATGGATTACTTAGAACCATACGCGGAACTCGCTAAATATGGTAGTGAAGCTTGCGGATGCGATTTAATCGTTAAAGTAATTAACAAATCATTATGTATGGGATGTGGAGCTTGTGCAGCAGCTTGCCCAACAAGAGCTGTAACAATGGAGTGCGGAAGGCCTGCAATTGACAAAGAAATTTGTATAAAATGCGGTGCTTGTAGCGTACAGTGTCCAAGAATAAGATTCCCTGAATTAATTGAAAAAATAGAGTAATTAACAAAATAATTGCTAAATTTTTCCTAATTAATAATTATTTCAATTATGTAGATAGAATACAAAATTAAAAAATAAAATAAGTTGAAATACTATAAAACAGAGGTGATTGGATGGACCCATTCGGCTCATACAAGTTTGCTATATCCGCAAGAGCTACTAATAACCAAATCCGTAAAAAATCACAAGACGGTGGTATTGTATCAGCAGCTTACATACACGGTTTAGAAAGTGGATTACTTGATGGGGTAATTGTTGCAGATAAAGGTGAGGATTTCTGCGCAATACCTAAGGTTGCTACAACTGTTGACGAAGTTTTAAGTGCAGCAGGTACAAAATATACAACTTCACCAAACTTATCAGTATTAAAAAGTGCTGTAAGAGAATACGGTTGCGATAAGGTGGGATTCGTAGGTACTCCTTGTCAGGTGCAATCAATCAGAAAAATGTTAAAGTACCCTGTAGGTTACAGACACGTACCTGACAAAATTGCTTTAATAATGGGTATCTTCTGTATGGAGAACTTCCCATACAACGGTTTAAAAACCATAATTGAAGAACACTGCGGAATCAAAATGGAAGATGTCGCAAAAACCGATATCGGAAAAGGTAAATTCTGGGTATACTCAAAATGGGGCGATGTAAAAACTATCAAGTTAAAAGACACGCACCCATACGAGCAACACTCATGCCACGTATGTATGGACTACACCGCAGAACTTGCAGATATCTCAACAGGTTCAGTTGGTAGCCCAGACGGTTGGAGCACCATATTCATAAGAACCGCAAAAGGTGAAGCATTCTATAAAGCTATGGAAGAAGCTGGCGTTATAGAAATAAAGAATATCGACGATGTGAAACCAGGATTAGGATTAGTTGAAAAATTGGCTAACTCTAAAAAGGACAACAACGGTAAGGAAAGAGCACATAGAAAAGAAATAGGATTACCATTGCCTTACTAATCTTATAATCTTTTTAATTTTATTTTTTTAATATTTTAAATTTGATTTTTATTTATCACTCTATCGCGATACTAAATTATATTTTACTAATTTATTTCAAAATTTTGAAAAAATATTTATATTATGAAATAGTTTATTATATTATAATTATTTATTAATTTTATTTATTGAGGTGATATATCAAATAATAAAAAAATTGAAAATTAAACTAAAATAAGTGTAAATAAAATAATTAATTTGGCGATAAATTATGAATCAAATGGCGAAAAAATCATTGAAAATTGTAAAATCTGTATCTGCATATTTTAAGGAATATATATCAACTGAAGATTATGGTAATTTTTTATTAATCCGTCCAAATGACGAAATTGTTAGCAAAGCAGATACAATTAACAATTCGGACAAAAAATAATAGACCAATAGATAATAGACCAATAGATAATAAACTAATAATAAGAAACTAAAAATAAAATAGAAATAATAAAAAGATAAATGACCGCACATGTGATAATATGGCCTCTCAGGAAGAAATTTTGGATTTCATATCGGATAATAATGGAGCAGTAACGTATAAAACTATAAAAAATAAATTTTCCCCAAATTACAGTGGTTCAAGTTCCTTATCGAATAGATTACGGCAGTTACATAAAAAGAAAATGGTTTCAAAAGTAAATGGTGCACACGGGGAAATTTTATATTTTATATGTGATTTAAAATTTTTTGAATCCTAATTTCTAGATAATTTTATTTTTTTAACGGAAAATTCATATAAATCTTTATTAATTTGTTTAGACATACTAATTACTAGTTAAAAATCACAAATTAAAATCACAAATTAAAATACTTAATTATATTTTTAGAATTAAAATCAAGGTGTTAGTATGTCAAGAACCCCAATCGTAAAAGATATTTTTTATCCTGGAGATGTCAATGAATTAATTAGTATAATAGAGTATTTTTATACAAATCCCTTAGGAATCGGAGAATTACCTTTAAAAATTAATTCAGAACCAAATTTAAAGAGTTCAATCGGTTTAATATGTCCACACGCAGGTTATGAATATTCAGGAATTACTGCGGGCTATTCGTATTATGAACTTTCAAAAAGATTAGGTGACGAAACAACCATTGTTATATTATCTCCTAACCATACAGGTATGGGTGCAAGAGTGGCAATTTCCAATGAAACATGGGAAACCCCACTGGGCGATATAACGCCGGATTTAGACTTCATAAGTGAGTTAATAATACACGGTTTATTTGAACTTGATGATATCGCACACTTACAAGAGCATTCGATAGAGGTTCAACTACCTTTCTTAAAACATTTGGAATTGTTGGGCATTTCGCAATTTAAAATAGTCCCAATATGTTGCCAAGGCATGGAATATGAAGAGTATATCGAGATGGGAGATTACATCCATAATGTTGCAAAAAAACTAAATAAAAATATTGTCGTGATTGCATCTACTGACTTTTCACACTATGAACCCCGGGAAACAACCATAAAAAAAGATGCAAAAGTAATCAAAAATGTCTTAGAATTGGACGAAAAAGCACTTTATGATACTGTAATGGATAATAATATAAGTATGTGCGGTTTTGGGCAAGTAATTACTATGTTACACATTTTAAAATTATTTGGTGCTAAAAACGCTGATTTATTAAATTACATGACTTCCGGGGATATATCCAAAGATTATACTTCCGTAGTGGGTTACTGTGCTTTGTTAATCGAATAAAACTAAAGAAGATAAAAAACATAAAAAGAAGATAAAAAATTTTAATTTAATTATTTACTTATTTATTTACTTATTCTTTTAATTTATTTAATTTATTTTAATTTTCTGTAGCTAAATATTCTTTAAGTAATTCAATCAATTGATTTTTATTTGGTTTTTCCTGTTCAAACATAATTTCGTCGTTTATTGAAAGAGCAGGTACGTTTAATACCTCTTTAAATATTTCTTTTGGGTCTTCAACTTTTAAAACTTCTGTCTCATAATCTTTTAATTCTTTTTCTTTTAAATCTGCAATCGCGTCGTTTAAATCTTTAAATAATTTATTGCATGAAGCACAACCTAATCCATATACTTTAAAAACTAATTTTGAAGACAAAATCTCACCCTTTAAATTATTATTGTTATTATTTTAATTTTATTATTTTTTAATTTATTAATTTTATGCAAATAATATATTAAACATATATCCGGTTAAAATTATTGCAACACTCGTTATTCCAAAAAATACCGCAATTAATTTTGGTTTAATAACCTTTTTTAATAATATGGCTTCAGGCAATGAAAGTGCAGTAGTAGCCATCATAAATGCTAAAGCCGTCCCAATAGGCACACCCTTACCAATCAAAGCTTCTGCTATTGGTATTGTACCAAGCGCATTAGAATAAATCGGCACTGCAATAATCGTGGCAATTATCAAAGCAAAAGGATTATCTGGACCTATAAGCTGTATTAAATAACTTTCAGGAGGCAAATAACCGTGAATAATTGCACCAATTCCAATACCTATTATTAAGTAAAGCCATACTCTTTTAATTATATCTATAGTATTCTGTTTAGAAAACTCTATTCTATCTTTAAATGTAAGTTCTTTTATTTTTGCGGGTCTTCTGCGTCTTATTTCATAAACATACTCTTCTACAAGGTGTTCCATTTTTAATTTACCGATTAATAAACCACCTAGTACCCCAATTACGACTCCAGAAACGGTATACAACAAAGCAACTTCCCAGCCAAAGGTTGCCAAAAGTATCGCAAAAGCTGCCTCATTTACAATAGGTGACGTAATTAAGAATGAGAATGTAACTCCAAGGGGAATTCCTGCTTCAATAAATCCTATGAATATCGGGATTGAGGAACAAGAGCAAAATGGGGTTACAATACCCAATAAGGAAGCGAATACATTTCCTTTAACGCCCATGTATTTCTCAAGTATTTTTTTAGTTCGTTCAGGCGGGAAATAACTTCTAACAAACGATATCACAAATACCATTAAAATTAATAGAAAAAGTATTTTTATAACATCCGCTATGAAAAACTGAACAGAACTACCTATGGGCGATAATAAATCCATTTTTAATAGATTTATAACCACATAATTTGCAAATTCGTCTATAAATTCTAACATATCTTTCACTTTTTTAATTTTATTATTTAATACCTATTACCATACTCATCATAAACTAATACTAGTCATAAATTCCTAATTCTTATTTTTTAATCTTAAAACGAGTATTTGAGAGTTCAAACGTATATTGTTCGCCACAAACTTCGCATTTTGGTAGTTCCACCTCTGAAGCCATACAGGGGCAAACATCTACCTCATATCTTAACCTTTTTTTACATTTTGGACATATCAAATTCCAAACTATCATAATATCACGCTAATTTACCATACTCTATTCTAGTCTAATCCATTCTAATGTAACTTTTTACTTAGATATCTATAATACTGTAATTCATAATATTTAAATGTGTAGATATATCAATGAATTTAAATATATTTTTAAAATATTTAAATGTATGGATATAATAATATATTATAAAGTAAAATATTGTAAAGTATAATATAAAATACTCGAGTTAATCTTTAATATTAAACAAATATAATTAAGTATAAACGAATAATATTGAAATAAAAGAGTTAAAATAGATAAATAATTTAAATGAAATTACAATAATTAGAAATTAATTGTTTATTGCCATTTTGGATTCATCAACCACAACAACGTCTCTAACAGCTGAAACGGTTCTGTATGGTATAAATACGCTTGGTTCTTTATTGTAGATAGCACTTTGTTCTGACACTTCTACATTTAATGAAACTAATCTACCAGTTTTTTCATCTATTACCAAGTCATTAACAGTACCTACAATACTACCATGGTCGCCTACAATTGACCTACCACATAATGATTTGAAGGATAATTTCATTTAATCACCTAATGCCCTATATTTTTGACGATAATCTGTTATTCTATAAATTATATTTTTTAATTATTATTACATACGATGTTTTTTGTAATTAATATTATTGTTATGTGTGGCAAATTTAAGATAATAATATTTATTCTTTAAATACTATATATACTTTAGTTATATTTTAGTAAATATCCTCAAAAAATGCCCAAATATTTTAAAAATGTTATGGATATTACACTATATATCAAGCTATATTAAGCATTTATGCACCTAATTAGACGAAATTCTATAAATTATCCTCAATGACTATTGTAAGGTCTTCTATAGTATTGACGTTTAATATAGGTTCTTTTAAAACAAATAACTCTTCTTTTTGATATTTTTCATTAGGGCTTACAATATTAATGCCTAATGGGACATAACCTTCAAAATTAATCGTAGGTGTAGCCGGATAATCTTCAATAGGAGTTACTACGCATAAAGCTTCTATATCGTTATTTTTTTTGCATATATTAGAATAATATCTAATGATTGTATTAATAGTTTTCGATTTAACATTTACTAAGTCTCCGGACAATGTTAAAAACGAAGATTTAAAATAAGGGATACATTCGCCCAAATCATGCACATAGTCCTTTCCAGAAGTTTCAATTATAAAAATTTTCGCGTCAGAAGTAGTTTTGGAATCTTCCAAGTATTTTGAATAACTTTCTAAATTTTCTAAAATGTGTTTTTTTGTTTCAGGTGTATTTGGGGAAACTGCAATATAAATATTCTCAATTTCTGAATTTAGTAAATTTTTTATCATATCGTCAATTATTCTAATTCCATTGATTTCCAAAAGTGGTTTTTCAATATTTAAATTAAGTCTTGTACCTTTTCCGCCTGCCATTATTAATGAGTCCATTTTTATCGCCATATTGTGAATGATAAAATTATATCAAAACTATACTTTAATTTATTTTAATTTATTTTAATTTATTTTAAACATATTTTTAATTGTAATATAATTTGTAACAATTTTATATATACATTACTAAAAAATACAACATAAAATACAACATAATGTTAAAAATAATATAAAAAATATAAAAAATATAAAGCAAATAATGAATAAAAAACAATAAAAAACTAAAATAAGAAATTATAATGGGTTAGTTTAGAAACCCATTAATCTACCGACTTGGTATACGATTATACCAACAAGTGAGGCAATACCTAAGTTATAGAATACAGAAAATGCAGTCCATTTTAAGCTCCTAGTTTCAAGGTATATTGTAGCAACGGTGGCAAAACATGGAATGTAGAGCACAGATACCAAGGTAAGTACTAAACCAGTCAATGGAGTTAAAGCATTTTGTATGCCTTGTGTATATAATATTTCAAGTGTTGAAACAACCAATTCTTTTGCAATTATACCGAATATCAATGAGATACCTGCTGTACCATCTAAACCCATTAATGAGGTTAATGGAGACAACATGTTACCTAACATGTAAGCATAGCTTGCATCTGCTGTAGGGTAGGTGGTTAAAGCGTAGAATAACACGGAACCTGCAGCAATTAAAGTTCCTGCCTTTTTTAAGAATCCTTTTGATTTGGACCATGTACTACTAATTACGTTTTTCCAATCCGGTATCCTATAAGGCGGTAATTCAAATACAAAGTCTTCATTTTCTCCTTTAATTATGTATTTACTTAATATCCAAGAGGATGCTATAAGTACAAGGAATGAAACTGCAAGGACGAACATTGAGAATAGCGCCTGGTTAGCTGGGAAGAATGCCGCAGCCAAAAATGCTATAATCACAAATCTAGCAGAACATGGTACAAATGGGGCAACTAACAAAGTTGTTAATCTTTCTTTGTATCCTGAGATATAACGAGTACCTACAACCGCAGGTAAGGTACAACCAAACCCTGTTACTAAAGGTATGAATGATTTACCACTTAATCCAAATTTAGACATTATATTGTGTAATAATGCAGCTACTCTGGATAAGTAACCCGTATTTTCTAATGTAGCTAATGAGAATATCATTACAAATACCAGTGGGAAGAATTCTAAAACTGCACCTACCCCTCCTACGATACCATCTACTACGATTCCTTGGTATGCTGCAGGCGTTATTGCTGCAATCCAACCGCTAATGTATTCTATTATAATTCCCGCCCATTCTGCAGTTATTTCATTCATTGTGAACACGAATGTATATAATAAATACATAACTGCTGCAAAAATTACAAGACCATAGACTGGGTGCACAAGAATTACATCGATGTCGTCGTGAACTTCACTATCTTTGTATACATCGGATAATATTTCGTCACATTTACTGTATCTTTGTTCTGTTACATAGCTTTCTACGTCGTGCTTAATTTCAAATTCAATTTTATTTTTAATTTGTTCATATTCGTGGATAAATTCAGAGTTTAATTTTGAAATTATCTCTGCATCTCCCTCTAATATAGATAATGATACCCATCGTCTAGGATATTGATTTAATTCCGCGATGTTATGTTTATCTAATAATTTATTTACTTCTAAAACTGCATTTTCCAAGATTTCAGAATATTCTATTACTATAGGCTGTTTAGTTCTATAATCTGCAATAGCCTTTTTTAAATCATTATGACCTATATTTAACCTACCAGATGTTCTAATAATTGGGGCTCCACCTAATTTTTTGGATAACTTATTGTCATCGATGGTAATACCATATTTTTCCGCTTCATCTATAAGGTTTAAACAAATTATTGGTACAACGCCTAATTCAATCAATTGTAACGTAAGGTATAAATTTCTGTTTAAATTAGGGGTATCGATAATATTCACAAATGTTGCGTCTTTGTTTTCAACAATAAACTCCCTTGCAATTTTTTGGTCTATGGAATTAGACATTAAGGAGTAAATACCTGGAAGGTCAACCAATGAAAATTCTTTGTTATTGTAAGTATAATGACCTTCAACTTTTTCAACGGTAACCCCGGTCCAATTACCTACTTTTTGTCTCATACCGGTTAAACTATTAAATAGAGTCGTTTTACCAACGTTAGGTTGTCCTATGAATGCTATTTTCGCCATATAATCACCATATATATAAAACACTAAAAACTTTCTTATCTTTCTAATTTTTTTTAATTAATTTTTATATCTGAATCCAAAATAAATAATTGGATATTTTAACGTGTAAATTGTAATTGTTTTTTTAATACCTTTATTTCCTAAAATGAAATAATGATGGTAGTTTGTGGATTGAATTTTTTATTGACTATTTTAATAAGTAATAATAATTATAATTAATACGTAATAATAATTAATAAAGTAGTGGATTAAGTTAAATCGTTATTTTATTTTATTTTTTTATTTTATCCGTTTGTTTAAATGTGAATGTAGATTACTGTTTACCAATATTACCAATAAAAGTATATGTTATTTAGAATGTTGAATACCAATATCAAAATTTATATTACCAATATTACTCAGAATACTCTTTTGAATTTTTTGAAGGGCAATGTTCTTTCAACTTACAGTTTCCGCAACTCCCACAGCTTGCGCTTATAACTGATTTAGAAAGTTTTACCATCAACTTTTCAAAGAGTGATTCCTTATCGTTCCGTTTTTCATTCATATTTTTTTCCTTTTTCGTATTTTTTTGCACATTATCCCTATGGTTTATTATTTGCATTAAATGTCCCTGTTTGTGACTATTTTACCATACTTACGATATTCACATACATTATTATATTACTATCAATGTTTAACTAATTTTAAATATTTGTGACATCTATTTCAATTTTAATTTTATTTAGATTTTATTCCTTTTTTTAATTAACAACTAACCTTTGAATTACTTAGACTATTATTCAGAATATTTTTTCGACTATATTTCATATGATATACTAGTATAACTAACCTATTATATCTATTTATTATTTATTCCAAATGTCTATTATATTTTTATTTATTCACTTATTTTTAGAATATAGGATATAATTTATTAAAACACTATTGTAATTGAATTTTAATTTTAATTTTAATTTGTGACTGAAATATAACTTATTTATTTAGAAAACTTTATTATGCGATATCTTTTTCCAATATACATTGTATACACCATTTTATAATAGCTTATTGCTTTTAAATTCGTTGCCCGGATGGATTAATTTACATAAATGTTATTTGCTATCTTTCTGCTAATGGCAACTTTTGTATTGCCAACTACTACTGTTAACGGACCTTTTTTATCGTTAATTACAATTTTTACCCTTTTCCCAGTAATAATTCCCAGCTCACTTAATTTCCTGCATGATGAATTCGTTTCAGCGTTATTGTCTACTTTTAAGATTGTGTATTTTCCTACGCTTTTATCTGCAAGTTTTTCAAGTTCGTCGGTTTCATTACTTTTTATGGGACTTCCAAAATATATCATATTTTACCCCTTTAAAATACCTCTTTGTTTTTATTTCTTTATTTCTTTAGTTTTATGTGGATGTTAACTCATACTAGCACAAAATTAAGTTTTAAATTAAATTTAAGTTACTATAACTACATTAAAGTAACGTATGATTAATGTATAATTTCATCATCGTTAAATTTAATAATTTTACTTAATTAATAATGCTTAATATATTTAAGTTAACTTAAATATTTTAACAATGATTAATATACACAACCTAATATATAAAGGTTACTACTGAAAAAATAAAATAAAGTAATCACCTAATTATAATTAATAAAAATAATAAAACTAGTAAAAATAATAAAAAATGAAAGTAAAAGTAAAAAGAAAATAAAAAATTATTAATCATTAACTAATAATATTTCATTTATAAATATTTTTTAACATATAATTCCGCATTAAGAACGCTAGCACCTGCAGCGCCTCTAATTGTATTATGTTCCAAAGCAGTGTACTTTGTTGTAAAGATAGGGTCTTCTCTAACTCTTCCCACCACTATGGACATTCCATTACCTGTGTTTCTATCCAATCTTGGTTGCGGTCTGTCGTTTTCACTTCTAAGTACGATAGGTTTTGCATAACTTGGTAAGTTAAAGTCTTTTAATGGGTCGAATTCATCCATAGCCTTTTTGATTTCTTCAATTTCTGCTTCTTCGGTAGTTTTAACGAAAATACTTTCAGTGTGTCCGTCAATAACTGGTACTCTATTGCAAGATACGCCTATTTTAAAATTACCATCTTTAAATTGACCATTTTCAACATTGCCCAATATTTTTAAGTTTTCGGTTTGCATCTTTTCTTCTTCTCCGCCGATGTAAGGGATCATATTATCTAATATCGCCATCGAAGGTACTCCATCGTAACCTGCACCACTTATAGCCTGCATTGTTGTAATATTTACTAAATCCAATCCAAATTTGTCCATGATTGGTTTTAAAGTTATTGACGAGCAAATGGTTGAACAATTAGGGTTTGTTACAATACCACCATCATATCCTCTGTTATCTCTTTGAGTTTCTAACATTTTAAAGTGTTCGTGGTTAACTTCAGTTATGATTAAAGGTACATCTGCTTCCATTCTCATTGCTGAAGCGTTTGAAAATACCAATTTACCAGCTTTTGCAAATTCCGGTTCGATGGTTTGTGCGAGATTTGCAGGCAATGCAGAGAATACAATATCAACATTTTCAAATTCAGGGTGGTTAGCTTCAGTTGGCACAACTATTTTTTTAGCAGTGTCTTCAGGTATTGCCTCTGTTTGATACCAGTAGCAAGCATCTTCATAAGTTTTTCCTGCACTTCTATGGGATGCACCCAAAGCGGTTAATTCAAACATAGGGTGGTTTTCTAACATTTGAATAAATCTTTGCCCTACATTTCCAGTTGCACCTAATATTCCTACGTTTATTTTCATTTAGTTCACCAATTGATAGTTTTTTTATTTTATTTTATTATTTATTTCTTTTTTATTTCTTTTATTTTTTAGAACAATAATCTTTTAAATGTAATTATGAATTCTAATATTTAAATTTCATCATATTCCCACACTATTTCGAGTATTATATGATTTCATACATTAGATTAATTTTTTATACAATGGAATTAAATAAAATGATAATATTTTTATTTGGATTAGTAGTTATAAATATTGAATGATTAAGTTATATATCAATTTTACGAATTTACTAGTCAAAAATTAAATCTTAAATTTAAATCTTAAAAATACAATTTAAAATTTAAAACTTACGCGGTGTTATTATGAAAGAATGTATCAATAAAAAGGAAAAGTTAATAAACCATATAAATGAATTGAAAAACCAAAAAAATGCAATAATTTTGGCTCATAATTATCAACCTAGAGAAATTCAAGAGATAGCCGACTTTATCGGTGATTCTTTAGAACTCTGTATAATCGCAGAGAAAACTGAGGCTGACATAATAGTATTTTGCGGTGTAGATTTTATGGCCGAAACTGCAAAAATCTTAAATCCTACTAAAAAAGTGCTTTTACCCGAAATTGTTGACTCCGAATGTCCAATGGCTCACCAATTACCTCCTGAAGTAATTATACAAGCTAAAAAGGAGCATCCTGACGCTAAAGTTGTAATTTACGTTAATACATTGGCTTCAGCAAAGGCAATGGCGGATGCCACCTGTACTTCTGCAAATGCCGACAAAGTAGTAAATTTATTTGAAGAAGATAAGATATTATTTGGACCAGACAATAATTTAGCTTATTTCGTAGAAAAAAGAACCGATAAAAAAATAATTCCAGTTCCAAAAGGCGGACATTGCTATGTACACAAAATGTATACATTAGAGGATGCTAAAAAAGTAAAAGCCGAATATCCTGACGCGGAATTGTTAATTCATCCTGAGAGCAACCCTGAATTACAAGATATTGCAGATTATGTCATGAGTACAGGCGGAATGGTTAAACACGTATTAAACTCCCCTGTTGAAACCTTTATAATTGGAACAGAATGCGATATGATTTCTAGATTAAATATTGAGCTTGAAAAAGTGGGTAAATCTAAAAATCTAGTACCATTAAGGTCTGATGCAATCTGTAAATCTATGAAAAATATAACTCTTGAAAAAATAGAAACCTGTTTAATTGAAGAGAAATACGAAGTAAATTTGGATAAAGAAATCATAGAAAAAGCAAAAGTCGCAATTGATAAAATGTTATCTTTGAATAAATAATCAAATAATAAATAATCAAATTATTATTTTTTAGTTATATTTTAAATTATCAATATTTTATTTTTTTAAATTTTTAATATAATTCTTACTTTTTTACTACTTAATTTCACATATATTGCTATTTATAGTTTAAAATTTATAATTTAATTTAGTAAGTAATGCAAATAATATATACAAAATTAAATAGAAAGAGGGGAAATATGCAATATATTAGCTTAAAAACCGTGGATTATGAAGACCCGCTGGTAATTGTAGGATTTCCGAGTGTAGGGCTCGTAGGAAGCATTTCATCATATCATATTATAAAAAATTTGGATTTGGAATACATAGGGTATTTTGAAGACCCGCTTTTTCCATTGGCAATGATTGTGGAAGATAGCGTAGCTTATCCGCCGGTTAGGGTTTATGGCCGAAAAGATTTGATAGTATTCTTTTCAGACGTTTTAATTCCGAGCGAATTAATATATCCTTTTGTAGATGTAACCGTAGAACGATTAAAAGATATAAAACCAAAAATGGTTGTAACTTTGGAAGGATTTGCATCTATGCGTCCGGAAAATGTTTATTGGGTATCTACTTCCGAAACAATTGTAGATAAGTTAATGAAATTCCAAAATCACGCTTTAAAAAATAAAGAAGATTCTACAAAGGGTAAGGAAACCAAAGAAGAAACCAAATCTGACGTAGATAATAGTATTAATAATATCGATAGTATGAATAATATAAATAATATAGATTTTGATAATTTACCCGAAGAAACAAGTTTGGAAGAATTGGAGCTAATGACTTTGGATACAAATCAAAATATGAATTATGGTAGCTTACAAGAAGAAGTAAACGCCAAAATAGAGACTGGTATGAATAAATTAAAATTGGGAATGGTCGGAGGTATTTCAGCACATATGATGTTAAAATGCAACTATCAAAATATACCTGCAGCCTGTTTATTGGTGGAAACCGTAGGTTTAAGACCTGACCCTAAAGCTGCTTCGATAATAATCGGTGTATTAAATAAAGAATATGATATAAACGCTAATATCGATGAATTAATAGAAGAAGCTGAGAAAATACAAAGTAAATTGAATAATCTTGCTAAGGAACATGCAAAATTAATGACAAAATCTGAAAATCCAATGTATATGTAATTAATCAATGAAAATCCAATGGAATAAAAATAATAAAAATAACAATAACAATAACAATAAAATAATTAAAAAATTACTAAATTTTAAGATATAATTTATAATATTTTTATAATATTTGCATATGGGGGTTATTTATGAAAACACTTGCTGTAACGGGTATTTCAAGGAATTCGATTTCAGAATTACTGAAAAACCAAGTTAGAACGTTTGTATTAAAAAATATAGCTAATTATTCAGTTTTAACAAATTCTGAAGTTGGGGATGTATTATTTTTGACCAGTATCCGTAAAAGTGATTTAACGGTGGGTACAGAGGGCTTAATTGCTAAATTAGTTAGCGTAGACTTATGTAATAATATTGTAACTGATGAAAAAGCTGACGAAAATGAAACTGTGGTTGTAAACGCACAGTTTGAATTTTTAGGTTATGCAGTTTGTTTGGATATGTCAGAAAATGAGGAATACCCACTAGTAAATCCTAAAACTTTGTTTATACGTATTAAATCAATTTATGGGTAATAATATTACCTTTAAATTTACTATTTTTGGAATTTTATCATTGCTTTTTTTATTATTTTTATTATTTTATTATTTTTATTTTTTTAAAACTATATCACGCAATTCTTTCGCATAAGAGTTATTAAAGTCTTCTGAATGTAAAATCAAATGTTCAAAAGCCCTAGTAATCCCAACATAGATTAATTTTCTATTTAATATATCTTGAACGTTATTAGTGGGTTTATTAATTTTTGATAAGTTTGTAATTACGCATACTGGTGATTCTAAACCCTTTGAGGAGTGCAAAGTTAAAATACGAATATAACCAAATTCCAAATTTTTTGAAAAGCTACATTTCTTTTTTAAATCCGAATCAAGACCGTAATATAATTTTTCACAGCTTTTATTGTCATTACAAAGTATCATTATTTCTTCAGGTTTGAATTTTGTCAACAATTCTTTGATTTTATCGTTCAATACTTCGTTTTTACCGCTTAAAAATTCAATATTGCCATCCAATACACTAAATGTGTTTGTACCATTGTAGAATTTATAAACCTGATTTTTGAGTTCATCATTTTTCATTAAAAAGTTTATTCCTAAGTTTAAATGTTCTTTACCTGTACGATATGTGGATTTTAATAGTTTACTCCTTCCCCTCATATCTATGCCTAAACTTTTCCAATTTTGACCATTTAAACGATATATACTCTGTATTCGGTCACCAGCCAAAAATAAATTAATTCCTTCGGTATTTTTTCCAGCATAATCGATATAAGGGTACTTTTTACAAGATTTTACGCATATTTTAATCCATTCATTCATAAAATCTTGATATTCGTCAATTAAAACCGCATCGTACTGTTTTAATGACATATTGGTATCAATCCTATCTTCTAAAATATTTAAAACTTTATTTGGTAATTCGTAATTCCAAAACTGTTTTGATTCAGTTTTAAACTTTATTTTAAAGTTATTAAACTCTTCAGATTCAAAGCATTTATTATATTCATAATAAAGTTCTTTTGCAAATTTATGGAATGTAGAAACTTCTATATTATTTAATATATCGTTATTTCCAATTTTTTCACACATAATTTTTAAATTAGCCTTGCATTCTTCTGAAAGTGTTCTATTATATGTTAAAATTCTAATTTTCCAAGTTGGATTGTTCAATGCTAAAAAAACCGCCCTTGATAGTAATATTACAGTTTTACCACTACCTGGTACGCCGGTAATCATAAAGTGGCCATTGGGTATTTTTTTGCTTATTTTTTCCTGTTCTAAATCTAAAACTTTTATTAATTCCTTAGAATCCTTTTCATAATCAATAATATCTTCAATACCATCTTTACTGCTTAATTTATTTATTATTTTAAATAAATTTATCAAATTACTTAATTTCTTCAACTTAGAATCTTTTTTATTGTTATATTTATCTTTATTATGATTTTTATCTTTAATTTTCTGTTTTGAATTACAAATACATATTTCAGGACATAATAAAGACCTAATTCTATTAAATTCAATATTTGACATTTTTACATCTTTACTTTTATCAAATAGGTCGTCAATAGTTAATTCTGAAATTTTATCCGACGTTATATATTTAGAAGGGGGCTGATTTAAAACTTTATTAATTTCAAGTTTTTTAATCTCTTCCGATTTAATCTTACTAAAAACGGCATAAGAGTATATTTTAGGGGGCATTTCAAATTTATTCGAATTTTCAATGTTTTTGGTATTTATTTTATTTTTTTTACTTTTCTCCTTTTTTTCCCTAAATATTTCATCGTTATAAATCAAATCTTTTAATTTATTAAAATAGATATTTGATATAACTATTGGATTTTTAAAAGTCTTATTATCAATTGTTTCCACTTGGTGGGAATTTATATTCTTTAAATATCCTATTTTCCAATCTTTGACTTCTAATATACAAACCCCTTTAAAACTATCTATCAATATAAAATCAGGTTTTAAACCACAGACTGACTGTTGTAAATACAATACACAGTTCCTATTGCCTTCATAATTGTCAATTTCTGAGTATATTTCTTTTATCTTATTTAATAGTTTTAGTTCTCCCTTTTTAAGCCCGTATACGTCATCTGGTATTATATCAATTCCCATTTTAAAACCCAATTCTCAATTTTTATAATTTAAACTTAAATAATATATTTCACTATTTTATTAAATTATTTAAAAATATTGTTTAATTAGTATATAAACTGTTGTCCCAGAAATAACGTATATAATAGAATATAATAATTAATTTAAGTTTTAAAAAAGAAATAACTGAAAAAATAATAAAAATAAGAAATAATTAAAGATTAGAATGATTTAGACTAATATATCATAATTTATTTTAATTATATTTTATATCTTCGAATTTATCAATCTTAAAATTTCTTCTTCCGTGAATTTATGTAATTCTTTTAATTTTTCCAAGTCTTCGCCAGTTTCATGCTTTAGTAACGTTTCAATCATTTTTAAATGTTCTTTTAGCGAATTAAGGTCATCATCTTCCGAACTTCGGGTAATCAATTCTTTAATTTCGTCAATACATGGTTGGATATTTGTCATAGTCACCCCTCCCCATTTATCCACGTATATAATTATATAAATTTTTGTTTTTATGAGTTACGGTGATGAGTAATAAAATAGTAACCAAAATAATAAAATAATAAAATAATAAAATAAAATAATAAAATAATAAAATAAAATTAAATTTTAAAATCTTTTCTTAAATTATCAATATCTCTTTTAACATAGACGTGCATTGAAACACTATGATGAGTATACTTTTTTAATGGAATGTTCAATTTATCAGCAACAGTTTGACCAAGTGCAATTAAACCAAGTGCATTAGCGTGGAAAGCTAAATATGCGTCATTACTTCTAAATAAAACAGTCATATATAGCTCATCGTTTCTCACTAAAAATTCGATAAACTGCAAGCAAGGAACGTCTTTAACTTGTGTATCAATGTATGGATTCCACGTAATAGCTATAGCCCTTCTAGAACTGTGATTTTCCGAAAGCTTACCTACAATATAGTCTATTTGGTCAAATTTCTCGGTTTTATCTTGATTTGGGTATTCAAAAATACGTTCATGGTAGTCGTAAACAAATTCTGTACTACAGCCATTTATAAGCTGATTAGTATATGATTTAATCGCATTTTCACCGAGAGGATATTTTGAAGACACATCCATATTTGCAGGGTCTGTAATCTCAATAACGGTATTCATAATTTCCTTACATTTTTGACCGTCTTCTGTAGTCATATCAATACCTTCATTTAATATTTTAGGTATCAATTCTTCAAAAGCGTTTTTAACAGATTTCTTTTTTAAAATTAACAATATAACACCTTTAAACTTAAATTTAAACTTAAATTTAAACTGAAGTTAAACAGAAATTAAGCTTAATTTTTTTAATTATTTAATATTTAAATTCAATTCTATATAAATCATTTAGTTTTAAATAGTATTAAATTTATTTTTCAATACCTATTCATTTAAATGATATATAAATCACAATTCAAATATAACAGGGTTACTATATAATATAAATGTAATACAACTAGCATATAATTGTATTTTTGGTGAAATTATGGCGTTATTTTTAAAATCTAAGTTTTTATATGGCGAGGAATTTGAATTAAAAGAGGGCATTCTTGTAATTGAAAACGGGGTTATAACTGATTTTTTAGAAAATCAAGAAAATTTATCTGATATCTTAACAAAAGAAGATGATAAAATCATAACTTACGAAGGCTTAGTAATCCCTTCTTTTAATAATTTACATACTCATATTGGGGATTCTGCAATTAAAGATGTCGGCATAAATAGGACATTAGATGAATTAGTAAAGCCCCCTCACGGTCTCAAACATAGGTTTTTAAATAATTGTAGTGACAAAGATATAGTCAATGGTATGATAGCGGGTATGTGTGAATTGTATGAAAACGGAACACATATATTTTGCGACTATCGGGAAAATGGTTTAAAAGGTATTCAACTTTTAAATAATGCTTTAAATTTGTTTAACGTCTCCAAAGGCATTACTAAAAATAGCGATAGTACAAATAATTCAAAAAATTTATTGGAACCTTACGTTTTAGGTCGACCCACAATAAGATTGGAAAATACTACTAAAGACGATATTAAAGAAGATTTAAGAAATGAAATTTTCCAAATCTTGGATTTATCTCAAGGAATAGGTCTAAGCGGTTTAAATGAATATGACGACTGTGAACTCAAATTCATAAGGCGTGTTATTGATGAATACAATAGTCATAATGACAATGACAATGGCGAAGATAATATCAAAGGTAATATCAAAGGTAATATCAAAGATAATAGCAAGGTCAAATCAAAAAAAGTATTTTCAGTACACGCAGGCGAACATGAGGGTTCGGTTCAATATTCACATAAAAATTACGGTTTATCTGAAATAGAAAGGTTAATAAATTTGGAATTAAGCCCAAACTTCATAATTCACGCGGTTCACGTATCAGACCAGGAAATACAACAAATAAAAGAAAATAACATACCATTAGTGGTTTGTCCAAGAGCAAACGCTTCATTCAATGTAGGATTGCCAAAAATAAATGAATTACACGAAAAAGGTATTTTAATGGCAATAGGGACAGATAATTTTATGGCCAATTCTCCGTCAATATTTAGAGAAATGGACTTCATATATAAATTATACCATTTAGAACCTTTAGAAATTTTAAAAATGGCTACTGTAAACGGTAACAAAATATTGGGAAATTCAGACTATAATTATAAGAATACTGGATTAATAAAAGAAGGATTTAAGCCTAATTTTAGTTTTATAAATTATAACTTTGAAAATTCTAAAAATTTGATTGCTACATTGATAACAAGATGCGAAAGTAAAAATATTGATATAGAATTTAAATATAAATTTGAAAGTTTATTATCTAAAAGTTTATAATTTAATATGTTAAATTAAAACAATTTATTTAACTTTTAAAATTAATTAGTCATATACAATATTTACTTTTCAATTGCATTATAAATGAATTAATTCATCTCTTGGACAATCGCAATGAGGTGAAAACATGATAGTCGGTAAATTTCACGGCGGTTGTCATCAAATAGGAAAATCCTGTGTAGAAATAGAGACAAAAAAGTCTAGAATATTAGTAGATTGTGGTATGGACCCATCAAATAATGGTATACCAGATATAAATGACAGCGTTATGGATGCAGTTGTGATATCCCACGCACACCTTGACCATTGCGGTGCAGTACCTCATTTTGACCTTAAAAATATATATTGTAATGCACCTACGGCTGATTTAATGTACAATGTATGGAAAGATACTGTAGCATTGTCAAAATCGTACAAGGAAGAAGATATTCAAAGGTCTATGAAAAATATCAACATTGTAGATTATAAAGAACCTAGAAAGATAACTTCGGACATATCTATGAAATTATACGATGCTGGACACATTTTGGGTAGTTCCTCGGTATATTTAGACATAGACGGTAAAAAGTTACTATATACTGGCGATATTAATGAAATTGAGACCAGAACTTTAAACCCTGCAGATACAGATATTGATGAAATAGACACCATAATTATCGAATCAACCTACGGTTCGCCATTAGATGTTAAACCATCAAGAAAAGTATTGGAAAAACAATTAATTGACGAGATTTCAGAAACCATTGAAGAAAATGGGAAAGTTATAATCCCTGTTTTTGCAGTAGGTAGGGCTCAGGAGATAATCGTTATTATAAACAACTACATAAGAAGCGGTTTGATTAAAAAGGTTCCAATATACATCTGTGGTTCATTAACACATACAACAGGTATGTATATGAGCTATTCAGAATGGTTAAACCCTAAAATAAATAATTTAATGAATAATGGTACTAATCCATTTGGTAATCTTTTAAAAGCTGATGATAATATATTTAACAATAATGAACCTTGTATAATCATTTCAACGTCTGGAATGGTTCAAGGCGGTCCTGTATTGCAATATTTATCATTATTGAAAAATCCAAGAAATAAATTAATATTGACTGGTTACCAAGGTGAAGGTACTATCGGACGTAGTTTAGAAGAAGGAGCAACTGAAATCACTCCATTCAAAAAGCCTATCCAAATTAAGGGTAAAATATCCAAAATAGAATTTTCAGCTCACGGGGATTACAATTCACTTGTAAGGTATCTTAAAAAGATACCAGAACCTAAAAAAGCCATAGTTATGCACGGTGAAAGATATCAGGCTCTTTCCCTCGCAATGACAATATGGAAAATGTTTAAAATCCCTTCAATAGCTCCTACGATTGGTAGTACAATACCATTGTTCTAAGGAATGACTTAAAATAAAAAGAAATTTTATTTTATTCTTATTTTATTATTTTTAATTAATTAATTTGTTAAAACAAGCTCTTTTGTTTAATTTATGTATCTTTAAATTATTTTTAGTATAATTTATGACGTTTTTAATAAATATATCTTCATAACCTTTGATAATATCGATATTATAATTTATATCTTCCAAATATTCTTCAGAGTAAATTTTTACCACATTTAATCTATTCAATTCGTTTGTATCTTCAATAGCTTTTTTAACATTATTTATCTCAGAGTAATCGAACTCTAATTTGAACTTTGAAGTATCGTATATCCCAATAATTCCTGCGCTTTCGATAGCATCGTTCGCAGTTTCACTGTAAGCTTTGACAAGTCCGCCGTAACCTAACTTAATACCTCCAAAGTATCTCGTAACAACTACTGCCAAATTTTGCACATTTTTAAGCTCCAAAACTTTAAAAATAGGTTTCCCCGAACTTCCTGAAGGTTCACCATCATCATCGTATTTCATAGCTAAATAATTATTATTTTCATGTTCTTTTACATAATAGGCAGACACATTGTGCGTAGCGTCTTTATGTAGTTCTTTAACATAATTTACAAATTCTTTGGCTTCAATTTCCGTATCTACGGGTTTAACATACCCAATAAATAAGGAATTTTTATAAACCTTTTCAATTTTAGCAAATTTTCCAACTGTTTTATATATTAACCCTAATTTATCTTTATTCATATAATCACAAAAAGTTCCAAATTAAAAAAATATTCAATATATTTAAAATATTCAAAAAAATAATCTAATAATTAATCCAGCTTACAATGACTTACATTGAGCTAGAATGTTCTTCGCTTTTACGAACTGTAAAGTAAAAGTATTCTTTTCCGCATTCTTCAATGTTACCAAGGTCTAATAATGTTTTTTCATCTTCCATGAACGCCATTACTTTTTCTAGATTTGTAATTGTAGTTCTTAGCCAAATAAAAGTTCCAGAAGGCTCCCTTAAAGCTAACCTACAAATATCAACATCTACTTCAACCTCTGAAAAATACTCTAAATTTAAATATCTTACAATATTTCCTTTAGTCACGTCTTCAAATCTTATTATTTTCATAGTTTCACTTGCCAACAAGATATATCATATTCATAATTATATTGTATATTAATATATTATTTTTAATATATACAATTATTGATTTATCGACAAAAAATATAACAAATACTTAAAAAAATAAATAAAAAATAAATAAAAAATATTATATCAAATAATTTTTAATTATTAGATTTATTATTGGATTAACTTTTTACCCATATGGTATGCTTTTTCAAGAGCGTACATGTGGTTTTCTGCAGGATTTTGTTCTGATAAACCTCCCACTATTAATGTATCAATCACATTTAGCCCTAAGAAGTCTAATACATCATTGTTATGTTTTATATAGTTTATAAATGCGTTTTTATCAGGATTTGCTTGTGTATATACAGTTATTGTAGCTATATTGGCCAATCTAGTTTCAAAATCATTGGAAATCACTGGATACAATCTATCTATAAAGCATTTAGCCTGCCCTGTTATTTGCCACATGAATATTGGAGTACCAAAGATTAGGTAGTCAGCCTCTATTAATTCGTCTAGTATTTCGGACATATCGTCGTCTAAACTACAGGCAAAAGTGTCTCTACAATCCATACACTCGTTACATCCCTCAAAATTAATTTCTTCTAAATTATGTTCATGAAAACATGCTTCACAGCTTTCAGATATACCTTTCATCATATTGGCTAGTATTTTGGCAGTATTGCCTTGCTTTAGAGGACTTCCATTTATTACAAGTATTTTTTTCATAGAATCACCCGCCATTTGTTTAATAATATAGTCAATTAATTTTAGGGTATTTCAGGTATTTACTTACAATAATAATTATCTAATTAAAAATTTATATAATTATACATTTAAATTTTATAATATTAATGCCAATATAATTACGTAATTAAAAATAACTAATAAAAAGATAAAATAATAAAAAGATAAAATAATAAATTAATAAATTAGTTAGCTGAACTATTGAGGTACTCGTCTATTTTTTCACTTAAAGTTTTAAATGTCCATTTCATTAAATTTTCATCTTTTTCAAGTAGTGTAAATCTTAATCCCTCATGTTTTGAACAGAAAGACGTCAATGGTACCATACAAATACCTGAAGCACCCAATAACTGGTAGACAAATCTCTTGTCTTTTTCAACTAAGGAATGTTGTCCACACTGGTCTAAAACTCCATTTATATACGTGTCTAATTCATTATCCATTTTTAAATGCTGTTTGTCATTTAAAACACCATCGTCAAAGGTTAAAGCTCCATAAAATGCTCCATTTGTAAGATTTACTGAAACACCTTCGACTTTATTAATTGTCTTATATGCGTAATTTGAAGCTTTTTCGTAGTATTTTTTACGTTCACCCAAAGATTTTTCAAACCTTTTATCGCCCATTACCTTAGGTATAATCGTTTGAGGTAATGTAGTTGAACATACTTCTATCATTTTGAATTTACCGATATTTTCAACGTATTTTTTGAATACTGGGTCTTTATCTTTATTATAAAATTCTGTCCAGCCACAACGGGAGCCAGGCCATGGTAAATCTTTAGAAATACCTTTCATTGAAATTCCGCAAACATCGTCTATTACTTCTGAAAGGCTAACATGCTTTTTACCATTGTAAACTAAATTTTGGTAAATTTCGTCACATAATATAAATACGTCGTATTCGTTAGCTATATCTACAATATCACTTAATACTTTCTTAGAATATACTGCACCTGTGGGATTGCCGGGATTTATTAATAATATACCACTAACCGAAGGATTATATTTTACCTTATTTTCCAAATCATCCAAATCGGGATACCATAAATTATCTTTATCCAAACTGTACATCACAGGTGAACTATTTGAGTATAAACCTTCTGCAGATGAATGTGTGGAGTATGCTGGAGTAGGGCCAATTACCCTACATTCTTTTCTCATTAATCCATAAATATTAGTTATAGCATCCCCTAAGCCATTGAAAAATATCATATCGTCGGATGTAATCTGAGCTCCATTTTTACTATTGTTTAAATCTGCTAAAAATTCACGTGTTTCTAATAAACCCTGAGTAGGGCAGTAACCATATGTTTTATTTTCTAAAGTACTTTCTGAAACTATTTCTTTAATCCATTCGGGCATTTGTTCCCCTTTTGCGATAGGGTCCCCAATATTTTCCCAGATTATTTTTTTGCCTAATTTTTGGGCTCTTTCCGCTACTGCAACAATTCCCCTAATTTCGTAAGATAGTTCTTCAGTTCCCTTGTTTACAATATTGTTTCTCATAATTTCACCTGAGTATACAACTCGATTTTTTAATTCGAATTGCAGTAGCTTTAATTTTTATACTTGTTATTTTTAAATTTTTATAATTATGTTTAAAAAATAAATATTTAATATTATATTAATTTAGTTAATTTATTTAATATTTAGAGGTTATTTATTGTTCTAAATCATTTTTCTGTCAAATTTATATGATTATTTATATTTTATGCTATTCTATGGTGATTACTTGGAGATAATTAAACCACGGAATTTATTAATATTGTTATTCATACCTAGTTATTTATGTCTACTACCAATATATTTAAAAGTATTCAAATCAAAAGTTATCAATCATATAATAGAGTTCTATTACATAATAATAACTTTTCAAAAATATATTAATTGTATTTTTAATATATATAGTTTTGCATATTCTTTAACAAAAATAATAATTATCCTAAAAATATTAATTGCTAATCTTTATAATAGAGCTCTATTATACTAAATCTAACGAATTTTTATAATTATTTTTTAAATTAAAAGATTTTAACTGAGTTATTTTAATATTGGAGATTATTCAAGTTTCAAATATTTTAAAATACGTTTAGATATTATATCACTATGTCATAATAATTCATAAATAACATACTCAAATAACAATTTATTAAATCTCGGGAAACAAATGATAAAAGATTTAATACTAAAATACTATAAAATAAATAATATGATTAAAATAGTTTATTTAACAATGTTTATACAAATAATAGAGATAATAGAGATAATAGAGATAATACAATATTAAAAAGATATTTCAGAATAATAAAAATCTAAATTTATCTAATTATTAAGTAACGGTGTCCTTATGATTTCAATATCCGAAATTCATTTAAAAAATTTCAAATCATTCAAAAATACGAAGTTAAAAATCCCTGACGGTTTTACTGCAATACTGGGTCCAAATGGCTCGGGAAAGTCAAATACTATCGACGGTATATGTTTTGTTCTTGGAAAAACCTCCGCCAAATCCTTGAGAGCAGGAAAATTTAACCAACTTATAACCTACCATAATGGAAAAAGGGCAGATTATGCAGAGGTAACTTTATTTTTTGACAATATAAATCGTGAAATACCCATAGATTCTGATAAAGTAGGTATTTGCAGAAAAGTAAAGTTAAACGGCGATAATAATTATTACGTTGTTTGGTATGAAGTTGAAAAGCAAAATACTAAAATAAATACCGAAAGTAGCCAAAAAAAGACTTCAAAAGCTTCAAAAGTGGAAAAAAGACGTAGGATGAAGAAAAATGAAGTTTTAGACCTTTTAAGTAAGATATCTTTGATTGCAGATGGTCCAAACATCATTTTACAGGGAGATTTGCTTAGGATAATTGATACTTCGCCAAATGAAAGAAGAAAAATCCTAGATGAAGTCAGCGGAGTTGCAGAATTCGATGAAAAATCGGAAAAAGCAAAAAAAGAGTTATCTCAAGCAAGGGAATATATTGAAAAAATAGATATTAGGATAAACGAAGTTCGCGCTAATCTAGAGAAATTAAAGAAAGAAAAAGAAGACGCTGAAAAATATACTGTATATAACAAAAAATTAAAAGTTACAAAGTATATTTTAACATCTAAAAAAGTAGAATTCTTAAAAATGGTTCTTGACGAAACAAAAGATGAAATAGAAGCTTTAAAAGAGACCAAAAATTGTTATATTCAAGATATAAGTAATATAGATAGCGAAATAATCGGATTAAAAGTAAAAATCAACGAGTTAGTCAATGAATTAAATGAGAAAGGTAGCGAAGAAGTAATGGAACTTCATAAGTCTATCAAAGAATTGGAAGTAAATCTTAATAATGATAAAAATGCACTGGAAAATGCAATAGATGATTTAAAACACACGTTAAAAATGGAAGAATCCAAAAATAATGATTTAAACGAAACAAAAGAGAAAATAAATAACATAAGGATTGACACCTTAAAAAAAGAAGCTGAAGCAAAAGTTTTGATTAAAGAAATTGAAAAATTAAACGAAGAAAGGCAAAATTTAGAGAAAAAGGTAGAGCAAAGTGAATCTCAAGTTAAAGCTTTAAAAAATCAAGAAAGTAAGCTTTCAGAACGTATAAACGATACCCAAAAAGAATTATATGGCTTAAAAAACGAATTAAATCAATTAGAAAATACATTAAATAATAGAACTTTCGATTATCAAAAAAACAATGAAACAATTGAAAATTTAACAAACCAGATAGCCGAATTTAGTGATTTAGAAGATACTAAAAAACTATACAAGGAATTAGAAGATATAGCAGTTGAATTGGAATTTTCAAAGAAAAAATTGCAAGAAAAAATTACTGAACGAAATGATAGTCAGTCAAAATTAGATAATCTTCACTCTGAATATGTTAAAGAAAATGCGAGAATTAAAACATTAAAAGATATGGAAAACTTTAGTTTAGATAGGGCAGTCAAGGGCGTGCTTGATGCAAAGTTACCTGGTGTGGTAGATATAGCCGGTAATTTGGCTAAAACTAAAGGTGAATACAAAACAGCCATAGAAGTAGCAGGCGGTGCCAGGTTAAACCACATAGTGGTTAAGAAAATGGATGACGGTTCACGAGCTATCAACTATTTAAAACAGAAGAGATTAGGTAGGGCTACATTCTTACCAATGGATAGAATAAAAGGTATGGATGCAAAAGACATTTCAGACACTGGTATTATTGGAAAAGCTATTGATTTGGTCGAATTTGATATAAAATACACAAATGTATTTAAATTTATCTTTGGAAATACTCATATAGTTGATAATCTTGAAAATGCCAAAAAATTATCCTTAAAATACAAGGCAAGATTTGTTACTTTAGAGGGTGAAGTTATAGAGCCATCTGGTGCAATGGTTGGGGGTAATATACGCAGAAACTCAGCTATTAAAGTAGATATCGATATGAAAAAATTAACTAATCTTTCAGAGGATATAAAAGAATTGGAACAAATTTTATCAAATGTTAAAGATGAAATAGAGCGTTTAAACAATAAAATTAATACATGCAGTACAAGAAAATTAGAGTTGGATAATCGCTTAAAAATTGCTCGAGACCAGGAATTTAAGAAAGAAGAGATTACAAAATCAAATAATTTAAAGATAAAAGAATTAAATATGTTAAATTCTAAAATAGATGACGAAATTTCAGAATTAACTGACGAAAAGGAAATATTATCCCAAAAAGTTCAAAATCTAGATAATAAACTTTCTGAAGTAATGGGGCAACGTGAAAGAATTGTAAACGAGATAAAATCTTATGAAAATTCTGAACTGTCAAAAAGAATTAAAGAAATTGACCATAAAATTAGGGAAAATGAAAGTAGCAAGAATACCTTGGAAAATGAGATTAAAAAAGGAGCCATTTTAGTAAAAGAAGTTTTAATTCCAAAGATTTCAGAGTTAAATTCCAACATTAAATCTCTTGCAGATAAGAAAAATATGTTTAAAAATAGTGTAGAAATTTATAAATCAAACATAGAATCAAATTCAAGCATATTATCTGATAAAAGAGGAAAATATGAAGAATTAACAAAGGGTTTAAAGGATTTAACCGATAAAAAAGAATGTTACGAACTAGAAATTGAGAATCTCCAAAATAATAAAGAAGAATTGAGAGAAAAAGCCACTGATATTGATAATCAGGTAAATGTTATAAATGTTGACCGGGCAAAATACGAGACAAGGCTAGAGGAAGAGGAAAGAAAGCTTTATTTATGCGATACTCTAGAAAATATCGAAGATATATCTGACGAAATGATAGAAGAAACTTATTCGTTAGAAATTGATGATTTAGAGAGAAATCAAGCACTTTTGGAAAGTAGTATAAAAAAACTCGAACCTGTAAATATGCGAGCTATTGAAGATTATGATTTTATTAACGAACGTTACGAAGAGTTATTTGGGAAAAGAAAAGAATATGAACAAGAAGAAGGTAAATATTTACAATTAATTTCAGAAGTTCAAAAAAGAAAGAAAGAAACGTTTATGAAAACTTACGATAGAGTTGCTGAAAACTATGAGCAAATATATGGTGAGATAGGAGGTAATGGTAAACTATCCCTCGAAAATGAGGAAGACCCATTTTCAGGAGGTCTTTTAATAGATGCTTCACCCATGAATAAGCAGTTACAGAATTTGGATGTTATGAGCGGTGGGGAAAAATCTTTAACCGCTTTAGCGTTCTTATTTGCCATTCAAAGATTAAATCCATCTCCATTCTACGTTTTAGATGAGGTAGATGCTGCGTTAGACACTAAAAATGCAAGTTTAATTGGGGATATGATAAGTAACGCGTCTAAAGAATCGCAATTTATTGTTATATCCCATAGGGAGCAAATGATAAGTAAATCAAACGTTATGTATGGAGTATGTATGGAAAATGGGCTTAGTAAAATAGTTTCGGTTAAATTATAGCCTTTAAACATATACTATTACTTAAATCTGTATAATTATCCTTACTATTAATACCACATACCTATTTTATTTTTCTTCGAATTCTCTTCAATTTTTAAAAATTTATCTTTTAACTCAAAATCTGAAACATATACTCGAGCATATCCATTTTTTAATAATTCTTCATTAAAATTAATGTATTTTTCATTAGATTCATTATCTTTTAAGAATATATATAATAGATAACGTCCATATTTACCTTTTTTATCACTTTTTTTATCAAATAATAAATATACTGTTTTATTATCTAATTTTTCAATTGTATAATTCTTTGCAAGTTTACCCCAGAGTTTTAAGTATGTTAAATTCGAAATAAAGCTATTATCATAATTTTGATATTCATTGGCTTTATTTAATCCATAAGTTTCCGGCGTATCTACGCCCAAAAGTCTTAATTTTATAATGGATTTATTATATTTTTCCTTACTTTTTGAATCAAAATCCCAGGGGTCTATTAAATAACTATTAGAGTCATTTAAAATTACATCCATGTAAACCGTATCCCCATCAACTATTTTATCAACTTTTACAAGTATTTTTTCGTGCGAATTAAAAAATTCGGTATTGTTCATCTCATTAGGGTTTTTATCTAAAGAAAATGAAAAAGATGAAAAAGATGTACATCCTGAAAATGATAAAATAGCTGTTAATATAATTATTATAACCATATAAAAAATACAATTTCTAAATTTTAATTTGTTTGAATTATCTCTCATAAAATCACGAAAAAAAGAAAATTAAATGTTTTTTATTATTTTATTATTAGTTATTTTATTATTTTAGTATTTTTATTATTTTAGTATTTTTATTATATTCTTTCTTTTAATTATCCTTTTACAACCCCTAAAGGTTTCAATCTACTTACTTTAAGTGCAATACCTGAATTATTACATACATCCGCAACTGCTTCGATATCCTTGTATGCTTCAGGGCATTCTTCAGCAATAACCCCTTTAGAGTCAGCCATTACTAAAATACCTTCTTTTTCTAATTTCTGTTGAATATCTTCACTATTATACATTTTGAGAGCTTTAACTCTACTCAATGTCCTACCTGCACCGTGTGCAGTTGAGCCGAATGTTTTTTCCATTGCTAAATCTGTACCACTTAATAAGTATGAAGCAGTGCCCATATCTCCAGGAATAATCACTGGTTGACCTACGGCTTTATATATATCTGGTATTTCAGTATGGTTCGGTCCGAAAGCTCTAGTAGCTCCTTTTCTGTGCACAACAACTGATTTTTCTTTTCCATCTACAATATGCTTTTCCTTTTTAGCAATGTTATGAGCAACGTCGTAAACTATTTCCATGTCCATATCTTCATAGGAAGTTTTGAAGACTTTTTCGAAGGCTTCTCTTACCCAATGGGTAATTAATTGTCTGTTTGCCCAAGCGTAGTTAGCACCACAGGACATAGCTTTAAAGTAAGCTTCTCCTTCTTCTGAATTAATTGGAGCACAAGCCAACTGTCTATCTGGAATATTTATATTGTATTTTCTCGTAGCGTTCTCCATTTTTCTTAAGTAATCCGCACATATTTGGTGACCAAGACCTCTTGAACCAGTGTGAACCATAATCATAAGTTGGTCTTTTTCAACGCCGTAAACTTTTGCGGTTTCATCGTTAAATATTTCATCCACGTATTGAATTTCTAAGAAGTGGTTTCCACTACCTAATGAACCTAGTTGTGGCTTTCCTCTTTTTTTAGCACTTTCTGAAACAAAACTAGCGTCTGCTTCTTTCATCCTACCGTTTTCTTCTATTCTTTCAAGGTCTCCTTTTAAGCCGTAACCTTCGTTGATTGCCCATTCGACACCTTCTTCTAAAACAGTGTCAATTTGGTTATTATCAAGCCTAATTTTACCTTTGCTACCTAATCCGGATGGTACATTGACGAATATCTCGTTTAAAAGTTCTTTTAACTTTGCTTTATCTTCTACATCTTTTTTGAATAAATTGGTTTTTATTAATCTAACACCACAGTTAATATCAAAACCAACTCCTCCTGGACTTATAACACCAGTCCTTTCATCAAATGCAGCAACACCGCCAATACAAAAGCCATAGCCATAGTGGCAATCAGGCATTGCTAAAGAATATTTCTGAATACCCGGAAGGCAAGCAACATTAGCTATTTGCTCAAATACGTCTTTTTGAAGTCCTTCGTATAATTCATCATTTAAATAAACGTTTCCCTTTACTTTCATTCCTTTTTTGTAAGTTTCAGGTAATTCCCATACATTTTCGTTAATTTTTTGTAGTTCCATTTTATCAACCTTATAATACGATTGTTTTATTTTTAATTATATACTAATAAATGTGTTATAAAGATATCTATTAATTTTTTTACCTATATATTATTTTTTGATTTTTCACATAATTACACTAAAAAAATAATTAGCGAATAAGTTAAAAAAATAAATCAAAAATCAAAAATCAAAAATATGGAATATAAAATATGGAATATAAAATATAAAATAATTCACAATAATATTAAAATTTGCAATATTATAATTCATGTGTTAAAGTGCCGTAAAAGCCATATATCGTATAGGATATAAGGCATAATACCAACGGAATTGGTTGTCCAAGTACTCCAATCAATAATGCTAATGAAAATACTGATAGGTACACTCTACGAGGATACTTTGGATATCTTATGTCGCAAATCATCAACAACCCGGCCACTAAATAAACAAATAAAACAATATAACCTAAAGTACCACTTAAAACATTGTTATATAGTAATGCCGCATGTAATATTGAACAAGTAAATAAAGCTCCTGCAGGTATTGGTAATCCAATAAATCCTTTTACGTCTAAAACTCCAAATCTTGCTAATCTTAAAGCACCACAACATACGAATATTGATGCTAAAATTACACCCCATATATTTAATTCTGGCGATAATGTACTAATATTTGCATATAATAAGTAAGCTGGAGCTACTCCAAAACTTACAACGTCACAAATGCTGTCTAATTCCGCCCCAAAGTCGGAAACCGTGTTTGTTTTTCTTGCAACCATTCCATCTAACGCATCAAAAACAACTGCAACGTATACGAATGCAAAGTCGTTTAACAATATTGCCATAAGTCCTAAAACAATATTTATCAAAGTTACGTAATCAGAAATCGTTAAAATTTCCCTAATTTTAAACATTTTATCACAATTAAATTTTTGTCTTAAATTATTTATTATCTATTATTTCTTATTTCTTATTTCTTATTTTTAGTTATTTAGGTATTAATTTTAAATTATCCCTTATATTTTATTAATTTATCAATATTTGCGAATAATTATATTTCATAAGTTACCAAACTTTGAATATCGTATTTATTTAGTTTTTTTCTACCTTCAAGTTCCGTTAATTCTATAATGAAGTTCAAACAAGCAACTTCTCCACCAACTTTTTCCATTAATCGACTAGTGGCAAGTGCAGTGCCTCCTGTAGCCAAGAGGTCGTCAACTACGGCGATTCTTTGACCTTTTTGAATTCCATCAACATGAACCTCTAATTTATCAGTACCGTATTCTAAATCATAATCTACGTTATGGGTTTGAAAAGGCAATTTTCCTGGTTTTCTGACGGGAACAAATCCTAAATTTAGTTTAGTGGCAATAGGAACTCCAAATAAGAATCCTCTGGCCTCAGGCCCTACAATTATATCAACTTTTTTATCTTCAATATAATCGGACATTTCATCTATTGTATATTTCAAAGCTTTTGGGCTTTTCAATATCGTGGTAACGTCCTTGAAGCTAACTCCTTTTTTTGGAAAATCTTTAATAACCCTTATTTCTTTCTTTAAATCTATTTTACTCATGGTACCACTCGATTTACATACATAATTGCTTAAATGCTCGTACTTGTGAAGATTTATTATTATAAATATGATAATGTTACATAGTATAATATCGCATATATTAACATATATATTCGTAATATCTATATTATTTCGTAATATTGCTAAATATAAATAGAAATAATTGAATATATCGTAATATGATTAATAAATCTTTTTAAATGAATCGAACATAATTTAATTTATATTTATAAATTATCATACGATTATAAAAATTAACTATAAAAACCATATAATATATTTTATATCAATAACTATAATTTGATAATCTTTAATTTGATAATCTTTATAATGTTTTAGTAAAATTTAAAAAATAGTTTCTAAATTTACAACAATATTTAAAATTTGATATGTATTCGCACAAGTATAATTTTAACTTAGAATTAATTTATAACTAATTTAGAATTAACTTAGATGTTTGAATATAAAATTACCACATTGTATGGTACATTCAAAGGGGTAATATGAGTTTTGAACCTTTAAATTCTAAAAAAATTAGTAATGATATTGTAAATATCGAGAGTATTATTGTTAATTATAGCAATGATAGTGTTAATCAAAATATGAATAATACAAGTAATACAAATAGTACAAATAATAATACAAATAATGGCAATGATGGTATTGATGGTAAGAACATAGATTTAAACTACAGTACTGAAGATAAAAAATATTTGATAATCGTTGTAGATATGGATGATGATGTAGGGCGTAAAGCTAATATCTCAAGTCCTATATTGGGTAGAAATGAAAATATCTCTGCAGCTGTAAAATTGGGTTTAGCAGACCCTGGAGATAGTGATGTTAACTCTATACTCGGAGGGGTAAAACACTACGACTCACTAAAAAGGGAAAATAGGGATGTTGAATTAGCAACAATCACTGGTGCAAAGGATGTAAACTCTGAAGAGTGCGCAATAAGAATTAAAGAACAGTTGGACTTTTTAATTTACCTATACGAGCCAGATTTTATATATATAGTATCCGATGGAAAAGAAGATGAAACAATATTAAAATATTTGGAATTAAAAGATATTTTTGTTTGGAAAAAGAGAATAGTTATAAAACAAAATGAATCATTGGAATCCACCTATTATTTGATACAAGAGTTTATTAATAAAACAATGTCAAGATATATACCACTTATATTTGTTTCAATAGGGTTTGTATTGATACTTTATGCGGTATTCCAAGATTTGGGTTGGAGAATAATATCTGGACTTTTGGGTATATATGTCCTATCCGAAGGGGCTGGTTTAACTGAAAATATCAAATCCAAAATTATGGAGAGTAAAGAAGGTCTACAAGTTGGTAAGATATCGCCTGCAGGGGGTATAATATCCCTTTTAATCATTATAGTAGGTGGTATTTATGCATATAGAGTTTCAGAAGACCCTGAATGGATTTTATTTGTTGGTAAATTTTTGTTGAATATTGCAAGCCCGTTAACGTTGTCCGTTGCAATATTGGTATGTGTACACTTCATAGATGATTTAGTCCATACAAAAAAGAACATATTAAACCTATTAAAGGCTTTATTCTTCCAAATAATAACTGTATTAATGGTCAGACAACTGTTGATTGTATTTTCAACGTACTTATTAGGTTCTGGTTCATTTAACGAGATAATAGTTTATATTGTAGTATATATAGCAATATTAATTATATTATCTGCAGTATTATTCTATAATTCAAAAAATAGTAGGAAAGATGAAAAATAAATAATTAAAAACTAAAATACAACTAATAAAAATAATAAATAAAATAATAAATAAAGTAATTAATTTTTTAACCCATTATAATTTTATTTTTTAGAATTTCTTAAAGATTGTAGCGATTTTCTAATTTCTTTTAAATCTTTTGGTGAGTCTTGTTCTTTTTTCTTAGTAGATAGTAATGAAGAAGATTTCTTAACAGTTTTAGATTCTCTTTTTTCTTTATCTTTATTTATATTTTCTCTTGTAGTTAATCGTGTTTTTTCACGTAAAGTTCTAGAAGATTCAGATTCAGATGTTTTAGATGAAATACCGGTTCTTTTTACTTCAGTTCTTGACTTTAATCTATCTTTATTAGTTCTATCATTATCTTTGGTATCCTTTTTAATTAATCTAGAGCTAGAAGTTGTGGAAGATGTTAACGTTCTCTTAGTCCTTTCTTCTTTATCTGATTTTACTTCATTTTTAGATGAATATCTCGATAATCTAGACACTGGTTTATCGGTAGATTTAATTGTAGATTTGGTTTTACTTGTCAATCTATTTGTAGTTTTAGCTGATGAATTTAACCGATTTGTACTTTCATTATTATTTTTACTATTACTTCTAATATTACTACTATTATCCACACTACTTCTAGTACTTCTAGTACTTCTAGTATTTGCCGTAGATTTTAAGCTTGACTTTACTTCAGAACTTTTAAGTCTTGATTGAGTATTTGTATTTTTAACAATATCCTGGTTATTTTTAACTGATACTGAGGAACTTTCTGTACTATTTTGACCCATTCTTTTGTTTTTACCCACTATCTTTTGATATATTCGCTCCCTATGATTGTGAGGTATAAACATTTCTCGAGGTTCTCCATGCAACATCTCAGTTCTGCCCAATATCAGGTAACCTCCATCCGAAAGACCTTCATAATATTTATTGAATAAAATTTCTTGAATTTCTTTTCCAAAGTAGATTATAACGTTTCTACATAAGATAAAATCCATTTCATAAATTGGTGGTTCCTTAATTAAATCGTGATTTTTAAATGTGACCATTTTTTTAATATCACTAGATATTTGATAGTGATTTCGGTCTATTTTAGTAAAATATTTGTTAATGGTGTCTTCGTCCATATTTTTAAACTGTTTGTCAATATATATACCCTGTCGTGCCTTTCTGACAATTTCTTTATCTAAATCTGTGGCATTAATTGTTATTCTTAAAAATTTTCTAGAGTATTGCTCACAAAGTTCTTTTAATATTATGGCTAATCCATAAGGTTCCTCTCCAGAAGAACAACCTGCACTCCATATTTTTATGGATTTTACCCGAGAATCTTTTACTTTTTCCTCAAATATCTTTTTTATTTCTCGGTATACGGTTATATCTCTCCAAAATTCCGTAACATTTACTGTTAATGTATTTTCCAGTTTTTCATATTCTTCAGGTGTCTTTTTTAAAAGTTCTAGGTACTCCCTGTAGCCTTTACATTTTGTAAGTCTCATACGAACTGAAACTCTTCGAGCAATGTATGAATCTTTATACTGGTCGATATGAATTTTTAATTCGGATTTTATTAGGTCTTTAATTTTATCGAAATATATATCACTCATAAAATCACCAGCAGATAAAACTGCCTAAACTTATTATTTTGGAATAAAGTAATTAATATAATTTATAAATTATAATTTAGATTAAAAGTAGAAGAATTTTAATATTTTATAGCTTAGTTTTATTTTTATATTGCTTATCTTTAAAATCAATATATCGTATCAATAATATATGTGCGTAGTAGTATATATTACCTTATATTGAGAATAATTAAGTAAATTAAGTAAATTAAATAAAATAATTTTAATTAAAAAGTAGATTGTAATAAATATACTATAATATTAAATTACAGTATGATATTATAATTATTAAAATGAAGTATTAAAGTATTAAAGTATTAATGATATTTTATAAATTAAGAAGATTAACTTACTAGGAATATAAGTTATCTAAATTATCTATAGTTTCAGGATTTATCATAATTAAAATGTTGCAGTTTAACGGGAATCTACCTACAACTTCTATTTTTGTATCAAAAACTAAAGCGTATTCCACATTTTTTTCCATTAGTTCAATAACTAATGATTCTACAATGTTGAAACCAGCATCTTTAATGAATTTTGGAGTAGTTATGTTTATTTCGCCGTTTAATTCATTTGCAAAAACATTTAAAAATGCAGCTAAAACTATGTTCGCAACTTCATTTATAACGGAACTTTCCATTTCTCTATATTCTGGCATTTCTGTTTTATTTGTTAGGCTATCCCATATCATATCCAATAACAATAGCTTTTCGAGCTTTACAGCATCTACTTCAGGAAGTATTAACATAGAGTTACCAGATAATACCCCATCAAAATCTATTTTGGTTATTTTGCAGTAATCTTCGCTAAATTGTTCAGGTAATCGTTCTAAAGGCACAAAGCGAGTACCTAAAAAACTTACGTCTGTATTTTGCCCGGTTAATCCCGTGAAGGAGTCACCTACATTTTCTGCGGCTTCTTGACCTATGTCCGTGATTTTTTTAATGGCCTCAATAATACCCATATTACCACCACGTTAATTTTGTATAATATAAATCCATATGAATAATGATTAATAAGTTATTTTAATTAATAATTTATTTTTAGTTTGGGCTATTAATTATTTAGAATTTGTATTCCTGGTCTATTTTATTTTAATCTATTTTAATCTATTTTAATCTATTTTTTAATTTATTCTAGTTTTTCAGACAATTTGGCTGTAGATTCGGGATTCATAGCCATAAATACTTCAAAACTTGAATCAATACCTTTGGAAACTAATTCACTTTCAAATGTAAAGATTAAGTCATCATTATTAATATCGTAATCTTTTAAAGCTTCATTTAAAAAGCTAGCCATGTCATTTACACAGTAGTTTGGGGGAGTCATAGATAGTGAAGTTTCCATGTAGTTTGCAAATGTATCTACAAAAGCAGAAACTAATAAATTACAAGTTTCATTTATCGCAGATATTTTTAATTCACTTAATACGTCTACTTCGGGGTCTTCCATGAACATACCTTTTAACATAGAATCACCCATTTTAATAGCATCTTTCTCAGTGAATATTAAAACACCCATTCCTGATAACATACCGTTAAAATCAATTTTTGTAAACACTTTTTTATCTTCAGAGGCTTCTGATAGCAGTTTGTTCAATGATGTTAATTTTATTTTGAAAACATTGACATCTACATCTTCACCGCTCATATCCATTACAAAACTTGCAGCTCTTGTAGCCGCTGCTTTTCCAATAGTTTCTAGTGATGAAAAATCTTTGATAGGACCACCTTTTTTGGGATTTTCTAAATCAATAATTATTTCTCCACCAAGTTCCTCTTCAATTATGGTCTTTAGAATTTCTAACCATTGTTCTTTTGAGAACATAATATAAACACCCAAGTATGTAAAATCAACCAAGTGGCTAATTTATCCATATTTTAGTATTTCAATAGAAAATATATGTTATATCTAATATCTTTATTCCATACTCTCTATTTTATATATTTTAATACAAATTTATTAAAAATTATTAAAAACTATTATATTCAAAATTATTAATTTGAAATATACCATAGTAAATTTAAATAATGATTATTTAACCTAAATATTATTACATATAAATTTTTTAATGATAACTATGCGATTGTCATAAAACATAATCAAATACTTAAATACTTAAATAATTAAAAATTAGTGTATAATAAAGGTTAAAAAGCTATATCTGAGTTATAAGTATAATTAACCGAAATGGGTTTAATTAAATAAATTATTAGGGGAATAATTTATTAAATTGTTCGAGAATTTTTGGAGCTTGAAATGGTTTAACAATGTAACCATCAGCACCTGCGTTAACCGCTTCAATCATTTTTTGTTCTTGGTCTACAGAGGTACACATTACCACTTTTATTCCAGGGAACTTTTCTTTTATTTCTTTCGTAGCTTGGATACCATCTTTTTCAGGCATAACAATATCCATGCTTATTAAATCAGGAGATAATTCTTCAGCTTTTTTAACTGCGTCATTGCCGTTTTCAGCTTCTCCTACAACAACGTACTTGTTTGTAGTGGACAATATTCTTTTTAATATATTTCTCATAAATGCTGAATCATCAACAACTAATGTTTTTACAATAGTTGACATGTTTTCACCTCAATCCGACAAAACATAATTATATAATAGATATGTTTACTTCATAGTATTTTAATTTTTTATGTAGGTAATTTATGAATTTATGATTGTGTTGTTAATACTTATAACTTTCGTAAAATGGTAATTTTCGATATTTATCTTTTATTTTATTAGATTATTTTCTATTATACCATTTATTCAAATATTTCTATTATTTAATTTTTTAGTGGTACATATGACCATTAATAAACATATTACCATACTATGTGTTTATTTTATATTAATATATTGATTGTAATTTTCGTCATAACGGTTTTATAGTAATTTAGTCGAAATATCATAAAATAATAAACTAATGGGCTAATAAAAAAGAAATAAATAAAAAAGAAATAAATAAAAAAGAAATAAATAAAAAAGAAATAAATAAAAAAGAAATAATGAATTAGAAATTAGTAATAATATAGTTTGTAACTGCCCTACCGGTTTCAGTCAAGTCAGTTTCTTTTCTAATTCTTACTAAGTCTAAAAATCCTTTATCAATTAAGCTTTCAAGAACTTTTTCTACTTCATCAACTTCTAAACCCATCATAGATGGTAATTCTAATGAATCAATACCTGTATAGACGGCAGTCAATATCTCCTGTTCTTCAGGTGATAATTTCTCAACTTCACCTTTTAACTTTTCACCGCTCCAGTTTTCAGCAGAAGACTGTGATACGAGTTCTTCAGATGATTTAGGGAGTAATTTTTCAACTGTTTTATGATACTTTGTTAATAATGATATGTATCTTAAGATATACAATATTTTAGTATCTTCTAAATAAATGTAAGAATTAACCGTTTCTTTTCCTTTCAATTGCTTAATTTCAATAACGTCTTTTTCTTCTTCATTAACCATCTTCTTCTCAGTTGAAACTGATTCGATATTGGAAAACAAATCATAAACTTTTGGTTTACCCATTGTTTGCACAGCTATTGCTAAAACTAAATCTTCAATAACTGTTACACCTTTTCTGATTGGTTTTTTAGCAAAAACTAAATTTCCATCGTTCCACTGTACTTCAGGATTTACCGAACCGCCAACAATACGGGCATATTGTATTTTTATATTCTTCTTATACAATAATTCTTGGAAGAGGCTTTTTAAAAATTTATTAATTGTGGTTTTACCATATATTGACGTTTCTGGTGCAAATCCGATACTCTGTGCTTCTTCATCAGGCAATTTAAATGTAATTGAACCGTAGTCGGCAATATCGTCTAATGAATTTTTGGCTATCTCTATAATTTTTCTAGGCAACTTTATTCCTATATCTTCGATTTGCTCGTATTCTACTTCTACAATATTTCCTTCAATATCAAATCTAAGACTATCGTCGTAAAGGTATATTTTTATTTTTTTCCATTTTGTGAAAGGGTCTCTTACTGTGTATGTATTTATTAAAATACCCTTACCTTCAAAAGTTGCTATAACTTTGGATTTGCTCATAATCACACACCTATAATTTAATACATAATTTAATACATAATTTAATTATATATTTATATTATCTAAAAACTTAAAAAATCCAAATATAAAATATATAATATAATTATGTTAAGTCGAATATATATAGTCATAATATATTTGGAATTCTTTATATATAATTCTTTATATTCTTATTTGAAAGCAGTAACAATTATGAATTAAATGTAGTGACTAAATTAGACAATATAAAATTAAAATAACTAAAATAGATAAAATAAATAATATAACTAAAAATAAATTAAAAATAGTATAGCGCGTGATTTAAGTGTCTCATAAGGAAGAATCGTCTGAAAAATTGATTACAATAGCAACATCGGAATGTTTTACACTAGGTAGGATAGGAGTAAATATCCATAAGATAGCAAGTAAGTATCCTGAAATGGAATGTTTTTTACAAGAAAATCCCGAATACAAAATATTACACAATTCAAAAGTTTTAACGGCAATGTTTATGCCTTCAAAAGAATGTGCCCAAACTTTTTTAAATATATCTCTTCCACAATCGGATTATAAGTACAATTATTCTAAAGCTTATACTCAATCTAATGACGAATTAGTAGCTGAATTAATGGCTAAGAGCTTAAAAAATATTACAAAATGTAATATTGCAATAGGTACGACCGCAGGTATTGGAAAAGGAGCAATCTGTATTGTTACAGACTATAAAATTTATAAATTCACGTCAGACATTGAAGCAAACCTATTGGATAAGCAAAATGTATCGGAACGTCAAAAAAACGCTATTGAAAAAACTATTAAAAAAATTTTGAAAATATTAAAAGAAGAATATGATTATTAAGTAATATTATTTATTAAAATAATGAATTAAATAAGAATTAAATAATAATTTTTAATTCTTATTATTCCTTAAACTTAAACTTAGACTTAAAACTTAAACTTTGAAAACTTTTATATCTTCATGAACTCCTTCGATAAACTCGGTTATTTCTTCGCTTGATTCATCTAAATTTTGAACAAATGCGTCCAACTGTTCTGCAGAGGCAGTAACCTCTTCAGCAGTAGCTGCAAATTCTTCGGAGATTGACGCGATGTCTTGAACGTTTTTAAGTGCTTCAGCGGTATTGTCTACAGCAATTTTAGCACCACCTTTTATATCGTTGATTTGAGTAACTGTTTTATCGATACTTTCTTTAATTTTCATAAAAGCACCGTTAACATCGTCAATGGCAATAACTCCATTATCAACTTGTGCTTTACCTGCCGAACTTAATTCAATGGTTGATTGAACTTTTTTGTTGATACCAACAATCGTATTATTAATATCTTCGACAGATTTTTTGATTTCTTCAGCTAAGCCTTTAATTTCACTTGCCACAACTGCGAAACCTTTACCCGCTTCCCCTGCGCGAGCTGCTTCAATACTAGCGTTTAATGCTAAAAGACCGGTTTGTTCTGCAATATCTTTGATTAAAACCGTAACTTCGTTGATTTTTTTACTTT
This sequence comes from Methanococcus voltae PS, assembly GCF_024807035.1. Lineage (NCBI taxonomy): Archaea > Methanobacteriati > Methanobacteriota > Methanococci > Methanococcales > Methanococcaceae > Methanococcus > Methanococcus voltae. The sequence continues at coordinate 446,043 of NZ_JANUCQ010000001.1, forward strand.
CTTCACCAAGTTCTTCGATGGATTTACCTAGCTCATCAATCACATTTGTGATTTGTTGCATTGTTTCAACGGCATTTTCTATTTTATCCACGCCAACTTCTGAATTTTCTTCAACTTCCATAGCTGATTGGTGACCATCTTCTGCAGTATGATACACACCTTTTGCTACATCGTTAGCTTTTTCAACTAACTCTGTAACTTCTTGTAATTTAGTTGATTGGTCAGCAGCAGCCATTGCAACTTGTGAGGCAGCATCTGTAATTTGTTCTGATGATAATTTTGCTTTACCAATATCTTCTGCTATTGAACGAGCACTATCTTCCAAAGTTTCAATATTCTCTTTTAATTTACTAATTAATTCTGAAACTTTGCAAATCGCCATATTCAAATTTTTTTGGAATCTATTATTTTTCCCACTTTCGTCAGCCCTGACGGAATAATCCCCTCGCCCTAAGGCTTCGGTAACTTGACCAATATTGTCAAATAAACTTTTAATACCTTTTCTAAAGTCATCGTATGTCTTTAAGTCCTTACTTGCTTTTTGTAATATTTTAGTCAATTTTTCTTTTTCTTCAGGCGTTTTAAAGCTCAATTCTTTTCCAAAACTTTCGGATAACACTGCCAATAGTTCTTTGTCACTAGCTGAGCTTTTTGAAGCTACATTACCCATAATAAACCCGATGGCTAATGCTAAAACCAATCCCGCGCCTAAATATAATATGTTACTTCCAAAGGTTGCAGGATTTGTAATATAGCTAACTATGAAGAACAAAATTGCTACCACAACAGAATTTATTAACATATTTAACATTATTTTATTCATAAAAACACACCTTTTAAATTTAAAATACGCCAAATTTAAATTATATTTATTAGATAACTTTTTCAATATTTTCAATATTTATAATAATTTCCAATTACTGATTAATTTAAGTTATTATCCTAATTTTGGTAATTTTGGTAATTTTGGTAATTATTGATTTTTTAAATTATTTATAATATTTTGATATTACAATATTCGAATATCATTTTTATTTCTTATTTTAACTTCCCCATCTTTTAAGTTAAAATAAACAGTTCTACCATTGGTCCCACCCACATCTTCGGCAAATGTTCGTACTCCAACTTTTTTCAGTTCTAATTTACAAGAATTTATATTTCTCTTGCCAATATCCATGGTCTGAGAATTGCAATCGAACATAGCCGCACCACCCACCAATTTAGCAACTATTTTATCCTTTCTGGCACCAAGTCTTGTCATATCATTTAATAGTGCAGTAACTGCCGTATCTGCATATTTACCTGGGTTCCTATGTGCCATTGAGTTTGATTTGGGCAACATTACATGTGCCATACCCCCTATTTTTTTACCCCTATCGTATAGTATTATTGCAACACAAGAACCCAAAAGGGTTTCCATGGTCTCTAACCCTTTAGAAACTTCATAACCGCCCATTTTAACTTTTAAAACCATGATATCGTACCTATTAGTGGTTACATTGTGTATTATATATTTCCATAATTACGCTAGTTAATATTTAGTATTCTTAATAATTTTAATAAGTTTTGTAATAAATATAACAATAATAATAATAATAATAGGTAATAATTGGATTATAGATTATTTAAATCCAATATTAACGCAACTTTGCCGTCTCCAAGTATTGTAGCACCTGCAAGACCGTTGATATTCTTTAAAATACCTGTAAGTGGTTTTACAACAATTTCATCCCTTCCTATTACTTCATCGAGAATTAAACCTATTTTACCTTTGTTTTTCTCAACTACTACCACATATATTTCTTCTGAAGAGCAATCGTTATATTGATGCAAAGCATCGCATAACCAAGTAACTGGCAAGATATGGTCTCGATAAATAATTGCTTCTTGACCTTCCAAATTATTTATTTCTTCCTTATTTACTGAAACAACATCTAAAACGCTTGTTAGTGGTAAAGCATAGATTTGGTCTTTTAATTTTACTAATAACGTTTGTATAATTGCCATTGTTAATGGTAAGTGTAATACGATTTCCGAACCTTTTCCAACTTCTGAATGTACTGAAACAGAGCCACCCAAAGACTCTATTTTAGTCCTAACAACGTCCATACCTACACCCCTTCCAGATACATCGGAAACTTTTTCCGCAGTGCTGAAACCTGGTAAGAATATTAAGTTAATAGCTTCATTGTCCGTTAATTTGTCAACTTCATCTCTTGACATTAAGCCTTTTTTAACAACGTTGTTCCTTATACCGTCAGGGTCTATACCTTTACCATCATCTTTAATAACAATATTTACCCTATCTCTTTCTCTTGTAGCAATAAGCTTTAAAAGACCTTTTTCAGGTTTTTTTGCCTGTTTTCTGACTTCAGAATGTTCAATACCGTGGTCAAGGGAGTTTCTTATCAAGTGAGTGAGTGGTTCTGCAAGTTCATCTAAAACGGTTCTATCGAGTTCGATTTCGGAACCTTCAATTATAAAGTCTATTTCTTTATTAAGGGCTCTAGCAGTGTCTCTAACCGTCCTAGGGAACCTATTAAATACAAATGCTACAGGAATCATACGCATACTCATAACTTCTTCCTGTAATTCTGTTGAGAGCATGTTTAATCTACCAACAGCGTTATGTAATTCCTTAAGGTCGTATTTTGTAGCAATTTGTGTGAAGTTTGCCCTATTTATAACAACTTCGCCTACTAAATTCATTAATTTGTCCAATTTTTCAATATTTACTCTAACAGTTTGGGATTTTTTGGATTCCGATTTTTTGGATTGACCTTCTTTTCGCTCTGATTTTCCAGAACTTTTAGAATCTTCTGAATCTGAATCTTCAGAGGAATTTTGAATGGCTGATTGATTATCTTTTTTATTTGAAGTTACGTCTATATTTTTGATTTCAGGCGTTTTTACAATGGTATCTTCCACAGTATCAATATCTGCACGAGTATTAAAGTATACTTCAACTTGGTTAATAATGGAATCTCCTGCTTTTATCCTATCAAAAGATGGGCATGAATCCACGATGGCACCAATTTCTGATAAATCTTTTAAAACCATATATGCACGAACTGATTTTAAGGCACATTCTGGGTCTATTGAAAATCTTATCTTATAATCGCAAGAAATTTCTTTATTGTCCAAATTGCAATCTAATGAATCCGTTAATTCGGTCATATTCCCTATTTCGTCAGTATTAATTTCAATACCTACTTTAACAGCCTTGGAATATTTCATTTCACAAGCAGAATTTAATATAGATTCTAATTTTTCTTCACTTCCCGAATACGCGTACAATATATCTAAATTATCGTAACTGACATTTTTTAAATCGTCAATTGTGGGTATGGATTGTATAATTTTACCGTCCGAATCATTTTCCAATGAATTTAATAACATTGTAAATCGAACTGATTTTAACATACAATCTTCTTCGATTTCAGATTTAATATGCCAAATATTTGAATTATTATCTATTTCTTTGGCTAATTTGTTTAAATTTTTAAGATAATCAAATATTGTATGGTCAAATTCAATTTCAATTTCTTCAAAAGCTCCATTAACAATATCATTTTCAATATCATTTTCAATTTCAATTTCCTTGGTATCTACATTTGAATTTTTTAATTCGACTTTTTGGGATACAAAATTATCTAAATTATTTATATCGTCATCATTTCCATATTTTTGAACTTCTTCTTTATTTTCAATTGATTTGGCAATAGAATTCATAATTGACAATGATTTGTTAATCATTTGTAATACATCTTTATCCATATCAATTTTTTTATCCAAAACAGACTTAGTAAATCTACTAATCTTTTTTGTTGAAGTTTGAAGCTCTGGAAGTTCTAAAGCTCCAGAAATAGCACACAAAGTATTAGAAGATTGATGCATTTGTGCTAAAATTTCGTCAATATTTTCTGGAACGTTTAATTTGCTATTGTCCGTATTAATATTTTTATCTGTATCATTATTACTTTTATCAATTTTTGAATTAACGTCAATTTCGTCATTGATATCCAATTCAGAAACTTCGTTTTCTTCACAATTACAATCGATATCTTTTTTTATTTCAACTATTACAACAGTTTTTTCATTTTTCAAAGAATAAGACTGTTTATTGGATACGGATACCGAATTTCCATTAGTTTCACAGGAAACCGTATTTGCAACGGCATTTGCACTATTAACGTTTGCAGATACTTCAGATGAAGGCGTAGATTCAGGCACAGGAGATGCAGAATTTCCAATATTTTCAACATTTCCACCTAAATGCTTATTTTTTAAATTTTTAATGATATCGATGATACTTTCGTAATCGACAGTGGTTTCATTTTCACCATTTGCAATTTCGCCAACCATTGTTTCTAGCGCATCTAAACATTTAAACAATAAATCCATGATTTCGTGATTAACCGGAATTTTGCCGTCCCTTATATTATCTAATATATCTTCCATGTGGTGTGTTAATTGAGATATATGTTCAAAACCAAGGGTTCTTGCTGAACCTTTTAAAGTATGGGCAGAACGGAATATTAAATTTATAATATCCGTATTTTCGGGGCAATTCTCTAAATCGACAAGGTTTTGATTAAGGGACTGTAAATGTTCTTCAGCTTCGGTCATAAACAATTCCCTATACTGTTCCATCTCATCCATAGTTATCTACTCCCTAATTTTTGAACGTATCTTTCAACGCATTTTTCTATCTTTTGAGGTATTTGGCTTGGTGGTAAAACGTCATTTAACGCATTTAATTCGTAAGCAGTTTTAGGCATTCCGTAAACAATGCAACTCTCTTTATTTTGACCTATCGTGTACCCACCTTTTTCTTTAATGTTCCTCATTCCTACTGCACCGTCTTTTCCAATACCCGTTAAAATAATTCCTAAAGAATTATTTCCATAAATATTTGCAACGTATTCAGCGGTAATGTCCACAGTTGGTTTTGTACCGTGAAGTTTAGGCATGTTTGGGTCTATTTCTATATATTTGTTATTTCCCCGTCTTTTCAATAGCATTTGGGTATCGCCTGGGGCAATATACACGTGATTAGGTTTTATTAACGTACCATTTGAAGCTTCAACAACTTTTAATTTTGATATCCTATCAATTCTTTCCGCAAAAACTCTTGTAAATCCTGCAGGCATGTGTTGAACAACAAATATTGGGGGCATTCCCATAGGTAATCTTGAGATTATTTCCGAAACTACTGGGGGGCCACCTGTGGATGAGCCCATCATAATTCCAATTTTAGAAAGGGTATTTTCCAAATTTGGATTATTCAATCCTGCATTTTCGCGCTCGAGCCCTAGATTATTGTTAGTGTCAGAGTTCGCATTTGTATTAAACTTCTTTGAAGTAATACTTTCTGCTTTTGAAGTTACTGGAGACTGTATTCTTGCAAATTTCAATGGTCTAACTGTTGATTTTGAAACTTCCTTAACCTTTTTAATAATTTTTTCAGATATTTCACGAATATCTAGGGATATGGAGCCAGAAGGTTTCTGTATAAAATCTACTGCCCCATTTTCAAGAGCTTTCAATGTAGTTTCTGAACCATCGCGAGTTACTGCAGAAAGCATAAGAATTGGTGTAGCACAAGTCTGCATTATATTTTTAGTTGCTTCAATACCATCCATAATAGGCATTTCGACATCCATTGTTACAATATCAGGTTTTAATTTATTTACCAATTCAACTGCTTCTTTTCCATCTTTTGCAGTACCTACAACTTCAATTTCTGAATCTGTGTTTAATATATCTTCTACAACTTTTCGCATGAATGCGGAATCATCTACAACAATAGCCTTTATTTTCTTCATAATTTCCTCTCCAGATTACCATATGCGAATTAAATTATATTATTAGATAATTAGTTAACACCGTCTTATATTAGCCCATATATTTGAATTATATCTATTTTATTATTTATCCAAAACTTAATTTTAAAATTATTTATTGAGTATTAATACGTCATATTATATTGTCGTTATATTTACTGTTCAATACAAAATTGATTAAATCTCAATTTGATTATTATCTTAACATCTTAAAATTTAGACTTTATTATCCGTATTTTATCAGTATTAGAACTCTTGGGGGTCAATTAAGTTTTTAATATTTAATATAATGATTAACCTATTGCCAATTTTAGCAATTCCTTCTATGTATTCTCCACTTGAATTTTTCTTAATTCCTTCGATTTCTTCGATATTTTCGGAGGAAATTTGCATAACGTCACTTACGAAATCAACCAAAATTCCGATAGGTATGCCATCTATTTCAACAACCATGACTAGCATATCGCCTTCTGGCGTATCAAGGCTATCAAATAGATTTAATTTTTTCCTTAAATCTATTATTGGCATAATTTCGCCCCTAATGTTTGTTACACCAGAAATATAACTTGGGGTGTTCGGAATTGCCGTAATATCTTGAAGTTTTAAAACTTCCCTTACTTCATTAACCCTTAAACCATATTCGTTTGTAGAAAGCTTGAATACTACAACTTTTGGAATATCTTCCATATTATCACCATGGGGAATGTATCGTCTTATAGATTTGAGATTGTAAAATTATAAACATAATTAATAATTAATATTTAATAATTATTATCAAATTGATATAAATATTATATAACTAGTATCTAATTAATATCTAACTAATATCTAATTAATATACGTAATATAATTGATAAATAATCAATATAGATAATAAATATTAATTAATAAGTAATTAATAACTAATTAACAGGTAATTAAGAAATAACTAATAAATATATACAGAATAAACATTATTTTTTTAATTTATCTAATGCATTGTGCATTAAAATTATACAATGGTCAGCGTGTAATTCTACCGGTGATAAAGAAATTCTTTCAGCCCCTAATTCATCTAAAAACTTCTCATCTTCTTCGCCTATACCAATATGGTCACCAAGTACGAATAATACGTCTTCATCGTTACCATTATCTTTATCTAATTTTAAATTATATTCTTCAAGGGGTTTACCATTCAAATGCAAATAAAATATCCTATAGTTTTCGTTCTTTTTTTCAACGATTATATCTCTAAATTCTTTTTTAGCAGTATAGATTCCAGATGTACTTTCTTTCCATAGTTTGGAACTATCTTTTTCGAGAGCTTTCTTTATAAAAAGAGCAATACTTCTTTCATCAGGGCTTAATCGTTTTAATTCGTCACCTATAAATTTCAAAGCAACCGGTGCATTAGGCTCACCGTAATGAACGCTATAGAATACCGTATCTCTTCTTAAATCGTGGGAGAGAAAGAACGAACTATTTACGCATCTGCAAACTAAATCCAATCGACCTGCACTCCCAGGCAAGTCTTTAATATTTATATCGCCAGATGTAGCTGATTTATTGGCTTTAAGTATGAATTCTTTCAATATTTCACCAGTATTTATTTTTAAAATTCGTATCAATTAACAAATGATGATACAATATTAATACAAATTATACAATATATACAATATTAATGTAATAAGTATATTATACTCAAAACAAAATTTAATTTTTAAATATGTTAAATAGTATTATATATTTTTTAAATAATATATTTTACTATTCGTTTAGCGCAAAATGTTTTAACCAACAGAATGCTTAAATTATTCATTAAGTCCTAATACATCAAAAGTGTTGTATATTCCTGCTTTTTTACCAACTATGTATCTAACAGCAATTAATGCGCCAGATATAAGCGGTTGTCTACTACATGCTTTATGGCTTAATTCTAATCTCTCGCCTTCTTCTGTAAATATTACGGTGTGGTCTCCAACTACATCGCCACCCCTTAAAGCGTGTATACAGATTTCTTCCTTAGCCCTAGCACCAGTTATGCCTTCTCTTCCGTATATAACGTTCGAATCCCTATTGAGGTTTTCTTGTATGATTTCAGCAGCTCTTAAAGCTGTTCCACTTGGTGCATCTTTTTTATGTTTGTGGTGCATTTCTACGATTTCAATATCGTAATTGCTTAATTTGTCAGCCAATAATTCCAATGTTTTAAAGAATATGTTTACCCCAATGGCATAGTTTTGGGAAATTACTGCAGAAACACCGTTTTCTTTAATGGCGGTTTCCATTTCAGCTCTCTGTTCATCAGTAAACCCTGTGGTTCCAATTACTAAGTTTATACCTAATTTTGAAGCTGTTTTAACTGTACCAACGCAAGGAGCTGGTGCTGTGAAGTCTACAAGTACGTCAGGTTTAGCTTCACTTAGTACTTTTTCTAATTCGTCAGCTGTAGAAACAGGAATTCCGAGTTTTCCAACACCGATAACTTCACCAATATCTAAACCTTTTTTAGGGTTTCCAGGTGCTTCAATACCTGCAACTAATTCCATATCTTCGCTTTCCAAGATATTTTTTATTATGCCGCTTCCCATTCTACCTACGGCGCCTGTAACTGCTATTTTTATCATTTTACCACCTATTTCCTACTTAATTTTTATTTAATATTATATAATTTATTTTTTATTTTTTATTTTTTAATTTATTTGGATTTATTTATAATTATTTTTATTTACTTGTTTAATATTTTAATATCCGTGTATTACTATATATTTTAGTTATTTTAATTATATTATTTGTTTATTAGAATTTATATTATTCATTAGTATTAATGACATAACACAATATTTATGAGTTTAAATATACAATACAACTATTTAACTATTATTACTATAAATACCGTTTTAATATTCTTTAAATTGAATTTGGTGGTAATTTAATAATCTATATTAATAATCTATAACCTATAAATTATAATTTAATATCCTGCAATACCTTCATCATCAGAATTCATGTAGCTATCAATTTTAGTTTTTAAATTGTCAACAACATTTGACGCTTTGGTCATATTTTTCATATTCATATCAGAAAGTAAACCCTTAATCTCTTGAATACCTTCTAATATATCTTGTAATAGCTCTAATAAATTGTCAAATCTTGCGTTCTGATTTTCAAAGTTTGCCATAATTAAATCAGCGCTTTTATCGATTTTTATAAGCATATCGTCGATATCTTCGCTTATTTTTTTAAGCATAAGATTTTGCTCATCTTTTGCATCTATTAAAACATCTAATTTGTTATTTATTATTTGTAATATTTCAGAATTCATTTCTAAAGATTCATCAGCTTCAGAATTGGAAGAAATTTTACTTATATCTTCTTTTACGGACTTTAAATCTTCATCATCATTTTGAACAGCGAATTTTATTTTATTTAATATACTATCCATAGAATGCTTTAAACTTTCAGCTTGGGTGTTTAGTTCACTCGCCATGCCGTTTTCTAATTCCTCTAAGTCTAAACCAGCATCTATATTTAGTTCCTCAACACTATCAGACATATTCATTTTATCAGCTCTGTAATTGTATATGTAAATTTCTTATGCTCATTATATACTATATGTTTTTTGTGTAGTATCTTGTGTAGGTAGATATATGTTTAGCTATAAATTTAATAAACTATGAAATAAAATAATAAAATGCTAAATAATAATAATAATAATAATAATAACAATACAAATAATAAAAAAAGAGTAATAAAATAAATTATTAAATTTTTGCACCACTAGCATCTCTTCTGTATTTTCCAAATTCTTTTATCATATTCAATTTGTTGTCCCAAAATACAGGTCCATCTTTACATATGCAGTAACCTTCGTCATCAACGCTACATTGACCACAGATGCCTATTCCACATTTCATATATCTTTCTAAAGACAATTGAACAGGTATATTGTAATTTTTAGCTATTTCTACGACTTTTTTCATCATAATTTCGGGACCGCAGGTAATTAGACAATCCGTCGAAATATTTTCTTCTTTTCTCTGTTCAAGAATTTCCATAAGCTTATTTGTTGTAAAACCATTGTATCCAAAAGTTCCGTCGTCAGTACATGGAATTGTATTGCTTGCATTCTCAAATCTATCTAAGAATAATAATTCTTCCTTAGTCCTACCGCCCAAAATCGTAGTTACATCTATATTCTGTTTTGCAAATTCTTCAACGGTGGGGATTATTGGGGCTGAACCTATACCTCCGGCTACAGCTATTATATTATCTCCAAAAGTTTCAAAGCCATTTCCATAAGGTCCTCTGATACCCAGGAGTTCTCCTTCTTGCATTTCGTGCATTTTTGACGTAGTTCTACCTACATTTGCAACACTAAAGCCGTTTTTATTTGAAAATCCGAAAGGTTTTTCATCGTATTCTGGTACCCAAACCATTGCAAATTGTCCGCCTTTAAAATTAAATTCTTTGTTTAATATAAACGTTTTTACGGTGGGACTTTCCTTTATAATTTCTTTAATTTCGCACATTTGCGGTCTTTCCAGTGTTCTAGTCTCAGTGTTCTTCAAATTATCACCTATTCGTCCGAATTATAGTGCTTATGCCACAAATAATTATTAAAATATTAAAATATTATATGTATAATATTAATTTTGTAAAATATTATTTATGGATATATATGGGTTATTTTAAATTACTTATTTTTTAATAAACAATATGATAAACAATATAATAAACAATATTAAAATTATCGAGATTATTAAAACTATTACAATTGTAATCCTAATATCGCCTGATAATATAAATTATTATTTGCTGTAATATAAAATTAAAATAAAATAAAATAAAATAAATTTAAAAAAATAGATTATAGATTATACTTAAATTATGTTCCTTCTTTCCAATCATTTAAGTACTTTTTCTGTTCAGGGGTTAATTCGTCAATTTCTGAACCCATTGATTTTAATTTTAAGAGTGCTATTTTTGCATCTTGCTCGTATGGGATTTCATAGACGCTATTTTCCATATTCTTATGGTTTTCAACGATGTTTTTTGCACCTAAAGCCTGGTTTGCAAAACTCATGTCCATAACTTCACAAGGGTGACCATCTGCACAAGCTAAGTTTACAAGTCTTCCTTCACCTAACAAGTAGATTCTTTTGTTGTTTATATTATATTCTTCAATATTATTTCTAACAACGGTTACTTCACTTGCTAAGTCATTTAAGTTATTTTTATCGATTTCATTATCGAAGTGTCCTGCATTTGATAAAACCGCACCATCTTTCATTAATAAGAAGTGTTCGGTTCTTAAAATATCTTTACATCCTGTAGTTGTAACAAATACGTCACCTAATTTACAAGCTTCGCACATTGGCATTACTTGGTATCCATCCATTCTTGCTTCGAGTGCTCTAATAGGGTCAACTTCGGTTACAATAACATTTGCACCGTGTCCATCTGCCCTCATTGCTACACCTCTACCGCACCAGCCGTAACCTGCTACTACAACAGTTTTTCCAGCCATTAATAAATTAGTGGTTCTTAAAATACCGTCGAGTGCACTTTGACCAGTTCCATATCTGTTATCGAATAAGTGCTTTGTATCTGCATCGTTAACGTTGATAACAGGGAATTTTAAAGCTCCTTCTTGCGCCATTGCTTTTAATCTAATTACTCCAGTAGTGGTTTCTTCACAACCGCCCATTATTGAGTCCAATAATTCGGTTCTTTTTGTGTGCAATAAAAAGATTAAATCTGCACCGTCATCAATAACTACATCAGGTTTTGCATCCAAAACTTTGTTTAAGTTTTCGTAGTATTCTTCGTTTGTTTCGCCTCTCCAAGCGTAAACTTCCATTCCACGTTCGACACAAGCCGCAGCTACATCATCTTGGGTTGAAAGAGGATTGCAACCGGTAATAATAATTTTAGCGCCACCTTCCATCAAAGTTTCTGCAAGAATTGCAGTTTTTGCTTCAAGGTGTAATGCCATACCTAATTTAACACCTTCGAAAGGTTTTGTTTTCTTAAATTCTTCTCTTATGGAAGCTAAAACTGGCATGTGGTTTTTTGCCCATTCCATTTTCATATGTCCTTCTTTCGCAAGGCTCATATCTTTTACTTTGCTCATAGTTTCCACCAAATTTTAAAATTTCAAAGTATATGGATTTACTTATCTATTTATTCATCGGTTTAATATAATTTAATATAATTTAATATAAGTTCGATATAAATTTAATATAAATTTAATATAAATTTAGTATCTATTTAATACCTATTTTTATTATTGAATTACCAAATAATCCCATAATTTTAAAGTATAATTTATTACATAGTACATAATAAATTATATAATATATAATAATATTGTATATGTATCAAATAAAAAGTAATAATTATTGTGAAAAAATGCGGAAAAGTAAAAAAGCGAATCAAAATTTAAGAAACATTGTAAATGAGAGAATTGACATTTTAATGAATCTTGCTGAAAAAGAAACCAAAAGGGGAAACACGGACAGGGTAAAAAGATATGTTACTTTAAGTCGAAAATTAGCAATGAAAATTAGAATGTCATTTCCTAAGCGATGGAAAAGACACATATGTAAAAATTGTGACTCTTTCTTAATTTATGGATTAAATGCTACCGTTCGTACAAATCCAAAAGAGTCTTGCGTAACTATAACTTGCTTAGAATGCGGTAATATTGTTAGAATTCCATATTTAAAAGAGAAAAAGCTCAAAAGACAATTAAAATATAAAGAAAGGACTGAAAATTCAAATCCAAATCCAAATCCAATTGAAAATTCTATATTGAATAATAATTAAATATTTTTATACATTTTATAATTTGTTCCATACTTTATTCTTATAATTTATTTAATTTTTAATTTTTAATTTTCTTTTTTATAAATAGGTATATATAAAATAAGCTACTTATAACTGAAAACTACATTAAATACACGATATTTCGATATTAGACAAACTAATGACGAATTCATATATTAACGCCTGAATTAAATATTGATAGTTATAAATATGATAACTTAAATAAATAGATTAACAAATAAATAACTAATAAATAACTAATAAATAACTAATAAATAACTAATAAATAATTACTAATGTAATTAATAAATTGGTAAAAAAATAACAAAAAAACAAATTTATTTTTGTGTGAGTGAAATGTGTTCAATAACTGGAGTAATCTCAAAAGATGATGACCCCTCGAGTAGTCGTAATACAGAGAGGCTGCTTTTAACAATGACAAAAATACTGAAGCATCGGGGTCAGGATATGTCAGGTATGATGCTTGATGACGATGTAATCTATTTTAAGAATTTTAATGAATTAGAAGACGAAAGTATACATAATTCAAAGTTTAGTTCAAGTAGAGTTCATTTAGGTCATAATAGGCTTGCAATAGTGGGAGAAGCTGTTCAACCATTACCTAATTGTGATGAATCCATATGGATTGTATGTAACGGTGAAGTTTACAATTATATAGAATTAAACGACGATTTGTGTGAAAAACACTGTTTTAAAACTGATACTGATACTGAAGTGATATTACACGCGTATGAAGACCATACCGAAGATAGACTCGACGGTGATTTCGCATATGCAATATATGATAAGGAAAAAAATATTGTAGTATTACGTAGGGATTTAATGGGTGTCAAACCACTTTATTATATAGATTTAGAAAATCATTTCGTATTTGCATCTGAAAAGAAGGCTTTATATTACGCATTAATGAAATTGGAAAATTATACGTATGAAGAAGCATTTAATTCAGAGTTAATAAAGCGTTTAGACCCAAATAGTGAATTAATTTATCATTTGGATAATAATGAAATTGCAATTCATGTAAATTTGGAAGAAATCGTTACAGAATATTATAATTACAATTATAATACAGTAAATTATGATTATAACTATTGTAGAAATGAATTAAACAACGTACTTAATCAAGCGGTAAGTAAACGTGTAAGGGGCTTGGAAAAAGTGGGTATTATCTATTCTGGTGGTGTAGATAGTACTCTCGTAGCAAAACTAGCCTCTGAAAACTGCAAAGAAGTTATACTTTATACCGTAGGTACCGAAGGTTCAGAAGACGTTTATTATGCAGAAAAAGCTGCAAAGGACTTAAATTTAAAGCTTAGGAAGAAAACATTAACTGAAGATGACTTTGAAAAGTACTTACTAAAAGTTGCTAACGCAATTGACGAATTAAACGTTATGAAACTTGGCGTAGGTATCCCAATATATGCAGCTTCAGAAATGGCAAATGAGGACGGAATAAAGGTTGTATTATCCGGACAAGGTGCGGATGAGCTTTTTGCAGGTTATAATCGTTATAAGAGAACATTAGCTGAAAAAGGAAAAGAAGGGCTGGAAAAAGAGCTTTATCACGATTCTATGAATATTTATAAAGTTAATTTGGAAAGAGACGACCACTGTACCATGGCAAATGGCGTAGAATTGAGAGTTCCATTTTTAGATAAAAACGTTGTAAATGTGGCTCTTTCAATGCCTGTAGAGTATAAAATTACAAAAGACGAAGATGCTGAAAATAGTAAAAACGAACACTGGAAAAGAATTCTTAGGGATGTTTCAAGGGATTATGTACCGGATTATATTGCAGACCGTCCAAAAAAAGCGGCACAGTACGGTAGCGGAAGTGAAAAAACCATTTACCACGTCGCAAGGACTCACGGTTATTCAAAAAGAAATATTGAAAATTTCTTAAAAGAGTACGTATTCGGTAAAATGGAAGAAAACATAACTCAATATTTAAATTCTGATAATCAAGACCAAGAATTTGAAAGTTCTGAATTTTTAGATTCAAAAAATATGGACAAAATAAATAATTTGAAAAAATCAAATAATTCAAAAGTAGTTAAAGATGGCATTAAGTATGCCTAACTAATATTTTATTTTTATTCTATTTTTCTTATATTTTTATTCTATTTTTTAAAAATATTACCTTATTTGAGATAGATATTATAAATTTTTAAGTATTCCATCGTAGGAGATTTCTGCACCGCCTTTCATATAAACGTCGTTACCATTATTTACGATTTCGATTTCTAAGTCTCCACCATCGAGATGTGCAAGTACTTTGCAACCAGTTTTACTTAATTTTTCACAAACTGCAACAGATGACGTTGTACCAGTACCACAAGCGGTCGTATAGCCAGCACCTCTTTCCCATGTGATTATCTGTATTTCATTTTCATTAATTAGGTTTATAAAGTGTACGTTTATCTTTTCAGGGAATGCAGGGTGGCATTCCATGTAACCACCTAATTCATTTAAATTTTTACGTATAAATTCTACATCCAAGTTGTTTTCTTGAAGGATTATAACTGCGTGAGGGTTCCCAACATTTGCTACACTAAGTTTTAAAGCTTCTTTACCGATTTTTTTAAGACATTCGCAATTTACAGGTAATTCTAAGTTCATGAATTCCAAATCTTCTGCAATATTCTCAATAGCCATTGGAATATCTTTCATAGCATATTTTGGATTACCCATATATACTCTAACATTTTTCACGAAATCTTTGTTTGATTCATCAAATTCCATTTCAGAAATCCTTAAACCACCTTCACTCTGAACTCTTAATGGATTATTTTTAAAGTCGGTTCTTTCGTGCACATATTTAGAAAAGCATCTTATACCATTTCCACACATCTCCGCTTCGCTTCCATCACTGTTAAATATCCTAAATCTAACGTCTGCATCGTAATCGATTTCGATTTTTGAAGGCTTTTGAACAAATATTACTCCATCGGCACCAACTGAAAAACCTCTTTTACATATTTTATTTGAGAATTCGCCTTTTAATTCTTCAGGAACTACCAAACTATCTAATTCGTTGAATACAATGTAGTCATTTCCAAGTGCGTGCATTTTCGTAAATTCTAAATTAATATATTTTTTTGATTTCATAAATTCATTAAATCCTATAGATTCCATAATTGCACCGTCCAATAATTATTATTTTTTAATACTTATCTGAGCATATATTATATTTATATATTGAATTAAAGTACTATTAACTAATTTCAATATTTAAAATTATCTAAATTTAAAATGCAAATAACGATAATAACGATAATAACGATAATAACGATAATAACGATAATAACGATAATAATGGTAACACTATGATTAATAAAAATTTAAAACTAGAATTTAAAGCAAAAGGTCATAAAAACGTTAAATCAACACATAAAAGTACTTTAGAGATAACAAAAGAAGATTATTTAACACCTACAGGGGATTGCATTGTGGCGATAAATTCAAATATTGCAATAAATGATTTGCCCGAGGAATTTAAAGAGCAATTAAAGCAAGGTAAATCTTTAAAAATTACGTTAGAATGCAAAGATAGCAAAACTAACGAAATTTACAAGGATACAATTATTTCAAAAGGTTCAAAGGATTTAATTCTTAATCACAACACAGACATGGTCATAAGAAAAAGTACGCACATATGCCCAAGGACTTTATCAATAAACGCGGATAAAAGTGCAAAAGACTTAAATAGGGATTTAATAGACTGTTTAAAACAAGAAAGTGAATTATTGATTGAATTTGAAATAATTTAGATATATAGAATCGTTATAATGATATTAACGATAATATCTTTCCCAAATTTCAAATAAGTCATCAATATGTAATTGACCAGGTGCAGAGGCTTTTTCTTTAGAAACTGTGCAGAATGTAAGTATAGAACCAAATTGAGGTCCATGGACTCGAGTAATTTTCCCCAACTTTCCCATCCCTATTGCAATTATATTATGTTTATACTCGCTACAAGCTTTAAATATATTGCAATTATCCATATTTTCACATACTGAGGTTGCTATTTTAGCAATATCTCCATATCTAAATTCTTCTTCAATAATATTTTTTAAAATTGAATAATCATCGGTTTTCATAAAATTATGGTATGAAACTATGATTTTAGTATTTGAGTGCACATTATCCCGATAATCTCTAAGCCCCTGCTTTACCCCTTTCAAATTTTTATGCTCTATATCAATATAGTTTACATTAAAGTCTATTGCACGCTTTAAAATATCCAAACAACCCAATACACTTTCTTTTTCATTATTCCATGTTCCCCCTTCCCAATTCCATCGAACAGTAATTATTTTCTCACAATCACATTTAAAAATTTTTTCAACGTTTTCAATGGATAATTCGCTTTTATGTAAACAATCTAATCTAAATTCGTACATATGTGGTACATTTTTAGAATATACCTTATTATGAACATCTTTTACAAATTTTAAAGATTTTTCAACGGTTTCTTCCATAACTGGCACGCAAATCTTATAAAGTTCTATATCTTTTTCAACTTCAATTTTCATAATCCACCTATTAATTATCTAATTATTCATCGTCTTTATCTTTATTTTTCGAGTATTCTGGTTTACTAAATTTATTTGTGACCACTTTTCTAATATTTTTGGCAGTAATCTCCCCAACTCCTTCAACAGCCATTAATTCACGTTCTGAAGCCGTAAATACTTCTTCTACAGTATCAAATTTCGTCAATAGATTTTCAGCCATTATCGGACCAACATCGGGAAGCCCTTCAACGAGGAATTTTTGACGTTCTTTTGTTGACATAGGTCTTTTACCATATCTAATGGCAATTGGTCTTTTTTCTTTAAGTTGCTCTCTTTCTGCTATCCTGACAAGTGTATCAACCGTTTCTTGAACATTTTTGGTAAATATTATTGGTATTCCATAATCTACCATGATTGAAAGTATCATACCAGTAATCGCATTTTTGTTTAATCTGTAAAATTCGTCCCCTTCTATGATTAGCAATGGCTTTTCATATTTTTTTAAATCTCCAAGCTGTTTAAATAACCTTTTATCAATAATGGAGCCTTCAAAGTCTTCTGCAGTTTTTCTTTCAATCGCAACTCTGTCACTTAATATATAGTCCCCTATTTCAAGAGTTTTAAATTCTACGTTTGCTTTATCTAAAAAGTACCTACCTACGCCTCTTTCCCTAGTATCTACAATAATTGTGGCTATTTTGGCATTTTTAGCGTTTTTAGCTTTTAAAGTTTCATTGGATATATTTTCCACTTTTTCTAATTTTTCTAATTTTTCCAAATCTTCTTTTTTATTTTTTTCATCTTTTTTGACATTTTCAGATTTTACAACGTTCATTAAATCAAGATATTTGGGTTTAGATTCCTCTTTTTCATCAATAATAACTGTTTTTTCAATTTCTTTATTTTCTTTATATTTTTTAATATCTTGAATCTGGTCAATTTTACATTGTTCAATTTCGTCTAATTCATTATTTTTAAGCTTTTTAATCTCACATAGCTTCTCATTAAGTGTTTTTTGCATATCTTTAAGTATGTTCTTCATACTCTTCTCTTTAGCAATTGCAGCCCTGTAATAACCTTCGTCACGCGTTCCTTTTGCAATAAGGATTATTACTTCTCCCCCTTCTCCTCTCATAACACGTCCACGACGTTGAATAAATCTAATTTCTGAAGGCACCGGCTCATAAAATACCACGTAGTTAACCGCAGAAATGTCCATACCTTCCTCGGATACGCTAGTAGATACTAAAACGTCTATTTCTCCTTTAAATTTAGCAATCGCTTTTGATTGCTCTTTTTGAGACATTCCCTTACCATCTTTGTTACTTTGACCTACAAACATTAATGCAGGAATACCACGTTCTTTTAAACTATCAACAATCTTTGAAACCGTATCTCTATATTGTGCAAAGACAATAACTTTTTCTTTCTGTGCAACAGCTTCTGAAACAACTTCTAAGAGCGATTCTAATTTTGGGTGTTCGATATCTGTTTCATTTATCATATCCACTATTTTTTTAATATCGCGGTCGTGATATATTTCTTTTGCAGATTTCGTGTTTTGAGATGCTAATTTATCATAGTAGTTCAAAAAAGCATCTTTTCCCTGCGTTTCAAGTGTTTCAATGAGATAATCTATTTTTATGGCTTCAGAATTTACTTTCAATAATTGAAACTTATTTTTATCATCCATCATCATTATTTTTTTATTCAATACTAATAAATCCGTTTTATTTACATTAATGGTATATATGGCGTTATGCTCTTTGAGTACTTTTAATCGTTGATTCAATGATTTTTTTAGTAGTTTTAAAGCTTCGTTATATTCTTCAGGAAGTTCTACACGTTTAGGTTTTAATTTGGCTTTAGCAATGTATTGCTTAACGTCTAAATCATCTTCAGTACGTATTTCAACATGTTCAATACCTAAATTCTCGCATACTTCAAGAATTCTTTCAATATTGGAGCCTGGAGACGCGGTTAATCCTAATATATGGGTTTTTTCCCTAAATACGTTACCTACAAACGTGTATGAGTGATTACCTGTAGTGTGGTGTGCTTCATCTGCCACGAGTATTGAAAAATCATTTGGGTTTAATCGTGTAGCGATAATGTCATTTTCCACGACTTGAGGTGTAGAAATAAATATACGCCCGTTTTCCCATAATTCCTGACGTTTTAATGGTTGAACTTTCCCGTTTAAGATTAATATCTCATCTTCAGGTACGTTTAAGAATTTTTTAAGACTTTCAAAGTGTTGTTCTACAAGTGGACGAGATGGTGCAATAATAAGAGCTTTACCGCCTTTTTTATGCAAAATACCTGCAATTGTTAATGTCGCAATCGCAGTTTTCCCTAAGCCAGTACCTAAAACACATAACGTATTGGTTTTCAAGGCATTTGCTACAATCATCTGCTGATATATCCTAGCTTGGATTTTATTTTTCTTTATAAAAGGATGAGTATTAATAAAATTGGGTAATTCTTCTTTTGAGTTTGAATTTTTCAAAATAACACCTGATAAATACTAATTAATTATAATAAACATATGTTAGTATATTTTATATTTTTACTATTAAATATATTTATATATGTAATTTATTTTATTTAACAATAGATTTAACAATAGATTAAACTTAAAATTACGGTGATATTATGAATACATATGGAAATTTATTTAGGGTTACGGTATGGGGAGAAAGCCACGGAAAAGCGCTGGGTGCAGTAATAGACGGATGCCCCTCGAATTTAGAGCTTTCTGAATATGATATTCAAAAAGAATTAAATAGGCGTAGGCCTGGCTATAGTATTTTTTCAACGCCCCGTAAGGAAGAAGATAAGATAGAACTTCTTTCTGGAATTTTTGAGGGCAAAACTACGGGAACGCCAATATCTGCAGTGGTATATAATACCAATCAAAAATCGAAGGATTATTCGGCTTTAAAAGATACTCCAAGACCTGGACATGCCGATTTAAATTACATACTTAAGTATGGAAACTACGATTACAGGGGTGGTGGTCGTACAAGTGGTAGGACTACAATCGGGCACGTTATTGGTGGAGCAATAGCAAAAAAATTATTAACTAGAGAAAAAATAATAGTATTCGGGCATTCTGTCAAAATTGGAAAAATTAAAGGAGATATAACTTACTACGATAATTTATATAAAAATTTGAATAATAATAATGATAATACTAAAGATACCGATAGTAATAATATTAATAACAACAATTACATTGACAAAATTATAAATGATTTAGACAATAACCCACTTAGAACTTTATCAAATAATTATAAAGACATGGAGAAATACGTTTTAAACGCAATGGATAATAATGATAGCGTAGGTGGGGTAGTAGAGTTAATAGTTTTAAATTTACCACAAGGAATCGGCGAACCATTATTTAATAAGCTAAATGCTAGAATTTCAGAAGCTTTAATGTCTATAAATGCCGTTAAAGGTGTTGAAATTGGACGAGGTTTTGAAGTATCTGAGCTTTATGGTAGCGAAAATAACGACGAATATTATTACAAATCTACTGAAAATAACGAAAACGATAATCAAATAAATTATAAGTCCAACAACTGTGGTGGCGTAATTGCAGGAATAAGCACAGGTACGCCCATTGTAGTTAGGGTGGCAATAAAACCAACTCCGTCCATATTCAAAGTACAGGATACTATAAATTTAAAGACTAAAACAAACGCAAAACTTAAAATAGAAGGTAGGCACGACCCTATTATAGTTCCTAGAGTCATACCTGTTTTAGAAAGTATGATTTCCATAGTACTCGTAGATTTGTTAAAAGAAGCTAACAAAATTTAATATTTATTCTTTTTAAATTTTTTTATTATCTTTTTTATTACTTATTATTTTATTTTTAATTTTTAATTTTTATTTCATAATAAATTTTTAGTTTAATTGATAAATTATATTATATAAATACTATGATTAATATAATTTATTATGAATATGAGGGGGATAGCAATGACTTATACATCAAGAAAATTAGAGGACATAAGGCATAGTATTAAAAAAGAAAAGGCTTCTATACTCAGAATTAGAGTTTTAAGGGTGGTTATAGGCATATTGATATTAATAATAGCTTATTTGTTGACTAACGATATAGGTATATATTCTTGGCTAGGTGCAATTTTCATAATTTTCATAATTTGGGCTTATATATCGAGTAAACTTTCGGAACGATGTAAAATGGTTGAACATCTTAAAAATCTGGAATTAATGCACATTGAAGAAAAAGAAGACGATTTGTTTCGAGAAGAGGGCGAGACTTCAGAACTAGCTCTAAAATCAGAAGAAAAAGAAGACGACGCTACAAAAGATGACGAAATAAAAAAAATAGAAGATATTGAAAACATTGAAAACATTGAAAACAATGGGGAAATTAAAGAAGAAAAAGAAGATATAGACATATTAAATTCTAAAAAAGAATAATTAATAGAATCTAACATACCTATTGATATTAAATTATAATATTAAATTATAAACATATATTTTTTTCACGTATCTATTTTATAAAATTGTTATTTATTAGTTTTCGACTTTAATAATTCCATTATTTCCATCAACGATAATTTTATCGCCATTTTTCAATTTGGATATATCAACATGGTCTACAAGCGGTATTTTACCTAAAATAGCGCCTGTAGCCACAATAGGCTCACAATCTTGGTTAACAATACCTTTAAGCAATCCTTTTTTTGCAAGTCCGTATATAACATATGAGCCCACAGTGCTACCTTTTCCAGTAGGGAATACAAATATTTTGTTTGCTATGCTTTTTCCGTATAATTCGTTCTCTTTATCGGTTACAATACCTTCTTCACTAACCCCTCCTAAAAAGGAAATAGGACTATTGGATATAATAATTTCTCCCTCCACATAGCCTTTTGAAATAATTCTACCTTTTAATTCTTCCAAATTATCACACACCTATATTTTATTAGTTTATTCTAATTTAAGTTTAGTTTTAAATTAATTTTAACTTACTCCTTTAACTCTTCTAACACCATTTCAACAGCATTTTCAAGCGAATTTTTAACTTCATCAGTTAATCCAACTTCTATATCGGGCATGGTAACTCTTTTAGCCTGACAACCAATGATTACGACTTCAATACCTGCTTCTTTAGCTTTTAATAAATAATCAGACAATGGCATGTCGTGAGCATCAAAATTATATTTATCGATTTTAGTCAAGTTTTTGATACCTAATTTTTTCAATGTTCCAGGTTCTAATTTAAAATCAATAATATCCACGACGATTATTTTTTCAACAGGGCAGTCTTTATCCATAATAGACATAAGATAGTAAGGTGCCCCCGTACCTGCATCAATTACCCCTACATCTTCGGGTAATTCCATATTTTCGAGTAAACTTATAACTTCGTAACCAAATCCATCATCGGCAAATAGCATATTACCACAGCCCATAACGAGTTTTTTAAATTTTAAAGAGTCTGGTATCATAATATCACTTAATTAGTCCATAATTTAATAAGTCCAATAATTTTAATCTTTAAATATATATAATTATGATTATAATATATGCAACATTTCATATAATAATAACTAATAATAACTAATAACAAGTAATAATACTTATTATTAACGAGAAATATACCTAAATGATTATATTGGAAATTTGGATTAGGAATTTAGAAGTTATCATATTCAAATATAGATTAAATACATGTAAAATTATTTAAATCGGTGAATTTATGGAAATAATACCAATTAAGGATATAGAAAGTTTCAACAACGTTATAAATTTGATAAAATTAAAAATAGACAATTATAATGGCACTATACGGCTAATTACGCATCACGACCCCGATGGACTTACATCAGGGGCAATATTAATCAACATGTTAATGAGAATTAACAAACAATTTCATATAACCGTGATAGAAAATTTAAACGATGAAAAAATCGAAGAATTTAAAAAGGAAGCAACCTGTAAAAATGACCAACTGTTTATATTTTCCGATATGGGAAGCGGACAGATTGATAAAATCTTAGATGCTAAGTTAAACGCTATTATTTTAGACCACCATCCCGTTAAAATAAAAAAATATATAATTGACCGGGAAAATAGCCAAAATAGCCAAAATAGCCAAAATAGCCAAATTTTACAGTTAAACCCCATACTAATGGGAGTAGATGGCTCAAGAGAGCTTTCAGGTAGCGGAACTTGTTATTTAGTAGCAAGAGCTTATGGTTTTTGTGATTTAGCACCTATTGCATTAATTGGAGCTATTGGAGATATGCAACACAAACCATTTTTGGGTTTAAATAAGTTCATACTAAATGAAGCAAGGCAAAATAGACATATAAAGATAATGAGGGATTTAATATTTAATTGCTTTAACATAGAAATCAGTAAAACAATTTATTACTCTACACAGCCTTATTTAAATTTAAGCAATGGGGAAATTGTCGAAATATTGAATAACGCTGAAATTAACCCAAATTGTAAAGCACTTACAATAAACGAAAAAGAGAATTTAATAAATGAATTAAATAGACATTTCCTGAATAGATTACCTATAGAATGTAAAAATTCAGATATAATTCAAAAGATAAATGAAAATAAGTTGAAAGACTTAATTATAGAGCGAATTTTGATAAACACAGAAAGTAAAGAATTAGGGGCTTTTAAAAATATAGGAATAAATGATGCTTACTATTTATCTGAGATTTTAAATGCTTGCGGTAGAAAAGAAGAAACAGCATTGGGCTTAAGCATATTACTTGGAGATAAAAAAGCAGTCGAAAAAGGAAAAGAATTGTTCAGGGAATATAAAATTGAAGTTATAAATGATTTAAAAACTACTGAACTCAAAGAAATGGAAAATTTAAGATATTTCATAGGTAATAAAGGAAAAACTGGTATAATTGCGTCATTAATGGTTACCGATAAACCAGTTTTAGGTTTTAATGAAGAAAACGATATTTACAAGGTATCTTCTAGGGGAAACCGAGAATTAGTTGAAAATGGATTGAATTTATCTGAAGCTATGGGTTTAGCTAAAAAATACGGTGGAGACGGTGGAGGGCATAACGTAGCCTCAGGGGCAGCCATTAAAAAGACAGAGATGGAAAATTTTTTAAATGAAGTCAATGTTTTAATTGGAAAACAGGTGAAAAAGCAAACTGAAAAAAATTAATTGAAAAAATAAGTTACACTAATTTGTAATATTTATAACATTTTTACTTCTTATTTTTAATAGATAATCTATAGTATGTAATCTATATATACAAAAAAGTCAAATATCTATTTAAATCATTTTAAATCATTCAAAATTTAAGTCAATTGGTGAATTTATGAAATTACACGAATATGAAGCAAAGGCAATATTCAAATCATATGGAATCCCCGTTCCAAATAGCAAAGTTACAGACAAAAAAGTAGAAAATATCGATAATCCGGTTGTTGTAAAGGCTCAAGTACTTGTAGGTGGTAGGGGAAAGGCAGGCGGAATTTTATTTGCAAATAACACCCAAGAAGCAAATGAAAAAATCGAAGAATTGTTAAATAAGGATATCAAGGGCGAAAAAGTAGAAAAAGTACTTCTAGAAGATATGATAAACATTGCAAAAGAATATTATGTCGGTATTGTTATAGATAGAAACAATAAACAGGCTGTAGTAATGTTCTCAACTGAAGGCGGTGTAGATATTGAGCAAGTGGCTGAAAAATCCCCTGAGAAAATTATAAAATACTATGTTGACTTTGATAAAGAATTCCAACCATATATGGCAAGAAATATGTTAATAAGAGCAGGAATTCCTTCAAAAGAAATCTCAAAAATTGCTACAATTATATCAAAGCTCTATAAAGCATTTGAAGATATGGACGGCTCTTTAATTGAAATTAACCCGTTAGTAGTTACAAAAGAGGAAACAATAATTGCAGCAGACGCAGTATTTAATTTAGACGATGATTCCTACTACAAACACGATTTTGCCAAATTTGAAGAATACAGCAAGCAAGAAAAATCAGAATTCGCATACGTTGATTTGGATGGAGACATAGCAGTAATTGGAAATGGTGCAGGTTTAACACTAGCATCTATGGACATCGTTAAAAATTCTGGTGGCGAACCATCCTGCTTTTTAGATGTGGGTGGCGGTTCAAACAGTGAAACCGTTCAAAAAGCATTAAGAAGAGCTTTATCAAAAGAAGGAATTAAAGGCGTATTTATAAACATTTTGGGCGGTATTACTAGATGTGACGAAGTTTCAAAAGGTATCGTAGAAGTTTATAAGGACTATCCAAATGTTAAGTTTGCCGTTAGATTAATGGGAACAAATGAAGAAGAAGGTAGGAGAATATTGAATGAAAATGGAATTTCATTTGAAACTACAATGGATAATGCAGCTAAAAAATTAATGGAAATCATACAATCTGAATAAATAAATCATATTAATTCTTAATTCTTAATTATTACTTATTAATTCTTAATTAGTAATTTATTATTTACTTTTTTTAGTGTTAAATTAAATAATTAATTTTATATCCTTAAACCACAAATATATTTTAAAATTTATTTTTATAAATTACTAAATTATGAATAATATTGCGAATAACAATATTGACTCAATGAGGCGGGATTTTGTCACAAAAAACTGAAAAAGCAAATATATCAAGAAATATACCAATTGCTAAGCCATTGGTAGGCGAAGAAGAAATACAAGCGGTTACTGATGTATTAAAAAGTGGAATGTTAGCACACGGCGCAGAAGTTGAGAAATTTGAAAAAGAATTCGCCAATTATCAGCAAACTAAATATGGTATCGGCGTTACGAGTGGAACTGTGGCTTTAGACCTTGCTTTAAAAGCTTTAAAGCTATCACATGGTGATGAAGTTATAACAACACCATTCACATTTATAGCTTCAAGTAATGCTATATTATATCAAGGTTCAAAAGCTGTTTTCGCAGACATTGATGAAAAAACCTATAATATTGACCCTGAACAAGTAATGGAAAAAATAACACCAAATACGAAAGCAATAATCGCAGTTCACCTTTTTGGACAGCCTGCAAATGTTAAAGCCCTCAAAGAAATTGCTGAAGACCACAATATTTATTTAATTGAGGATGCAGCACAAGCACATGGTGCAGAATATAATAATAAGAGAGTTGGAGGATTTGGAGACTTTTCAACATTTAGTTTTTATCCTACAAAGAATATGACTACTGGAGAAGGCGGTATCGTATTAACAAACGATGATGAGTTATGCAATAGGGCCAAACTTATCAGAAATCACGGACAATCTGAAAAATACTTACACACTGAATTAGGTTATAATTTTAGAATGACAAGCATATCTGCAGCAATTGGAAGAGTGCAACTTAAAAATCTCGGGGATTGGACAGAAAAAAGAATAAAAAACGCCAAATTATTAAATGATGGTCTTAAAGATGTCGACGGTATTATAACACCATTTAAAGATAAACATGTAAAACACGTTTATCATCAATACTGCATTCGCGTAGAAGACGAATTTAAATTAAAAAGAGACGAATTACAGGAATACCTAGCTGAAAAAGGCATTGGTACGGGTATTCATTATCCAATACCTGTGAATTACCAGCCTATTTATGAAAAATTAGGATATGCTAAAGACTGTGACAAATCAAAATACGCATCAGAACGGATTTTGAGTTTACCAGTTCATCCATCAGTAACAGAAGTGGATATTGAATATATATTGGATGTTTTTAAAAATATTTAATAAATTATTTTTTATTTTTTATTTATTATTTATTTTATTTATTATTTATTTTATTTATTATTTATTTTATTTATTTTATTTTATTTTATTTTATTTTTTTAATAAGTTTGTTTAAATAACCATATTTTTTACGATGTTGTTCATTAAATTTCGTAGATTTTATTAATCTTTATATAATATAAATAGCAATTATTAAAAATACAATTAAATTATATTTATAAAACAAATAGTATCAAAAATATTAAAAATATTAAATATATTAAAGTAATACTCGATAATTAATTATATTTGAGGGCTATCAATGGAAATTAAAGAAGAATATTCTATGGAAGTAGAAAAAAAAATTCAAGAAAAATGGGAAGATGAAAAATTATATAAGTTTATGGAAGATGAAAAAAGACCTCCTTATATAATCGATACACCCCCACCATACCCAACAGGTAAAATGCACTTAGGACACGGTTTAAACTGGACATACATGGATATTATAGCAAGATTTAAGAGAATGAACGGCTATGATGTTATGTTCCCACAAGGTTGGGACTGTCACGGCTTACCAACCGAAGTAAAGGTTGAAGAAATCCACAATATCACTAAATCCGGCGTAGATAGGCAAGAATTTAGAAAAATGTGTATTGACCTCACTGAAGAAAATATCGATAAAATGAGGGAACAAGTACGTTCATTAGGTATTTCAACAGATTGGGATAGGGAATACATCACAATGACCCCAGAATATGTTAAAAAGTCACAAACTGCTTTTTTAAGAATGCAACAAAAAGGTCTCATATACAGAGGAAAGCACCCTGTAAACTGGTGCCCAAGGTGTGAAACCGCCATTGCTTTCGCAGAAGTTGAATATCAAGAAAGAACCTCTAAATTAAACTATGTAAAATTCCCTTACGCAGCAAACGATGGAAAATACTTAGAAATAGCTACATCAAGACCGGAATTAATGGCTGCTTGTGTAGGAATCGTAGTTCACCCGGAAGATGAAAGATACAGCGACGTAGTAGGAAAAACCGTAAGGGTTCCATTATTTGACCAAGAAGTAACCGTTTATCCTGACGAAGATGTAGAGAAGGATTTCGGTACCGGTGTCGTAATGGTATGTACTTTTGGGGACAAAACCGACGTTACATGGGTTAACAGACACAGTTTAGAAGTTAAAAAAGCAATCGACGAAAAAGGACAATTAACCGAAATTGCTGGAAAATACCAAGGTTTAAAATCTGAAGAAGCAAGAAAAGAAATAATTGGCGATTTAAAGGCAAACGATTATATGATAAAACAAGAACCTTTAGAACAAAATGTAGGTTCCTGCTGGAGATGTAAAACACCTATTGAAATCATCGTTGGAGACCAATGGTTCGTAAACGTTACTAAAATGCTCGAAGAAGCAGAAAAAGCAACAAATGAAATTAAATGGATTCCAGAACATATGAAAGCAAGGCTTTTAAAATGGATTGAAGACATGGGCTGGGACTGGTGTATCAGCAGACAAAGATTATTTGCAACCCCTATTCCAGTATGGTACTGTAAAGATTGTGGAGAAATCATTTTCGCAAAAGAAGAAGATTTACCAATTGACCCTACAAAAGAATCACCATATACTTGTAAATGTGGAAGTAAAAACTTAAGAGCTGAAACAGATGTTTTAGACACCTGGATGGATTCGTCAATAACCCCTATGGTAATTGCAGGCTGGTTGGAAGATGAAGAATTCTTCAAAAAATACTACCCTGTCCAATTGAGACCACAAGGTCACGATATAATCAGAACTTGGGCATTTTACACAATAGTAAGGTCATTGGCCTTAACAGGTGAAAAGCCTTGGGACGAAATCGCTGTAAATGGCATGGTTTTCGGTGAAGATGGATTTAAGATGAGTAAAAGTAGAGGAAACGTTGTAGCACCTTCAGAAATTACTGATAAATATGGTGCAGATTCCCTTAGATTATGGGCTTCAAACAGTACATTAGGTAAAGATGTTCCTTTTGCTTGGAAAGAAGTCGAATACGGAAACAGATTCTTAAGAAAAGTATGGAACGCAAGTAAATTTGCAAAAATGAATATCAGCGATGATGTAATTGCTACCATAAAAGCAAAAATGAACCCAAAAATAAATGAAAGCGAAAAAATAGAAATTACAAATCCTGTAGACCTTTGGATTTTAAGTAAATTAAATAAATTGGTAAAAGAAGTAAGTGAAGACCTCGAAAACTACAAATTCAACGCTGTTGCAGATATTCAAAAATTCTTATGGCACGAATTCTGTGATAACTACATCGAATTAGTAAAACATAGGCTTTACAATAAAGAAGAAACTGAAGAAGCAAACAACGAAAGATTTATGGCACAGTACACACTTTATAATGTTATTACAGAGTGTACAAAAATGTTAGCTCCATTTACACCGCACTTCTCGGATTTAGTTGGTGAAATTTACGAAATCGATGACTTACATTTCACCTGGGCAACGTTGGATGAATCATTCATCAGCGAAGAAAATGAAGAAATGGGAGAAATGGTTAAAAATGCCGTAGCTTCCTTAAGAAGATACAAATCAAACAAAGGTATGCCATTAAATGCGGAATTATCCAAAGTGGAAATTTATGCTGAAGAAAAAGAGTTCAATGCGCTAAATACTACAAAAGCGGATATTTCAGGTTCCTTAAAAATCAATGATTTGGTAATAACAATGGGTAAGCCATCTTTGGAGCAGAAAATATCCGAAGTAACACCAAATAAATCAAAAATCGGTCCTGAGCATAAGCAAAATGCTGGAAAGGTAATGAACTTTATTAAAAATGCAAATGCTGAAACTATTGAAAAAATATTAAACGAAGGTTTTGAATCTGAATTTGGTATGCTTACAAAAGAACACATCAAAGATGTTAAAAGAGCAATGTATGCAAACGGTGAAGAAGTTGAAACCGTAAGTATTGACGGAGCAGTTGACACAATCGCTATAATTCAATAAAAAATATTTTATTTTTTTATTTTATTTACTTTATTTTAAGTTATTTCTTTTATTTTATTATTTTATATATTATATTCTTTTATTATTTTTATAGCATTAATGTATATAAATATTTATATATTTAAGTTAATATCCTCAATTTATCATTATTTTTAATTACAAATACGTTAAAATTAGCCTTTTTGTTGTAACTTAATTATTTTAAATTTATATATGAAATGACCTTTTAATGAAACTAATTATTTATGTTGTTCATCATATATACATTTTATGACACCGCGCGCTATCCCAAAGGATATAATAGGGAAAAAACAAAATATATATCATGGATTTAGGCGGGGTGAAATTTGATGAGCAAGCTCGTTAAAGATATTTCTACAAAAGACGTCGTTATTGTAACGCCGGAAACCACAGTTTCCAAAGCAATTAGTATGATGGAAACTAATAGATTCCACAATTTACTCGTGGAGAAGGAGGGTGTAATTTACCTTGTAAATATTCACGATTTGTTACTTTCAAATTCTGTAGGTCAACCAATCGGCGATTTAATGTACAAACCACATGGAGTTCTTGAAGACGCGACAGTTATAGACGCATGCTTTGACATAGTAAATAGCGGTCAGAGGGTAGCTCCAGTTTATAATAGCAAGAATAACATTGCAGGAATCATAACTGATTATGATATTATAGAAGCCGTTTCAACTTCAGATATTTTGAAAGACGTCTCAGTAGACGAAATAATGACCAAAAACCCCATAACAATAGATAAAAATGAAAATGTAGGTAAGGCAAGGAATTTAATGTCTAAATATGGCATAGGAAGATTAATCGTATTAGATGAAGATGGCGAGCCTGAGGGTATCGTCACAGAAGACGACATAATTAAAAAAATATACAAACCAAAAGTTAAAATGACAATCGGTGATATAAAAGGCGAAAAAATATCAAGAATGTCTCAATCCGTTTCTTCAATAATGAGTTATCCTGTAGTTAGCGCAGAATTGACGGATTCAATACCTGAAGTTGCTAGAATATTAAAAGAAAATGATATTAGAGGAATGCCTGTCTACAAGAATGGTACTTTAAGGGGCATAATTACAAGATATGACATACTTAAGTATATCTATGACCTTAAAGCAGAATCAATGATTGAAGTAGAAATTAGGGGCGAACTAGAAGAGGAACAACGAGAGCTTGCAGAAAGAATTTTAAGTTCAGAAGTTAACAAGATAGTGAAATATTCCAGACAGTTGCAATGGATGAAAATATCCATTAAGAAAGAACGTGATAAAGGGGGTAGTCCATTTTATAACGTTAAGGTTTATGTAAAAACTCCTCGAAAGTTGTTTGTTGGTGAGTCAAAGCCTAAATTATCATCAACCAAGAGATATGAGTTCGATGGAGAAGATATTGAATTAATTGCAGAAAAACAAAGATGGGATTTCATAGAAGTTTTAAAAGATGCCTTAGAATCTGTTAAAAAGCAAATAGAAATGAACAGACAAAGAGGTAGGTCTAAAAATTTAAATCAAAATAAAAAAGAAATTCTTGCAGAACTTGAAGAACTAGAAGATAACATAATCAAGTAACTTAAATAAATCAAATAACTTAAATAACTTACATTATTATTCTTAAATTTTTAATCTTTAAATAATTTATATATGCCAAAATTTAATGAAATAATCATCATGATTATATTTTATATTTTATAGTAGTATATTTGTCTATATTTTGCATTCGCACCAATAATAACTAGAATAACTAGAATAACTAAAAATAAGAGTTAGATATTTAGAATAAATTCCCCCCATTCCCCTATTACTAAATATCACCACGTATTGATAATATTAATATTAATATCAATATCAATATTTTATATTTATATTTTTGTAAGAGTCTTATACTTTAATGTATTATTTTTTAGGATGCCATATACAATATAGTAATGCAGAAAATACGGTGCAATTTATAATTAATATACTCAAAATTCTATTTTTAATTTTTAGTTTTAAATTTTAATAATTGCAATATTATAAACAATATTGTAAAAAAAGTATTTTTAAATATTTAAATGATTAATCATTAGTCTGTTATTCTATATTCGGTTCTGTCTTTACTGAATGACAAATCGTCATTATACCACTCTTCCCAACCTATTAGCATATATCCATCAACCATAACTGATTTTCTTATTTTTTCAAGAACTTCTATATTTTCTTCGGCGTTCATAACTTCTATCCATATATCTTCGTCTTTTTTAAAATATAACTTTACAAAACGTCTTGTTGCCATATTTTCCCCATCTTTTACTATATTTGGCTAATAAATATATATTTAATATTTTAACTATATACATATGTCGAAAATATGTCGAATTTAAATAGCGTTAATTTATATAATTTACATTCATATAATATATTATGAAGTAATTATGTTTTATCGATTATTATAAAATACAAGATATTTAAATTACTATATTTCAAAAGTGATACAGTATGTTATAAATACATTAATTAAATTATAACATGTATTGTTTAAATTAAGTCCATAACTATAAGTATTTATATCAAAATATTATTTATATAATCAGTTAGTGAAATTGGGAGGCATACTTATGGCGATTAAAATAAGTGATTTATTGAATAAGAAAATCTACACAACTGAAGCTATTTATGTTGGTAAAGTTTTTGATGCAATGATTGACACAGAGAAGTCAACCGTAGGGGGAATAGTTATTGCAGATGTGGCCAACGGATGTTTAAAGGAAACAATAGAAGACCCATCTAAAAAAGTAGTTTTACCATTCCAGTTAATAACCGCTATAGGTAACATCATATTGATTAAACCACCTATAACATCTAAATTTTAATTATATTCTATAATAATTAATTATATTTTATATTGTTGAATTTTAGTATTAAATAAATTTATTTTTTATCTTCTATTTTTAGTTTATATTTATTCTATTTTTATATTTTTTTATATTTTTTTATATTTTATTTTATATACTATAAAGATATATTATAAAATAATAATTAAAAATACAAATAATGACAAACAATAAATTAATCAATAAGCAATTAAAAATATAGTGAGTAAAATGTTAAAAATAGGTATCGTCGGGTGCGGAGCAATCGCATCATTGATATGCAAGGCGTTAGAAACCGAGCGAGTTAAAAAAGCTGAAGTTATAAGTTTGTACGATACAAATTATCAAAAATCGTCAGAACTTGCAAGAAAAACTAATTCAGAATCTTATGAGACTTTAGAGGGTTTCTTGAATTCAAACATTGATTTGGTTGTAGAATGTGCTTCCGTAAATGCTGTACAGGATGTAGCTACAAAATCATTAAATTCAGATAAAGATGTCATAATAATGAGCGTAGGAGCTTTAGTAGATAAAGAACTATTTATTAAATTACGTGATTTAGCAGAAGAAAACAATAAAAAAGTTTATGTTCCCTCCGGAGCAATTGCAGGCATAGATGCAATAAAGGCAGGCTCTTTGGGACATATCGAAAAAGTTGAATTAATTACTACCAAGCCAGTGTTTGGTTTAGTTAACGCACTATTAAAAAACGGAATGACCGAGGAAGAAATATCTGAAATTCAAGAAAAAGGGGAACCTACTGTCGTATTTGACGGAACTGTATTCGATGCAATTTCAAAATTCCCACAAAACATTAACGTTTCTGTGGTTTTATCATTAGCTTCGAAAGTACCTGCAAATGTGAAAATAGTTGCAGACCCTACTCTATCTACAAATAAACACGAAATATATGTTAAAGGTTCCATTGGCACAATAAAAACTTGTGTAGAAAATAATCCTTGTAAAGATAACCCAAAAACATCAGCTTTAGCAGCTTATTCGGTTATCCTGTTAATAAAAGACTTATCCGAACCCCTAAGAATTGGAACTTAATTTAAAATTATACATATATTATCTCTAATTTTATTTTCTTTGATTTTATCTTTAACTTTAATATTATTCAATTAATACAATTTTAGTTTTACCTTTACGTTTACTTTTAATCTTATTTTTAATCTTATTTTTAATCTCGTAACTAATTAAATTAATTATGTCTCAATATTATCCTTATCGTATAGACATTTATTCTTATAGTATTATATATTTCATAATTTTTCTCATTATGTTCCTTCTTTATAAATATGATAATATCAAATTAAAAATATATAAAAAGTTATAAATTAGGTAAGTGAATATATTATAGTATACTGTATTATATCAATAATAAAATATGGATATCATGGATTAAGGTATAATAAAGTATCTAGATATATGAATGTTGAAAATATAATCAATACTATTGTTTGCACAAGATTAACAAGTTTAAAAGGTTTAAAAAGTTATAATCTATCTTAAATTTGTTACTAGTAATTTAGTTTAGTATTGACATTTACCTAATAATTTCATACGGGGGGAAAATATGAAATTGTTGATAAAACTATTTATAGAATCAAAAAATATCGGTAAAGCGATAAATGCACTTTCAGAAGGGGGAATCTCGGGATTTTATATTAAAGAATATGCCGGATTGTCGCCTTACGATTGGCAAGGTTTCTTGTTATCTGAAGAACCGGAACTCGCAATTAATTTTGTAAAACAATTATCTCAAAATACGTTACTTATAAATGCAGTTGTTAATATGGATGTCGTACCATCTCTTAAGGAAAAAATACACGAAAGACTTGAAGATGAAAAGTACACCATGATTATGATGCCTGTTTTGGGTATGACAATAAATAACCCTGAACTAGATTAATCAATGAATACATATTTAATTTTATTATTTTATAGTTTGAATTATTTTATAACATATATTATAATTATATACTATACGTTTTATGTTATTGTTAAATTAAGCCATTAAATTATAAATTAGTAGATTACTGAACTTATTATATTTTAAATCATAATACGTTAATATATAGTTACGCCATATAAGCCATTTAGTTTTAAATTTAATTTTCTTTGTTGGATTATTTAATCTCTAAATTGAATATAAATAACCTGGCAGTTTTATTTCTTTTTTAAATAATAAGTCGCATAATATACATAATTAAATTAAAATAGATTATTAATAACAATTAGATTAATAAACTACTAACACAAATATATAGTATATATGCAACTATATGGTTTTAGATTGATATTATATGAGTATATCCCACAATAGTCAATAATAATCAATATAATAATCAATAATAAGTTTAAAATTTAATAAATACGCATATGTTTGATAATTTGATGATGAATTACTGTTGATACTATGAAAAAAAATGAAAGTAATATTTGTATTGTAGATGAATCTAAAGAAGGCAAAATTGACGATAGTGACTTGGATAATCAAAAATGCCTTAAGAATGAAAAAGAAAATAAAGAAAATAAAGAAAATAATAAAGAAAAAGAAACTGAAAAAAAGATAGATGCAAAGCCTGATGAAAAAAAGGGTAGGCCAAAAATACCTAGGTTAATAAGTGAAGAACCAAAATTTGAAACTTTTAAACCATTAGGAACGCCAAGATATGATTTAGAGACCTTAAAATTAACTGTTGAGGAATTAGAAAGTATAAGACTTGTTGATTATATTGGATATGCTCACGAAGATGCAGCAGCCTCAATGGGAATATCTAGACGTGTTTTTTGGAATATTTTAAAATCTGCAAGGCAAAAGATTTCAGATGCTTTAATAAATGGTAAGATGCTCCAAATTGGAGGCGGACATTATAGGTTAAGAAATTGTGGAAATACTTGCAGTGGCGGTAGATGTAGTTATAGGGTACGTCAATGCAATTGGAAGGATAGAAAAGACATATAATGCAGATTATTATTAAATTAATTTAAATAATGATATTTATGAAAGTTATATTTTTATTTATCGGATAATTAATAAGTAATAATTAATAAGTAATAATTAATAAGTAATAATTAATAAGTAATAATTAATAAGTTAGAACCAATAATGTAAATGAAAAAATTTAAATAACCCTATAGTTTTATAATATGTGCACTTATGGGTAAAATTCATATACTATGTTAAATATTAATTATATATGTTATTTGTTTACCTGCGGGATAATATCACATTTATGATAATTCTTTAGATTATACATTTATATAATTTGTAATTTTATGTTTATATTAATTTTAAGGTGATTTTATGCGTTTAATAGAAGTAAAAAACGTTACTAAGAAATTTGGAGACCATACCGTTTTAAAAGATATTAATTTTACTCTCGATGAGGGGCAAGTTTTAGGTGTTTTAGGGAGGAGTGGTTCAGGAAAATCTGTTTTATTACACATGTTAAGGGGTATGGAAGGTTACGAACCTACATCCGGTAATGTTATCTATCACGTTGCAGTATGTGACAAGTGTGGTAGAGTTGAAGTTCCATCAAAAGTTGGGCAACCATGCCAATGTAACGAAGAGCAAGTTGGAGAATTCAAGGCAAAAGCAGTCGATTTCTGGGAAAATGACGAAATGACCTACAATTTAAAGAAGAAAATTGCAATCATGTTACAAAGAACTTTCGCACTTTATGGTGAAAGAACCGTTGCAGAAAACATTTTAGAAGCTTTAAGAAACGCAGGCGTAGAAGGAAAAGAAGCAAGTGACAAAGCACTTGGTTTAATTAAAATGGTAAAGTTAGAGCATAGAATTACCCACATTTCTAGAGATTTAAGTGGTGGAGAAAAGCAAAGGGTAGTTTTAGCAAGACAAATTGCAAAAGACCCAGTTATATTTTTAG
This sequence comes from Methanococcus voltae PS, assembly GCF_024807035.1. Lineage (NCBI taxonomy): Archaea > Methanobacteriati > Methanobacteriota > Methanococci > Methanococcales > Methanococcaceae > Methanococcus > Methanococcus voltae. Next base: position 482,760 of record NZ_JANUCQ010000001.1, read on the forward strand.
CAGATGAACCAACAGGTACTTTAGACCCTAAAACAGCCCAATTGGTACACACAGCATTAGCTGAAACAGTTGTTAAGCATAACATTGCAATGGTTATCACGTCACACTGGCCAGAAGTTATCGAAGAACTCTCACAGTCCACAATATGGCTCGAAAACGGCGAAGTTAAGATGTTTGACGAGAGTAAAAAGGTAGTAGATGAATTTATGAAAACCATAACATCTATGAAAAAATTTGAAGACGTGGAAATAAAAGACGAACTTATTAACTTGAAGGATGTTGAAAAAAGATATGTTTCAGTTGAAAGAGGTATCGTAAAAGCTGTAAATGGTATAGATATCTCAGTAAATGAGAAAGAGATATTCGGGCTCGTAGGTTTAAGCGGTGCAGGTAAAACAACCTTATCAAAAATAATTGCAGGTATTCTCCCGCCTTCCAAAGGTAACTATTCATTTAGACTTGGAGAAGAACTCGTAGATATGACAAAGGCAGGACCTGCTAATAGAGGAAGAGCACGAAGATACATCGGAATTTTATTCCAGGAATACAGTTTGTACCCCCACAGAACAGTACTTTACAACTTAACCGAATCAATAGGTCTCGAAATGCCAGCTGAATTTGCAAAAATGAAAGCAGAGCATACTTTAGTATCAGTAGGTTTCACAGAAGAAGAAGCTGAAGGTATGTTGGACAAATACCCTAAAGAATTGAGCGTAGGGGAAAAACACAGAGTTGCTTTAGCTCAGGTTTTAATCAGAGAACCTCACTTAGTATTATTGGACGAACCAACAGGTACAATGGACCCTATAACAAGAAACATGGTTGCAGAATCAATTCAAAACTCCAGAAAAGAACTTGACCAAACATACATCATAGTTTCACACGATATGGACTTTGTTTTAAACGTATGTGACAGAGCAGGTCTCGTAAGAGGCGGTAAATTGGTAAAAATGGGAAAACCTTCTGAAATTGTTGATATATTATCATCTGAAGAAAAGAGCGAAATGTTAAATGAATAATTGATATTATAAAATAAATATATTATTCAATTAATTATATTTTATTTTTTATTCTAATTTTAATTTAATTTTTTAAACTTATTTTATAATATTTTTTTATTTTTATAGTCTCTGTATTTCAATAATTTAACATAAAATCGTATGTATTAATCTATATCATCTATTTTTTTAACTAAATTCATTACTTTAATGCCCTTATTTGTAATATTATAGTATACTTTATCATTTCTTTTAACACCTTCTTCACATCTTGAAACTAAACCTGCTTCATTTAAACATTCAAGAGCTCGGTAGGTGGTAGAACTGTTAGAATGAGTTATAACTACGATTTCACTAAAGTATGACTTATCTTCATTCATAAGGTACTGCAATATTTCAATAGCTTTACTTTTATTTAGTGCTTTAATGATTTTCATAATTTATCCCATTAATTCTATTATCTAATTTTTAATTATGTATTGATTAATTTTTTAGTATCAGGAGTTGGTTTAATGCGTTATATAATATACTATTAAGAAACTTTTTAAAAAGTTTTCTTTAAGACAACCATATTGGTAAATGCAATAAGTATTATACATTATGATTGCTACTATTATATAATCTATTTAGTAATATTTATATGGTCTTTATATTTAAATAAGTTACATATAAATTATTAATTTTTTTAAATATATACGTTTATTTAAATTTGAAAGATATTCCAAAAATGGAAAGTAATATATATTAGATGTACCAAATCAAAAATGGGATATTATTCCCATTATTGCCCTATTATTTGTCAAGATGTTATGACGAATAAATTATGTTATGGATAAAATTTAGTCTTATAGCTGAAATATTAATTCATTCTATTCGGATTTATGGAATGAATATATCTTAAATAAATCGAAGAACGTAAATAATCTTATATTTAGTATTTGGGGTAAATACACTTTACATATATGCCCATATAACGTAATATATACTAGTTTAATCACTATTATCAAGTTGATAAGGAATTTACATTATGTCATTAAGTTTCTTTATTAAACTTTTATATACTTACAATGTTAGTGTAATCTATTATCCAAACCCAACACTACGTGCGAATGATGGTATACTATTATTCAAGGTATATCCATTTTCCACTTATTATTTTATTTTTTTAAACCTAATAAACTGTTTTAGCTTAATATATATTCAATAAATTATTTTATTTAGATATATGACATTGTAAAGTGATTAGATATTTGTCGAATAATAATAAAATAGCTTAAAATTTATCTTATATACTTGTTAAATATCGTATAAGAATATAAAATTTATATTGGCAATTAATTAATATATATTTTAGGATAAAATAAAGGTAAATTTTGCACAATAAGGAGAATATTTAATATAATAAGAATGGGTCGTAGGTGTAATAACCAAAAACTATATATAAAATCATGGGATATTAGTATTTTGTTTAATAAATTGGGACTTGACTATATAAATGGTATTTTTGGTGATGAATGTGCTTTTTTATAGTTTTTGAGGTTCCAAGTTAGTTAAATAAACCCCTATATTAAAATAGCTATAGAATATTTGAATTAAATAAACGTGGTGACAATATTACTCAAAAAATAATTGAAAATGTGGATAGAATTTTAGTTCAAAACATTTCAAACTTGATGGCAAGTGAAGTTAGAGCTAAGATATATATATTCCTTAGAAAGTTTGAAAAAAGTACTGTAGAGGAAATTGCTAATGGTACAGGTATATACCCATCAACTGTAAGGGAGTCCATTCTCGAAATGTACAATTTAGGGTATGTGAACAGAGAAAAAATGAAAAAAGAAGGTTTGGGTAAAAAACCATACATTTATTCAGCAGTTGAACCTTCAGCAATTATTCAAAAGATTTCTGAAAAAGTTCAAGAAAGATTAAATGATTTAATCGATATTGATGATAGAATCGAGGGAAAGCCAGCTACAATTAACGGTCCTATTAATATTGAAATTAATATTGCTAGCGATAAGTAATTACCGTTTATTTAGATAGTTAGCTATCTAATTTGGAATAGAAATTAGTTATCCAATTAATTAACCTTAATTATAGCATTCTTATGATTTACGTGTGGCCTATGATGGCATTAAACTCAAAATACCAATTAAAAATACTAAGAAATTATAAAATAATCTAAACTAAATAAATTAAATAATCTAAATAAACTAAAATAAAAAGTTCTCTCATTACTCATATAATTATAAAATATATATTTTATAAAATTTGAGTATTTTCTTTTTTATATTTAAAATAAAATTTAAAAATTTAAAATGCAAGTTAAGTGCAATAATTGCCTTAAAAATGATATTTTATGCCGAAAGTTGTTTACCTATTTTAAGTAATATTTCATATTTGCCAATACTTTCGGAATCTTCTTCTTTTTTAATTTTAATTTTTAAATGACCTACATTTTCCCAGGGTTCTTTAGGGTATGCCTTTGAATTTACCTGTTCGTATGAATAACCCAATTTTTTAGCTGCAGACACCAAATCTTTTAATTTAACATTTCTAGTGCAAAACTCTTTATTTAATTTTCTACCTTTTGAACGGCTATTTTGAATATCAAAGTAAGCAGGCCATATTACAAATTCCTTCTGGGTCATCATTTCACCAAGTTATAGTATATAGTTTTAGTTTTTTAGCATTTGTATATTTAATTTTTAATTTATCTTTATCTTTATTTTTATCGTTATATTTGTCTTTAATTTTCATATTATATTATATTATATTATAAATTTTTATCTTATTTTGATATGAATATTATATTTTCATATTTTCAATTAGTCATCTTATCCATTTTTCCTTAATGAAAATATACATAACCACAATAATTAGAATTAATGAAATGAACAATATAATCCAGAAACCATTGGGGTCTTCAGAAAATGGCAGATATTTAAAGTTCATACCATAAATTCCCGTAATCCAGACTGGAACGGCAAAAAGTGCAGTAACCATTGTCAAAATTTTCATAATCTGGTTCATTTTTATATTTTCAATTGATAAGGTCATATCCATCATTGAAGATAATAATTCCCTATATGTCGTTTCCATATCTATCAACTGAATAATATCATAATAAAGGTCTTCAAATTCCCATCTATCTTCCTGGGTAGTAATTGGAAGGTATTTACGTTTTAAAAGTGAAATAACATCTTTATTGGATATAAGAGCCTTATGGAAGTATACGAGCATTTTTCTAAGCTGTAATATGTCATCCGTAAGGTTTTTGTTGTGGTCTTGAAGAATTCTATCTTCTAAAATATCCAAATCATCTTCTACTTTAACCAATACTTTCGAATAACTACTTATAATTTGATTTAAAAGGGTATATATAAAAAACCCGTTTCCTTTATCCAATACGTTACGTGGCTTTTTATAACTTATTGCTCTATGTAATTTACCTATTGCTTTAATTTTATCTTTATGTATCGTCAAAACAATGTTATTTTTTACAAAAATACCAAATGAAGTTGTTGTAATATCTTCCTCGAATAACGGAGCTTTGAAAACTATTAAGTAGTAATTTTCTTCCTCTTCTACCCTTGGAACTTCTTGTTCGTCGAGACCTAACGCTAATTCATCAGTTTCGATATCCAGTTTTTTAGATATGGCCAACAATTCTTCGTCAGAGGGGTCATAGCAATCCATCCAAATTAATTTATAGTCTTCGTCCAGGATTTGATTAAATTCCATTTTTCGAACATCTTTTTCAACGTAACCAAGAATTTCAAGCATATTATCACAATAGGTTCCTTTTAATTCTATTATGTATTGTTATCGATTGTTATAATAATTATTTTTCATTAATTGTTTTACAATTGTTTCACAGTATATTTTCTATAATATATTATTTATTTTTCCATAATATTATAAATTGTTATTTATTAAGTTGTTAAATCATATTTAAATTAAAAATAAATAAAATAATAGTTAATTAAATTAGAATATGTAATTATAATATTTTAAATTAAATTTTATATCTTAATATCGCAGCAATTCCCCTGAAAGCTTTTGATATCTGATTTCCTTCTTCGGTATCGGTTGAAACAACAACAATATTTGAGCCGTTTACATTACATAATTCTGCTAAATATTCAATTATATCCATTTCTTCCGCGATGGTTAATGAACCTTCACAGTTTGGACAAGATTTTGACTTAAGTTCTTCTTCAAACTTGTATAGTTCGTTATTTTTCACATTTATATTTGTAATGGCTTCACAGTTGTTACATTTAATGGTTACTCTAGTCGTGTTTAAGTCTTCAGTTACGATAAGAGTGTCGATTGCGCCCATATCAAGATATTTCATAACTTGTTTTTCACCGTAAGCTGCAAGGCCTCCCTCATCTTTGATTAATTCCTTAAAGAATTTTTGAATAATTACCTTTTCTTTCATTAAATCCATATCTCTAAGTAATTCGGAAGCTTTATCCAATAATTCCCTAATTCCAAATTCCTCGGTGTAACATAAGTCGAAAGTATCGATAACTTTTTTACCCAATTCGTGGTGTAAAAATCCTTTTTCAACGAATTCGTTTTTAGTGTTTCCAGGACCGCCAATTAACAATCCTTTCAATTTTTTCTCTTCTAATATTGGCATAAATGATTCGTTGGAGTACTCCCCAATTCTTACCATGAATTGATGGGCTGCATCGTCGATTAATCTTTCCAATCTTCTTGCAGATTGACCTCCCGCTTTAAATTTACCCGGTACACCACTTGTTAATTTTTTTAACACAGTAATAGTTTTTCCTTTAACTGTACCGATTGTAGCTTCGTTTCTATCTACAAGAATAACGCCGTAAACTTCTTTATCTTGGATAAAGTCTTCAAGTGGGTCTGTGAAAAATTGAGAATCACACCTATATATAAATGTTTTAACCGCTTCAGGTGGCTCTAAAACGTAAACTTCCATTTTTTCAGTACCTGGACCGCCTCTAGGAATCATTCCTGCAAATATAATTGCACCATTTTCCAATGGTTCTTTTAAGAGTTTTAACCTTTGTAAGATTACTTCAATGGCTGACTGAACGTTTTTCATCGTAGCTTTACTCTTAATATTTGAGGATTGTGACAATTCCTGTCTTAAGTATTGGGATATATCGGACACTCTTCTGCCCGCAGGTACGTAAACGCTAATTAATTCAGTACCTTTTCCTTTTTTTCCTTTTAATTCTTTGAGGGATTTTTTAAATAAATATGCTTCTGTTGAGGTTTGGCTCATAACTTATACACCTTAAATTGTTATATTTGCTTTACATATGCAATTAAAATAAATTAATTTAAACTAAAATAATTACCTTAACTTAATTTAAATTAATTTAAGTTATATTAAATTATATTAAATTAGATTGTTTTAAAAATTAAATTATATTACAGAATATTTATTTACTATATTTTCAGATTATATGAAAAATCTATAAAATAAAAATATAAAAAACAAATAAGGCAAGTGTTTCATATTTTAAGTAATACAGTTTTTAAAGTTTTAAAATATAAGTCAAAGTCTAATTTTAAATTCATAATTTCACGTTTTTAATAGATACATACATAAATATGGGTTAAATCAACGATTTTATCGGTGAGTGTCATTAATTTTAAAATAAATGCTATTTGAATTATAATTTAGAGTTTTAATAGTCGTTTTTAATTTCCATATGCGCTATTTTCATCGTCATATACTATGGTTTAATAATATATAAACCTAAGGCGTTATTCTATACCTTAAAATTCACTGTTAAATAGATATAAAATAATATTATAAATTTAAAAATAAATATGGTAAATACAATACAATATACCAATTATAACAATTATATCAAAATATAACCTAATAGAATAGAATAAGATAGAATAAACTATAAATTAAATAACTACTTATCAAAATTAAAAATGAATAATAAATAATAAATAAAAAGAAAGCAAGATTAACAATAAAATATGGATTATTAAGTCTAATAATCTATAGTACGTTTAAATAAAATTATAGAGATTTTTACTCTACACTATCTTGCGAAATTTCCTGAAGTTTTAGATTCTTCAGCTGTTCATGAAGTTCTGAAGCTTTTGATTTTAATTGATTTATCTCGTTGTACGCCAATAATAACTCTTGGTGCTTTTCCGCACTAGTTCGCGCATTTTCTAAAACTTTTTTATGCTCATCTGAAGATTCATTTACCAATACTGAAATATTATCTGACATTTCTTTAATGGTTTCATTTAATTCCTCTAATTCAGAAGCTCTTTTGTATAATTCCTGATATGATTGAATCTGAGCTGCCAAAGCTTGTTCTCTGTCCATATCCGTAGCACTAGTTTCAAGTTGCATTTCCAATTGTTCAATTTTTTCAGCAATTTGATTTTTGGTTAATTTCATCATCTTAAATTCTTCAAGAAGTCCTGCCCTTTTCTGTTTTAAGTCCCTAATTTGTTCAATTCTATTTTTTACGTCCGTATTTATGGCTTCTCGAGTCTCTTTAAATTCCTTAACCTTTTCGTTTGCGTCGTCTCTTATTTTCTTTAGTTCTTTAGCTTCTTCGTATAATTCTTTTATTTTAGTATTTATCTTATCAAGTTGAGTTTTTATAGGTTCATATTCCATTTTTTACACCAATCCCTCGTTTGGGTAGGGCATGTAACCCTCATATATATAAATTTGTAAATTTGGGTATTTATTATTTATTATTTAATTCCCACATACCTCAAATTTCTAAATTTTATTGACTATTTATTTATGTATTTGTTAATTCATCCATATTTTTTGGAGTTTTTAAATGCGCCAATAATTAATTTATGTATTACTTATGAATTAATCTACAATATAATTCTACAATATAATATTTGATATATGCCCTTTATAAACCATTCGAAATTTAAATTATATTGTATTCATTATTTGAAATTCAAAGTAATGTGGCTATCTAGCATAACTATATATATTAAGTGATAAAACATCTATTAGGTTATAAAACCGAATTGAATACTTTCTTTAAAAATTCGATTTAAACGATTTTAAAGTAAATAAACAAGAAAAACGTTAAATATTAAACTAAATATTAATAACTAAAAAAGAATGGTTTTAATTGTATATTATTATTAATTAGATATTATTAATTAGATATTATTAATTGATTAATTACAATTTAAATAACGATTAAATCGTAATTACCATTCGTAAACAAAAAAGTCCAATTACTACATAAACAAAGGATATGGCATATATCATATGTTATAAACAAGTTTTTAGTATTTGGAAAACATGTGAAAAGGCTTTATTTTTCGAAAGTCAAGAACCCACTATTTTGGAGGAAAAAAACATGGCAGACGATAACCTATTAACATCGTTGGACACCTACTTAGCATCAGGTATCCACATCGGTACACAGCAAAAAACCGAAGACATGAGAAGATTTATCTACAGAGTTAGAGCTGACGGTTTATATGTATTAGACGTTAGGAAAACTGATGAAAGATTAAGATTAGCTGCAAAATTCTTATCAAACTATGAACCAGAACAAATTTTAGCTGTTTCAAGAAGAGTTTATACAGTAGGACCATTAGAAAAATTCGGTAAAACAACAGGAATCAAAACACTCGCAGGTAGATTTGTGCCAGGTACATTAACAAACCCTGCATCAAGAAAGTTCATGGAACCAGAAGTTTTATTCTTAAGTGACCCTAGAGTAGACAAACAAGCATTAAAAGAAGCTATTGAAGTTGGAATACCTATTGTAGGTATGTGTGACACAGAACACTTAACCTCACACATTGACTTTATCATCCCTACAAACAACAAAGGTAGAAAGTCAGTATCTTTAATGTACTACTTAATCGCAAGAGAATACATGAAAAACAGAGGATTAATTGGTGACGAAGTACCATTTAAATATGATGACTTCTTAGAAAAATCAATGAATACCAAAGTTAAAATGAAAAAGAGACCACATAGAAGACAAAACAGAAGAAGAAGATAATTAATAAACACTATTAATAAAAACTATTAATATTGTCAATTAACAATCTAACTAATTATCAATCAAGTAATAAAGTATTACAAAATATCATACTTATATAAATAGAAACAGTGGTAAAATGAGCGAGAACCAGAACAAAACTTACGAAAATGAATACGACGATGAATGCGAAACATTTGAAGAGCAGTTATATTTTGAATGTCCTGCATGCAATGATATTACTCCTCACGATTTAATCAAAAAAGTTGAATCAAAAAAACTTTTGAGATATACGGTAAAATGCCAAGATTGTGGAAATGTGCACAACATCGAAAAAAGATGTAAACTACAACATATTAAGGTTGTAGTCAGTAGATATAACCAATCTGAACAATTCACTATCGATATTCCTGACGATGAAAAGTTGAGCGTTGGCGACACAATTGAAGTAAAAGGCGAGAATGTTGAAATAACTAGTGTAGAACTTGAAGGTTCAAGAAGAGTGGAATCTGCATTTGCAAAAGACATTAAAATGATATGGGCTAAATCTTTAGACGTTCCTAAAAAAGTCAATATTTCTGTTAGTGCTGGTGGAATAACCCGTTCTTTTAGCGTTTTAGTTTCACATAATCAGGCTTTTGAGGAAGACCAGGTATATAGGGCAGGTGAACTGTTTTTCAGGATAAAGAGAATAAAAACAGAAAAAGGATATTTCACCAGAGAAGTTGCAAGGAAAATCGTGAGAATTTACTCGGAACCTGTAAGTCCTATGAGGGATTTCATTGATTTAACCGATTATGTAATTTAATTATTATAATATAATTAAATATATTGGATTATAAGTAATGATTATAAGTAATAATTACTACTAACGATTAATATCAATAAATAATATGATTTAAAATTTCATTTAATTCATTTTAACTTATAACGAAATACGAAACATGAGATATTCATTGAATTCAAAAATCAGAATTCATATTTGAGGTGTAACCATGGCAAGAATGAAAGCAAGGTCAACCAAAGGAAAAAGAATGACCAGAGATACTTGGAAAACCAAAGTATGGTATAATATTGTTGCTCCTAAATCCTTTGGAGGGGCAGAAATAGGACAAACACCTGCAAACGACCCAGCAGGTTTAATCGGTAGAGTTTCAGAAATCAGCTTAAAAGATTTAACAAACGACCACTCAAAACACTCAATCAGAATGCAGTTCAAAGTTGATTCAGTAAGTGGTAAAAACGCTGTTACTCAATTTGTAGGTCACGACACTACAAGAGAATACTTGAAATCACAAGTTAGAAGAAGAAGAAGCAAAATTACAACAATCATTGATGTAAGAACAAAAGATGGCTTCAAATTAAGAGTTAAAGCTTTAGTTTTAACAGCTGTTAGAGCAAGAGACCACCACAAAACAGAAATCAGATTAAAAACAGAACAAATCATCAGAGACATGTCAAAAGAATTGACTTTCCCTGAATTCGTTCACGCTATGTTAATGGGAGCTATGGGTTCAAAAATCTACGGCGAATGTAAAAAATTATTCCCATTAAGAAGAGTAGAAGTTTACAAATCAGATGTTATGGAAAAAGGTGTATTAGCACCAGTCGCTGAAGAAAAAGCTGAAGAAGAAAAAACAGAAGCTAAAACTGAAGCGCAATAAGATTTTAACATTTAAAGTCTAAATTTTAAAATCTTATCTTATTTTTTTTAAAAACAATTAGTAATATAAAGTAAAATAAAATATATAATAAAAATAAGAATAAAAGCTTTTTTTAAAATTAATCAATCAAAAATCTTAAAATTCTAAAACTGTACCTGCAGATAATTCTTTTAATGGATTTTCTTGTGCAAGTCTAATTTTTGAATTTAAATCCGTGCAATGGCAAGCATATAGTGATTGCAAATTTAAACTTTTCAAATAGTCGCAGGTTTTAGTGATTCTATCTTCTGAAGGCTCTATTAAGTGAAAGCCACCAATTGCACTACTAACGGGATAATCTCCGATTAACTTTTTTGCCATTTCGGTGGTGTTACAGATGCCAGAGTGTGCACAACCAGTGATTATAACCAATTCTTTTTTATCATCATCACCTTTAATGTATGCAAGGGAGCTATCATCTACTAAATAATCGTCTACATATACATTATTGCCATTTTCATCTTTAACAAGTTTTTTATAAGGGTCTACAGTTTCAAAATCGTTATTCCTTTCAATTTCCCCTAAAAAATAAAAATTTTCAGTTATTTTTTGCATTTTTTTAGATAATTGTACGTTAAAAGCTTTTTTAATATCTTTTATATCTACGGTGCAACCAATTTCTTCGCTTCCTTTAAATTTCCTATCAAATACTGCGTCATGAGCAATTAATACAGGTTTTTGTTTTTTAGTTCTAAATTCGCTCATGTATTCGATTAAATATTTTAAACCACCGGTGTGGTCATTGTGACCGTGAGATAATACCAAGTAATCGATATTGGCTATATTAATACCTAATTCTTCGGCATTTTCTATAAATAAATCTGAAAATCCAGTATCGTGTAAAATTTGTTTATCGTCAACTTCAATAAATTGGGATAATCCGTGCTCCCCACATATATCCCTACTTAATAGTTGGGCATTATTATCTACTAAAACAGTTAATTTCATATTTTTATCCTCATTATTTTATTAATTTAGTCAATTATTCAATATTACCTATTTCCCACATATGATATAAATGTGATAGAATTATGTTAAAATACAATATACCTCACAAACAACATACACAAAAATTTTATATAGTCTCATAAGGCATAATTAGACTTAACAATATATATCAACAATATTACAACAATATCATTATAACGTCATGTCATAAAATCGAGCCCAAATATACGTTTATTATAGATTTTGTGTATATTTATATTGTCCCAGGTGTTAATATGGAAGATACAGTAGTAAATTGGTTTGAAGAAGGAATTTTGAATTGTAACTCAAATAAACCGGATTACGAAAAGGCTTTAATCTGCTTTAAAAGAGTAATTTCTTCAAGAAAAATGGCTGAAAGTGAATACGAAATATGGAATCTTATGTCTTCAATATATCATGAGTTAGGAAAGGACAAACTCGCAATGCAATGTATCAAAAACGCATTAGACCTTGCCCCTGAAAATTCCAAACTATGGATACAAAAAGCACAATTATTGCAAGATGATGACCCTGAAGAAGCCAAAAACTGTTTTAAAAAAGCTCTAGAACTTTCAGAAGTTCTTGAAATATAATAAATTTATTTATTTCTTTAAATTATTTTGATTATATATTATTTTATATTATTTTATATTATTACATATTATTTTATTTTTCTTTTTATTTATTAGTATATCGATATATTAATTTATTTAATTTAATAGATTAAGATAGTTACCTCACGTATTATATAAAATATTTTATATACTATCATGGCTATAATTATTATGTCTATATATGCCCATCATAAAGTGGCACCTATAAATGAGAGCATAGTGGGAGTGAGTTAAATGCCCTCGAATCAACAAACTTATAAGTTATATGTTCAAGGAATCGCGTATTACAATGATAGAAAGTATTCAAATGCAATTGGTTACTTTAAAAGGATATTAAGGATAAATTCAAGTGATTTTTTAGCACTTTTCGGCATGTGTTTGGTATATACTGCAATTGAAGACTATGAGGTTGCACTCGATTACGCAAATAAATGTTTGTATCACAATTCTCAATACCAGCCCGCAATAATATATAAAAATAAGCTGGGAAAAAAGATTGAAACATCAAATATGGAAAAATACGAACGTTGGAGTAAATTGGGGCTTAAATATTACAAAGATAAAAACTATTTAAAATCTCATTACTATTACGAAAAAGCTTACGTATGCAATCCAAATTCAAAAATTGCATTAAAAAATTTAAAATTTGTTCAAAATCTTTTAAAATCACGATTACCGTACGAGTGGAACGCAAAAGCACTCGAGTTTTACAAGCAAAGACAGTATGAAAAAGCTAGAGTATGTTTAAAACATGCTTTGTCATTAAACCCTAATTCTCAATCAATAAAAAATAATATTGTTAAAATTTCTAAAATTATAGATTCTAGAAAGGCAAAAGCCTTGGAACTTAATAGGGAACTCAAATCAGTCGAAAATATGACTGAAACTAGTGTTAACCCAAATAATGGTAATATTATCAGTATTAGTAATAATGAACATGATAAAGATTGTGAGGATATAAAGTCTAACACAGAATATATGGAATTAAATAATTTAATAAATAATTTAATCTATGATACCTTAGAAACACAAATAGATTTTGAAGAAAAGATTACTGAAAATGTGGAACCTATAGACGTAGGGGAAATTGATATCAACTATACCGAGGATAGTATTAGTATAGAAATTGAAAATAATAATATTAAAAATATTAAAAATAATATTGGTATTAATGGTAGTAATACAGATAATTTAAATAAATCAGATTCTGAATCTTTTATCAAAAAAGAAGAATTAGAAAAGGAAAAATTAAAAGAAAAAGAAGAAAAAGAAGAAAAAGAAGAAAAAGAAGAAAAAGAAGAAAAAGAAGAAGAACTTAAAAAAGCTTCCAATGATACAGAACTTGAAAATAATAATATAAATAATAATAAAAAAACCAAAGAAAATAAAATTAGAAGAGATTTAATACCTTTTAACACAGATATGGGTGTAGATTTATCAAAATTACCCGGAAATACTAGAAGAAATAAAAATGTAACTACCTATAAAGACTCATATAGTAGCCCTTATGAAAACATATATAAAAATAAAGAGTCTTTTGGAAAACAAGGACATGAACTCGAATACGAACACCATGATTCAAATGAGGACAATTTAATGGTGGTAAATTTAAATAATGAAGAAGTTCAAAAAAATAATAACAAGAATAAACTTCCTAAAAATAATTATGAAGATGATAAAGATAAATTTGAATACTATATTGATGATGTCTATGAAGATTACGAAGAACCAATATTCTAAAAATAAATTAAAAAGACTTAAGCAGATTAAAAATTCAGAAGATAATCTTTTTAAAGATAGTTTTTATATGATATTGTCAAATCTCTACTCAAAATTAATTCTATACTTATTTTTTTGGTTAATCCCTTTTATCGTTGGTACAGAAGGTTTTGGTATCATTAGGGGTTTATTACCTATTGCTGACACGATTGTAATCTTTTTTTGCTCGGGAATCCCTCCTGCAATGGCTAAATTTATATCTGAAAATAAATCAAAGACACAATTGGAAAAAATACAGCAGGAAAAACTTAATAAAACCGATTTTACAAATTTAAATGACGCAAATAATGAAAATAATCTTTGGGAATTTGATATATTAAAGTATATGGTTTTATTTTCCTTTGTTGGGGCTTTATTTGCAATTTCTTTGAAATACATATTAGGTGGGGATTATTCAACATTACCTGATATTTATTACTATGCGATAGCTTTATCTATACCCTTTTCAGCTATTATATCATGGTCAAGGGGTATATTACAAGGTAATTTAAAAATAAGGCAATTATCGCTAACATGGGTGTTAGAACATACTTCAAAAGTTATATTTTTAATACCTTTGGCGTTATTTTTTGGTGTAACTGGGGCTTTGTTGTCGATTTCTGTAGGTTACCTATTAGGTGGTCTTTTAGGGCTCTATATAATTTTTAAATATATACCTCGTTACAAAAATAAAAAATCAGAAATAATTTCAACATCTGATTTAAAATTAAATAATGAAATTTCCAATACCTTAGTACGTAAAGTAATGATTTACGCCTTACCAATAGCTTTAACAGCTACTTCATATCGTTTATTAAATGATTTGGATAGTATATTCATAATGAGTATGTTAGGCGGTTACGATAATGGTTTATACGGTTATGCGTCATTAATTTCTAAGCTACTATTCTTATTTGCAGCATCTATTTCAACAGTACTAATTCCAAGAATAGCTAAATCTAATTCAGAAAATTTAAATGAAAATAATTCGAAAGATTCGAAGATATTAAAAGGTTCAAAAGCTTTAAATTATTTAAAAAAATCCATATTATTGAATTTTATAATATTACTGCCGTTATTGACAATTTTCGTAATATTTGCAAATGATATTTTGAAATTATCTTTTGGAGTTTCAAATATTGACGTTTCAAATAGTTTGATAATATTGTCATTTTCTGCGTCAGTTATGAGCATGTATACTTTATCGGCGTCTTCGCTTCAAGGAATTGGCTACGCAAAAATACCTTTATACATTATAATCCTAGGTATAGTCTTAAATTCCATATTAAACCTATCTTTGATACCAATATATGGAATAATGGGCGGGGCAATGGCAACATTAATTTCTTCGTCAATAATTTCAATTATCACATTTATTATAGCTTTAAAGAAATTAAGATAAATCAAATATTTTTCATATATTTTCATATATTTTCATATTTTTTTTAATATTATTATATAATTAATATATTTAATTATACCAATTATGCGATACTATAAATATGTTAATATGGTATATTTTGATAATTTGAATATCAATTTTGAGTCATTTTTGAGTCATTTAATTGATTTTGATTTTATGAAATCTCAACTAATAGAGCATTCCAAAGTTAACAAGTACAATATCATAAGGTGGAAATTTGAAAAGACAAAACATTAAAAAGGTAATGATATTAGGTTCAGGGCCCATTGTAATAGGGCAAGCTGCAGAATTCGATTTTTCAGGTTCTCAAGCTTGTAAATCGTTGAAAGAGGAAGGTGTTTACACTATTTTGGTTAATTCAAACCCTGCAACGATTCAAACAGACACCAACATTGCAGACAAAGTTTATTTGGAACCATTAAATCCAAAGGTACTTGAAAAAATAATTCAAAAAGAAAAACCAGACGCTATTTTACCTACAATGGGGGGACAAACGGGCTTAAATCTCGCCATTGAATTATCAAAAAGGGGAATATTGGAAAAATACAATATAGAGCTTTTAGGTTCAACTGAAGAAGTAATCGAAACTTCTGAAGATAGGGATTTATTCAATAAAGCAATGGAAGAAATAAACCAGCCAATAGCCAAATCTGCAGCTGTTAATTCTGTGGAAGACGCAATTGAAGCCACTAAGGAATTAGGATACCCCGTAATTGTTAGGCCTGCTTTTACATTGGGCGGAACTGGTGGTGGTGTAGCTAATAATGAGGAAGAATTGGTAGAAATCACGGAAAAAGGACTCGCATATTCAATGATACATCAAGTTTTAATTGACCAAAGTTTATTAGGTTGGAGAGAATTTGAATACGAAGTTATGAGAGATAAGAACGATACATGTATCGTAGTTTGTAATATGGAGAATATAGACCCTATGGGAATACACACCGGTGAAAGTATTGTTACAGCTCCATCACAGACATTAAGTGACGATTTACACCAATTACTAAGGGATTCGGCTTTACAGATAATAAGACACTTAAAAATTGAAGGTGGATGTAACGTTCAATTTTCCGTAAATCCTGAAGGAACTGAATATGTGGTAATTGAGGTAAATCCAAGGGTTTCAAGAAGTTCTGCACTTGCAAGTAAAGCAACAGGTTACCCAATAGCAAAAATAGCTGCAAAAATAGCTTTAGGTATGACACTTGACGAGATTTTGAATGACGTTACAAAAGAAACACCTGCAAGTTTCGAACCTACCCTAGATTATGTGGTTGTAAAAATCCCAAGATGGCCATTTGACAAATTTAGAACCGTTGATAAGAGATTAGGGACTGCGATGAAGTCAACCGGTGAAATTATGGCAATCGGTAGGACTTTTCAAGAAGCTTTGCAAAAAGCAATTAGAAGTTTGGATATCGGAAGATATGGAATTATTGGCGATGGAAAAGAAAAAGAACACTCTAATGATGAAATAAATGAAATTTTAAAGAATGCAACAGACGAAAGGATATTTATAATCGCTGAAGCATTGGATAAAGGTTGGTCAATCAGGGAAGTTTGCGAATTAACTGGAATTGACGAATTTTTCATAAAAGAAATTAATAAAATAATTGAAACTAAAAAAGAATTAGAAGTTTTAGGTAAAATTATTTAATCTTTAAAATTTAATCTTTAATATTTACAAATTAACATTTATATCTTTAATAACATTATTAGGGGATTTTTTATGATTATAGATAATAAAAAATTAAAAGAAATATTTTTAAAAGCCAAAATGTACGGTTTTTCAGATGTACAATTAGCAAATCTTTTAAACAAATCAGAAGAAGAAATTAGGGAATTTAGAAAAGAACTTAATTTAACACCTGTTTATAAGATGGTAGACACTTGTTCAGCAGAATTTGAAGCAGCAACTCCTTATTACTACTCTTGCTATGAAAGATACATTGACGAAGAGCAGAACGAAAGTAAAGCTTCAGACAGAAAAAAGGTAATAATTTTAGGTTCTGGTCCAATTAGGATTGGTCAAGGTGTTGAATTTGATTATTCTACAGTACATGCCATTTTTGCATTAAAAGAAATGGGTATTGAAGCCATAATCGTGAACAACAATCCCGAAACAGTAAGTACGGATTACGATACTTCCGATAAACTTTACTTTGAACCTTTAGTTTACGAACAAATAATGGACATAATTGAGAACGAAAGTAAAAACAACAACTTTTTGGGTGTAATTGTACAATTTGGTGGTCAAACAGCCATTAACCTTGCAATGAAACTTCACAATGCGGGCGTAAATATATTAGGTACAAGCCCTCAGTCAATTGATTTGGCAGAAGACAGGGAGCAATTCCTAAAAGTGCTCGATAAATTGAAGATACCTCAAGCAGAGGGTGCAACTGCATTCAGTGAAGACCAGGCAATAGTAATTGCTGAAAAAATAGGTTATCCAGTATTAGTTAGACCTTCATACGTTTTAGGTGGTCGAGCAATGCAAATTGTGTATAATACCGAGGAATTAAAGGACTATATGCGTGAAGCGGTTAAAATATCTTCAGACCACCCAATTTTAGTGGATAAATTCTTAGAAGAAGCTACAGAAATCGATGTAGACGCAATATGTGATGGTGAATCCGTATTCTTAGGTGCAATCATGGAGCACATCGAGGAAGCAGGTATCCACAGTGGTGATAGTGCTTGTGTAATACCTCCTCAAACACTCTCTGAAGAAACATTAAAGATTATTCAAGAATACACCACTAATTTAGCTTTAGATTTAGGCGTAGTAGGTCTTTTAAACATACAATATGCTGTAAAAGATGGCAAAGTTTACATTATCGAGGCAAACCCAAGGGCTTCAAGAACTATACCGTACGTGAGTAAATCTGTTGGCGTACCTTTAGCTAAAATCGCAACAAACGTGATAATGGGTAGAAAATTAAAAGAAATGGGATACGAAGGTGTAGCAAAAGCTAAATACGTAAGTGTTAAGGAAGCAGTATTCCCATTCTTAAAATTACCTGGTGTAGACCCAGTATTAAGTCCTGAAATGAAATCAACTGGTGAAGCAATAGGTATTGATAAAGATTTCGGTGTAGCATTCTATAAATCCCAGTTATCTGCAAATATGGAATTACCAACCACTGGAACAGTATTTATAAGCGTTAGAAACAGGGATAAAGATAACATTGTAGAAATTGCCAAAAAGTTCACCGATTTAGGCTTTGAAATTGTTGCAACATCCGGTACGGCTAGAGAATTAAGGCAATTCGGAATCGATGTAATGGAAGTTAAAAAGATATCCGAAGGTAAAAAAGGTAGTATTTTAGAGCTTGCTCAAAAAGGCGGTGTTAATTTAATGATAAACACCTCTTCAGGAGATAAGGCAAAAACTGATGGTTATTTAATAAGGAGAGTTGCAGTAGAACTCAATATACCATATTTCACAACATTACAGGGTGCTTTAGCTTCCTTAAAAGCAATTGAATCTATTAAAAATAACGCAGAATTAGAAGTTTATTCATTAAATGAATTAGAAAATTAATTATACATTCTATAACTTCAATAGTAGTTTATTTTTTAATTTTTTAATTTTTTTTATTTTTTTACTTTTTTATTTTATACTATTTTATATATCATTTATTTCAAACCTCAATCACTACAATTATATACAAAAAATCATATATCATAACTCAATCAAAAACAGTTAAAACCGGTGAATAATATGTTTATAACTCCTGAAAATCAAGTTGAATTATTAAAACAAATTTTATTGAAATACGGCGTAAATGAAAAAGATGCAAAACTAACAGCTGAAATTTTTACCGAAGCTGATTTAAAAGGTTTTACTTCTCACGGAATAGGTAGATTTCACCAAACCGTAATTGGTTTAGAAGCAGGCGTAATCGTACCAAATGCTGAAATAAAAATTGAAAAGGAAAGTCCTGCAACTGCATTAATCAACGGAAATATGGGTTTGGGTTATGTAATTGGAGCTTTTGCAATGGATTTGGCAATTCAAAAAGCTAAAAACATTGGTATCGGTATGGTTTCAACATATAATGCTAACCACTTTGGGATAACTGGTCATTATTCCGAAAGAGCAATGAAAGAAGGATTAATAGGGCTAGCAATAACAAATACAGAACCTGCAATGGCGCCATACGGGGGAACTGATAAAATATTGGGCACAAACCCTGTGGCTATTGCAATAGAAGGCAATGAAACAAAATTCTCATTGGATATGGCAACAGCGTCAATTGCAAGGGGTAAAATCTTTGAAGCAGATAGATTGGGTAAACAATTGCCTGAAAATTCAGCACTAGATAAAGATGGTAATCCAACTAATAATCCAAAAGAAGCTTTAAACGGTTGTATTTTACCTTTCGGTGGAATCAAAGGCTATGGAATTGCTACAGCAATTGAATTATTGTCAGCATTAGGTGGTGCAGCAGTAGGAACCAATGTTAAAGGAACTGCAGACCCAAAAGCAATATGTACCAAAGGCGATTTGTTTTTAGCAATTAATCCGGAATTTTTCGCAGGTTCGGAAACTTTTAAGAATAGAACTGATGATTTAATTAATGAATTAAAAGGTTCAAAGCTTTTAAACGGTTTTGATGAAATTTTAGTTGCCGGAGAGCCTGAAAAAAGGACGTGGGAACTCAAAAAAGATGGTTACGAATTAGATGAAAAATTATACAATAAATTGTCTCAAATATGTGAAAAAAATAACCTTGATATCTTAAAATACGTTAAATAATTATTAATATATTCTATTTTTTTCTTCTATTTTTTATTTTTTTACATTTACATTTACTTGTTATTTTTTATTTATTCCATTTATGTTGTAATTTTTTTATTAAAGGTACCTTTAATTATATTAAACTAATCAATAATTATATATATTTTGAGAGCCAATTAAAGTTTTGTTTAAAATTTATAAACATAACTATAACTATAGTAGTAAATTATACCAAAAATTAACAAAAATTAACAATTATCAAAATAAAAGTAATGGAGGCTAAGTTTTGAGTAGTTTTAAGACTAAAATGGGTTTTTTAATCCTTTTAACAATTTTTTTAATTCCATCAAGCTTTGCGAGTGGAAATTATGACTATAGATTGGGTGACGTTAATTGTGACGGAAAGATTTCCGTTTCCGATGTTGTATATTTGTTTAATATTAGAAATATGGATATTGAAGACGGTGACGTCAACGCAGACAATAAAATTTCCGTTTCCGATGTTGTATATCTATTTAATTACTACGACAAGATGTCAGAACCTATTGCATACGCTAAGAGCATGGATTTAGTATATTATGACGCTGATGGTTTAGAGGTAAATCCTTACAACGGTGAAAGTTTTGAATATAAAATATTCACTGATGGAGCGGGTGTAAAATACTTATTGAAAAATCAAAGTCAGAACGTACCTACTTGGGCAAACGTAAAGTACGATACAATAATTACTACCCCCGTAGACAATGTTGTATCAACATCTACCGTACACGTAGCTTATTTGGTATGTAATGATGAAAATGGAGACGTAATGAATACACTTAAGGGTGTATCTACCACTACCGGTGTAAAACCATGGCATTTTGATTATATCAATCAACATTTGACTGGTATAGAAGGTAGTGATAATAAAATAGTACACTTAGGACATCCTGATAGCTTAGATTATGAAAAATTAACGACATTAAACCCTGATTTCGTTATGAATTCTTTGGATGGAAATAGGGGTAGTACTATCGATAGTAATTGTAGAGATAAAGATATTACGTGTATTGCATTCCCATCATGGACAGAACAAACTTTCTTAGGTAGATGCGAATGGGCAAAAGCAATGGCTGCATTCTACAACAAAGAAAAATTCGTAAGTAGCTATTTCTCAAAAGTGGAGAAAAAATCATTAAATGCTAAAAGGGCAGCATCCGGTACTAATGCTCCTACAGTTTCTTGGGGTTATATAACTAGTAAGGGATACGCATCCATCCCTGCTGCACAATCCTATTATGCTAGGGGTATTACCCAAAATTGTAAGGCAGATTACTTATTTACTCAATACACTGGAACAGGATTTGCAAAATTGACCAAAGAAGAATTCCTCGAGACCACTAAAAACGCAGACCTTTGGGTTGTATCATCTGCTACAAAATACTTGTCGAAATTCAAAGAAAGACACGTAGGTTATGAGCAATTAAACCCTGTAATTAATGGACGAGTATTCTGTTATTCCTCAGATTTCTATCAAACAGGAGTTGTGAACACAGATGAAATTTTAATGGATATGGGAACTATAATGTACCCAGATGACTTTAAAGGACGTTCAACCAGATATTTATTGGCTTACGACCCAGAAACTAATACTGGAACGCCTTATACCGCATAAACGACATAATATACTAAAAAACATTAAAAAATGTAATTAATAGGGTTGATAATTATAAAGTTACTTAAATTTAATTTAATTTAATCGTTTTAGCATTCCCTACTAATTATTTTTATTAATTATTTTTTAACAAATAACAGAAAAAATAAAAAAAGAAAAAAATAAACTACTATTGAATTTAGATGGTGGTAATTTGAAAAATTCAAAAATAAACTCTAAAAGTAAGTTAAAAATTATAATAATGTCATTAATGGCAATTTTTGTGATTTTTGGTAGTTTAGGGGCTTGTTCTGCAGTATCCACTAATGATAAGATTATCGTTAGTTTAGCCCCTCAAACACAGCAAGTTTACGAAGGTCAACAAGTGCAAATGGATGTTTGGGTAAATAATTCAAACATAACTGTAGAAGGATTTGAATCCACTTTTGCATATGATGCCAATAATTTAAAATTGACAAACATTCAATTATCTGACCTTGCAAATACTGCAGGTCTTAAAGATGTTCAGGTAGCTAGTAATTCAATTAGTTTAGCTTGGATGGGAGGGGGAATTACAGAAACTAACTTTTCAGTAGCTACTCTTACATTCGAGACCTACAAAAATTCAACAAATGAAATACTTTTAAGAAATATAGATTTAACTACAAATAACGGTCTTTCAACACTACCTATCCCAGAACATATATTAAATGGAAATGTTGAAATTTTGGAAAGTAATCCTAATATAACCGAAGTAACTATACTTCCTGAACCTATTTACGAAGGAATAGTTACTTTAGATGTAGAGTCAAAAGTAACTTATCCTGGCTTTGCAAATGAAAGTATGGATGTAAACTTTTCATTAAATGATAAAAATTACACAATGAATTATGATACTACATCAAAATCATTCAAAGTACAAGTACCAGATTTAGTTTTAGGTGTGGGTACATTGTCTGGAAAAGTTTCTGCTCAAAGTGCAAAAAAAGTTGCACAAAAGGATGTTAGTATAGTAGTAACTACACCCGACATAGAAATTGGTGAAATTACAGTTGATAATCCATATTATTCAACACCTGCAAAAATAACAGTGCCACTTTCAAACAAAGGTTCAGCAACTTTAAGCAATAATGAAACTTATACTATTTCAGTATATGCAGATTCCACATTATTAAAAACAGTAAAAGTGAACCCATTAGCTGTTGGCGAAACTCAAGATGTAGTTGTTGATTGGACAGCAGAAAAACCAAGTACAAAAATAATCGCGCAATTAAGCTTCGATGATGAAAATACAGCTAACAATAAAGTATTAAAAACTATTGAAGTTACAGAAAAACCAATTTCTGTAAATTTAACTGAAAATATATCTACAGTTAAAGCTGGAGAATATTTCAACATATCTATTGACTTAAATAAATTAGATGGATTTAGAAATCCACAAGGATTTGAATTTGTACTTAATTTCGATAAAAATTTAGTAAGTTGTGAAGATTCTAAATTCCAAGTTCTTGAAGGAGATATTAATTTAAAACTTATTGATATTAATAACGATAAAGGTACAATTCAATATTCAATCATTACTAATGGAATTAACGAAGATTCAACTGTTGCAAAAGCTAAATTTAAAGCTTTAAAACCTGGAAATTTAATTTTAGGATTAAAAAACGTATCAATTTCCGATAAATCTTCTGAATTTAATAATATTGAAGTAAATAATACTACAGTAGAAATTATAGGTTCCGATATTGAAATTAACTCAATTATTCCAGATTCTTATAATATTGGACAAAAAGTAATTTTGGATGTGGAAGTTGCAAATAACGGTCACGTTGATGTTACAAAACCATTCAAAGTATTATTATACGTTGATGCAAACAACCCAATCGAAAAAACAATCGAATCTTTAGAAGTAGGCGCTACTGAAACATTGCAGTTCGAATGGGCAAATAACGCAAGAACGAATACCTTAATAACAATAGTTGCAGACGAAAGCAACGCTGTACTTGAGGAAAGTGAATCAAACAACAGGATTTCAAAATCTGTAAAAGTTGTTGACGACGCAATTAACGTTTACACAGCAAAAGAAGATACTGAAGGAAATAGTTTCATTTTCACACTTAATGCAAAAGAAGTTGCAGAATACAGAAAATGTGCTGGATTTGAAGGAACATTAAATCTTAAAAACTTAGTAGTTAAAAATTACACGTTATCGGGTAACTTTTCAAATTACAATGCTGAAACAGGTTACTTTGGAGGTTTCAACTTCACCGAAAATAAATATGATGAATTTGAACTTGCAAACTTCGTATTAGAAATTGTAAATACATCAAAACCGTACTGTGTAAACATTACGGGCATTGATTTGTCAGATGAACAAAGCAATAGCTACGGAAACGTAACATTTAATACGACCTCAATCATAGGGGGAGCTATTATCAGAAGTTCAGAAAATGTTGGCGGAGATAATTTAGTTATCAACGCAAATGGAAATACAATTGAATATGTTGAAGGAGAAATTTTATGGAGTACTGCTACCGAATACATGCCAGCAGGTAACAGGATAGGTTTACAAATTGTAGGGCTTGAAGGTGTAGATACTTCAAATTCAAAAATAAAGGTTGGAGACATTGAATCGAAATGGGATGAAGTTAAAGGAATTAACAATACCTTATACTACTATCCAATCGTGACTGAAGAGAATAGAGAATTTACTATAACAGCAGTTTGGAATAATGTATCAACTCAAGTATTCAAAATCGTCATTGATGATAATGTAGCACTAGAATCATTGGTAATTCCTGAAGAACTTGCACAAGCTACAACAACAGGTGCAGATACACAATTAAAAGGTGTAACTCCTGATGTATCAAAAGCAGGATATGTAACAGTTGATTTAACAACATCTACATTAGAAAACTTAAATGAAACTGCAGCAGGACAGGTATACCCTGAATTTGATGGTAGTCAGGAAACTTGCCCAGTATGGCTCGGCTTAGTTGTACCATTGCCTGAAAATGCTAAAAAAGCAGTTTTATTAAATGGTGACGAAGAAGATTACTACGATGAAAGTACAGGAATCTTTTACGTTTCAGTAGGTGAAAAAACAACTGCTGATGGTCAACCAAGTGATAAGCAAGCAGATTATATTAAATTCGTACCATATGAAGAAAACGAAATTGTAGAATATACGTTTAAATTTATGGATGATTATGATAATCCTATAAGCGTACAAACATTAGACGTTAAAGTAATAAGTGAAGGAATCGTTGATAACTTTGTTGAAGAAACAATCGGAGATAAAAAAATTGACTGTCCTTCAACAGGAACTATCAATACAACTCCAGTATATAAAAATGAAGAATTCAACGTTTCAGAAGTAAGCTTCGGAGATGAAGACAATTTATACATTCCTTTAGTTAAAGATATAAAAGTACCAGCAAACACTTTGGCCAAGATTGAAAAATTAAACAAGCAAGCTGAAGAAATTAAAAATAAAAAAGTATCTACTAAAGAAGATATTGAACAAATATTAAATAATTCATTAAATAACATAACTGAAGTATTAAATGATGGTTTCACAGTTTCAGACTTTGAATATAAAGCTGAACAAGCAGGAAATACCGTAAATTCAAAACTTACGTTTAAAGCATTGAACGATGGTTCAAAAGGTGTAACAATTCTTAGAGTGCCAACCGGTAACTTAAAATTAGATGAAATTACTGTAGATACAGGCTCTAAAAATATCACTTTAAAAGAAAAAGACTTCAATAGTACTGTAGGATGGTACAGAATGTTAAATAACGGTGTTGTGGAATTAACACTTGTAAAAGACCCCGTTATCACTATGAAACTTACTTCTGCTCTTCCAGTGACTGATTCAGGTTCTAGTTCATCTGGAAGTAGCGGTGGAAGTAGACATCACAGTACCTCGGATTCAATTACTACAAGTAGTATGATTTCAGATTCAAAAATAGTTTACGCAAATCTCGATAAGAGCTATGCAAAATCATTAAAAAGTTCAATTTGTGAATGTACAGAAGACCTTAAAATAAACGATGACACAATTATCGTTGGTGGTCCTTTGGCAAACGCATTAACAAAAGCATATATGAACCAATTCCCAGTGTCAATTACAAATTCAAACCCTGGGGAAAATAAAGGTATTATACAAATGATAACTATCAAATCAGAAGGAACTGGTATAGTAACTGAATACAACGTTGTATTACTTGCAGGTTCAGATAGATTTGGTACACAAGCTGCCGTAGAATACTTTAAATCACTTAGCGAAGTTCCTGAAGAACCTATTTACGTAGAATGGGTTGACGGTGAAGCTAAAAAGATTAATTAAATAAACTAGTAAGTTTATCGAGTATACTAAAAATAATAAATAATATATTTAAACACAAAATACATACCACATATTTAAAATTTTTATTTTTATTTTTATTTTTCAAATGTTTTTTACAAATATAATCTCCTAATTAAAAAATTATATTTTAAAATTAACATTTTTTTCACAACTTTTACAATTTTTCAGAATATAATATAATTTTCATTTAATTTAGGGTAACTTTTATATATTGAGATTTAAATATATAAGTGGGTTGAATAAATAATAGATATATCAAATGTCTTATGACATACGTATCTAAATTTGAGGATATTTAAAATTTTTAAAACGGTGATTAAATGAAAAATAAAGTTGTAGTAGTGACTGGAGTACCTGGCGTTGGTAGCACCACATCGTCACAATTGGCTATGGATAACTTAAGAAAAGAAGGCGTAAACTATAAAATGGTTAGTTTTGGCTCTGTAATGTTCGAAGTTGCAAAGGAAGAAAACTTAGTATCTGATAGAGACCAAATGAGAAAAATGGACCCTGAAACCCAGAAAAGAATTCAAAAAATGGCAGGTAGAAAAATCGCAGAAATGGCTAAAGAATCACCTGTAGCGGTAGACACCCACAGCACCGTATCAACACCTAAAGGTTACTTACCAGGACTACCATCATGGGTATTGAACGAATTAAACCCTGATTTAATAATCGTTGTAGAAACAACCGGCGACGAAATCTTAATGAGAAGAATGAGTGACGAAACAAGAGTTAGAGACCTTGACACAGCTTCCACAATCGAACAGCACCAATTTATGAACAGATGTGCGGCAATGTCATACGGTGTTTTAACAGGAGCTACTGTTAAAATCGTTCAAAACAGAAATGGATTATTAGACCAAGCTGTTGAAGAATTAACAAACGTTTTAAGATAATTAAAATAACAAATAGAATATAGAATATAGAATATAGAAAATAACAAAATTACTTATAGATTAATATTTGAAAATACCAATATCAATATAACTTAATAAAAATAGAATAAAAATAGAATAAAATAAATTCTAACTTTTTTGATTTTTGATTTTTGATTTCTAGCTTTTTTAGAGTAATATTTTATAAATTAGATATCTGCAACAGATTTGCAGTAATCTCTAAGTACATCTACAGATTTTTTAAACGATTGATATTCCCAATCTTCCATTTTAATTGGTATTACTTCTTCGATTCCTTTTCTACCTACTTTTACGGGTACTCCTACGCAAGCATTACCTTCTATACCCTCTATTTCATCTTCAAGAAACGTGGATAGCGTTAACAATCTCCTATCGTTGTTCGCCATACATTTGACAATATTGACTATTGCAGACGCAGGACCATATTCAGAGCCGTTTTTTAAACCATTTATACGTTTTCCATGTGTTTTTATGCTATTTAATATGTCGTAGTATGGGAAATCTTCATAACTAGGTAATCTTCTCACAGGGATACCGCCAATAGCTGCAGAGCTTATCAATGGTACCATACTGTCACCATGCTCACCGACAATCCTCGCTCTAACATCATCTATATGGACATCAAAAAATTTAGCGATTGCTACCTTAAAACGCATTGAATCCAAGTGAGTACCTAATCCAAACACCTTGCTTTTATCGTATCCACTTTCCATTAGTGCTTTGTATGTCATTACATCAACTGGATTAGATACCATAAATATTTTAGTATCACAATGCTTTGCAATCTCTCTTGAATAATTTTTTATAATTTTGGCGTTAGTCTTTGCTAAATCCAAACGGGACATGTTACCGTTACGTTTTGCACCTGAAGTTACAATTATCATATCACTATTGCACAAGTTTTCAATTTCCGTATCGCTATGAATTTTTATTTCAGCATCCCGCCCAGAAGCTGCCAAAGCATCATAGATGTCCATTTTTATACCTTCAAGCATATTTAATGATTTTTCACGAGCCACAAGGTTAATATTTCTAATGTATTTCTCACGTGCCAATAAAAATGATAGTTGTGAACCAATTTTACCGGAAGCCCCTATAACAGATATCTCCATAATTTCACCATTAACGCATGTGTTACATTTTTAATTTAATTCTTAATTTGTAAATCTATTAATTTACTTATCTATATATTCTAATATTGTATTTTTTAATTTTAATATATCGGAATTATAATAAGTTTTTAAATTTCCCTCGTATAAAATAAAACCAAAATTAATGACAATAATATGTATTTGAAGTATTTATATTTTTATACAACTATTTTAAAAAAGATGAAAAATTGATGGTAAGGGCAGATAATTAATCTAATTTAATTTAATCTAATTTAATCTAATTTAGATTTCAATATTTTTACAACCTTTCCAGGCTCTGCTCTACCACGTGTTAATTTCATAACTTGCCCAACAATTGAGTTAAGAGCTTTATTGTTTCCAGATTTATAATCTTCAACCGCTACAGCACTATTTTTAATAGCTTCTTCACAGAATTGCTCTAATTCGCTATCGTCACCAACAACGGTAAGACCTTCTTCTGCAATAATTTGTTTCGGTGATTTTTCACCTTTGTTTTCAACCATTAATTCGATAATTCTTTTACCGATTTTTTGGCTAATTGTTTTATTGGTGATTGATTCGATTAATTCAACGATTTGTTCGGTTGTTAATCCACTATCTACGAAATCAACTTTATTATATGTAAGAACTCTTTTTAATTCGTTTCTAATCCATGTTACCGATAAAGCAATGCTTTTTTCATCTGCTCCAAAGTGTGAAACTACTTTCTCAAATACGTCTGCAAGCTCAAGGTCTGAAACTAAAACTTTAGCGTCATCTTCTTTAATCCCATATTCTTCAACAAATCTTTTTTCCTTATCGATAGGAGTTTCAGGCATTCTTTCCTTAACTACCTCAACCCATTCATGGTCCAATACGATAGGTTGTATATCAGGGTCGGGAATGTGTCTATAATCGTCAGCGGTTTCCTTGCTTCTCATGGACTTTGTAATCATCTGAGCTTCCATAAAAGCCCTTGTTTCCATTTTAATTTCTCCGCCCCTTCTTAACACGTTCTTTTGTCTGATGATTTCATACTTTAATACCTTGAAAACACCTTTTATTGAGTTAACGTTTTTAACTTCAACCCTTTTACCTTGAATACCGTTGTAATTAATGGATATGTTTGTATCTGCTCTCATGGTACCTTCTCCCCTAAGGTGACCAATATATCTAAACAATCTCATTAATTGTCTTAAGAATTCCCTTGCTTCTTCAGGGCTTTTCATATCTGGTTCGGTAACTATCTCTACTAATGGAGTACCACTCCTATTGTAGTCTACAGTACCTAAATCAGGTTTATATTGCCCAGGGTCTTCTTCCAAGTGAACTTCTGTAATTTCAACGCCTAAGAAGTTACCTTTTACCCCAATAGGTACGGAAGTTTTTTGATATCCGCTTGGTAAATCGGGGTAGTTATAGTGTTTCCTTTGGAAATAGATATCTTTATCATAAACCATTTCACAGCCTAACATTTTAGCAACCATAATTGCAACGTCGATTGCTTCTTTGTTAGGTGGCATTGGTTTTGCACCCGGATGACCCATACATACAGGACATACGTTCGTGTTTGGTTCTACATCTTTGTAGTTTGTAGGGCACATGCAAAATAATTTTGAATCTGTATCCACTTGTACGTGAATTTCAAGTCCACATTTCATTGACAAATCATCGCTCATTTTTCCACCGAATATATCAATATTAATTTTATAAATTTTATAAATTTTAAATTTTCATTATTCTATACACTTTATACGTTTTTACGTTTATATAAGTTATACTATTTAAATTTAAATAAATCTATCTATTTTAATTTATTAAAGTATAATAACATAATAAAAGAATAATACAACAATCCAATAATCCAATAATATTGTAATTAGAATATGATAATAAAATATTAAAATAGAAAAATAATTTAGTTTATAATTCTTTCAATTGGTACAACTAAAATATCTCTTCCATCTAATTTTTCCAACTGATTAACGATTGTAAATATCTGATTTTCTTCTACAACAGCTTGTATTGCAACCATTGGCATATCAGTATTTTGATATGATTTCACTTCGGAGATTGTAGGTCCATTCATACCAGGAATTACCTTTATAATTTCTTCTACGTTACTTTTTGGCGCGTTTAGCATAATAAGCCTTTTAGATTGTGCATACATAACACTTCTTATTGCATTTATCAATTCGCTTATTTTTCTAGCTTTTTCCTCATCTTCAAGGGCATTTTTATTCGCTACAAGTCTAGTTGTCGATGAAACTACTTCGCAAACTTCCTTGAGCCTATTTAATTTTAATGTAGTACCTGTAGATGTTAAATCACAAATTAAATCTGCAATGCCAATAAACGGAGCTATTTCTGTAGCACCACTTAACTCGATTATTTCAAGGTTTAATCCTTTTTTCTCCAAATATTTCTTAGTTAAACAAGGGAATTCAGTAGCTATTTTCATTCCGTCTTTGATATCTTCAAGACTGTTTATTTCAGAATTTTCCGGAGATGCGATAACTAATCTTGCGCTTCCAAATTTAAAATCAAGAAGTGTATCTATTCTATCCTCAGTATCTCTCTCTAACATTAAATCGTAGCCCGTAACCCCAACGTCTGCGACGCCATCTGCTACAAATTCGGGAATATCTTTTGCTCTTGCAAACATTACTTTTATTTCTTCGTCAACAGTGTTCGCAAATAAGCTTCTTCCCCTAACGGTTATTTTTAAACCCGCTTTTTCCAATATTTCATTAACAGGTTTTGAAATTCTTCCTTTGTTTGGTAGTGCAAGTAATATCATACCATCACCTAAATAATTAGAAATCCTAGTAAATTTTAATAAATCTAGAGCTAATAATTTTAATATATATAATAAGTTAATAATTTTGAAATATCCTGAGATATTAAGTACATCAAATGTATATAAACTTATTATTTATATTTATTTGATGTAATTTAACAAAATTTTGTAAAATTCTAAAAAATCTAAAAGAGTTACTAATCTTTTAATTAATATACTCAAAATGGTCATTATAAAGTTTAATTTACTGTTAAAACATAACCGAGTGCATATATTTAATTCTTGCAGTTATTTTATATATGATAAAGGGAAATAATTATAGGAATAGTTATATTGTTGACATATTGCTAATATATTTATAAAATTAACGACATAATATACTTATTAAAAAATAAATAGATATTAGAATAATAAGTCAAAAATAAGAAAAATAGCGGACATGTGAAAAATAATAGACGAAATAGTCCCAAAAACTATTTATTCTTATATAAATATAATCATATAGGTGTAGTTTTCTATAAAAGTTTAAATAATTTAAATAATTTAAATTGGAATTATAATTAAAGTTAGAATTAGAATAGAACTATAACTTTAGAAATTATTATTTATTCGTATTTATTCGATTGTTAGCCTTATTCCCAAGTAACTTTTATGTAATATTTGAATTATATTTGAGTTATATTCGAATAATCGTAGTTTAATCGTATATTTAATTTAATAACCAGTATATGGGAGAAAATATGCATAAAGAACAACTAATGGAACTTCATCAATTTTTTGTACATGTATTCAAAGAAATAATGCCTGAGCAAAATAACTGTGAATACTACGAAATCTATGAAAAATTAGATGTAAAACCTCATCACATCCACAAATTAAAAACAGAACAAAGAGCAGCTATATTTTTACTTGCAGCATGTATTGCAGAAGGTTTATCTGAAAAAGACGAAGCAATCCCTGATAACCTATCTAAAAGACTTGCAGACAATGCTTTTAAATATATAAATACAAAGTCAGCAGATAAGTTAAACAAAACTTCTGAAGACGGCCTCCATAAAATAAATGCAGGAGATTCCAAAGGTTTAGTTCGTAACTAAGTTGTTTTAGAGTATTATTTAGTTTATTACTACTTTAACACCTTAATATGGATTAATTCTGAGATACCCCTCAATATTTTAAATATAAAAATACATTCTTTAAATATTTAATAAGCTTATTATCGTTTATTTTAATTTTACTATTACTTTTACTTTTAATTTTAATTTTAATTTTAATCCATATATTAGTCAATTTATCTGTATCGCTATATGTGTGTATAAAATAATATATAACCCTAATTTTCAAATAGTTTAATGTAATTTAAATTAATTTAATTAATTTAATTAATATAATCAATATATTTTAGAATTTAGAATATTTTAAAATAATTTAAGAGTGATTTCATGACCAATAAAAATTTAAAGTCCGATAATAATGCAAAAATCCAAAGTATCTTAAGAGAAGTTTTAGGAGATGTTAAACCCTGTGAAGATGAAAAAAATCATTTAACTACTTTTTCAAAAAAAATTATTGACACAATAAATGAGATGAAGGAATACCCTATTTTAAATGTTGTACGGGTGGGTTCGACTGCTAGGGGCACTAATCTAAAAAATGACCACGACATCGATATTTTTTTAAAATTTGATAAAAATACTGATAGAGAGGAATTAAAGGAAATCGGCTTAAATTTTGGAATAGAACTGGTAACAAAATTAAATGGAAAATACTGGGTAAAATACGCAGAACATCCCTACATTACTGCAAAAATTGATAAATTCTCGTTAGACCTTGTACCATGCTATGATATTCAATGGGGCGAAAAACTTATATCTTCAGTTGATAGGACTCCCCTACATAATGAGTTTTTATTAAATGCTTACAAAAGGCATGAGAAATACTGTAAAAGCAAAAAATATGAAAGCTATCCAAATGGTACAATAACAGACGACGTAATAATCCTAAAAAGGTTTTTAAAAGGTATCGGACTTTATGGTTCTGATTTAAAAACCGCTGGCTTTTCAGGTTACTTGTGTGAATTATTGATTTATTACTATGGGGGATTTATAAATTTACTGAATTCTGCTAAAAAATGGAAAGCAGGTAAAAAAATACTTTTAACTGATATTTTGGAGATATACAATATAAAAAGCCCAGAATGGAATACGGAGTATTTAGAAAATCCAAATATTTATTTCAATGAGCATTACACCAATATAAATTTAATAAATCTAAATAATTCGGAAGAAAATAATTCTAATGTCATAAAATTAAAAGAATACAAATTTTTAGATAATAAATATTATAAAAATCAGCCATTAGTTATTTATGACCCATCGGACTTAGATAGAAACGTAGCAGCCGCTTTAAGTACTGAAAATTTCTATAAATTCGTACTTTACGCTAGAAAGTTTTTAGAAGACCCAAATATAGAATATTTCTACGATTACGATAAAAAAGTGTTAAATAACTTAAACGATAGGGAAAAAGGTTACGAATTATGTTTAAAAATACCAAGGAATCCCGAAATCGTAGACGATATTATTTATCCACAAATGGATAGACTACAAAAAAGTATTTCTCATATATTTGAAGAAAATGACTTCGCCATTGTAAGATTTTCAAACCATGCAAATGAAAGTTTCTGTTATATATCCTGGGAATTCTTAATTTCTAAAATGCCCGACTTAATGTGTAAAATGGGACCGCCCATATACTCTCCAAAAGGTGTAGATAATTTCATAGCTCATAATCCTAAATATTTCGTGAAAGAAGATAGATTATACGCATATTGCCCTAGAAAGTACAAATCTGTGGATGAATTATTGTACAATATTGTAGAAGGCAAATTACAAAAAATAATAACCTATCCTAAGTATGTAAATCCAGAAGAAGGCGAAATTTTAAAGGATAAGTATATCGAAAGAATTTAAAATTAATATTTTATAAAAAACAATGAATAAATATAAATATGTTGATATACAAATATAAAATACTAAACTAGTGATAACTATATAAACTATAAAACAATATCTAATTAAATTACTAAATATTACTTTAATATAACCTATTTTTACGGTTTATGTATTATGTTATTTTTAAATGAATATAATACATTTTTAGCAAATTTATTCAAAATTAACACCATAGTTTAATTATAGGACTACCTATAACTTATAATCGCATAATATGACAACAGGACGCAAAGTGAAATTATGGATAGCAGTACATTAATCTTAGAATGTAATGAATTTTTAGATAGCTTGGCGGATTTAAATTTAAAGGTATATTGTACTGTATACGATAATTTATGTATTTTAAATGATGATAATCCACTTAATAAATTTGATAATGTAGAATTTGATAATTTAAAAGATGAAAACGACACAGACTCAGAAAATACTATTACTACTAAGAATAATAATAAAGATAGTAAAGATAGTAACCATAATAATAATAATAATAATAATAATAAAAACAATATTCACTATATACCCAATAAATTTGAAAATTTTGATAAATATAATATTTATTCAGACAAAAAGCAACTTTTAAATGATTTGGAAAAAAATCTAGTAATTTTAGAAGATTATAGGGAAAAAATGGAGTTAAAAGGTTTTGATACTCCATATATTGGTGTTGGTAGACTAAACGGCGGTGAAGAAGACGATATATATGATATATTGAATTATTCATCTTATTTAAGGCGTGTAGTTGATGAAAAAAAGGGTTCACTCGAACGTGTTAAGTATGCTATCGTATCTCATAAAATAGCAATCGGTAACTTACAGGACTCAGGCAATTTAGATTTAATATGTAATTTGCCCTACGATGGCTCCTACAAAGAATTTTTGTTACAATTGCCACATTATGTGGTCAAAACTTACAAAAAATTCCTAACAATCTTGAATTCAGAAGGTAAATCCACTTTAAGCTCTACAACATTATCTATTGTTATAAAAGAAAATGGAAGAAGACGATTTAAACGTATTAAAGTTGAAGAAGAAGATTACGAAAAATATATTCGAGATACTTATGGTGACGCGATAATAACATCCATAAAAAAGAATTATACAAAAAGTAAGCTTTTAAATGACCAATACGTTAAAAAAATTCTAGCTTTATCTTATCTGCACACTTACCAGTCACTAATTGGGGATAAAATATTAAAAAACATTTCAAAAATGTTAAATATGAGTGAATTATCCTTAATAACTCAATACAAACAAATTTGCCAAAACTATGAGCGTGCTGACTGTGATGGTGGTATCATAGATGTTAGGCAAATAAATGAGTTAAAGTTTAAGAAATTACAATTAATTTCTAAATTGGAAGATTGCGGACTATATAAGGATGGAAAACCTTTAAAATGTCTTGAAAAGTCTCTTGAGGTTGAGAATGCCATATTTGAAGATGCCTGTTTAAATGTTCCTTTATCTCACTTATCAAATGATTTATTGAAATATTACTTAAATAACACGGCAGACGAAAGGACACGTTCAAATTTATTCCCTTCGATATTGGTAACTCCATCAAAATCTCAATTAGCATGGTTAAGGCTCAAAACTGACCATAAAAAAGTTTTAAACTATAAATTAATATTGGAAAAGGAATTCCCAAAGTATGACTTACCAATAAAATTAACTGGCGGTATTTTGCTCTATTTAGCTTACGATTGGGATATCGTGGAAAACTATGGTTATTCCAAATCTGAAATAGAATCAGCCTTAAAAATTATTTGCAATATAGAAGATATAACTAAAAAATTAGACTGTGAACCATTTAGTATTGAAAAATTAAAAGAATACAATAATATTAAGAAAAAGAAGACTAAAAAATTCTTAAACGCCTTGGGGAAAATCTAAGTTTAGTTAAAATAAGTTATTTAAAATAATTTAATCAAAATAAGTTATCTAACTTATTAAATTTTTTGGATTTTCTCACATTTTTCACAGATGGTTTTATAGCCAACCGCCTCAAATTCATGATTGCAGAATTTACAAACTACTTTTTTAACTTTTAACTTATTTTCATCAATTACTGTATATTTTTTTAATTCATCACTTTCAAAATCCAAATTAATCACCTTATGCTATTCAATTTCGTTATAGCCATTATTTTTATTAATATTTTTATTATTTATAATTTCTTATCTAATCCGCAACCCCTAAAATCTAAACGTTCCGTAACCATTCCTTCAGGTTTTAATTCCCTAAAAATCTGTGCTTCAAACGAATAGATGTTAACATCGTATTCTAACCACGCAGTAGGGTGCATACCTGCTTTAGTGCACAAATTTGAAAGATACTGTTTTTTACTCCAGTTATATTCTTTTGCAATTTGAGGCAATAATAACCCCCTATATGTACCAAACTCAATAATCAAACCGTGTTTACCTATGCTCATTTTTTTTATATATTCCATTGGGTTTTCGACGTCTAAGAGTTGAGGATGTGTTAATATACTGACTTCTATATCTATTTTCTTTAATTCGTCACGTGTTATGGGCGTAAAACGCGGGTCATGTACTGCAGCACTAATTGCAGCTTCTTTTAAGGCATCCTTAAGAGGCATAACCGGTTCAGGTATTCCAATACATCCTCGCAAGTTATTATCGGACTGAGTATATAATGATATGAAAACCCCTCTAGTCTCACTAAATATTTTTGGAGCGTTGGATATAGAGTAATCCGTACCGTTTAAATAATTCTTCAAAATTTGCCTTGTTTCATGTACTGCAAAAGTACCTTCTTCAAGAGATAGCTTCAAAAGGACCCCCTCCTCAATATCGAAGTTTACCCGTATTTTTGTGTTAATTTTCTTAATTTAATTATTTTATATTCTAGTAAAATATTTTCTTACAATATAATTTTCATATAATATATATTATATTTTTACGCTATATATTAATGTTATACAATTAGAGAATATTGAAAAATAAAATAATAATAAAATAATAGTAAAATAATAATATAATATGGTATAAAAAATAAAAAAGAAAATAAAATAAATTTTATTGCTCTATTAATTCAGATAATCCTATTTTATCAATTGTTTCAAGAATTTCGAATTTTAAGGATTCTATACCTTCTTTACTAATAGATGAAACCTTAACAACGTTAAAATCTTCTAATTCTTTTTCCATATCTTCAATTCTTGCGATTTTGTCTTCATCCATATCCACATTTTCTAAATCAGATTTTGTCATAGCAACAATAACTGGAACGCTAAAGGTCTTTTCTACTTCCTTAAGTAAGCTCATCTGTGCGTCAACTGTAAAACCACAATGTTCAGTAGGGTCTATAACGTAAATTAAAGCGTCAGACAAGTAGTTTATCGCAATAACTGCGTGAAGCTCAATATCGTTTCTTTCATAGATAGGTCTATCCAAAACACCTGGTGTATCAACAACTTGAATTCCTTCTTCGGTATATCCGATGTTTAAACCTTTCGTAGTAAATGGATAAGTGTTTACTTCTGGTTCTGCACCTGTAAGGGTTCTTAATAATGTAGATTTACCTACATTAGGGTATCCTGCAATAACTATTGAAGGTAAGTCCTTAACTGTTGGTATATTCTTTAATTTGTTTTGCGCAACACCTAAAAATGCTAAATTAGGGTAAATCTGCTTAATAATTGAAGAAACTCTACCTACAAACTGTTTTCTGTAGAATGAAGCATCCTGAGGAGATTTAGCTTTTTTAGCTCTTCTTGAATATTGTATGCCCAATCTTCTGATTATATCTGAAGCCCATTGAATTGCAGCAAGTGATTTTTTAAATTCGTCACTTCCAACCATAATTTCCAATATTTCCCTATAAAATGGCTGTAAATTGTCAACTGATGGCGTTTTTTCAACAATTTTTATTAAATTATCTGATAAAACTGACGAAATAACCCTAATTTTGTTATCTTCTATAATTCTTGATTTGGGGGTGCTTAATCCTCTAGTTGTAGTCCTTAATTCCCCAGCTAATTTTTCAGCTCGCAAGTATGCTTTGTCCATTAATTCATCAGGATATAATATGGACGGCATTTCTTTGAACGGGTTTGCTTCTACTCTTCTTTTTCTTGCCATAGTTCTCACCATTTCCTACACTAAGTTATAATCTTGGTTATTGATTAGTGCCGTGTTTATATAAAATATGCCAACGTTTCTTAGCATATTATT
Organism: Methanococcus voltae PS; assembly: GCF_024807035.1. NCBI lineage: Archaea > Methanobacteriati > Methanobacteriota > Methanococci > Methanococcales > Methanococcaceae > Methanococcus > Methanococcus voltae. The sequence goes on from NZ_JANUCQ010000001.1 coordinate 521,022, forward strand.
GTAACTTGTAATTAGATAATAATCGTTTAACTATATATATCTTATTTAAAACCAAAAGTTAAACAATTAAATATGGTTAAAAATGAATAAAAATATTAAAAAATATTAAAAAAATAAAATAGGAGATAAATAAATGTATTTAGTCAAATACTATAATTTTATAATTTAATCTCAAATTCTTCTAAATCTTCTAATTTTATTTTATTTTCTGTTATTTTAGTAGGTATATTATATATCTTTTTAGGTTCTGACGGTTTTCCTTTAAGTCCCAATATTACAATATCCGTTTCTGGCTTTTCTTCGTAAATAGAAACTAAGTCATTTACAGGGTATGAATCTTGGTATACTGCATAGACTGATTTATCAAACAAGTACAATGCACCATTTTTCTCAATAAGTCCATTTGATTTTAAATATTCTACGAATTTTTTATAATCTAAATTATCAAATTTGATAGCTTCTTTATTTTCAGTATTTTCTACATCAATGTCCTTATCTGCATCTAATCTATTATTGTCGTCATTGTTATCTACATTTGATATGTTAATTTCAATGCTATCGTCAGTTTCAAATTTTTCAATTTTTATGGGGGTAACTGTATCTTTTTCAGTATTTTTATTATTGGTATTATTACTACCGTTAAATTCTTCAAAACTTACGTATTCGTCCATATTTTCATTTTCATCGATTTTGGCACTTTTTGAATTTCCAAAAGGATTTAAAAATCTTTTAAGATTAAGTGAATTTATAAAGTCTTTAAATTCTCCAAAAAATGAATTGGAGCTTTTTGAATTATTAAATTCTTCTTCGCTTTCGTAAATTTTAATTTTCTTAGTCTTAAGTTTTCTATCTACCTTGGTAAGTTTTTTATAAATCCATTTTATTGTGAAATATCCGAATAATACGAAAATTCCTGCTATAATAAACGGAATTAATAAAAGTAACCCTATCCAAAAGATTATTTTTAAAAATAATGGTACTGAAGAAGATTTTCCATTTATATATACTGGCATATTAACACCTTTTAGTGTCATTCTTTTAAATTAATTTATCATTTTTTTATTTATTTTAGTATTATTTTATTATAAATCGATTATATGAAATATATTGAATTACCTATATTAAACTATCTATATATGATATACACGGCTTAAAATTTAAAACCAACTGTCTATACTACTCTGTGATAATTTATTTTTAATCAATCCGTCCAATTTTTCAGACGATGATTTAACCCTATCTTCTGAAAAATCATTTTCTTCAACCAAAAATTTAAAAATTCCTTCTAAATTCGGTCTTTTTAATTTTAAATCGCCTTTTTTGTATTCTGAAAGTTCTGGTTTATCAAATATTTTTCTAATTTCCGAATAGTTTTCTATTTCAGGTACATATTTTTCCATCTGGTTAGTTTTAACAATCTCAAGAGCTTTTTTAGGTCCTAATCCCTTAACTCCTTTTGGATTGTAGTCCGTACCTATTAAAATAGACATATCAATCAATTGACTACGATTAACGCCTAATTCTTCTAAAACTTCACTTAATTCTATATATTCTAATTCTTTGGAGCCAGAGCTAGTCATATTTTTTATTACTTTGTCCGCACCATATAGTAAAGAGTCATAATCTTGACTAACAACTGCAAAAGCATCTCCATTTTTCACTATTTCTGCACATTGAGCTTCTCCTTCAGAACCAGACGTTAAATGAGGTACTCCCATTAAATCCAAAAGTCTTTTGCAATTTAAAATCATATTTGTATCCAAATAATTCATTCTCTTTGCAAATTTTTGCATTTTTTCAGTGTCTTCCTCTTTTTTTGCAACAAGGTATTCACTAAGTGCTTTTTGTCTCGTTTTACGTCTTTCTTCTCGGGTAACTTCTTTTAATTCGTGAGCCTGACCGTCAAAAACCCATATCGGTGTTAAACCCATTTCAAGCATATTGATGGTTTTATAGAATATACCATTATAAGCAGAAGTTACTTCCCCGCTACTATTTTTCAAAGGTGTCCCATCTCGCAACCTTATACTTGATAAAAATTGATAAATTACATTCATGGCATCAATTGCAATTTTTTTATTGTTAAGCTCTTTTTTTGAAATTGATTTTTTTGAAATTATTTCGTTAAGCTGTACTCCCATAATAACACCAAATATTTAATCATTTTAATTATTTTAATTATTTTAATTATTTTAATTATTTAAATCATATTTTTCTATTTTCCGTTATTTTATAAATTTATATTGCACTACTTTATATATTAATTTTAAATTATATATTAATATATAATAAATAATCTATATTAGTGTAAATAACACATATGTCAAATAACTATGGATATACCTATGAAATATAGGAAAATTTATACAAGAATCTAGATAAAAATCTAGATAAAAATCTAGATAAGACATATAAAGCGACGAGAAAGAGGGAAAAAATGGTTAAAAAAGCAATAATTCCGGCAGCAGGTTTTGGTACAAGATTATTACCAATTACAAAGGCTCAACCTAAAGAAATGCTCCCCGTACTGGGTAAACCCATAATTCAATATGTAATCGAGGATTTAGCAGAAGCGGGTATCTCAGATGTTATGATTGTTACCGGAAAAGGAAAATATGCAATCGAAAACCATTTTGATAAGAATTTCGAACTTGAAGAACGTTTGAAGAAAGATGCAAAATGTGACGCTTTAAAGGCAATAAGTGATATTAACAATTTAGCAACAATATACTACACAAGACAAGGGAAACAACTAGGTTTAGGGCACGCAATTGGTTGCGGTAGTGAGTTTGTAGGTGACGAGTACTCTATTTTAATGGTGGGGGATACAATATACTCCAAAAATGTTGCAAAGGAATTAATGAACGCACATGAAAAATACGGTTGCTCAGTAATTGCACTTGAACGAGTACCAATGGAAGACGTTTCAAAATATGGGGTCATAGCAGGCGAACAAATCGAAGAGGGTATTTACAATATTCACGATTTGGTGGAAAAACCGCCTGTTTCTGAGGCTCCTTCAAACTTAATTATCACCGGAGCTTATTTATTGTCTCCAAAGATATTTGAGCATATTAAAAATACAGAACCAGGGCGCGGAAACGAAATTCAGCTAACAGACGCGATGAAAACATTATTAAACGAAGAAAAAATCATAGGAATCGAGTTAAATTACAAAAGATATGATATTGGAGATATAAAAGGTTGGTTAGAAGCTAATGTAGAATTAGGACTTGAAAACATTCCTGGATTTAAGGAATACTTAAAATCGTTGTGTGAAGAAGGAATTAATAAAAAATAACATATAATATTTAACTCTTTTTTTAATATTTTATTTTATTTTATTTTATTTTATTTCTTATTTCTTATTTTAAATTTTAGATTTAAATATATAAATATATAACTTTTAAATTTTTAAAACTTTTTAGAGATATATTGTTTAATCTTTTTAAAATAGCATATTTAGTCCATTAAATCAATAAAAAGATGTGCTCAGTCGTCCCCGTTGTCTTCATCGAGCTTAGCTCTCCGCGAAGTCGGCACTCATCATTGCACACAATTTCATTGTAAATATAAAACTTGTCTAAATTATTATTAATGTCATTATCATATTTAAAGAGTTGTATGATATACACTTACTAATAGATGAATGTAACTATTAGTAGATATTTAATTGTCCCGAAATAGTAATAAATATAAATATCGTTTGGATTTATGTGACGATAAGTAATTATCCTAATTATATAGGATATTAGTATATTTATATGATTTATATCTATTTATTATTCATATGGAATTTACATTATGTCAATCAGCCCGATTAATTATATTTACCTTATTATATAAATTAGTTTTTATTATGATTTATCGTCGAGCTTATTTAGTTAAATAATAATCAATATATTTAATTACAGTTTCAATTGATTATTTTAATTCAATTTCCTTGTTGCACCATCTTTTGACAATTTCCTTTAGTATGTCATAAGAGCTATGGAAAGGGCATTCTACATATTCTTCAACTTTGATTATTTCAGTTTCAAAGCCCCTTTCTAAAAGTTGGCTTTTCAATTCTTCAAGCTGATATGTGGTTTGGTCAGGACCTAATACAATTATATCGGGTTTTATATTTAATATAGGTTCTAATTTATCTGTTAAGCTACCCAATATAGCTTTGTCAACTGGTTTAAGTGTTTCTATCATCATTTTTCGTTGTTCTTCAGGAATAACCGGTTTTCTTCCTTTGATACGTTTAACGGTTTCATCTCTAGCAATTACAACGACTAATTCATCAGCGTGTTTTTTGGCAAAGTCAAGTGTGTTAAAGTGTCCTGGATGCAGTAAATCAAAAGTACCTGCAGTTAGTGCAACTTTTTTCTTGGCATTTCCGTTATTATTTTTTAATTTGGGGTTATTTTCGTTTTTTGACATATTAATCACGATAATCGATAAAATTATAATTTAATTTATAACATACTAATATCTTCAATAATATATAAACTATATATTTTAAATTTACCAACTACAAATATAAAATAAAAGAAATAATTATTTAGGTATATATTTACCAATAACTTATCTAAATACGTCAAATTCTTTTTTTCTAATTAAATCTTTACCAGTACCTTTTTGTAATGGAATAGGTGCATTTTTAATAATAACTACAGGTATTCCTTCATTGGATTGCCCCATAACAACAGAAGCAGCCGCAGCTAGTTCGTCAGCAATTCCTACTTCAGTAGTTTTTAACTCACGACCAAATAAGTCTTTTTCACCTTTCCTATCCCATAAGGCGCAAACACCACTTACACCAATTGCAACACCGCAAGAACCGTTTCTAAATGGTCTACCCATGCTATCGTTAATAATAACGCCAACATCTACATCCTTTAACTCTTTAATTCTTTCCATTATCTTTTCAGCGCTAAGGTCTGGGTTTTGAGGGAGTGGCTTAACTAAGTCTTTAGAATTACTCTCATCTACACCACTATTTGCACAAACGAATCCGTGTTTCGTTTCTGTTATTATAAACTTATCCCCTAATTTTACAACTTCATTCGCTTCATTCAATATTATCTGAACTACTTCAGGGTCTTTTTCAAGTTTTTTGGCAATTTCTTTTGCTATTTCAGACACTACAACGTCTTTTTTGTTTACAACATTGTTTTCAGACTTTGCAACAACCGTTTCAGCAATTACAATTATATCATTATTTTCTAAAGGATATTCTGCGATAATTTCTGCTAAATCTTCGCCACCTTTAATCAAGGGGATTTCTAAACCTATTAATTCCATTTTTCTTTTTTCAACTACGCCATTTTCGATTATTTTTGACATACTACCACTAAGATAATTTTTTAATTAATATTTTATTATATTATTTTATTATTAATTATTAATTACTAATTATATATTAAGTATACCATATTTTACAGCAGGGGCTAAAGCTATAATTAAAACTAAAAGTAAAGCTCTACCCATTTCCGCAGAAGCTCCCAATATATCGCCTGTAACACATCCGAGTGTTTTGTTTGATTTCCAAGCAAAGTACATTCCAAAGAATGCAGAGATTGTGGCAAGCATTATGGCTATTTTAAATACGCCTAACAAGTAACCAATCAATAAAGGAGTCAATATTCCAATTAATAAGAACATTTCGTTAGATTTCTTAACCAAATACCGTCCAGTACCTTCTGTAGCAGGAATACCACAAGTAGCACAAGCTAATAATACAAGTCTCGAGCAAGTTTCTACAAGTATGATGTATTTCATAAACTCAAAAATTGAAACGCTACCATATAAATGTGCTAGTGCAAACACTGATGCAAATTCGATAAATAATAAAAACATTATCCCGCCAATACCAATGTTTACATCTTTCATTACTTCTAATTTTTTCCTTTTATTGCCCATTACCATCCAAGCGTCCCCGTAATCGCCTAATCCGTCAACGTGGTGGAATCCTTGCATATATAAAAGTGTGCAAAGTACTATACTACCTACGAGTAAAGGAGCAGAAAATTCGATACTATAAAGTCCATAAGCTATTAAAGCTCCAAAAAGCCCTATTAATGTACCGATAAGAGGCATAAACCAGAAATATTTGGCCATGTCTTCAAAACCGCACGTTACATTTGCTACAGGTATTTTTGTCATAAATGCAATTAGTGCTTTGATTTCTTGTAACATTATTATCACGCATAATTATTATAATCAATATATATAATTTAATAAACTGTAAGTTGAAATAATTATTTTATATCATATTTAATACTATATCAATATAAACTATATACATATGATTATTACAGTTAATTTTATTGATTATATTAAACTTAAAAAATAAAAATAAGATAATAAAAATAAGATAATAAAAAAATAAAGAGACTAATTTTCAATTAGATTTTTTTCAACTTATCGGCACTTACAACTTCTATTCCTTTGTTAGTAAGTACTTCAATACATTTTTCGTTGTTTTCAGTTCTTAAAACAGCTAAAGCTTTGTCGTTTAATGCAAAAGCATACATGTACTCAATGCTAATTTCTTCTTCAGAAAGATACTTAGAAGCTTTTGAAAAAGAACCAACTTCATTAGGTATGCAGATACATACAATATCTGTTAAACCAACTGAAAATAAATTGTCTTTGAGTGCTTTTAAGGCCTTTTCAGGGTCTGAAACTACCATTCTTAATATTCCGTACTCTGTAGTATCTGCAACGCTTAAAGCTACGATATTAATATTTTCCTTTTCTAAAATTTCCATAACTTCGTATAATCTACCGGATTTATTTTCTAAAAATACAGACAATTGTTTAGCAATCATAAAACTCACCATTAAGTAATTATTTAATATTTTATTCGTATAATTTAATATATTTTGCTATTTAATTATATTTTTACCTAATTTTATTTTATATTTTTTAGTATATGCAATATTCGATTTATATCCTATAAAAAATAAGAAATAATAATTAATTATCAATACTTAGCTATTTATTGAATAATTCTTTTATCGACTACTCTTTTTGATTTTCCTTCGGTTCTACCTAATGTTTTAGGTTCTACCAATTTTACATTTGCATTAATTCCAATTACGTCAACAATTGCTTTTTTAATTCTTTTATTTAATTTTTCAAGTTCCTTAATTTTATCTGAGAAGAATACAGGGTCAACTTCAACGAGTACGCTTAAAACGTCCAAATTGTTGATTCTATCCACTTCAAGCATGTAATGAGGTAAAACTTCGTTAATTTTAAGTAAAGCACTCTCAATTTGGGATGGGAATACATTAACACCCCTAATAATGAGCATATCATCACTTCTACCAGTACATTTATTCATCCTTACTAAGGTTCTACCACATTCACATTTTTCATAATTAAGACTCGTTAAGTCTCTAGTTCTGTATCTTAAGAGTGGTAAGCCTTCTTTTGTAACTGTGGTAAATACTAATTCACCCTTTTGACCTTCGGGTAATTGTTCAAGTGTATTTGGGTCAATAATTTCTGGTATGAAGTGGTCTTCATTTATGTGTAAACCAGCTTTAGCTTCACATTCACAAGCCACACCAGGGCCCATAATTTCGCTTAAACCGTATATATCGTATGCTTTAATACCAAAGCTTTCTTCAATATTTTCACGCATAGCTTCAGTCCAAGGTTCAGCTCCAAAAATACCTACTTTTAAATTTAAGCTTTTAGGGTCAACACCACGTTCTTGCATAGCTTCAGCTAAATAAAGAGCGTAAGACGGAGTACAAGCAATTACGCTCGTTTTAAAGTCTTGCATTAATTGTATCTGTTTTTCTGTGTTTCCACCAGATATCGGTACAACGGTAGCTCCAAGCCTTTCACCACCATAATGTAAACCTAAACCGCCCGTAAAGAGACCGTATCCGTATGCAATTTGTATGAAATCATCTTTAGACACGCCTGCAAAGTTTAATGTTCTTGCGACAATCTCTGACCAGGTAGTAATATCCTTACGGGTATATCCAACTACTGTAGGTTTACCAGTGGTACCCGAGGATGCGTGAACTCTCACTATATCTTGCATAGGACTCGCAAATATCCCGAATGGGTAGTTATCTCTTAAATCCTGTTTTGTAGTGAATGGTAATTTTACTATATCGTCGATACCTTCAATATCTTCAGGATATACGCCCAACTCTTGCATCTTATTTCTGTAAAATGGTACGTTGTAGTAAACACGATTAACAGTTTCACAAAGTCTTTTACTTTGTAGTTCTCGCATTTCTTCCCTATCTCTACATTCAATGGTTTTGTTCCATATCATAAAATCGCCCAGTTTTATTTGATTATTGATTAAATTAATTTTTATTTATCATATTTTATCATATTATATATAATTTATATTAATATGTAGAGGTTATTAAAAATTGAAAAATAAAAATAAACTAAAAATAAACTAAAAATAAACTAAAATATAAAATAATAATATAAAAAATACTTAAAAATGAGAAAAAAAGTTATTTAAAGTCTGTGCATGTATTTGAAGATATTTTCGTGTTGAATGGTAATTTTAACGTTAATTTCAGCACCTAATTTCTCCAATTCTTCTTTAAGTTCTGGCAATTGTTTGTTTGAGTTTTCAATATCAATCATCATAATCATGGTAAATAAATCTTGCATAATAGTTTGTTTTATATCCACAATGTTTGAGTTACTATCTGCAATAATTTTTGTAATTCCTGCAACAATCCCTGGTTTATCCAATCCAATAACGGTTATAACAACGTTTTCCATAATAACACCTTAATGCCTTTTAATTATTCTAAGTTTAATGATTTAAAATCAATAGTATGATTATATAATCTAAGTACATTTTAACTAATAATTCATAATATATAAATTTATATCTTAACGCCCAACTTGCCCAACTGCCTTTAAATAAACCTGATGGTTTATAGCTCGCCAACATACGTTGTCGATGGGCGGTCGGCAGTAACAAATTTATTATTAAAAATGCCAATATTAGTAAGCATTTCTAATCTCGAGTAGCTATTTATATCTATCCTTAATTAGGTTTAAATATTAAAAATGGATACCATATTATAACTTACAATTAAATAATCAAATTATAATACATACCACACTACAATTAAAATAATTATACTAAAAATACAAATTACAATTATAATCATAAAAATAACAATAATTAAAATAATAATTAAAATATGCTGGTGAAAAAATGACATCTTACGATTTAGAGCAAATAAAATCAAAACAACCATTATACACAGGAAAAGCTAAATCCATTTATGAAATTGACAACGAAACCGTTTTAGTTGAATTTAGGGACGACATAACCGCAGGAAATGGTGCAAAACACGATGTAAAAAGCGGAAAAGGATATTTAAACGCTTTAATTTCAGCAGAATTATTCAGAGTACTCGAAAAAGCAGGAATTCCAACACATTTTATCGAATACATTGAGCCTACAACTACAATCGCTAAAAACGTTAAAATTGTACCTATCGAAGTAATCGTTAGAAACATAACCGCAGGTAGTTTATGCAGGAGATACCCATTCGAAGAAGGAAAAGAGTTGAAAACCCCTATAGTTCAATTTGACTACAAAAATGACGAATACGGCGACCCTATGTTAAACTACGATATCGCTTTAGCTCTCGAAATTGCTACACTCGAGCAATTGGATGAGATTAAAGAAATCGGTTTAAAAGTAAATGACGTTTTAGTTAAATACTTTGATAACATTGGTATTAAATTAGTAGATTACAAAATTGAAATCGGTCTTACAAACGATGGTAAATTAATTGTGGCTGATGAAATAAGCCCTGATACGATGAGATTATGGGACAAAGAAACAAACGACGTAATGGATAAAGACGTATTTAGAAAAGATTTAGGAAATGTTCTCGAAAAATACGAAGTAGTTGCTAAAAGAATGGGATTATTAGAATAATATACTAATATTTAGAATAAATACCCTATAATTTGATATAATTTCGTAAAAAGAAAAGAAAAGAAAAACGAAAAAAAGAAAAAATACTACTAATAAAAGGTGATACTTTGTATAAAGCTGAAATTACTGTTAAATTAAAAAAAGGAGTTTTAAACCCTGAAGGACAAACAATATTAAAAGCATTAAACTTTTTAGGTTTTAACGAAGTAAGCGACGTTAAATCATTTAAAAGTATTGAATTAGAGTTTGAAGCAGAAAATGAAGAAAAAGCAATGGAAAGATTAACTGAAATGTGCAATAAATTATTGGCAAATCCTGTAATCCATGATTACGAAATAAAATTGGAAAAAAACTAATTTAATAAATAAAAAATAAGTTAATAATTTATTATTTTATTTTTTATTTTTTATTATTAAAATTCTTTAAATATTCTTTTTAAAATAACGTTTATAGGTGTTGGATTATGGTAAGCACGTATAGACTTGTTTTCAATGCCATTTTCATCTAAAATTTGGGTTAATCCACCTAAATCTCCAGTACCGAATATTAATGCTGATGTTTCCTTGTTATAAACCATTTTATAGGTTACGATATAGTTAACACCTGCATCATTATGTGTTAGTCCAAATATATAATCTACGTCAAATTTATCCTTTAAACCATTATCAATAGGTTGAAAACCTACGTTTTTAAGATAATAATGTTCAGGGTCTGCAGATTCAATTAATTTTAATGCAGAGGGGTTTCCTGCAACATAAACTTGATGACCCTTGCTTTTTAGTAAATTTAATAAGAACATAAATGAGGGGATTAATAATGGAGGCTCCGGACAACCCAATAATATTAAAATATTCATAAATTCACCTTTTTAATAGTTTTAGTAACGCAAATAATAATAATAATAATAATAATAATAATATTATATTCCATATTTTAATAATTCTAATTTTTATTTTTCTTAAAATGAATTACCTAAATCTATAAATATTATATAAAAATATAAATTACCACTATATTAATGTTAGATAATATGGATAACAAGTTTATAATTATCCTATAATATTCTATAATATTCTATAATATTCTATAATATTTTATAGTATTCTATAGTATTCTATAGTATTTTATAATCATAGTTTATACTTATTATTATATTCTGTATTTTATATATTCATAAGTACATATTGTAATTAAATATTCTTAACTACATATCCCTAATTACTTAATTTAAAATTAAAAAATTAAAAAGACTTATTAATAGATTAGAAGGTGGAAAAATGCCTAAAATGGTATTATTGCCCAAATTAACAATGTCCTTAGGGGGCTACATTAGAGAAACAGTACAACCTTACGAAGAAGGTGAAGCTGAAGCTTTCCCTTATCAAAATGTTATAGTCGGAAACCCATTAGATGAGCCAGTTAAGATTGATGTACCGGCTTATGATGACGAATGGGTTGAAAGACATAAGGATTTAGGATTAATCGTAGTTCCAATTAGTACCGAAGATGACTTTGTTGGTATTTTTAAGATGGTACAAAATAAGGTTAAAACTACTCAATAATAAAAAGGAAATATAATTAAAAGATTAGAAATAAGAAATACTATAAATTAAAAAAAGAATAAATAAATAATAAAATAATAATAAAATAATAATAATAAAATAAATAAAAAAGAATCAAATCAAAATCTGATGCCTTGGTGAAAATGTGATAAAAGGTGTATTATTTGACCTTGACGACACGCTTTATAATTCTTCAGAATTCGCTCGAAGGGCACGGAAAGAAGCTTTAAAAGCAATGATGGACGCAGGATTACATAATTCAGAAGAAGAAGCTGAAAAAGTTCTTAATCGTATAATATTACAAAAAGGTTCTAATTATAGTATGCACTTCAATGACTTGGTAAAGGCTTTAAAAGGAGACCATGACCCAAAAATAATTGCTACAGGAATTATCACCTATCACAATGTTAAGTTTTCATTATTGCGACCATTTCCGGATACAATAAGTTCTTTAATTAAATTAAAGAGCAAGGGTTTAAAATTGGGCATATTAACTGATGGAGTCACCTTAAAACAATGGGAAAAATTGATAAGATTGTCAATTTGTCCATTTTTTGACGAAGTTATAACTTCAGAAGAATTCGGACTTGGAAAACCTTATCCTGAATTTTTCGAACACGGACTATCTAAAATGAATTTAAAACCTGAAGAAGTTGTTTATATTGGAGATAGGGAGGATAGAGACATAATACCTGCTAAATCTTTGGGTATGAAAACCGTTAGAATATACCAGGGTAAATACAGCGATATAAAAGAAACTAGTGCGAATTATTCAATAAATAGTCTTTCGGAACTACCTGATTTATTGGAGAATATGTAATTAAATCTATAACTTTAAAATTAATCTTAAATTATAACTTTTTTATATTAGGTTATTTATGTTAGGTTAACTCACACATGTTTAAAATTATATTTTTTTTATTAAGTTTACCAAAATTTTCATAGAATTTTATAATAAATTACTTGCAATTTTATTGAATGATGTAACCATTATGTATTAACATTATAATAAGCGTTAATCACTCTTAAATTTCATTAATACTCTTAAAATCTTTTTATTTTAAAAATTTTATTTTTAAGAACGCTTAAAAATAATGTTAGCCTACCTCATACTCATATATATAGTTTTCGACTTGAATTTAGAAGAATTATTTATATAGTGTACGGTACTATATGTATATGACTCACACGAGATGAAAGTATGCCAGAACATATATTGTCAGGGATTAAATCGATAGTAGCGCTAAATTTAAGAAAAGAAGGTAAATTACAACGTGAAATTGCCGACTATCTTGATATGGATCGCTCAATCGTTTCCCATTATTTGCATGGTAGGTATCCCTCCAAGAAAGTAATTGAAGTTTCTGAAAAGATTGTTAAATTACCAATGGAGTTAAGCATACCCATAATAAGTTCATTGAGTGATAATAAACAACTTACTAAGAAATTAATCAATTCTTTGTACAATATTGCTATTATCTACAAATCAAATGCTTGTATTGGTTGCGGAAAGTGTTTAGAGTGTCCTTATGACGCAGTAAGCACTAACGATAATATCGGTATTTCTATAGACCACGAAGCATGCGTTTTGTGTGGCGATTGTATTGATGAATGCCCTGTTTCAGCAATACGGTTCAAAAGTACGGGAGAACCAAAATTTGAGTTAATTTCCCAAGATTTTGAATAGTCATATAGTTCGTGATTGATTTGTTTTGAGATATAATTTATATGGATTATATCAATTATGGTAAATATGTTGTAAGATTGTAGATACCTAACTATTAATCGTAAAGATTAATATCTAAATAATTCATAAATATTATTATGAGATTATCATCTGAATTAAAATTAAATAATTTATATATACGTATATAAATTCATGGATATATCATAACTGTTGACCAATATTACTACGGTAAATTAATATATTTTTAAAATTTGCATTATTAATATTTTTTATGACATCAAATATTAATAAAATACCAATAAAATACCAATAAAATACCAATATCCGAATATCAATAAAATATCTTTATAATCATATAACCCACAAAATACAATTTTAATATTTTTATTATGATAAATTAGCTAAATACGTATAAACTATGTAAAATACCGTTAGTTAACAATTCGTAATACTTATTCGTTGTAGTTATACATATGGATGGAGGCATATAATGAAAAATGTTATTAAAGACCAAAATGACGGCGTCATCCAAATCAAAAGAGAGGGCGTTGAAAGCAGAATCTTAAAATGGGAAGATTGTGTTTGTGTTGGTTGCGGAATTTGTAGCGAAATTTGCCCAACAAAAGCTATAGATATGGGACCTTTAGGTGCTATCTTCAAAGGAGACATCGAAGCTGATAAATTAGATATCTCTGAAAAATGTGTATTATGTGGTATGTGTGCTTGTGCTTGTCCATTTGATGCAATGAACTTGTCAATCAACGGCAAATCAATTAAAGAAATGGAACAATACCCAAAAATAAAAAGAGACATCAAATTAAACCAAGACAAGTGTGTATTATGCGAACAATGTGAAATCGTATGTCCACAATGTGCTATCGAAGTTGAAAGAGAACTTCCTGAAAGAAAAACACTCGTTTTAGGTGAAATTAGCTTTAATGATAAGTGTGTATTATGTGGTATCTGCGCAGAATACTGTCCTGCAGACGCTATTAAATTAATACCAAACGATTTAAACTCAAAAACCTTAAAACCATACAAAGAAATCGTTGTAGATACTGACGCTTGTGTATACTGTAAAGTATGTGAAAAAGCTTGTCCACACAATGCTATCGAAGCAATCTGTTACAAGTGTCCATTAGCAAACAGAATCCCAAAACCAGAAATCTATAAAGAAATCAAAGGACAAACGAACATCGATAAAGATTTATGTGTAACTTGTGGATGGTGTGCTAACATCTGTCCAAAAGACGCTATCGAAGTTCAAAAGCCTTTCGAAGGAGAATTAATTGTTAACGAAAAAGCTTGTAACGCTTGTGGTGCATGTATATCAGTATGTCCATGTAACGCTTTAGTATTCCCTAAATCAGACAAGCAAGGAGAAATTCCTCCAAGAGTTGAAGTTAACCAAGATGTATGTGTATTATGTGGAGCTTGTACACACGCTTGTCCAGTAAGTGCATTGGATGTTAAGAGAACAAAAATAAACATGACTGATGCAAAAGCACCAGCTTGGGAAAAAGCATTCTCAAAATTAGTAAAATAATTTGATAAAATAAAGCTTTTAACTAACATGTTAAACTAATTTATTTGATTATTCAGATTTAAGAGAATAAACAAGTATGGGTAGTCATACACCCTAAAATATACGTAATACATAAAGGTGATTAAATGTACAGTCTTAAAGTGTACCCTGAAAGATGCCACGGTTGTGGAAACTGTGTTGTAGCTTGCCCTGTAAACGCACAAGACGCTGATGTATTCGGTGGCAAAGGTCCAAGTAGTGATGAAAAATTGATAATGAGAATTGAAAATGGGGTAGTAACCGTTTTAAAACCTGAATTATGCGGTGGTTGCGGTGCTTGTATTGAAGCTTGCCCTGTTGATGCAATAGAACTTGAAATTATTAAAAAATAAATAATTAACAATTAATCAATAACTAACTAAAATAAGTTAATAAAATAAAAATTTAATTTTTGAATTATAGCGGTGTAATTCATAAATTAATTATTAACATATTTCATAATCCTTAAAATATCAAAAATAAGTAAAACTAATTCAACTAAAACTTTATTAAATAAGATTTAAGCTTAAAATAATAATAATAATAATAATAATAATAATCCTAATAAAATACTAATCATAAAAAATTTGGTTAATGAGTAACGGATATTAGCCGAATAGGTGATGATATGAAATTCATGCTAAATACGGGTAGAACCATATGGCAAGGTGAAGCCATAGAAGCAGGCAAAAATTTGGAACTTTACAAAAATGCTGCGGCAGTTTGCTACATGAATGCTGGTGATATGCTAAAATTAGGTGTTAGAGACGGTGACACTATTGAAGTTACATCAGAATATGGTAACGTTGTAGTAAGTGTAATAACAACCAAAGAAGAAGCCCCTGCAGGAATGATATTTATACCAATGGGACCTTGGGCAAATAGAATTGTACTACCAGATACAGAAAGTACGGCAATGCCATCATACAAAGGACCTATTGCGGTAGATGTTGAAAAAACCGATAAAAAAGTTTTAATAATGACTGAATTGATGAGACAATCATACCTCGAATAAATTTTGATAATTAGTTAATAATTATTTGATAGTTATTCGATAATTAATTAATAATTAGTTAATAAGTAGTTAATAAAGTACAGTAGTTTCATTAAAAAGTTTCATTAAAAAGTAACATATCATTAATTGACTATAAAAATCAAACAATTCAAAAAGATATCAACTAAATGACCTTAAATTATTAATTACATCTATAATCAAAGTATTCAAAATATTCAAAATATTAAGAAATGCAATAAATACAATAAATTTGAATATTATAAAAATATTCAAGGGTGATTTCATGGAATACATTATTAAAAATGGTACCGTATACGACCCTACAAATAAAGTAGATGGCGAAAAAATGGATATCTGTATCAAAGATGGTAGAGTTGTGGAAAAAGTTTCCAACAACGCTATTGTACTTGATGCAAATAATAAAATCATAATGCCTGGTGGTGTTGACTCACACAGTCACATTGCAGGAGCTAAGGTAAATACAGGTAGGACATTAAGACCTGAAGACAGTAAAAAAGACGTATGGCATAAAGAGGGCTTAAGAAAAGGCTCAGGATTCTCAGTGCCTTCAACATACAAAACAGGATATCAATACTCAGGTATGGGTTATACAACAGTTATTGAAGCAGCTATGCCTCCATTAATTGCAAGACACACTCACGAAGAGTTTGTTGACTTACCTCAAATTGATAAAGCAGCTATGCCTCTATTCGGTAACAACTGGATGGTTTTAGAGTACTTAAAAAACGGCGATTTAAATATGTGTGCTGCTTACGTAGCTTGGCTTTTAAAAGCTACAAGAGGATTTGCAATTAAAATCGTTAACCCTGGAGGAACTGAAGCCTGGGGTTGGGGTAAAAACGTTCACGGTTTAGATGACGAAATCCCTTACTTTGGAATCACACCAAGAGACGTTGTAAGAGGTTTAGCACAAGTAAACGAAATGTTAGGTCTTCCACACTCAATCCACGTGCACCCTAATAACTTAGGTCACCCTGGAAACTGGGAAACTACCCTCGATACGATGGATTGTGTAAAAGATATTAAAGCAAAACCTAAACACGGTAAAAGAGATACCGTTTACTACAATACGCACGTACAATTCCACTCTTACGGCGGTACAAGCTGGAAAGACTGTGTAAGTAAAGGTGTAGAAGTAGCGGAATATGTAAACAAGCATGACCACTTAATGGTCGATATTGGACAAATTACACTCGACGAAACAACCACAATGACCGCAGATGGGCCAATGGAATACGATTTGCACATGACCAATGGTTTAAAATGGGCAAACTGTGACGTTGAGCTCGAAACTGGTTCCGGTGTAGTTCCTTTCATCTACTCGCCAAAAGGACCTGTTTATTCATTACAATGGGCTATCGGTTTAGATTTATTCTTACACGCTAATTCCGATAAAGTTATTTTAACAACTGACCACCCTAACGCAGGACCATTCATTAGGTACCCAAGAGTTATCGCCTGGTTAATCAGTGAAGAATACAGAAAAGACTGGATTGAAAACAGAGTTCACAAATGGGCGGCTCAAAAAAGCCACATAACCGATACAGATAGAGAGTACACTATGTACGAAATAGCCAAAATTACAAGAGCTAACACCTCAAAAGTACTCGGTTTAAGTGACGATAGGGGACATTTAGGTTTAGGTGCAAGAGCAGACTTAGCAATCTATGACATTGACCCAGAAGAGAAAAGCGGTAAAAAGATTGAAAAAGCATTCCTTGAAGCAAATTACGTATTTAAAAACGGTGACATAGTGGTTAAAGACGGAAACGTGGTTAAGGAAGTATTTGGTAATACAATCTACGTAGATGCTAAAATAAATGAAGAATTAGAAGCTGAATTAATGAAGGATTTAGAACCAAGATTTAAGAAATACTACTCGGTTAACATCGAAAACTACCCAGTTCAAGAAGCTTACGCTAATCAATGGGAGCCTATAAACATCGATGCTACAGAAATCAAATAAAATAATTAACATTAAAAAATTAAATTAAATTAAAAATAAGAATAAAATTATTAAAATTTCTAATTTATTTTTTAATATATAATGTATAATATATTCGAATTATTAAATAATCACCAAATAACGGGTGAAATAATGAAAGAAATTGTATTTACAGTTAAAAAAGATATTGACGTACCTGTAGAATTAGACAGTTTATTACCTGTTAAACTCCAGGAAATGAGTGTTGAAGAAATCAAAAAGATTGAATTACCTCAGGGAAATAAAAAAATTTCCGTAGAGGAGTTGTTTAATGTAAATGTTAATGAAAATGAAGCTATAACCACTCCAAAAGTTACAATCAATGATTCTTCAATGAAATTAAAGAGAATCGGCGAAAAAATGGAAGCTGGGGAAATCGTTGTAAACGGTGACGCTGGAATGTACGTAGGAGCTGAAATGAAGAGCGGTAAAATTACTGTTAACGGTAATGCGGAATGTTGGGTTGCTCAAAACTTAAAAGGTGGAGAAGTTATAATCAACGGTGACGCAAAAGATTACGTAGGTTCAGCTTACAGAGGAGACTGGAGAGGAATGAGTGGCGGTAAAATTACCATCAACGGAAATGCAGGAACCGAAATCGGCGAATACATGAAAAAAGGCTTAATCGTAGTGAATGGAAATTGTAAAATTATGCCTGGTGTTCACCAAAACGGTGGAATTATTATAATCAACGGAGAAGTTGAAGGAAGAGCCGGTGGAGAAATGTTAAAAGGAGCTATCGTAATTAACGGTCCTTTAAAATCCAAATTGCCATCTTTCGAATATGAAGGAATTGTTGAAGACCCAGTTATTAAATTAACTAAAAAAGATGAAGGAACGCCAATAAAAGGTACTTATTATAAATACATTGGTGACTTTGTAAGTAACAAACCTAAAGGACAGCTTTACTTATCCGTAGAACATAATGACCTTACGTGTTAAAAAATTAAAAAATTTAAATTAAAATAATTTATTTTTTATTTTTATCTTTATTTTTATCTTTATTTTATAAAATATTTTTTATTTTTATTCGTCTCTCTGTAATAATTGTTCTATTTGTCCATCTTTCATTCTAATAACTTTTGTAGCATATTTTAAAAGTGTACTATCGTGTGTAACCATAATAATGGTTATACCTTGGTCGTGTAACTCTTTTATAAGTTTCATAACTTGTTTACCACTTACACTATCTAAATTACCCGTAGGCTCATCTGCAAATAATATTTTGGGTTTATTAGATAAAGCCCTAGCTATTGCAACTCTTTGTTGTTGTCCACCGGATAATTGAGACGGTCTATTATTTTCTTTCCCTTTTAAACCTACTAAATTCAATAGTTTCATAGCTCTTTGCGTTCTAGTATCTGTTTCCAAATTATCCAATACCATTGGTAACTCTACATTCTGTAAAGCGGTCAAAGTGTTTATCAAATGGAACTGTTGGAATATAAAACCGCCTATTTTACGTCTAAATACGGCTCTTTCACTTTCTGCCATATTCACAGTTAAGTTATTGCTAATATATAATTTGCCCGAAGAAGGTGTATCTAATAATCCAAGTATGTTCATTAGAGTTGTTTTACCACACCCACTAGGTCCCAATATCATTACAAATTCTTTTTCGTATATCTTAAGGTTAACATCATCTAAAACTTTTGTTTTAACGTCCGTACCAAATATTCTACAGATTTTTTTGGCATCGATAAAAACTTTTTTCCCTTCGTCATCTTTTTCAGTAGCAGGATGGAAGCCTTCATAAGGGTTATATGAAACATCCAATATTTTTTTGCAATATTCTCTTTCAGTATATAGTTCGCCATCGTGCTGACTATTATTGAAGTTATTTTTTAAGCCCTGCTCTTTGTTAGTTTCCTTTTCTATTGTATCGCTTTCCATAATCCCACTTTAAAATTTTATACCCTAATTAGATTTAATACATTTATCGCATATATATTATTTTGAATTTAATACATTTAATATGTTTTGATTGAAAATAATGTAATATAAAAATAATAGTACAATATAATAAAGTATACTAAAGTATACTAAAGTATAATAAAATATAATAAAATATACTAAACTAAATAATAATAAAAATAAAAAAATAGTGAATTTATTATTATATTTTAAATAATGTATAACTAAATTCTTAATCTCCACGTAAGGTTTCAATAGGGTCTAATTTAGCACCACTTCTTGATGGGAAGTATCCACTTAGTACTCCTACAACGAATGAGAATGCAAGAACGCTAAGTATTAATTCGGGAGTTATCCAAGCTTTTATATATCCATAACCAGCACC
The DNA here is from genome assembly GCF_024807035.1 of Methanococcus voltae PS. NCBI lineage: Archaea > Methanobacteriati > Methanobacteriota > Methanococci > Methanococcales > Methanococcaceae > Methanococcus > Methanococcus voltae. The sequence continues at coordinate 541,097 of NZ_JANUCQ010000001.1, forward strand.
TGACGCAATATACTCTGCAATCTTCGCAATAATAATTCCTAGTACTGTACCGGCTATTCCACCAACTAATCCAAGGAAACCGGCTTCTACAACGAATATTTTCAATATAGTACTGTTTTCGGCACCTATGGCTTTTAATATACCTATGTCTTTTCTACGTTCCAATATACTCATATGCATGGTGTTGGAAATACCCACTGCACCCACAATTAAAGATATGCTCGCTACACCGACTAAAAACATTGTAAAGACTCCAAAAATGTTAGAAACTTGTTCGGCAATATTTTGAGCAGTATATACTTGAAAATCATCTTCATTTCTTTCATCTTCTAAGTCTTTTCTCATATCTTCAGCTATTCGTTCTACTTCATCAACATCTTTTACATAAGCTATCATGTATTGATATTTATCAGAATCAAACAATTCGCTAGATTCTCTAGGTATTACAATAGTTTTAGCTTCTCCTGGGTCGCCTACCTCTTCTAATATCCCGACTACTTTGTATTTTTTGTCGGATATTATCAATTTGTCCCCTACTTTAACATCTCTTTCGTAAACGTCATAAGCTACCCCATTGCCTATGATACAGACGGATTTGTCACCATCTTTTAACCATCTACCACTTTCTAAATTGTAATTCAGGGCTTCGGAATATATTGTTGTATATTTGGAAGGGTCAACACCATTAATGGTTAAAAATTGCTCCTCTCCTTTTTTAAATTCTACATTCGCCCCTTTCAGCGAGCCATACATCACCGAGTCTACGCCCCGAACTCTCTCTACAACTTTTACATCATTTTTATCAAATTCAACAACTGTGCCAGTTGCCCCTAGACCTTTAGAATAAACGGATACTATGTTCGCACCTACACTAGTAATACTATCTTGTATGTAGCTTTGAACACCATAACCTAGAGATATTAAGCTAACAATTGCCATTATCCCGATAACAATACCAATAATCGTTAAAAGGCTCTGGGTTTTCTTTTGAATTATGTTACGCCCAGAGAAATAAATAACATCTTTCAATTTCATAAAGCCACCAAGCTATACTGTATAAATAATTCCAATATCAAATTTAGGTATTTTAAATCGACATATACAATTATGAATTATGTAGCTTATATAATTTTCACAAATGATAAAATTGTAATATTAATATATGATGTTCTATAAATTAATAGTGTATAGAAAATTTAGGTTAATAAACTAATTGTTTAAAAATAAAATAGCGTATGGTAAAATTATAAATTTAAAGTTTCAAAAATTTAAATGAGTGAAAGTATGTTAAAAACAAACATAAAATTTCAAAAAATCAAAGAACAATCGAATAATAAACCAAAGAATAAATCGAATACTAATTCCAAGAATAAATCAAATAATTCTTCATCTTTAAATTTATTATTTATATTAATCTCATTAATGATATTATTACTATCTATAAATCCATCTAGTGCTTTACAAGTGGATAACCCACAATACACCGTAGATACTAATACATTCAATACCTCAAATCCTAAAATTATACATCCGGGGGATGACGTGGACATATGGATTAAAATAACAAACGACAATACGGATAAAGAATTAAAAAATATAGAGGTCGAGTTAACTCCCAAATACCCTTTTGAAACTAAACAAGTAAATTCAGTAATTGGAAAAGCTACCTTATCTCATTTAAACGAAGGAGAATCCGACGTAGTACATTTCAAAGTACACGTAGATGAAAACGCACCTTCGGGGGAATATCCTATAATTTTAAATGTAAAAGCAATTAGGTATGATGAAGACTACGAATCAACCCAAGAAATGGGTAAGACTTACTATTTGCCAATTTATGGATTAGCAAAGTTTGAAATGGGTTTATACGGTGAAAGTGAAATAGAACCGTCCGAAACTAAAGCAATATCTTTAAATATCCATAATAAAGGTACTGGAAACGCAAAATATCTTTCAATTTCATTCGCAGGCTCTGAAAACGTGAATATTGTAGGGCCTACAACACATTACATCGGACTTTTGAAAGCTTCAGGTTCCAATAATATAAAAATTAGTGCAAATTCCGTTCCCGAATCAAAACCTGGTGTTTACCCGATAGACGCAACTTTAACGTGGATAGGTGAGGATGGAGCAAGTTACACTGCAAAAATGCCTGTAAATCTTGAAGTAAAAGACGTAATTTATGATAATCAACCTTATATTTATGTAGAGGAAATTAAATCAATTACAACAGGATATGAACTCTCTTTTGCATTAGCAAATCGAGGTTCAGCAGATTTAAGTTATTGTGTAATGAAGTTGACAAGTCCAAATTTATCCAAAGAATATATCTCATATATTGGGGATTTAGAGGGTGATGATTCGGATAGTGGTATCTTTGAAATAGAGTCCTTTAATTCTGGAGCTGGCGGAAAATTACCTGTAAACCTTGAAATTACGTATTTTGATAGTTACCATAAAGAATATACCGTAAATAAAGAGTTTACTGTGGATATACCTGCTAAAAAGTCTGAAGATTCAAATACTATGATTTTCGGAGTAATAATCGGCTTAATAATATTGATTGCAGGTTACTATTTCTACAAAAAAAGACAAAAAAAGAAATTAGCTGAAAAGCTTGAAAAAGAAGACGAAGAATAATGTATAAATAATTATATAACTAAATTTATTTTTTTATTTTTTAATATTATTTTATTTATTATTTTATTTATTATTTTATTTATTTTTAGAAGTTGATAGTTTCTACAATTTCTTCATTATAATTATAGTATGTACCTTTAGAATCGTTTATTTTGGATACTTCCTCTTCACTAGTTGACGCACTATTTCCATCACTGGTATAAGGACTCGTACTAGTTTCTAAGCCTTTATTATCATTTTCACTATCTACTGTATTGGTATTATAGCCTGAATTAGCGTCATAATTGTTATTAGTCGTAAGGTCTGTGTTATCATTATTGGTATTAACATTAGACTCCAAATAGCTATTATCTATAGATTTAACGTCTTTACCTTCTTTAACGGCATTACTAACCTCTAACATTTTATCCATTTGAGCATCGATACTGCTTAACTCATCATCAACCGTATTAAGAATATCGCCAGATTTAGCAACTGTATCTGTAACATTTGCAATTGCATTAGTCATATTTTTAGTATTTGACATATTACCTGCTGAATCCATAGTTTTTTTGGATAGTTCATAGGTTTTATTGGCTATATCTATGTATTTATTGGCTTCGGTTGTAGTATTGTTTATTTTATCTTTAACATCATCGTACTTATCGCTATAGGACCATTCTCCAAATATTTTGGCTCCAAAAGCAATAATAACTAACAAAATTATTAACGGTATAGTTAATTTAAAATACTTTTTTAACATAATTACCACATAGTAAATTATTATATTATTATATTATTATATTATTATATTATTGAAATATAGTTATACATTATAACAGGCATTAAATTTTTACTTTGTAAAATAAAAATTAAAATTAAAATTTATAGCAAGCATTTTATAGTAATTATATTGTGGTTTAAACTATTTATAATTAGTTAAATTATTTCAAAATGAAAAATAGAGCTAATTAGAGCCATAATATAAAATAAGATAAAATAATATAAAATAAGATAAAATAATATAAAATAATATAAAATAAAATCAAAATTATATAAATATTAACTAATGGCTATTCAATTTTCAATATGGGGATATTATGGATTTGGAATTCAAAAATATTTTACAGAAATACAAAGATGGTAAAATAACAGAAAAAGAGGTTGAAAAACTTTTAAAACTATCCTATATTGAGGATATTTTAGATGGGACTGACGGCCTAAGAATAACTAATTTAGACACGAATAGGAGATATCGAACCGGAGTTCCCGAAGTAATCTACGCGGAAGGTAAAGATATTGAAGATACTATCAGTTTTCTTGTAAAAATGTATTTAAAAAATAACTATGCTTTTGCAACTAGGTTAAAAAAAGAAGATATTAAGAATCCGGAGAATTTGGATAAAATAAAAGAAATGATAGAAAATGAATTATCCAAACAATATACTCATAATCATAATAATGAAAATGAAAATGAATTAGAAAACTGTGAAATTATAATAAATAGACGTGCAAGATATATTTATTTGATAAACAAAGATTACGCCGAAAAAATGCAAAATATGCCAAAAATGGGAAAAGTAGGTATATTGGCAGGCGGTACTTCAGATATTCCGGTAGCTGAAGAAGCAAAAATAACCGTAGAGTTGATGAATTGCGAAGTAATTCAAATGTATGACGTGGGTGTTGCAGGCATACATAGACTTTTAAAGCCATTAAAATTAATGATTGAAAAAGAAGTAGACTGTATAATAGCTATAGCAGGTATGGAAGGAGCTTTGCCCTCTGTGGTATCGTCATTAGTGGATGTACCAGTTATCGCAGTGCCTACTTCTGTAGGTTATGGTATGAAGTATACGCCCCTTTTAACAATGTTACATTCATGTAGTCCAGGCATTGCAGTTGTTAATTTAGATAATGGGTTTGGAGCAGGTAGTTTCGCAGGTTTAATTTGTTTAAATTCGTACAAAAAACGAAATGATGAATTTTAAAAAATAAAAATAAATAAAAATAAATAAAAATATTAAAAATATTAAAAAATTAATTAGAAAATAATTTTATTTGGGATACGATGGAAAAAACATCTGAAGAATGTAATAAAGAAAATAATAAAGAAAAGGAATATGATAAAAATTTTATCACTTTTTTAAATTTTTTAAAAGAAAATACCAAAAAAGAAGCAGTTGTTAATAGATTACTCCATGATAGGGAAGATTTAAATCAAAGGGCTTTTAAAATATTGTTATCAACTGTAATCAGTGCGAGAACTAAGGATGATACTACCGCAAAAGTTTCAAAAAAGCTATTTGATAGAATTAAAACATCTGAAGACTTGATAAACATTGATATAAATGAATTAGAGGAAATAGTACACCCTGCAGGGTTTTACAAAACGAAGGCAAAGAATTTAAAAAAGTTGGGTAGTCAGTTAAAAGATAATTACAATAATAAAGTTCCAAACGGTGTCGAAGAACTAACCAATTTGGCAGGCGTGGGTAGAAAAACCGCTAATCTAGTGGTAAGCCTGGCATTTGACAATTACGCAATTTGTGTGGACACGCACGTGCATAGGATTTGTAATCGATGGGGCTACGTAAGTACTGATTTCCCAGAGGAAACAGAGCAAGAGCTTAGATTAAAGCTACCAAAAGAGCATTGGAAGTCAATAAACAATAGCTTAGTTATTTATGGTCAGGATATTTGTAGTCCAACGCCAAAGTGTAATATGTGTTATGACGAAGTTAAGGCAATATGCCCCCATTATTCTAAATTAACAACATTAAATGACAGTTTGAACAAATTAAACTTTAAAAAAGTGTCTAAAACAAAAATACCAAAAGAAAAAGGTACTTATGTATTAAAAATTAATTTAAAATCCCCTAAAAAAATAAAAATTGGTAAAAAAGGCAAAGAAATTAAATTTAGAAAAGGAGATTACTATTACATTGGTTCAGCAATGGGAAATTCTTTAAATTTATACAATAGGGTCAATAGGCACCTTGCAGAGGCTAAAGATAAGAATAATCATTGGCATATTGATTATTTGCTAGAATTCGGAAATATAAAAGAAATTTACATCGTAGAAAGTCCCGAAGAATGTAATTTTGCAAAAAAGATGTTTAAAAATAAAAATATGGAATATGTTGAGGATTTCGGCTGTTCTGATTGTAATTGCAAGAGTCATTTGTTTTATATTCGAGATTAATTTTATAAATTTTATTTTATATTATTTTTTTATCTTTTTTTTAAGTTTTCACTTTTATTACTTTTTCAATTTTATTTATGAATATAATATGCGCTTATTGACAGTACCAATATGGCAATAGCCATTAAAAATACGTCGAAAGTTGTAAGTATCTCCATTACGAGCACTTTTTGGAATAAGCTGACAATTAAAACCATTATTATAACTTTCAATATCTTACTTTTTAGCTCTTCTAAACTATAAACTTCTAAAATATTCTTTGCTTTGCCATCTTCCCATGCTACATCGATTTTTGAGACAAAAAGCTCATAAATACCAAAACTAAATATTAATAAAACCAAACCGATTAAATAAAGGTCGATTGAACCTATTATGCCACTTAATAATCCGTTATGTAGTTCTTCAATAGTTATAATATTATCTGACATTACTTCCATCATGATATGGATTACTTCATAAGAACCTGCTAAAAATAAGGACACTGCACTAATAGTTCCAAAAACAACTGCTAATATGACAATATATCTAGAATTCCAAAGTAGAGATTCGAAATTTCTTTCAATATAGCTCTGTTCACTTGGTTTTTTAATACCTAATCGTTCCCTCATTTTTCGGTCATGCTCGTCTTCTTCTACCAAATGGGTGAATAATTCTTTTACTTCCTCTTTAACTACGATATGCTGTGTATCTTCTTTTTCAATTTTCCTATCATCTTCTTTCGTTTCTTTAATGTATTTATTGCCTTTAAAATATTCCTCTTTTAAATCTTTATTTTCCATACCTGCCCTAAACAATCTAACCATAAAATCCCCTATTCATTTCGTTGAATCCTATAAATATAATTAAGCAACTGAATATAGTGCTTTTCCAAACTAACTTTAAATTTCTCTGAATTTTGTATATGGTTTATTTTATATCCCGCGTGATTTATATCATTTCGCAAATCTGAAACATTCTTATAAATCGTGCAGATTTCCGAATCAATTACCTTCGAAATTTCCTTAACATCTAATTTATAAGTCGAATCGCCTTTAATAAATTCATAAATTTCTGTATCTCTGTTATTTTCCAAATCATGCTCAATTATAAACTTATAAATTAAAGCATCTTCAACAGCTTCTCTAACATTTGAATTTTTTAAATCTTCAATTGTAAAATTTTTAATGTTCAATTGATAAATAAATTGATAAATAACAATGTTTATGATATTTTCTCGCAATAAAGTATATCCTTGCTGGGTTAAATTATTATCAATACACCATTTAACGGCATTTAATCCATTATATAAATTTTCACTGCCAAAATCTTCTATTTTATTCAATATCATATCTAAAAGTGGTTTCATCGGAGGCATAGGGCTACCATTCTTAACCTCTTCAATATAATACTTTAATTTATCGTATTGAAACGTATCAATCTCATATCCTCGTGAACTCTGAATATATTCCGTAAATCTTTCAATGTTATTTCCAAAACTACGTAAATAGGCACCGTATCTATTTTCACCTTGTGATGCTTTAGATATTAAATTACCTCTTTTTTCAGCTAATTTGCGTATTTCTTTTGAATCCCCATTATGAACGAATTTATCGATAGCTTTTGTCCAAGAGAGTATCGTATCAAGGCTTGTTATATCAAAAACGGGTTTTAAATCTGATTTATTATCCAAATAGCTAATACACCCAATTTTTATATTTTTAACAACTTTTAAATAGCTTAATATTGTAATAGTTAAGATTGGAATTAAATAATCTTTGTTTGACAATTTTAAATACACCGTTTCTTCATTATCAATTAATTCATATAATTTATTAAATAATTCCCATATTTCATTATCCATATCATAATTGGTAGGTCTAAATTTAATTATTTTTAAATCACTTGTGTCAAACTTGTCTAATTCATAATTTAGTAAATTACATGAATTATCGATATTATCGACAATATCATTAGTTTCTAAATCTTTTTTATTGTAGATGTATAGTGCATATTCTTCAACAGAGATTATTTTGGACATTTTTTCACGAGTTTTTTTACTGACTTATACTTTGTTTGATATAATTAGATATTAACATTATTATCTAAATATGTTTACGATTGTTTTTAAATATGTTGTTTTATTTTGAAAAAACTATGTAATAAAAGTAAAAATAAGATATAAAGAATAATAAAATAATAAATAAAGAAGAATAAAATAAAGAAGAATAAAATAAAGAATAATTAAAGTAATAAGTTAATTCCATCCATAAGTGCTTCAACAGACGCTTCAATAATATCAGAATGGGCTTTTTTAACTTCTACTACCTCGTTTCCACGTCTTAAATTAACAATTACCTCGATAAGTGCATCCGTACCGCTACTGACTGCTTTAACAGTATAGCCTTCAAGTTCAATGTCCGCTACGCCCGTTAATGCTTTACGAACAGCATTAATGGCAGCATCCACAGGACCGACTCCGTAAGCAGCTTCTCTAATATTATCAAGTTTTAAGTCCTTAGATATCTTCCTATCGTCGCCTCTTTTACGAATATTTGTTGAATCTTCCAAATCAAATGAATTGGATAAATCTGATAACTCAAAAGAGTCAACTCCTCCAGGATTATAATCTTCTGCAAATTTTAAGTTAATAGAAGCAAGTGGCGTAACCTTATTACCTGATATAACAGTTAATTCGTCTAAATAAACTTTTTTAGCAATATTTACCCCTTTAATTTCGCTGATTATGGTTTTTAAATCTATATCGGATATATATTTCCCCAAATCGCCGTAAGCTTTTACTTTATCATACACTTGGTTAAATTCTTTATTATTTAGCCCTATATTCATTAAACTAAGCTTGTATTTTAAAGCAGACTTTCCGCTATGTTTACCAAGAATTATTTTCCGGTTATTACCTACTTCTTCAGGTAATATGGGTTCATAGGTACTCGTATTTTTAATTAGCCCATCAACGTGTATGCCTGCTTCATGGGAGAACGCATTTTCACCAACTATTGATTTATTGGCAGGAATTGGTACTTTTACCAGTTTAGATATTAAGCGAGACGTTTTGGATAATTGACTATGAACGATATCCGATTTTATATTATATAACTTATCGAGTGTCATAACAACTTCATCAATGGGTGCGTTTCCGGCACGCTCACCAAGTCCGTTAACCGTTACATGGCACTCTTTTGCACCTGCGTTTATTCCTGCTACAGTATTGGCCGTGGCCATACCGAAGTCATCATGACAATGTATAGATAGTGGTGTTTTGATATTTTCAACAATTTTTTTAACCAACAAACTTGATTTATCGGGGGTTAGGATACCTACAGTATCGCAAATACACGCTCTATCAATATGGTATTCTTCCGCGGTTTTGAATAATTTAATTAAAAATTCTGGGTCGCTTCTCGTAGCATCTTCTGCAGAAAGTTCCACAATTAAACCGTGTTCTTTGGCGTATTCTATGGATTTTAAAGCTGATTCAACTATTTCTTCTTTAGATTTCTTCAGTTTGTATTTCATATGAATTTCAGAGGTAGGGATTACAATATGGACGCTATCAACGTTACATTCTAGGGCTTTATCGATATCTAATGGTAAAGACCTAACAAATGAACATATTTCAGCGTTTAAATTTTGATTTACAATCTGCTTAATTGCTTCTCTCTCTCCTTTTGAAGTTATTGGACTACCTGCTTCAATAATATTAACGCCTAATTTGTCAAGTTCCATTGCTATTTCTAATTTATTACTCGGCGTTATCGATATAGATGGTGTTTGCTCACCATCTCTTAATGTAGTATCGAATACAACCACTTTTTTTGAATTTTTCATAATATCCCTACTTTTAAATCCCTTAATATATGTTATATTTTATTAAAATTATTTATTAAAATTATTTTATAAATTTATACGTTTACCTTTTCAATTAATACATTACCCAGTAGCAAAGCATCACCCACAAAAGAGCGAATAGCGTCATCTACGTTACAAACAATAGGTTCACCGTGCAAATTAAAGCTAGTATTTAGTACTGAATAACAAGGTTGAGAATTTAACCCAAAATTATCCCCCAGCGACTTAATAATCTCGTAATACGTGGTATTATACTCTTTTTTTAACATTTGTGGTCTTGTAGTGCCATCTTGATGTATAACTCCACTCAGAGGGTTTTTTAAGTTTTTTAAGTTTTTTAATTCGTTTGAGTCTGAAGCATTAAATAAAAATGCCATGTGTGGGCTATAAAATGGGTTTTCAACATAATCTGAAGCATATTCCCATAAGATAGTTGGTGCATAAGGCATATGTTCATATCTATTTAGTAATTTATTAATTTTTTGAGCGTTTTCACGGGTTGGCAATGCTATAATACTTCTATTCCCTAAAGCACGAGGTCCAAACTCCATTCTACCTCTGCAAATGCAAATTATTTTATTATTTATTAATAAATTAGCAACGCTATTCGGAATTTCATTTTCTTCTAAATAAGTAACTTTAAATTTATCTATTTTGAAGTTATTAACTTTTTCAATATCGTGAATATCCAAATCTGGAATTTTATTCCCTAAATAAGTATTCATATTCCTAAATCCTTCTAATTTTGATTTAGAATTAATAGATAATGCCAATAGACAAGAACCCACACTTAGACCTTCATCAGATGGAAAAGGTGGCACATAAACAGAATTTACGCAATCCATATTGTTTATTTCCATATTGAGTTTAACATTTTGAGCAACGCCTCCCGAAAGTACAACGTCTTCAATTCCAGTCTCTTTTACAAAATTTTCAATCATTAATTTGGTTGTTTGTTCCAATTTTCGCTGAATAATTTTTGAAAGAACTATTTTTTCAGGAATACTATTAAAATCACAAATGGGATACGATTTAGACATTTTAAATAATTTTTCTAATTCCCTGGTCGATTGACTGCCTGTAACTCCCAAATAATTTTCAAATGTTTTAGTTTTTGTATTGTATTCGATAATTTTATTTTCAACGTTTGAAAGGGCTTTTTCATAGATTTCATTATATTCAGAATCTAAATCATAACCTGCTAAACCCATGACTTTGCCTTCATCTTCCATAGGTTTAAATCCTAACAATTCAGTGAATGAAGCGTAAATATCACCCATGGAGTTAATATTATCACTTTGAGCAATCTCCTCTATTTTATTATTTTTTGCAATGGATGTCTTAGAGGATAAACCATCACCCGCACCATCAATGGTAACTATTAAATACTCTTTTCCTTTTTTAAAGTCGTGATTTAGTTTATATAATGAAGCGTGACATAAATGATGGTCAAAATATAGTAAAGGCTTGTTTTGATTATTTGAAAACTCTTTTAATTTATTTAATCGGTTATTTTTTCTAAATTTTCCACCAACAGTGATTAAATCAATTTTTGATTCTAAATTTTTAAAAACATTGTTTATTGAATTTTTAGGAAATCCTCGAATGTTTTTTACCCTGGTAATTCTTTCTTCGCTTATAGCATATTCGATTTTACATTTATTACCTTTATTATCGTTAAATAATGATATACTCGAATTATGCCCGTCATTAATCCCTAAAATCATGTTATCGCTTCAAATCATACGTTTAAATATTTATCTTTATAGATGTATTTTTATATTTTTATATTCCCATATTCTAAATATGTTATTATCAAATATTTTTAATACATCCCTCATAATTAAAATTATGGGTATAAAATACATTAAAAATAAATTAAAATAAATTAATCATAAATAATATGTAAAATAATGTTAATACAACATTGGATAAAAAAAGAGAATGAAATAGTCTTAAAAAAATTAATAATTAATTTACATCTTCAATAAATGTTTTATGTAATTTTTTCAAGCAATTTTCAAGGTCTTTTTCACCAATTACGAATGAAATGTTGGTTTCTGACGAACCTTGTGCAATCATTTTAATATTTGCACCACTTTCAGCTACTGCGGTGAATAAATCGCCTGCAATGCCTTTTGAGCCTTTCATATCGGAACCAACTGCTGAAACAACGCAAACTTCCTTATCAAAGCTTACATCTTTTATTAAATGGCAACCGTCGAATTCTTTTTTAAGTTCTCTAACGCATTTAATCGCTTCAAGCTCACCGTCGTAAATAACGATTGAAATGTTGGTTTCTGACGAACCTTGTGTGATTAAAATCACGTTTGCGTTTGACCTGCCAAGTGCGTTAAATATCCTCGCAGCTGTGCCACTTACGCCTACCATACCGCCACCAAAGATGTTAATTAAAATAACATCTCTGATGGTTGTTATAGCTTTAATAGGTCTATCACTTGGTTCAATATCTCCGTTGATAAGTGTACCTTCGTTTTCAGGTTCAAATGTATTTTTAATTTTTAACGGAATTCCTTTTTCCATAACTGGTTCGACTGTTCTAGGGTGTAATACCTTAGCACCAAAGTAAGCGAGTTCCATTGCTTCTAAGTATGACATTTTAGGTATTTTTTTAACATTTTTAACTGTTCTCGGGTCTGCTGATAAAACACCGCTCACATCGGTCCAAATTTCAACCATATCAGCTTCAAGTCCTGCACCTACAAGAGCAGCGGAATAGTCACTACCTCCTCTTCCAAGTGTGGTAATTTCTTCTTCTTTAGTACCTCCGATAAATCCTGTAATAACGGGGATAACACCTAATTCTAATAAGGGTGTAATTGTACCTTTAACTCTTAAATCAGTTACTTTTGCACATCCAAAATTGTTATCTGTGATAATACCTGCTTCTCTACCTGTAAGACATATTGATTTGTTTCCGTTGTCTTTTATAGCCCCACCTAAAATAGGTGCACAGAGTCTCTCTCCAAATGAAAGTATGAAATCTTTTGATTTTGGAGTAAGCTCTCCTAAGTAGGTTACACCCAATAGTACTTTTTCCAATTGTTCAAGTGTATTTTCAATTACAATTCTTGTTTCTTCTTGAATTTCCGGGTTTTCAATTGCTTCTAAGATTGCCAGATGATGCCTATCCCGTACATCCTGTATGAAAGAATTGACCCTAGCAATGTCCCTAACATCCAGGGCCTCTTTGGAAATATCTATTAACGAATTTGTAATTTGGGTCATTGCTGAGGTCACAACGACAATATGGTTATGGTCTTGGTGGTTGTCACCATTACCTCTATTAAACCTGTCAGACACTATTTTTGCCACATTTTTAATTCTCTTACCGTCGCCTACAGACGTACCGCCAAACTTCATAACCGTAATCATCATAATCACCAAATTGTTTTATCTACTTATTGTAGTAATTCTATATATGCGTAAATTATTAATTATATTTATTATATTTAATTATTTGCATATATGTAACTATATTTATGTAACTTTGAGTAAATTTATCAAAATAAAATGCTTATTAATTAAAAAATAGTCAAAAAATTAAATGGAAAACATCATAAATATATAATATAACATACGATATTGATTAAATAGAAAAATTAAAATAATCATATATTTAAATAAATATAAAATCTATTAGATATAATATTGTAATAACATAAATAATGCAGTAAATAGTAAATAGTAAATTATAATTAAATTATTATTAAAATTAAATTAATATCATAAAATAGCAATAATAAATTAGGTGAAGGATTATTATGTTTGATTTTCTGTTAATACGTGATTTTTTACAGAATTTAGTTTTAACATTGGCTTCTTTAGGAATTTTAGTTGCATCCATAAAGCTTTGGACTCAAAGAGACATTAGTAAAAATATGGTTTATGCAAGACTTCACATTGTAGGAATCGTAGATATTTCCTGTATAGTTATATTGTTTATGTTTAACCAACCACTTTTAGCACTAGTTTATTTGATATTATCGCCTTTTTCGGCTCACGCGATTGCAAATGCAAATTATAACGATGAAATTTCAAAATAAATTTAAATAATTGATATAAATCGATATTTGTACTAAATAGTCGATAAAAGATGATGTATACTAAATAACAACCAATAGCTAATCAATAAATTTATGTTAAAATGTATCAATGTATCCCTAATAATATATAAGTAATATAAAATGGTAATTCGTGAAAAAATGGTAAATATAGAAATTATAAATATTTTGGATGTCTTTGTAATGTTTTTAGTATTATTGTCCTATGTTGGTGCATTAATACAAAAAGATTTAATCAAATGTGTCGTTTTGACAGGTTTAGGTGGTTTAGGTCTAGCCTATTTGTTTAGTAGCCTATTAGCTCCCGATGTAGCCGTGACAGAAGCTATATTAGGAGGTGCAGTTTTACCTGCATTCTTTGCGTTTACTGTAAAAAGAACTCAAAGGATTGATGAATGACTTTTATATATTTTCTCTTTTAATATTTATCAATATATTAAACTAAAAACTAAATATACTTGGCTAATAAGTCAATATATTTAATTTTAAATAACATAATCTAATTTTCAATTTATATTATAATTCCAAAATGAGGGTAAATTATATTATAGATGAAAGATGAGTATATTGTGCATATTTGCAATAACGACGAAATAAGTACTTAAATTATATAATGGTAATTAATTTCAATTAATTTCAATTAATTTTTTGATTAATTTAGTACCTACGGGTTCGTAATTAGTCAAATATATTTAAATAATACGTTCGTTAAAAGTAGTAAAGTCTATAATTTGTCCTATTATCGCAGTAAATTTAAACAGATTAGTATTAATATGTATTGTAATAAATCTTATACTGTGGTATCACATATAGATAATTATTAATAAAACTTTATCCTAAAAAAATAAAAAGAAAAAATCCCCCTAAGGGGAGTATATCAATCTCACGTAATGAGTGTAAGTTTACACTCGAGAATAATATATCAATTTTTGATATATATACATTTGTACTATGTACATATTAAATTGTTTAGGGTGGTAACTAATTATTGCATATGTCGTATATATCTCATATTGCATATGCCTATGAGTGTATTGCCATTAATCAATTTGGTGTACTGTTTAGTTGTATATATATTCTTACATTCGGGAGAGAACATTTAAAGAAGTTGGTATGTATGATTAAACTATTGGCAAGAAAGAATGTAAGGAAAATACTCGATATCTTAGAACAAGAAAAAGAATTGTATTTCAGAGAAATATCAAAAAATACTGGCATAAATACGGGTAATTTATCCGAAGATTTGAATAAACTATACTATAAAGGTTTAGTTTCTAAAAGGTCCGAGGATATTGAAAAAAATTTACCCAAAGTTTATTACAGTATAACAGACTTGGGAAAAGATGCGTTGAGTATTTACCAAGATGTTGATTTATTAGAACAAAAATGCGTTGGATGTGGACAATTGGGGTTAACTGACGATTCCAATGACACATTTGATGGAGTAATTAACTCAAGAAGATAATCTAATAAATATATTAAAATATAGAATATTAAATTAATAAAAAATACGATTAGAATAAACTCAAAAAATGATTGAAAGTGATGTAATAGAATAATATTGTTTTAATATATGGGTACAATATAAAATTATTAAAATATATAATTTTATATTCTATGCTTTAAAATTAAATTATTATTTATTATTTATTATTTTATTAAATTATTATTGAATAAATATTAATCAATTCATTAATACTATTTATTTAATTGGATATTTTACTTTTTTAACCACAACTTAGTCTATTATCTATGTTTCATCCCTTTTTAGTATCTTTCTAATTCGGAAGCAATAACGTGTAATATTTCATTAGCTAACATGTTAACTTTTTCAGTTCGCTCTGAAACTTGTAATATCTTTTCCTTTAACCTTTCAGCGTCACATTCTTCAATGTCTCTAGCTTTAATGGTTTTTCTTTTATCTTTTGCAGCATTCTCTTCTGCAATTTTGGTGGTGGTTACTATCATTTCTTGAAGAATGTCAACTAAAGCAACAACTGATTCTGTAGACACGTACATCTCGGTATTATCTTTCATAATTCTTTTAACGGTTCCTTTTGGTATCATACTATTCACCTATTAGTTATCTATAAAATTATAATATCAATAGCTTATTAGCTAAATTTTAACAAATTTCATAAGCCAATATTTTACAATTGTTTATATAAAATATGCCTTTAAATTATTTAAACCTATGTTATTTATGTTATATTTTGGTGAATTACGGATTTATATTTATTTTCTACCATTTACTAATCATATTATTTATTTTATAAATTTTAAAAGTTTTAAAGGTTTTAAATAAGTAATTAGTTTATTTATCATAGATTTAAAGAATAAATAATATATACTTTAAAAGCATATAATCCATATTATCGAATGTTTAAACAAGATTATATTTAATATACTAAGTATCTACTAAGTATCCTACTAAGTATCTAATTATTAAATTACTAAAACGGTGACGGTGGTTTTATGCCCGGAGTACAAAAATATTATTCTACAAAAGCAGTATGTGAATTTGAAGCATTTTCAAACTTTAAGAGAATACTATCTAATAGTAATTCAACTGAATTTTATAACTTAAAAATTACAAACATTTTAAACCATAAGTATTACCATGTAAAATTCATAACAAAAGCTACTCAAGAGGATTATACGTTTTTGTGCCAACAGTTGCAAAATGCCGGTTTAATTATCTTAGATTGCATAGACCTCGTATTTAACGCATATTTACTTAAAATTTCTGGAAATTTACCCGATTGTGTAGATATACAAGAAGAATTGTTGCAAAATTTATTAGAATATGGTGCAATTCCTTTAAAAACTGAATTAGAATCCGTAGATTTATGTACTGCCGATTTAAAAATATTAACTTCAAGTAAAAACCCCTTACACAGTATATCGTTCATGGATTTAATGAGAAGAAATGGTGATTTAAAATACTCCGTAACTCCAACAAACAGTTCTGAATTTGAGTAATACGCCACATGATTAAAAATAACAATCAATATTACTATCTAAAAATTTATTACCTATATTTTATCAATTGATAAATTATTTATTAGAATTAAAGAGTTAATCTTATTATTAGTTAACGAAATATAAAGTACTAGATTATGGGGCAATAGTTTAACCCAAAGGTTATATGTTCCCAATAGACTTGGGATACGGTGGTTTAATGATACTTGAAAATATATTTTCAAAAAATAGGAAATTTAGGGCTCTGGTTGAAGATGGCTTTATTGCAGAAGCACTAAATCAAGCACAGTTGGATGAAGATTTACACGGCGAGTTATATTCAATGTTAAAATCAAAAAATCCTAAGATTAGGGCTAATTCATTGCACGTTCTTACAAAGGTGGCAATTAAAGAAAAATCTTTTAATCATAATGCTTTAGTTCAGCCTATGAAAAGATTATTGGCAGACCCTGAAAGACATGTTGTACTTACCACACTGGTTTGTGTAAAAATATTCTTAAAAAGTTTTTCAGAAGCTTATTTTGAGTTTGAATCTTCAATATTGGCACTACATAAAGGTACTATTGATTTAGAGATTCGAGAGTACACCAACGAGATAGTTAAAGCATATGGGTCATTTAAGGGGCAAAAAGTAGAGAATGGTCACGAAGTTTTAAGGGAAAAATTTAAAAAGATAATCGATAAAGAGTCCCAATCCACGCTCGTTGTAAAATTAAAGGAAATTTCTGAATATATTCACGATATTAATCCAGAAGTAAGCAATGTAGAAATCAACAAAGAAAAATTAAATCGTAGAGTTAATAAAGAAAAGATAATGTCTAAAAAAGTCGATTTAAACATGATAAGTGGAGATTTCGATGAAATAAACCCTATGGATTTAATATGCAAGATTTCAAGTATTCAAAATTCTGGAAAAGCTGAAGTAGTTAAAAATATGGATAGATTATTGGAATTATCTTGTTCCAGGAGTACAATAATTCGTAATGCTGCTTTAAACGCAATTTATGAGATTACCAAGAAATATCCTGAAGTGACATATTCCAAGGTTTCATTTTTAGAGAAATATTTGCTACAATATGGCGCCAATAGTGTAATATTTAAACATACAATTCAGGAATTGGCAAATACTTATGATTTGTCAAATTATACATTAAATAGGTTAGTTCAAAAGTCTAAATTAAAAACTAATTCAAAAAATAATGATAAAATAAGTTTAAGATAAATTTAAGATAAATTTAAGAAATAGACTATAAAAATAAGAGAAAAGTAATAAAAAATAAAAGATAAATCCATATTTTAGTATTTTATTATTTTTATTCTTCAAAATTGATATAATCTAAACCGCTGTATATCATAAATCGATTAATTCGAGCAAAACCCAATAATACTATTTTTTCTTTATTTGCAAGGTCTATACCATGATTGGTAGATGGTGACTTTGTAATAATAACTTTACAGCCGGCGTTTACCGCTTTTTTCACCATGGCAGTAGGTTGCCTACCGCTAGAAACGATTATACAATCTGCTATATCCAAACCGTTTATTTTAGCATATCCAATAACTTTATCAATTGCGTTATGTCTTCCAATATCTTCGTAATATGTAAGTTTATTCCCGTCCATATCAAATAATCCTGCCCAATGTACGCCCCCAGTTAACTCCCAAATGTTAGACATAGTAGGCATTTGTACCATAATCTTCTTAATGGTGCTTAATTTTAAATTTAAATTATTTTCTGTTTTAATTTTATTTAAATCATTATTTTCGGTATATAATTTTAATTTAATTATCTTTCTATCTTTTAAGCCTTCTACTTCGTCATTTTCTTCAATTATTTTAATTTCCTTAATTTTTTCATCTTTTTTAAAATTACCTTCGCTTATAATATGCCCGACTAATAATTCCTTTAATCCATTCGGTGATGCTAAAACTTTGCCTCTATATTCGTCGTTTTTATAAAATTCGCAAATTTGCTCAACTACTACGATATCAGATTTATTTATCAGTCCTTTTTCTTCATCCCACGAGTAAGCATCCCTTAAAGTTACCGTATCTTTAATATCTTCATCTAATGTGTTATACCTATCCATACGACTTATTTTATTTGTTTTATGAATATTTTTATTATTTTCATTCGAATTACTGCCTTTAATATTTGTATTTTCCATATCTATCCCTACATAGTTTTATAATAATTATACGTAATAATCATATGATGACTACATCGAAATTATCCGATTCTTTGATTCTAATGGATAATATTATATAATACTAAGTTTAAATAAGATTTGATTAGGATTGTGATGAAAAGAGGGTTATCTGATTTATGATGATTACACCTATACTGAATCCTACTTATTATATTGAAAATAAATAATAAATATAAAATAAATATAAAATAAAAAAGAAAATACTATTTTGAAATTATTGTAATTAAAATTAAAACTAAATCCAAAAATAAAAATAAAATTAACTATATTTAATTATAATTTAAGTTATTGTCCATTCCAAATTCCAACAAATAACATGTGGTCTTTTTCAAATGGTTCAATATTTATAGCATCTACGATTTTGAAACCGTTCTGTTCCATAATTTCTTTTTGAGCTTCGAATATTACTCTAGGGTTTTCTGTAACATCAACACTTCTAGC
The DNA here is from genome assembly GCF_024807035.1 of Methanococcus voltae PS. Lineage (NCBI taxonomy): Archaea > Methanobacteriati > Methanobacteriota > Methanococci > Methanococcales > Methanococcaceae > Methanococcus > Methanococcus voltae. Next base: position 560,485 of record NZ_JANUCQ010000001.1, read on the forward strand.
TTTGATTGATATCATACCGTATCCGCCTTTTTTCAAAAACCACTTAGCATTCTTTATCAATATTTCAGCTTGGTTTGGTTGTGCAACGTCCTCAAATATAACGTCTACCTTTTCCACAATGTTTGCATATTCTTCTGGTTTATTTGCATCGCCTAATATAGGGAATAAGTTTTTCCTACCTTCACAGCTTTCAATAAACTCTCTCATAATTCTTGGTGCAAACTCAACAGCGTAAACTGGGGAATCTTCAGCAACATCTGCAACGTGTGACGGAGTAGTACCTGCAGAAGCTCCAAGATATAGAACTTTACTGCCTTTTTTAATTGGCATTTCCTTTAATCCGTTAATAATAGATGCTCCCAACTTACTTTTGTTAGGGTTCCATACTCTGTACTCTGTATTTTTAACGTTAACTAATTTTTCGCCATATACTCTTTTGTTTGGAACCAATGATTTTGTACCAATTCTTTTAATTCCATCGCCTAAATCTAATTCAAATACGTTATCGAACTTTTCTTTAATTTTTGCCATATGACCACCGATTAAATCATTTAAAAATTAATAAAATTATATGTATTTATTAATTTAATAGTTTTTAAGGTTTATTTTATTGTTATTTTTATTATTTTTTATTATTTGTTAATTTTTGAAGATGTTTTTCCAATAACAACTCTTTCAACCTTACGTTTTTCGCCTTTGCCAGCTTTAGCGCCTTTGTTTGCGTTGTTAGGTTTACTATCTCTACTTTTTCCATCTCTAGTAGGTTTACCACTTTTTTCGTTTTTCCTACCGTCGTTTCTACCATCTCTTCTTCCTTTAGTGTCTGTTCCCCTATTATCTTTACTATCCCTACCATCTCTTCTACTATCTCTTTTTTTATCGTCTCTTCTTCTGTCGTCGTTTCTACCATCTCTTCTCTGAGGTTTACCACTACCAGGTCTACTTGGTTTTCCAGGTCTTCCTTTACTTTGTGGTCTTTTGGATTTCTTTTTAACTGGTGGTTTTGGGAATTTAATTTTAATATCTGCCACTTTTTTGTCTATTTGCTCTGATAATGTATCGGCAATATAATTTCCGCTCATATCTGCTTTAATTGCAATGGACATTTTACAAGCAATTGCTCTTGATATTTTACCACGTGTCCAACCTGTAGCACCTTGTATGTAAGGGTGTTGGAATATAATACCGTGTTTTGGAGAGTCTGCTCTTTCCCTTAAGTGTGCAAATAACGCTTTTTCAGCACCGATAACTTGTATTGTTGAACCAGGTAATATTGAAAGTCTGTCCATACCACCTGCAAGGCTTATAAGTCTTGCACCTATTGAAGGTCCTGCAATTTTTGTTAAGTTAGGCGCAACTTCTTTCATAGAAGTCTCTAAGTAAGCCTGTAATTCTTCTCTGTATTTATATAAATTGTGTATTTCATTAGCAAGGCTTTTTATAATTTGTAAATCTACTTCAGAGATTTCAGCACCCATGGATTTTTTAGCTGCTACTGACAAAGTTCTCGCTAAGTTTTGAGGCATCTCTTCTTTTAATCTAGTTCTAGTGTAATTTTCTCTGAATCCGTATTCTGAAACTAATTGTACGTATGCGTCTTGTTTTTTAACAATATTGTCCATTTCTGGGAAGTACAATGAGTACCATTCTCTCAATCTTTCTGAAAACAAGTTTAATGTCTCATCAAGGTTGTCTAAAGCATTAACAGTTTGTACGATTAATTTATCCTTTGCCTGTGAACTTCTTTTCATCATCATTTTTGTATATTGAACTGTCCATTCGTTCATTTTTTTTAAGAAGTCGTCTTCTAAGTCTTCGAATACGCCGTATTCTAAACCTAATTCATACATAACACTTCTCATAGCGTCGTTTTCAGGTCTAATTTTTGAAGCTTCAAAGCTAATGGTTTCTAATTCTTCAACATCTATATTAATAGGTTCTATTTCTTCCTTTTCTTCAGCTTCTTTATTTTTAAATTCTGTGATTTCATCGATTAAAGCTTGTTTTAATTCTGCCTTTTTTTCGTTAGCATCTTGCCTTAATTCGTACATAATTGATGGAATGTCTTCTTCATCAAATTTTTTAAAGTAAACAATGTTTTTAGAAAGATTCTCAATACTTTGTGTTTCATTTGTTTCGCTTTCGTCTTTTTTAATTACAAAAATACCGTATGGTACTAAAATTGCGCTAAGCATTATAATCACCGTTATAATCCTGATTAATATTAATATTATAGTAATAGTTAATAATTAATAATTCCTTTTTAATAAAATTAAAATAATTATTGATAAAATTGATAAATTACCCTAATTATTAGTGATAACAATAATGATTATGATAATAATTTATTTTATATGTATAACTCTCTAATATATGGAAATCGAGTATATAAAAATATGTACGCAAGTATATTAAATACAATTTGGAATAACCTAGTAAGGAATAATAAGGTAATGAATAACAAAGTAATATATAATAATTAGTGTGTAATATTACAGTAACAACAAACAACAAACAACAAATATCGATAATTAATAATTAATAATTAATATTTGATAATTGATAATTGGTAAAATTTGGTGAAATAAATGTTTGGAAGCCTTAAGTCAAAATTAACAGACACCATGAACAAATTGTCCAATAAAATCTACAAAAAAGGCGAAGCTGTAGATGAGGAAATTAATGAAGAAATCAAAGAAATTAAAACCGAATTAACCAAAGTAAATGAAAATCCCAAAATAGATGAAAAAGAAGAATTAGAAGAAAACGTTTTAGGAAAATTTGAAAAAACAAAAGTAGGATTTTTAGATAAATTTAAGATTACAAAAAGCATTAAAAAAGTTTTAAGTAAAGAAGTAGTCCTTACCGAAGATGATATTGAAGAAATATTGGAAGAATTAGAATTAGAACTATTGGAAGCAGACGTAGCATACGATACTGTTGAAAGTATAATCGAATCTTTAAAAGAAAATTTAATTGGCCTAAAAATTACAAGTGACGATAAACCTGAAGAAATTATTGAAAATGCACTTAAAAGCTCAATTAGAAACATATTGGCACAGGAAAAAATTGATATCGAGCAATTAATCCAAAACAAAAATAAAGAAGGCGAACCTGCTATAATCATATTTTTAGGAATAAACGGGACTGGAAAAACTACTTCAATATCAAAATTAGCTTATAAATTAAAAGAAAACGGTCATAGCGTAGTAATGGCAGCAGGGGACACTTTTAGAGCTGGAGCAATAGACCAACTCGAAGAGCACGCAAACAACCTTGAAGTTAAGGTTATCAAACATCAAAAAGGTGCAGATAGTGCAGCAGTTATTTTTGATGCAATACAGCACGCAAAGGCTAAAAAAATTGATGTGGTACTTGCAGATACCGCAGGCAGGCAAACAACGAACATAAATTTAATGTCAGAAATCAAAAAAGTTGTTAGGGTAACAAAACCAGATTTAGTCGTATTCGTGGGTGATTCATTAGCTGGTAACGATGCAATAACTCAGGCAGAGGAATTTAACAACGCAGTTACTATTGACGGAGCAATATTAACTAAAACAGACGCAGACGCAAAAGGTGGGGCGGCTTTGTCAATTGCTCATTCAATAGGGAAACCTATCTTATATATGGGTGTAGGTCAAAGGTATTCCGATTTACAAGAATTTGACGTCGATTGGATGGTAAATAAGTTATTCTCTGAAAATGAAGAAAAATTATCCGTTGAAAGAGAATTTTAAATTATATTCTACTTTTTTACTCTTTTTTACTCTTTTTTTTATTATTTATTTTTTATTTTTTATCATATTATTTATTTTATATATTTATCCTCGATTAAAATAAGTAACTTTTAATACTTTAAATTCAAAATATTTAATAATGTTATTTTGTATTGATACTATACAATATATGGTGAGTAACATGAAGGTAAAAAGAATTCAAAAAATTGATAGATTGAGCGATTTAACAAGGATAAACGCCGAAAGCTTACTCGATAAAAAAAGCCTTGCAAAAATCTCTGGTTCTTGGGTCGATGCCGGAGAAATCGTAGACATCGAAAAATCTGAAATAGAAAAAATGTTTGATGACATTGTTTTTATAAGGACTGAATCAAACGAATGGACTGAAGGTTGCAAATTAATTTTAAATGTAAAAGATAAGGGAAGTTTCATAAAATATTGGAGATATTAAAATTAGATGTATATTTAGAAGTATACTTATAATTATACTTAGAATTAGAAATATTGCTCCAATAAAGTTTGTCTATTAGTTATTTTTAATATTTTACTTTTTTCAACGTATTTCTCAACAGGGACTACCAAATGCTGTTCTAAACCAGAAATTGCCGATTTTAAGTTATCAAATTCGCCAATTTTTTTACTATCCATTGCAAGTTTAACTCCTTGACGAATTTGCCAAACTCCAACAGGTGCGTAGTAATCAGGCGTAATTTCACGTATTACAACAATTTTGGCCTGTTTTTTTCTTTTTTGAAGATGTTCCATAACACTCAATCGTGAAGCGTGGAAAGCGCCCGCAGTTTCTTTAACATATCCCTTTAAGCCTTTAATACCTTCGTAATCTCCAAGAACGTGGTATTCTGCTACTTTACCATATAATGAACCTTTTAACCATACTTCCATAGCTTCAAAAGCGTATAAATCAGGCATTAATAATATAAAATACCGGTTACCTAATAAATTAGCGTGATATAATTCGTAATTATTAACTACGTTGTATCCAATTACTTCTTTCCGTATTTCTTTGCCAATCATATCTTGAACAGCGGTTATGCTCCATTTTGTGGGTACAATTCTTTTATCTACGCCCATTAACCCAGTGGATAAAAGTTTTATAATATAGTATTCGTCAAATCCTGAATTATAAAGGCTCATGACACCTTCTAATGATTTCATTTCATCATTTACTACACTATCGGTCTTTTTCGGAATTTTAGGGTTTTCTGCAATATCGAATTTTAAAAGATTTTCTTTTGCACCCATAGGCGAGGTATAAGAATTCATACCTAAAACCATCTTAGGATTTTTAAGCAATTTCATCTCACTATCTACAGGTTTTATGGACATAGCAATTTCTTGTATATTCTCAATATATCTAGTAGATGTAGGTAAATTAGCATCTCTATAGTTATTTTCAACTTTAACGTTTGATTTAGTTTCCCCCATAACTAACATTGACCTATAATGCATAATTTCATCAATAGAGCTATTTGTCCAGTTTTTGGGATTTTCAAGTTTACCAATATCAAATTCCGTGTTTTTACCGACTGTTTCATTTACTGTTTCATTTAATAACTCATTAGCTTGCTCAACATCTCCAAAAGTGGGCAACATGGGACCTATACGTACTTTTGGGTATCCATATTCGCCTACAAATAAACTAGGTGGTGAAGCTCCAAAGAATTCTTTTTTTTCGATTAATCCTTTGAATTTTTTGGAAATTCTGAATTTTTGAAGAATTAAACACTTACTTCTACCACACAAATTCTTCCTACCCTTACATATTGAACACACATGACTCAAAAATATCACTTTGTTAAGTTATTGATTACTAATTTATTCAATTATATTTCTTTATGATATTATATATAGAAAACTATAAAGAGTCTTCGGAATTTAATATACATAAGGCTTTTACTAAATTCAAATGCCTATTTATCCCATAAATAAATTGAAATATAGTAATTATATTAAATATACTTAAAATACACTCATTAATTTCTCTCAGGGGGTGTATATCATTAAAAATCTCACAAAAAATAAAAATAAGCAAAATAGTCTGACGAAAAATAAAAAAGAATGTGATGAATTAAATAATACAAAAAATAATCTCTTAAAATCAAATAATTCTATAAATTCAGAAATCTATTCTGAAATATGTGAAATATTTGTAATAGATGATTTTCAAGGTTTTAAAGAGGAATTCGGTGAAATTTTAAAAGATAAATCTACTTATTGTTTATCTAAGGAAAATGGCATATCCTTTTCAATTGCCCACCGTCTTAAGTCCGATAAAGACTATAAACCTAGAATAGATACCTTATTAAAGGTTGTTCAGTCTACGGGCTATAAAATAGCTCTTGTAGGTAAATATGATTAATAAATAATTATCACTGTTTAATAATAAAATAATATATTATAATTATTTATCCCCTATAGTTTTTTTACTAATTTATTTATATCTAATTTTAACTTTAATTTTAACTTTAATTTTAATTTTTAACATTTACTTTTTAGCAGTTATAATGGTAATCGGGTTTCTTGCAATCATCATGTATCCTGATTTTATTTTTCTACCATATGAAACATTCATATTTATCAAATCAATCTCATAACCATAATTTTCTAAAATTTCAGCAATTTTTAAACCGGTATTTACTACAATAGTATTCGAAACAATTGTTTTTATGCTATATTTATTAGCTATTTTCAAAATCTCCTCAATATTTTGAGTACCGCCGATAAATATCTTTAAATTTTCTGAAGGCAATGCGTTTAATTCATTTGATTCATTCGATTCTTTTAATTTTTTCAATACTTTTTCCAATTCTTCCTTCGCATCTCCAGAGATTAGCTCGCAGTTCCCAATATTAAATTTTTCCAAGTTTGCTTTTGTCGTATTAATTGCATCTTCACTGTTATCCATTGCATAAGCTTTTTTAGCGATTTTGGCCATTTCTATGGTCATCCCCCCGCTACCGCATCCGATATCTATCACACTATCACTATGTATTAAATTTAGTTTTGATAAGCTCAATGCTCTAATTTCTTCTTTTGTTATCGGTACGCCATCATTTCTAATAAATTCGTCATCTTTAATCAAATTATCGCCTTATTTATTTTTTTTTAATTTTTTATACAAATTGCTTTAATATCCTTTATTTCAGACAATTATTTATATTATTTTATATTATTTTATATTAGTTTATTTTATTATATTATATCTAATTTATAGTTACATAAATAAATTTATAATCAATTTTATTATTCATATGCAATTTACGCAAAATACAAAAATTAAAAAATACAAAAATACACAAAAAAATTTACACGGTGAAATAGTGTTTACTAAAATATTTGCACTAGGTTTTATAGTACCTTTAATAGCCATAGTCGTAATTTTTATATTGGAAGTTATAAGCACATATATTGGTTTAAAACTTGCTAAAATAGAATCAGAGTTTAAAGAAATTTTAAAAGTTTCATTGTACAAAGCAATATTGACTACAGTTTTAAAATTGTTACCATTCGGTAGTATTATAGCATTACTCACATCGATATTTGTAAACAAGACTTATTTCAACACCGATTGGAATAAGGGTATATTAATCGAATTACCCTTGATAATTTTACAAATAATAATACTTATATTTGGCACTTTACTTGGAATACTTTGGTTATTTGCAAGTCTTACCTAATTTCTTTAAGTTATCGACATACTTAATTTAAATATGGAATTAAATTATAAATTTTTAAATTATATTTTTTAAAGTTATGTAAATGCAAATGGTTCGATAGTATCAATTATTAATATAACCATAATTAAAGTATAATTATAAAAATAATTAAAATAATTAAAAAATAACTAAAAAATAACTAAAAATAAATTCATAAATTTACGAAAAAAATTTACACGGTGAACAAAATGCCCTCAAATGCAATGTTAGGACTTGGATTTTTAGGATTTGGAGTATTTGCAATTATAATTTTTGTTTTTATAGTCGGATTAATTTTAGAACTCATAAATACTTTTATTGGTTTAAAGATTGTTAAAATAGATTCTGAATTCATCGAAATTTTAAAAGTCTCGTCATACAAGGCAGTAACTAACACAATATTGGGTTTACTTCCTTTTGGATTTATACTCGCTTTTGTCGTAGCGATTTATATAAACAAGACGTTCTTTGATACCGATTGGAAAAATGGGTTATTAATCGAATTACCATTATTAGTATTAGGATTGGTAATTGGATTATTTTTTATGCTAATGATGATATTTTCGTTTATCGCATTTGCATATTAAAAATTTTACCCTATTACCTTGTATTTTTAGAAAAACTAGATATACTAATTTTTTTATGTGGTATTATGAAAAAGTATATAATTTATGATACAATATATTATAAAATTGGTACATATTATATTTTTAGAAAACTTATTTACTAATTATTATTTATTGGGCAATTGAATTTAATTTATTGACGCATATTTCAATATAAGTTTGATATACCGATATAATCAATATATCAGAATAAATATATCAGTATGATATAATATACATTATTATATTGTTGTTTGGTGAAATTGTGAATACTTTTGAGATTATTGCAGGTCTTTCGGCAGTTTTTATAATCATTATATTTTTAATTGGTTTAATATTGCAGATTGTACTTACATATTTGGGTGTAAAACTTGCTAAAATAGACACTAATTTAGCAAATATAACTAAAGTATCTCTTATTAAATACATTATTGGAATTATAATCTCTTACGTTCCTTTGGGGATTTTTATTAGCTATATAGTTTCAGTATATATTAATAAGAGGTACTTCAATACAAGCTGGAAAAAAGGTTTAATTGTGGAATTGCCATCTTTGATTTTGGGTGTTATAATAATAATTTTGGCAATAATCGCGTTAGTTTACAGCGGTCAAGACATTTATTCGGCAACTATGGAATTACTTTATTAAATTATTCTACTAATTTTCTACTTTTTTTAAGTATTAATCCAATTTTTTAATTCATGATTATATATATTAGTCTCCTTATTATTCTAATTAATAAAATATATATACTATACAACCTATCTATAAACTGAATAAATTTACAAAAAATAAATAAATTTAGATTTACAAGTATATGGTAAACCATAAAATGAATTGAATAGATTAAATAAATTAAATAAATTTAAACAGTTTTATGAACTTATATCCATTTGCAAATAGAATTAATTACAAAATAATATATAATTCAATATCGATATATGAGATTGGTATTACAATATCTGCCCAACTGCCTTTGAATAAATCCTGGGATTTATAGCTTGTCAACTACGTTGCCAATGGGCGAACGGCTGTAACAACTCTCTTCGAGAGTTTAAACCAATGAGATTTAGTATTACAATATTGGTGTTGGATATATTATATATTATTTAAAAAAACTTATACACATTCGAAATAGTGATATTACAAATTAATAGTTAATATACTATAATACAAATAATAAATTTAATGTGTATCGAAAAGAGCAATTACTAAATTAAAAACGATTAATGATAATAAAATAACAGAATAAAAAATAATAGAATAAAAAAATAATTATTAATGACGTTTATTTTAGTAATAATTAATGGATATCGTTCTATTTTTAAAACCTATTAAATACTTTGAATATAATGAATACACAAATTATCAATATATTACAAGTTAAACTAAAGGTGAGTTTATGAGTGATAATTTAACTGATTTGCCAGGAGTAGGTCCTTCAACCGCTGAAAAATTAGTAGAAGCTGGTTACATAGACTTTATGAAAATAGCTACTGCAACAGTAGGGGAGTTAACCGATATTGAAGGCATAAGTGAAAAAGCAGCCGCTAAAATGATTATGGGTGCAAGAGATTTATGTGATTTGGGTTTTAAAAGTGGTATTGACTTATTGAAACAAAGAAGTACAGTATGGAAGCTATCAACAAGTAGCAGTGAATTAGACAGCGTATTGGGTGGCGGATTAGAAAGCCAGTCAGTAACTGAATTCGCAGGTGTTTTTGGTAGTGGTAAAACCCAGATTATGCACCAAAGTTGTGTAAATTTACAAAACCCAGAATTTTTATTCTACGACGAAGAGGCAGTATCTAAAGGGGAAGTAGCACAACCAAAAGCTGTTTACATCGATACGGAAGGTACATTCAGACCTGAAAGAATTATGCAAATGGCAGAGCACGCAGGAATTGATGGTCAAACAGTTTTAGACAATACATTCGTTGCAAGAGCTTATAACTCAGATATGCAAATGTTATTCGCTGAAAAGATAGAAGACCTTATACAAGAAGGAAACAACATTAAATTAGTTGTAATTGACTCTTTAACCAGTACTTTCAGAAATGAATACACTGGTAGAGGAAAATTAGCTGAGAGACAACAGAAATTAGGTAGGCACATGGCTACATTAAACAAGTTAGCAGACCTTTTTAACTGTGTTGTACTCGTTACAAACCAGGTTTCAGCAAAACCGGACGCATTCTTTGGTATGGCAGAACAAGCAATCGGTGGTCACATTGTAGGTCACGCAGCTACCTTCAGATTCTTTGTTAGAAAAGGAAAAGGCGACAAGAGAGTTGCTAAATTATACGACTCACCACACTTGCCAGATGCAGAGGCAATCTTTAGAATTACTGAAAAAGGTATTCAAGATTAATTAAAAAATAAGCTAATAGTAAAATTAAAACTAAAGCTATGAATTAAAAATTTAAAAAAAGTTAAAAATAAAAAATAAAAAATTAATTTATTTTTTATTACATTTTATTATTTTATTACATTATCATACTATATTTTATTTTACTATATTTTATTATATTTTATTTTATTACTCTATTTTTGAAAATATTTCATCCAATGAATTTATTAAGCTGTCTATATGCTCTTTTTCAACTATTAAAGGTGGTACAAACCTTAAAACGGTATCTGAGGTACAGTTTATTAAGTATCCTTTTTCAAGCATTTTAGGTACAAATTCTGAGCCGTTAATTGTTAATTGAATTCCTAACATAAGTCCAAGTCCTCTAACTTCGGTAATGAACTCGTACTTGTCTTTTAACTCATTTAATTTACTTTTAAAGTACGCACCTATTTCAGAAGTATGCTCAAGCTGATTTTCGAGTAATTCCAAAGTTTTTAATGACGTAGCGCAAGCCATAGGGTTGCCACCAAATGTGGTACCGTGACTTCCAGGTTGGAAAGCTTCTGCAACTTCTTTTTTAGCAACAATGGCACCAATTGGGAAACCATTTCCAAGAGCTTTGGCGAGTGTTACAATGTCTGGCACTACTTCGTAGTTTTCGTATGCAAACATTTTTCCAGTTCTTCCCATACCGCACTGAACTTCATCAAATATCAATATAATATCGAGTTCATCACAAATTTTTCTAACTTCTTTTAAGTATTCTTTATCAACTGGGTAAATACCACCTTCCCCTTGAACTGGTTCGATGATTATAGCGGATGTATGTTCTGAAACCATTTCTTTAAGTGCTTCTATATCATTAAAAGGAGCATATCTAAAACCTGTTGGTAATGGTTCAAATCCCTCCTGGTATTTTGGTTTAGGGGTAGCAGTAATTGTCGTTAATGTTCTACCGTGGAATGAGTGTTCCATAGAGATAACTTCTCCGCTTTTAATAAATCCTTTTTTGCTACTGATTTGCTTACCATATTTACGAGCAAGCTTTATTGCAGCTTCATTTGCTTCTGCACCACTGTTGCAAAAGAAAGACTTGCCCAACCCACTCAATTCAACAAGTTTTTTACCTAGTTCAACTTGTGGGATATTATAGTAAATGTTTGAAATATGCATCAAGTTGTCGATTTGCGATTTTAGGGCTTCAACAATTTCAGGATGACAATGTCCCATATTATTAACTGCAATACCTGCCAAAAAGTCAAGGTATTCATTCCCATCAACGTCATAAACTTTCATACCTTCCCCTTTTGTAATTACAATAGGTAATCGTCCATAGGTATGAATTATATTTTCACTTTCGTCATTAATTATTTTTTGAGTCCTTTCTGATAATCTTTCTAAATTCGGCATAATTTTCCTCATGATTAATTTATTTATTTAACTAAGTTAACTACATTAACTAATTTACTTAATTTAAATAATTAGTTAAGTTAACCATTATTAATTTTATTTTTTGTTGTTATTTTCCTTATTAAGAATATAACATATTATAATAACTTAATTAGATATTTAAATCCTACGATTATCACAATTAATTTTCGTATATAATCTTTATATATTATTCTTACCAATATTTAATTTACAATATAATTGAGTCATAGGATTTGAGGATGATATTTTGGATGCTTATTCACTATTATTTTTAAAATGTACGGAATACGAAGTTTACAAGGACGAACAGAAAGTCCCACTCTGGCAAATTACAAAAGAGGATGTAATGACCAAAAAAATAAATTTTGACTTACCCTGGTCAAGTATCCAAGATTTGGCAATCTCGTTATTTGACATACTTAAGGACCAAAGAAGAAATCCTGATTTATTATATATAAATCTCGAAGAAATCCTGGTGGGTATAGCTTTCTTAAAATCTGAAAGTTCGGGAGCTTCCTTAATATCTAGTCAAGATATGGCAACTATAGCTTGCATTGACCATTTAAATGATTTACTATCTGCTAGAATCTCGAAAATATGTGCACATCACGCCCCTACAAGAATACCTGAAACAGCGTGTTTTTTCGAGAAATTAGCGTTCGGTTTTCCTCAAAAAAAAGATGTAAAGATTACCATTAGCCCTGAATTAAATAATCTTATTCAAAAACTTAGGAATTGTGATTTTGAAAGTGAACTAATAAAATAATAATTATTAATTAATATCTTAAATTTATTAACTTATTAACATATTACTATATTAAAATATTAACTTATTAACGTATTACCATATTAAAATATTAACGTATTACTTTATTAAAATTCAATTAAATATTTTAATTTTAATTTAAAAACATCTCATTGCAGTGATAATAATATGTACAATATTGAATTAGACTTTGATGAAGAATACTTCGTAAATACGTACGGTTCTAAGATTAAAAAATTTATAAAAGACGAACTAGCAATAAATACGGTTCGAGACAACGTTTTTGAATTTGATATAAAAAAGTTTATGCACGAAAATATCGAAGCCTGTGATATTACAGACCACTTATACGAAAATCCAAAATTGTCTGAAGATACAATATTCCAAATTTTCAAAGAAGCCTATTTAGAACTTTTTTCTACAAACGAATCAAAAAACTTAGAAAAGGAACTCGAAAAAATACAAATAGCATTCAAAAATCCCGTAGGCTGTGATAGGAAAATAGACGAAATAACGTCCTCCGAAATTAATAACTTGGTTAAATTCGAGGGTGACATTACATCTTCGGGTAAGGTAGGCGCACTTTTGAAAAAGGCATGTTTTGTATGCCCAAGTTGTGGAAATATTCAGTATAAAACAGTTAGGGACTACTTTATGCCCTTAAAAATGTACTGTAGGAATCAGAATTGTGGAACCGAAATGAAACTTGACCATGATAGTTCTACTTATACGAATATCCAAGAATTAGAAGTCCAACAGCCAATTGATTTAATGAAAAATCCTGACGACCCACCAATGAGTATAAAAACTTTCCTGGAAAATTCAAACGGAATTTATTCAGGTAGGGTCGATGTAGTAGGAACAATAATGAAGAGGCAAGTAAAACCTAATGCACCAGTTTATGAGATGTATGTAAGAAGTAATTCCGCTCATTTAAATGAGAACTTTCAGAAAATAGAGGTTAGGGACATAATAAGAGATGGAGAAAAAGTAGAGTTGCTTAAGGAGTTGGGTAAAAACAAAAATATCATTGATATACTTTCACAATTCTTAATACCTCAAATTAAGGGACATGATTTAGTAAAGAAGGCAATTTTATTGCAACAAGTTAAAGGTTGTATTAAATATTTGCCCGATGGTTCAGGATTAAGGAATGATAGCCACATTTTATTAATTACTGACCCAGGTATTGGTAAATCTACAATGTTACGAAGAATAGCGGAACTGTTCCCACAAAACGGTTATGCTTCAGTTACTACAGCAACCGGTGGTGGTTTAACTGCAAACGTTGTAAGGGAATCTACAGAAATCGGTGATGGTTGGGTAGTTAAACCAGGTGTTTTTGTCAAAGCTAACCAAGGTACGGCTTGTATAGATGAATTAACAGTTGATAAAAACGTTATGAAATTTATATTGGAAGCGATGGAGAGTCAAACAATACACATTAATAAAGGGGGTATAAATGTTAAATTGCCTGCGAAATGTGCAGTTTTGGCAGCTTGTAACCCTAAATACGGTAGATTCGATAGAAATTTGGGTGTAGTGGAACAGTTAAATATGCCCCAGCCTTTATTGAGCAGATTTGATTTAATATTCCCTTTAAAAGATAATCCCGATAGAAAAAGAGACGCAGAGATTGCAGACCACATTTTAAGTACACACTATGAGAGTGCCACAAAACAGTACGACGTATTAGCAGATTTAAATGTTGGTGGAATAACTGTGGATGATGAGCTTTTAAAGAATTACATCATATTTGCGAGGACTTGTGCTTATATAGACGACAATAAGAACTTGTATTTACGAGAAACTGATTCAAAGCTTTTAAAAACTCCAAGTTTGAACAAAAATTCTATGAAAATGATTAAGGATTTCTATGTAGATATGCGTAAACACGGCGAAGGCAATAATCCAATACCTATAACCGCAAGACAGCTCGAAGCAGTCGTTAGGATATCCGAAATGCACGCAAAAGCTAGATTATCCGATAAAGTAAACGAAAAGGACACTAAAGTTGCAATCGATATAATTGAAGAATGTTTAAAACAAGTAGCCTTTGACCCCGAAACAGGCACCTTTGATATAGATAAAGGTATGGGTAAGATTCCAAAATCTAAGATGGATAAAATGAACACTGTTATGGACATAATAAGAGAATTATCCGCAGTAAGTGAAAATAAACTTGCTAACAAAGATGATATTATCGATAGGGCAGAAGAATTCCATATTAAAGAAATTGAAGTCGAAGATTTATTGGAAAAATTATCTAAAAATGCAGAAGTGTTTTCACCTAAATTTGGGAAGTATAGGCTTATCTAACGTGATAAAACACATCCCTATACTTTTAATTTATTTTTTTCGAATATAATTTTATTTTTATAATATTATAAAACCATTCTTTTAGTATTTTACAATATTTCCATATTATTTTAAGTTTTACTATTCTACTTTATTTTATTTGTGGTAAAGTTATTTATATTATAATATACAATAATAATCATAAATTATTATAGATTACTTTATAAACATTAAACTTAACTTTAAATATATTTTTATCAGCATATTATCAAATCATAATACTAAATTAAAATGGCATAGAAAAAATAGGAGGTATTGACATGAACAATATAAAAGTAAAAATAAGCTTTATTTTGGGTTTAATTTTATTATTAGGCATTGGAACTTCATTTGCCGAGGCAAATCCTACAGTTACCTCAGATAATGCTCAATCAAGTGAATTAAATGAAGTAAATGATTTTAACGTAGAATTAATTCCCAATGCTGATTTAAACAATATAAGTGTTGGGCAAACCTTTGATATAACCGTTAAGTATACTCAAGATATTGAAGATTTAGCAGGCTTAGAAACAAGTTTAGAATTACCTAATAGTTTAGAAATAGTTTCAATTAAAGGAAATGACCATTTAAAAGAGTTGGCAACAGAGCAATTCTATAAATTAAAGAAAAATGACAATATAATAATTAATTCTTTCGTCGTTTTCGATGGAACAATTGACGATAAAGCAAATTTATACACTGTAACAGTTAAAGCTACATCGCCTGGAGATTACTATTCGCTTTTAAAATATGAATATTCAAACAGTAAAGGTGATTCAACACCTAAAGAATATTTAAAAAGCCAAATGGTAATTAAAGGGGAAGAAAAAAATGATAAAGGATTTTTTGATTCAATAATTGACATGATATTGAGTATTTTTAAATAACTGGGTTTAATATCTTTTAAATCTTAATTTAAATTAAAATTAAACCTTTTAAACAATTTTTTAAAATAATGAGTAATAAACTCAAATAACCCTTTAATAAAAGAATTATTTTGTAATTGGTTTATAATTATTTTTTTAACTTTCGGATGGTTTATTATGAAATTGAATATTAAAACTAAAGACGTCATCGGTAAATATCGATATTTATCCATATTATTTGTATTGTTAATATTTTTTTTAGCTATTTGTAATATATCGTATGCTTTAGACGACGATGAAAAAAATAACATTAGAGTAAAGCTTATTGAACACGATAAGACAAAATATCGTGATGAGTTGGAATATGATGGCAATAATGTTGTTCTTGACGTGCTTATCGAAAATATCCCCAATAATTTTGGATATTCTGAACGTTCTGAAGATAAAGACGGCGGTTGTAAGGGCGTAGACTTATTAATGAATTATTCAACCGAATATTTGAAACCTGTGAGTTTTAATTGGAGTGACGATTTTAAAGATACAAAACTTAAACGTTACGAGATGAAAGATGGAAAGCTAGATTTATCAATATCTTTTGAAGATTTAGTGACTAAAGACTTTATTTTAGGTACTATCACATATACTCCAATAAAAAAAGGAGAAACCGAATTAACTATGGGCGGGGACATAACCTCCAACTATGGGCAATCTTACAATGGAAATAACCCTTATTATAAAGATATTAATAAATTAGAAATTTCGGGAAGGTATCCTTCAATATCCTACTATGATTTAAAATTAGATATTAAAAAAGAGTCCAATTACGTGGGAGAAACAAAAACAACTGAAAAAGTGGACGACGAAACAGCAAGTATTGGTGAACCGGATTCTTCAAACTTAAATATTAGAGTAAACCAGGGAGAACCTGTAATACATGTTAAAGAAATAAATGTTTCACAAATAGAGCCTAAAATAAGTGTAAATTTAGACACTGAAACAGTTTTTGATTTTAAATTAGTAGTTTTAGCAATAGCGATAGGTTTAATTTCTGGAGTAGCTTTTGGTTTATTCTCACGAATTGGGGGTAAATAATATGGTTATTAAAAATAAGATAAAACTGAAATTTTCAATTTGTTTGATAACATTATTGTTTATGTTGTTTATTATTCCAAATAGTTGCATGGCTATAACCCCAAATACGGATTATAAAATGTCTTTGGAGCCAAATAGTAAAACTATAGGCGTAGGAGATTCTTTTGACATAGTATTGTGGGGTAATACTCCCAAGGTATCTGCAATACAGTCCAAATTTAATTATGATACTAGTATGTTAGAATTAACAAATATAGAACTTGGTTCAATTTCTGATAGTGCGTCAAGTAAACGTACAGACCTTTCGTCATCTTTAATAACGATGTTATGGTTTGACCCCAGTACTGCCCCCGAAGGCTATTACAAGATTGCTACACTATCATTTAAAGTTTTAAAGGGTGGAAATACTACTATAATACCTAGAAGCTATGAATTTTCAGATAATAGGGGCGTTTCAGTTATTCCAGTCATTAATTCGGCTAATATAATGGTTTCGGGAGGTATGAAAGCTGAATTAATTCTCAATAAACCAAAACCTAACGTTGATAATAGTGCAGTTTTAAAAATATATGGGATTGACGCATCAGACCCCAATTTAAAAAATATAACCGGTAGTTTTAATTTTAACGCAGATAACAATAATAATGTTGAATTAATTGGTAATTATAATATAAAAGTTGCTAATTCTCAATATAATTATTATATGATTGACACGTCGAAAAATTCATTTGTTATATCCTTAAAAGATGTTTTAGATGAAAATTATGATAAAAGTTATACTTTCAATGAAATTATAGAAATACCTTTAAAATTAAATAATATAGTAGAAGACCCCAAAAATACTATATTATATAATGTTAGCGTTGGAGATAGGACTATATTAGATAAAAAGGTTTTTTACGATAGTTCTACAATATTGGATAATAAACCATACTTTGCTATAGTTCCAGCGGGTTCTTCGACAGCCGTATCCTCAACAGATTTGAAATTCTGTACATATGAGAAATTTAGGCTAAAAGCATTTAATATGAAAGATAATAACCTAACAAAATTTTCAGGTTATATATTTGTAGATGAAGATAAATTCTCAGCAGACCAATTTAAAATATCTCAATTTTCAACAGTGTATGATAAAGTAAATTACTCGGAATTGGAAATAAATGAGAGTTATTTGAAATATAACTTAACATTATCAAAGGGAATTGAAGAAGAGAGTTATACAGTTTTAGAATTTAGAATAACGCCATCTAATAATCAAGATTCTAGTTATCCCTTAATTTTGGGAAATTTTAGCGTTGAAAACAATGATACTAAAGTAAATGTAGATACAAAAGATATAACGGTTAATATATTGGAAAAAGAAGAAAATATGCCCCCTTCTATCTCGATAGGCTATGCAATTTCAGATAACAATTATGTATCTTTCCTTCCTTTTATGATAGACTCTGATGATGATACCGAAGATTTAGAGTTAGAATGGAAATTTGGGGATGGTGACGATTCTACAATGGATGAACCATCTCATAAGTACGATTACGGGCAATATTCCGTATCTTGTACAGTAAATGATAAATTAGATGCAACCGATTCTGTACGGGGTCATTTAATTTTAAAAGAATATAATATCTTAAATTACACTTTTGAGAATTTAAGGGCAAATTTAACTAATTCAAATAATTCAAATAATCTAAATAACGTAAATAGTGCAAATAATATAACCTATAAAGCAACTTTTGAGCTTCACAACCCGTTAAGTGCCGATGTTAGCGCATATGCCACGTTTAAAAACCCTAAAGGCTATAAATTAATTGAAAATAGTACCACCGGCAAATCCCTTAACAAAATTATAATACCTGCAAACGAAAAAAGAAATTTAACTATGTTAATTACTTCATCATCGAAAAAACCATTTGACGTAAAGTGGGACGTTAAATATTATCCAAGCTCTAAAACACAGGATGATGATTTTTATATCCAATATTATGAATGGAATTTTGTAGAAAAATCATTTGAAGGCGTTATTACTTCAATAAACAGTCCCAAATACAAAGATATTACATTGGGTAATCAGGAAATGACTTTTAAAGTAAATAGGGTTCCTGAGATAAAAGAGTATGAAATTACGAAGAAAATTGAGGTTATATCGCCTAATTCTGTAGTTTTATACTTAATTTTAACAGTCATAAGCTTTACCATGGGTTTATCATTTGCAATCGTTGTAAAAAATCCTAGAAACCGCAGAATTTTATTATATCGCTTAAGAAATAATTTTAGGAAGATTTATGACCATATTAGGGGTTATTAAATTAAAATATGATAATAGCAATAGTATAAACTAATATAATAATATAAAATATAAAAAATATAAAAAAATTATTTTTTTAGTTATTTTTAAATTCTTGACCATTCAATGCCTAATTCTTCGAGCCATTGTATGTATCTTCTTTTATCTTCGCCATATAATCCTTTCCAATCAATTAAAACAATATCTACTGGCTGTTTAGTTAAAAGTTGCATAAACATATTTTCTGATAACTTAGCATATTTTGGAACCAAGAAACCCATATAATATTCATCATTTAGTGCTAATTTTGTAAATTTTGGACTATAATGACCCCCACCAAGTCCTACAGCTCTTTTTAATGGTTTTTGCTCGTTTTTTAGCAATATTTTCAACGTATTATCTAGTGCATTAGCAACTATGACTGCAGGGTCTTTCATCTGCCACTGTTCCTCGGTACTACCTATTTCTACGAATACACAAGGTGCGTCTAAATCCGTAGGACCGTGATGTAATACTTCAAAGCTAACTTCGAAATCTATTTCTTCGCCAGTTTTTTCATTGATACATTTCTTATTGTATTCATTTATCTTTTGCAGAAGAATTGTATTTAATTCAGGTATACAGTGTGGTATTTCTTCGGGATTTCCACCATGGGAGTTATCTTCTGTAAGGTTACCTTGTGTATGAACGGTAAGTGTTGGTTTACCTGTAGCACTAGCGTGTTTGGATAAAAATATATAACACTCTGCAGTTGGGTAGGAACTTTTATCAGTTCGTGTTGTTCTTTCATCAATTTCAAAAACTTCATAACCTTTTTTTTCCATTTCTTCTTTTAAATTTTGACTCGCAGGGTCTTGTTTTGACGAAATCAATAAATACTTTTTAATGTCAAATTTTTTGGACATTTTAGGCATTTTAGGCATGCTAGTTTCATTACTTAATGTATTCATTTTATTCATAATATCACAAATATTTTTAATTACTCGATTTTTTAATCTTTCAATTTTTAACTTTAATTAAATTTAATTAATATATCTTTGAAAACTATATAAATATTTAGATAAAATTTAAATAATTAAATCCTCTAATCGATATATGATAAGAATACAAATAATAAATTATTAATTTAACTTAACTTAGTAAATTTGGTGAATATAATGAATGATAACAAACAAGAACAACCCTGTAGTAAAAGAAAAATAATTTTATTTGATTTAGATAGTACCTTAGTAGACTGCGAAGTAATCGACGAATTAGGGAGACTTAATAACGTTGAAAAAGAAGTCGAACAAATAACAAAGGACGCAATGGATGGAAAATTAGAATTTGAACAAGCTCTTGAAAAAAGAGTAGAATTGTTAAAGGGATTGTCCGAAACACAAATTTTAGAGTTTTTAGAAAGTATACAATTAATGAATGGGGCAAGAGAGACACTTTCTAAATTAAAGGAACATGGATATATAACAGGAGTTGTAAGTGGCGGTTTTACATTTGCAACATCGAGAGTAAAAGATTTATTAGGATTGGATTATCATTTTGCTAATGAATTAGTTTATAAAGACGGGATACTTACTGGAGAAGTTATAAAAAACGTTTCAAGTAGACTGGCTAAAGGGGAAATATTGGCAAAAATCGCGGAAAAAGAAAACATAGATTTAAAAGACACCGTGGTAGTTGGCGATGGAGCAAATGACATCAGTATGTTTAATATTGCAGGTTTAGGAATCGCATTCTGTGCAAAACCTGTTTTAAAAGATATTGCAGACTACTGTATTGACGAAAAAGATTTAAGTCATATCTTAAAAATTTTAAAAATAGAATAATTAATTTTATTTAATTTATATTTTAATTTTTCATATTATTTTTTATTATTTTATTATTTTATTTTAATTTTTTAAATGGTCTTCAATATTGAAATATTCATCAATTTCCATAATTGGCTTACTATTATGGATTATATAGTATTTTCTTTGAGGCAATTCTTCCCGAATAGGATTTAATAAATTTTTAGCATCTTCAGGTATTTCTGAAACGCTAATCTTTTCGATTTCTCTACGGGTTTCTAAGTTATGAATTTTTAGAATTTTGCCGATTGGTATGTCTGCAGAAAGGAGGTCTTTTTTAACGCTTTCTCGTATATAATAGTCTTCAATATTGATTAATGGGGTTTTTGACGTGGCGTATATCAAAGGTACTTCATTAACATAGAGGGCAACTGCCCTATGATTAACATTATCGATTATTTCTTGATAAACGGTTTTTACAACAACCTTACCTTCAAAAATGATTTCTAATAAGTTAGTAATGCTTCCGTCAGTACCGAGTAATATTTTTTCAACATCGGACAATCCATGCTGTTCTTTAAGTTCTGAAATAACTTTGTAGGGTTTAATATTGACCATACATTCACCAGTAATTAATTTTTATATTAGTTTTATTTTTTTATTTTTTATTTTTACACTATTTTAATAAGTTATTAGTTCATCTAATATATTAGTTTTTATTTGATTTGAACATTAAAATAATATTAAAAATGATAAAAACATGTTAAACTATTTTAAAAATTTAAAAAAGATATTAAGTTAATTTAATTATTTAATTCCCATAAGTTTCCTTAGTAACATTGATGTACCCATTGAACAAAGTATGTACCAGCCTAACCAGCCCAAAACAGTTCCTGAAATTATTTCGAAACCGCCTCTGTAGAATATTCCACCAATCCAGTGCCATATATCAATGAATAAGATTTTTGAAATAATAACTGGTAATTCAACGATTGCACCATTCCACGCAGGATTTGCCAAATGGTAAACACCGTTTACATCGAATACGTACCTTAAATAAGCAAATATCGCAATAATTGGAACCCATGTATATATCATAGGCTTGAAACTCATTTTCATCATTTCCATCTGAGTGCCCATCATTTCCATCTGTTCCTTTTGTAATTCTTGCATTCTTTCAGGGTCTCTTCCTGCAGCTTTTGCTTTTTTCTGGAAAGCTTGCATTTCTTCTTTTATTTCAGCCATCCTATCCTGATTAACCAAAAATTTAGTTGCTAAGTTAATTATAAAAGATACTATGAATGCAGTTGCTAAAATAAATAGTGCTGGGTCCATACTATTTACTAAAGGCAAAAATACGACATTCATTGCCCCAATAAACGCATTCCATATAGTATCAAAAATCGAAGTAATAAATTCAAACATACTTTTCCTCATTGTAAATTTTATAAATTTAATTTGTTTTACTTAATATTAGATTCTATTAGATTTTATTAGATATTATCATATTCTATAGACTCTAATTTTAAATTTTAAATTATCTTAAATTTAAATTATCTCAAACATAAACTGCCTATAACTGTTAATTGTTTAATGATATTAAACTTTTTATTATATTTATAGATTTTGAATTACAATATCGTAATCCTGTTATAAATTCATATTATAAAATAGAAATTATGGTTAAAAAATATAATTGTATATATAATTTATATATACGTTATATAATTTATATAATTTATATAATTATATAAATTAATGTATTGAAATTATCTTACTTCTTTTAGAATATAATTCAGAACGTATTTCTGTTATCAATCCCATATTAACGGCTTCGTCAGGATTGAGTGTAGTTCTTTCAAGCATGAATTCTTGAATTTGTGAGGCTTCTAGATTACTATTGGTGGATATAACCTTTGAAATGTTTTCCATGTCAACTTTTAAGGATTTTAGACGCTCTTCGATATCTTTTTCCCCTAAATTAGAGGTACTACTAAAAACTGACCTAACATCATGAATTAAAAACCTTGACTGTGGCGATGCGTATCTTTCCCGACCTGCACAAAATATAACGATACCGATTGAGTCAACGCTTCCAAAGTTATGGGTTGTTACATAAGCAGGTATGCCCTTTAAATAATTATATGCACTTAATCCCGCCGTAACATCCCCGCCTGGTGATGAAATGAGTAATTTAAACCTGTCTACGCCGTTGTTCATTTCCTTATCAATAGCAGTTATCAATGAAATAACGGAGTTTTGGTCAACTGCTCGCATAAATCGTATAACTACTTCCCTATCGTTACTTTCAACAGAATTCATTTTCATAATTAACCTCAAAGTTCTGTTTAATAATTTATTTTAATTATGTTTATAATGTTAAATATATATAAAATCCTACGTAAAAACTAATTAATTGCATTACCTATTATGTAACTTGTTATATTTAATTTGTTATATTTATATATCAATATTACGAAAATATATAAAATGAAAATAATGATAAAATAATAAAAGTAATAATAAAAGTAATAATAAAAGTAATAATAAAAGTAATAATAAAATAAAACGATAAAATAACAAAAATATAAATTAATAATGAATAATTTAAAGAATAATAATTAAGGTGATTTTATGATAATTAGACCAAGAAGATTAAGAAAAACTCAAAAAATTAGGGATTTAGTACGAGAAACCGATTTAAAAGTAAATGATTTAATAATGCCTATTTTCATCGACGAAACTTTAAACAATGATGAAAAAAAACCTATCTCTTCCATGCCTAATCAATATAGATTTGGAATTGATGCCGCAGTAAAAGAATGTGAAGAAATAGCCGATTTAGGTGTTCCCGCAGTTATTTTATTTGGTATTCCAAAAGAAAAAGACGAAATAGCTTCGTCAGGATATGACGATAACGGCGGAGTTCAGGAAGTTATTAGAAAGGTAAAAGAAAAATTAAACGATGATTTAATTATAATTGCTGATGTATGTATGTGTGAATACACAATTCACGGGCATTGTGGTATTATATCAAAAGATGGAGAAGTTTTAAACGATGAGACACTCCCAATTTTGGCCAAAATAGCACTTTCATATGCTAAAGCAGGTGTGGATATCGTAGCCCCATCAGATATGATGGATGGTAGAGTATACGAAATTCGTAAGGTACTCGAGGAAAACAACTACAAAAATGTTTCAATTATGAGTTATTCAGCAAAGTATGCTTCAGCATTTTATGGACCTTTTAGGGATGCAGCAGACAGTACGCCACAATTTGGAGATAGAAAAGCTTACCAAATGGACATTGCCAACTCAAGGGAAGCTCTTAGGGAAATAGAGCTCGACATCGAAGAAGGGGCAGATTTATTGCTTGTAAAACCCGCTTTACCGTATTTGGATATTATAAGATTGGCAAGAGATAATTACAATATACCAGTCGGTGGATACTGTGTAAGCGGTGAATATTCAATGATTGAAGCAGCCGCTGAAAAAGGCTGGTTAGACCGGAAAAAAACAGTATTTGAGACACTTTTAAGTATTAAAAGAGCCGGAGCAGAATTTATAATCACTTACTGGGCAAAAGAAGTCGCTGAATGGTTAAGTAAGAATTAATAATATAAAATAATATAAAGTAATATAAAGTAATATAAAAATTAATAAAATAAAAATAGTATAAAAAAATAATAAGGATATTTAAATTTCCTTATTATGTTCTTTTTTTAATAAAAAAACTCTATCGTTTTCTCTTACAAGGTTATCTATTTTTAAACCCACGTTTTGACCTTTTAAAGCTTTTTCTACAATTTTTCCATCAATTTGCATTGAGTTAACAACCTGTTCCACACAACCTGTGGTTTCACCAGTTATTATTAGCTCATCACCGTTTTCAATGTCATTCGTTAAATTAATTTCGGCTACTCCAACCTTTTTATAGTAATTTACAACTTTTCCAGCTTCAATTTTTCTATATGGTGAAGCATTACCTTCTATTTCATACTGTAAATCGTGAACTGAATTGCAAGTATTTCTGAAATAGAATCCTGTATCGTATTCACGATTATAAATTTTTTGAAGTTCTTTCAGGAAATAAGGGATTTTCTCTAAATAATTGCCATTATAAGTAGAATCTATGGCTTCCCTATAAATTTTAGTGGTTTTCATTACATAATCTAGGTTTTTAGCCCTACCTTCGATTTTAAAGCAGTCAAACACATCCATAAGTTCTGGCACGTGTTCAATGGTGCACAAGTCTTTTGGAGATAATAAGTATTTACCTTCGCAGATTAATTCATGGGTGCCGTCTGAATGTTCATTTACTAATTTCCAACTTCTACGGCAAGGTTGTAAACAATCTCCACAGTTAGCGTGCCTATTAAATAAATAAGAGCTTAAAAAGCATCTACCACTCATAGCAACACATAAAGCACCGTGTACAAAACCTTCAAGTTCCAAATTAACTTTTTGAGAGTTTAAATTGTTTTTTATTTCCTTTATCTGATTTAAACTTAATTCTCTTGATAGAACAACCCTATCAGCAAATTTTGAAAAGAATTTTGCAGAAAGGGAATTTGTTATATTATTCTGTACACTCACGTGTACTTCAAGCCCCATTTCTTTTGCTTCTTGCATAAGTCCTAAATCACTTACTATAACGGCGTCAACTTCTGCAGATTTTGCAAAATCTAATATTTCAAGTGCTTTTTGCAAATCATTTTCATATAGAACCGTATTAGTGCATAAATAAACTTTTTTGTCATTTTCTCGTGCAATTTTAACACCTTGCACAAGTTCGTCTCTTTCAAAGTTTTTCGTGGTTGCACGCATACTAAGTTCTTTTAAACCGCAATAGACAGCATCTGCGCCGTTATTATATGCAGTTATTAGTCCGGATAAGTCCCTAGCAGGGGATAACAACTCTACGTTTTTCTTTTTAGTATTAGTACTACTAAAATTGTTTATACTATTTATATTATCCATATTATCTATATTATCCATATTATCCCTAATTTACATATTATTATTTTATCATTATTTTATCATTATTTTATCATTATTTTATCATTGTTTCCTTCAAAATCATAATTTATGCTATTTTCAATTATTTTTGCTAGTTTGTCTAAATTTTCATCAAATATCTCATTTGCAGATTTTTTTGACAATTCATAGCTGTAATTATTTCTTTTAATTATTAAATTTAATAAATACTCCTTAAATTCTTTATTTTCTAATATCCCGTGTAAATAAGTACCTATTACTAATGATTTACCGTCTGATTTAATCATACCGTCAAATCCTTTGCCATTATTTCCAAAGCCTTCGCTTAATCTTATTAATTCGCACTCTTTAAGACTACTAAATTCATTAACGTGTGTTATGCCTTCATGTAATTCATAGCCTGTTACTTCAAATTTTGAAGTATTATCGTTACTTTGTTTATCGCTTTCTTTATTTTTTTCAGGGGCATTTAAGTACAATATGCCTTTTGAATTTTTAATTACTTTTTTATTTTCCTTTTTAAATTCCGTACAGATATCAAAGAGTCCTAAACCTTCAATTGTACCGATTTCTGATTCTATTTTATCTTCATCAATTATTTTGCTACCCATCATCTGATAACCGCCACAAATACCTAACACAATACCGCCGTTATCAATATATTCCTTTATTTTTTTATCCATACCGCTATTTTTTAATTTATCCATTTCTAAGGTTGAACATCTTGTTCCTGGTAAAATCAACATGTCCCCGGTAATATCTTCATTAAAATCAACAAATTTAATCCTTGCGTCGGTTGAAAGAGCGTCAACATCCGTAAAGTTAGCTATTTTTGAGAATTTTACTACATTTACTTCGATAGGACTAGACATATTTCCAAATACCTTTTTAGATTGGATAGCTTGGCTATCTTCCTCTGGAAGTATTAAGCTTTCATCGTATGGTATAAGTCCCGCAACGTCAATATTTGTTAGTTCGGTTATTTTTTTGAACCCATCAGTTAAAACATCCGCATTTCCTCTAAATTTGTTTATTATGAAGCCTTTTATCAACTTTCTCCAGTTTTCAGGTAAAAGTTCAACTGTACCATAAAGTGATGCAAACACACCGCCCCTATCAATGTCGGAAACTAAAAGCACGTCTGCATTTGCCATTTCTGCAACCCTTAGGTTTGCTATATCGTCTTCTAATAGGTTAATTTCACAACAGCTACCCGCGCCTTCCATTATTACATAATCGTAATTTTTATTTAAATAATCAAGACTTTCTTTTATTTTTTCAATGCAGTAATCTTTTTCGTTCCTATATTCATTATAATCAAGGTTTTTGTATGGTTTACCGTGAATTATAACCTGTGAAGTGAAATTGCCTTTCGGTTTTAAAAGTACTGGGTTAAAATGCGTTGAAGGTTCAACTTTTGCCGCAACAGACTGTGTATATTGGGCTACTGCTATTTCCCCATCTTCTACACTAACTCTCGAGTTTAAACTCATATTTTGAGATTTAAAAGGAGCTACTTTATATCCCTTATTAGCTAGCATTCTACAAATTCCTGAAACCATGACCGTTTTTCCACTATTGGAAGCTGTTCCTGCAACCATTATAAATTTTGCCATTATTACACCATAAAATTTTATTGTAATATGTAATTAACTATTTAATTATACATTTGGGATTGTAACTGTAATCCTAATTGTATATTGAAAATAATAAAACAAATATATCTTAAAGGTATTAAATTAATTTTTAATTGAATTAATTATTAAATCAAAATAGTGAAAAATAGTATATATAATTTTATAATTATTATTTCAATTTGAAACAACTGTAAAATGATAAAATATCAAATAATAAATATAAAAAATAATAAAATAATAAAAGAAAGTATATATTAGATTTAATATTAAATTCTTACGTATTTGTTAAATTCCCAATCGGTAACAGCAGTTCTGTATGCGTCATATTCTTTTGTTTTGATTTCAATGAATTTATTGAAGATATGGTCACCGAGTGCTTTTTTAAGTACTTTGTCTTGTCTTAATTCTTCGATAGCATCATATAAGTTTGAAGGAACTGAATCAATGTTTGCTTCTCTTTTTTCTGCTTCTGACATTGCAAAGATGTTCTTTTCAACTGGTTCTGGCGCAATTAATTTTCTTCTTACACCGTCGAGACCTGCTGCTAACATAACAGTGAATGCCAAGTATGGGTTACATGCTGGGTCAGGAGCTCTAAATTCAACTCTTGTACCTTTTCCTCTTGCTGCAGGAACTCTAATTATGGAAGTTCTGTTGCTGTTTGCCCATGCGATGTTTACAGGTGCTTCGTATCCAGGAACTAATCTTTTGTATGAGTTTACGGTTGGGTTTGTAACTGATACAAGTGCTTTTGTATGCTCTAAGATACCACCAATGTAGCTTAAACAGATGTCACTTAATTGGTGAGCGTTGTTTTCATCGTAGAATGATGGTTTTCCATCTAACCATATACTTTGGTTACAGTGCATACCGCTTCCGTTCATACCGAAGAATGGTTTAGGCATGAATGTAGCAAGTACACCGCTTTGTTTTGCAAGTGTTTTAATTGTTGTTTTAAAGGTTATCACACTATCAGCAGTTTTAACTGCATTGTCGTATTTAAAGTCAACTTCGTGCTGACCTGGTGCTACTTCGTGGTGTGAAGCTTCAACGTGGAAACCTAAGTTTTCTAATGCAAATACGATGTTTCTTCTTAAATCATTTCCTTCGTCTAATGGTTCTAATTCAAAGTATCCTGCGTCGTCTCCAGGTACCCATTTGCCATTTTCGTTTTTCAAGATAAAGAATTCTGGTTCAGGGCCTACAAAGTATTCTCCTTTGAATTCTTCTTTAAATTCTGCTAAAACTCTTTTTAAGCAACCTCTTGGGTCGCCTTCGAATGGTTTTCCGTTTTTCCTGTATACATCACAAATTATTCTTGCAACTGATTTTTCAGAAGGTCTCCATGGTAAAACTGACAATGTTGATAAGTCCGGTTTTAAAACCATGTCAGAGTCTTCAATTTCAACAAATCCTTCAATTGAAGAACCGTCGAAGAAAAGACCGTTTTCTAAAACACCCATTAATTCTTCTTCGCCATCTGCTGTTCCTAATTTTACAGGGTATGCGATATTTTTAGGTTCACCGTGTATATCAACAAATTGGAATCTTAAAAATTTCACGTTGTTGATTTTTATGTATTCTAATGCCATCTCAAGTGAAGTCATGTTTTGCCTCCCGTTGCATATCTTGTATTTTGTTTTTGTTAATGATTAGTTATTATTTATAATACTTATCTCTATCGGAAATATATTTCCGATACAAGTATATATAACTTACGTCGGAATGTTGCTTTACAAAATAAAATAATTGGATTAAGTGTTGTTTTAAATAATTCAATTATAATTGCTAGATTATATTTATAATTAATAATAATGATAGATAGAAAATATATAAATAATATGATATCTAAAAAACAAATAGACAATTAGACAAATAGACAAATAATTATTAAAAATAAAATAAAGAAAAATAAAAATATTACTAAAATATAAAAAAGGGATATTTATGAGTTTAAATTATTATGAATATTTGGGAAAAGTAAGAGAAATGAATCCATTGGTTCAAAGTATTACAAACTATGTGGTTATGAATTCTACCGCTAACGCATTGCTTGCATTGGGCGCTTCCCCAGTTATGGCACATGCAAAAGATGAATTAGATGAAATGGTTGCAATAGCAAGTAGTTTGGTTATAAACATTGGAACACTCGACGAATACTGGATTCCATCAATGAAAAAAGCTGTAAAAATAGCTACTGAATTGGATAAACCTATAACTCTTGACCCCGTGGGTGCAGGAGCTACAAAATTAAGAACTAATTTAGCTCTTGAATTATTGGACATTGGAAATATTACAACCCTCAGGGGTAATTTCGGAGAAATAACCGCACTTTTGGGTGAACACGGTAAAACAAGAGGCGTAGATAGTGCAGAATGTGGTTCCGAAGAAGCACTTGAAACCTGTTTAAATGCTTCAAAAGAGTTCAACACAACCGTGGCAGTGACTGGAAAAGTTGACTACATCGCAAATAAAGCAGATAACGAGTATTTTGCAGTTAAAAACGGTCACGAGATGTTAAGTAAAGTTACAGGCACAGGTTGTGCAAGTACTTGCGTTATAGGTGCATTCTCCGCAGTTGAGAGAACTCCAAAAGCTGTAGCTTCTGCATTATCCACCTACGGATTATGTGCTGAAAAAGCAGTTTTAGAAGCGCCATACCCTGGTAGTTTCAGCGTAAAAATGTATGACTGGCTTTACTTAATGAATAAAAATGTTTTAAAAGATGGTATGAAAATTGAACACTATAATATTTAATAAAATATATTATACTATACCATGATATAATAAAATATAATAAAATATAATAAAATATAATATTAACAAATTTATAAATTATTTTTAGTTTTTTTAGTTTTTTTAGTTTAATTTGGTAATATTTACTAATTGAAATAGTAGCTTACCGTAAATTATATATATTTAAAATACTATGTATCTTAAAAGGGTAATTAATTTCATATTTTAGGAATTACAATTCTACCTTTGTGACATATAATTATCTAAATTAACTATAAATAAAATAAGGTTTAAAATAAATTATTAAAAATAGTATAAATTATGACACCCGATAAAAACATGATAAAATAGTGCTAAATAGTGCTAAATAGTGCATATTGTGTATGACAAATACATAATAAACATATACCACAGTAGAGTGCAAACTATGAGCTTTAGTGACAAATTGAAATTATATGTAATAACAGATAGCCGTTTTGGTAGCGAAGTAGACCAAGTTAAAC
Source organism: Methanococcus voltae PS (assembly GCF_024807035.1). NCBI lineage: Archaea > Methanobacteriati > Methanobacteriota > Methanococci > Methanococcales > Methanococcaceae > Methanococcus > Methanococcus voltae. The sequence goes on from NZ_JANUCQ010000001.1 coordinate 591,334, forward strand.
AAGCATTAGAAGGCGGGGCTACGTCAATACAATTGCGACTAAAAAATGTATCTACCAGATATTTTTTAGATACTGCCAAGAGTTTAAGAAAATTAACTACGGATTACGATGCGCTCTTTTTTGTAAATGATAGATTAGACATTGCCATAGCATCTAATGCCGATGGAGTTCACGTGGGTATGGATGATATGCCAGTGGAACATGTAAAAGAGATAGCACCAAACTTGATTGTTGGTTCCTCCGCATATAACATTGCCGAAGCTAATTATGGTATAAATGCAGGTGCTGATTACTTGGGTGTAGGGGCTGTTTATTCAACAAACACCAAATTGGATGCGCGATATTTGGGAGTAGATGGTTTAAGAAACATTTCTAAGTCTGTTAATCTACCTATCGTAGCAATTGGGGGTATTAGTCATCAAAATTGTGAAGATGTGCTTAATTGCGATATTCAAGGACTTGCGGTAATTTCTGCAATTTTAAATTCGGAAGATATTGTCAATTCATCCAAGGAAATGAGAAACATAATTGATAAATATATTTAATATATATGAGATTTTAAACTATGATTTTAATTAGGATTTTATAATGATTTAAATACTAAAAATATTAAACATATCCAATAATTCGTAATATAATAAAAAATCTAAATTTGATACCTAGAGGTAGTCAATCATGTATGAAACCGTTTTGTTTGAAACTGTAGCAGGAGTTGTCGGAGGTCTTGCCTTATTTCTTTACGGCATGACTTTAATGGGTACAGGTCTTCAAAAGGTCGCAGGAGACCGGCTTAAAAAAATGATAGAAGTACTTACAAAAAATAAATATATGGGCGTTTTAGTGGGTGCCGTAGTTACTATGATTATACAGAGTAGTAGTGCCACCACGGTTATGGTTGTTGGTTTTGTTAACGCATCTTTAATGAGTCTCTACCAGGCTATCGGGGTCATTATGGGTGCTAACATAGGTACCACAGTAACAGCTCAATTGGTAGCTTTCAAATTGACTCACATAGCACCTTTAATCGTAGCTTCAGGGGTTGCATTATACCTTGCATCAAAAAAGAGAAAACACTTAGATACTGCCGAAGTTTTAATTGGTTTTGGTATATTGTTTTTAGGTATGGCTATGATGTCAGCGGTTTTAAAGCCTTTAGCTGGGACACCTATGTTCGAAGAAATGTTGATGAACTTAGAAAATCCATTTTTGGGTATTTTTGTAGGTTTTATCATTACAGTAATTCTTCAAAGTAGTAGCGCAACTACAGGTTTGCTTTTAGCAGTTGCTGCTTCAGGTGGTATGTCTTTAGAAGTTGCATTCCCTATTATCTTCGGTCAAAACATTGGTACGTGTGTTACAGCAATTCTTTCAAGTATTGGGGCAAGTAGAAACGCTAAAAGGGCAGCAATCATGCACTTGTTGTTTAACTTAATCGGTACTTCGATATTTATGATTTTAATCTACGTAACTCCAATAATAGGTTTTATACAAAGTTTAAGTACTACGGATATTCAAAGACAAATTGCAAACGCTCACACCCTGTTTAACGTTGCAAACACTTTGATGTTATTACCTTTCGCAGGTTATTTCGTATACGTTGCAGAGAAGATATTACCTATTCAAGAAGATGAAAGAGAAATGAAGCCTATGAAGTACGTGGACAAACGTATTGTTGAAGAAACACCTTCTATCGGGTTACTTTTAATCTCCAAAGAAGTTTTAAGGATGGGTAAAACAGTTGGTAAAAGTATTGATTATTCAATGGATGCACTATTAAACAAAGATATGAAATTAGTTGAAAAAGTAAAGAGAAAGGAAAAATTAATTGACTTAATGGCACATGAATTAACAGTAAATTTAATAGAATTGTCAAATAAAAGTTTATCGGATGAACAACACGCTAAAATTTCAGTTCTTACAAGTACCGTTACAGATTTAGAAAGAATAGGGGATATTGCAGAAGAAATCGCAGAAAAAGCTGAATATATGATTGAGGAAAATCTTTCATTCAGCGAAGATGCGCTAAAAGATTTAAACGAAATGTATGATATGATAGATTCAACCTATTCAAAGACTATGGATGCTTACAAATCTACAAGTTTAGAAGTAATCGAAGAAGTTATCTATTTAGAGAATGAAGTAGATAAATTAGAAAAAGCATATCGTAAGAAACATATTAAAAGACTTAAGGCCAAACAATGCAGTCCCAAGGCAGGAATTGTATTTTTAGATGTTATAAGTTACCTCGAAAGAATTTCAGACCACTCTTCAAACATTGCTAAAACAGTTAGGGAAGCAGTACACGATAAAAAATAAAACAAATGGAATAAAACTAGTAATAAATAAAATAATAAATAAATAAATAAAAAATGGAATAAAATATAAACTATAAAATAAATTAAAAATAAAGAATAATATACTCTTTTTTTCTACTTATTTCAATAAAAAAATCAAAATCAAAATCAAATTAATAAATTATTGATTTTCTTTTTTAATTTTTTCAACTGTGTTTTCCGCTGCTAAGAATAACGGGTCTACAACCATTGATACTGGTGGAGCGTATGAAAATTCCATATTTGCCAATTCTTCAACAGTAACACCTTTACTTATGGCAATGGACATTGCGTCGATTCTTTCGGTAACACGCTCTTCACCAATTGCTTGGCAACCAATAACTCTGTTGTCATCTTTTTTAACGATTAATTTAATGTAGATTGGTTTTCCGCCAGGGTAGTATCTTGCTCTAGATGCTGATTTCGTAATTGTGGTAATTACTTCAATGTTGTTCATACCAGCTCCAATTTCAGACATACCAGTTCCTGCGATTTCTAATTTACCTATTTTGGTTACATTACTGTTTAAAACAGGTTTTGAAACTGGTGCATTTTCTAATTTTGCAATGTTTTTTCCAACTACTTTTGCTTGTCTAACTGCTGTAGTTCCAAACGGTGAAAGTGTTTGCTCTCCAGTAATAGCGTCTACTACTTCGACACAGTCACCTACTGCGTAAACATCAGCAACACTTGTTTCCATGATTTCATCTGTTAAAACTGCCCATCTGCCAATTTTACAGCCTGCTTTTTGTGCAAGTGCAATATTTGACCTTACGCCGGTTGACATAATAACCATTTGAGCTTCAAGGGTTTCTTCGCCAACCATAACGCCACAAACAGCGCCATTGTCATCTGCTATTATTTTTCCAACAGGTTTTTCAAGTATGATATTTAATTTTGCATCTTCAGAAGTATTTTCTTCTTCTAAGTAATTTTGAACAATTTTTGCCATATCTGGGTCTAAAGCTCTTGGGAATATTTGAGGTACCATTTCGATAACAGATACATCAATGCCAATTTCTTTTAAACAGTATGCCATTTCCATACCAATAGCACCCGCTCCAGCTACAACTACTTTTTTAACGCCATTTTTGTTGATGTAGTTTTGAATATCCATCCCATCTTGGATTGTTCTTACTTTAAATACACCTTTGGAGTTTACGCCTTCGATAGGTGGTATAAATGGAGTTCCACCGGTTGCGAGAACTAATTTATCGTATTTTATTTCATTTATTTCGTCAGCTTTTTTGTATACAACGGTTTTTTCGTCAGCGTTAATGTCAACTACTTCAGAGTTGATGAGAATTTCCACGTTTTTCTTTGCATAATCTTCCGGTTCGTGCATAACAATTGTTTTAAAATCTTTGATTTCCTTACCTATAACGTAAGGGATTGCACAAGGGGAGTATGCAATATAGTTTTCCTGTGTTAATACGGTTATTTCAATGTCTGAATTGTATTTTCTTATTGTAGACGCAGTTGTTAAGCCTGCTGCACCAGTACCTATTACTAAAACTTTCATAACATAGCCTTCATAATAATTTTTAATTTATTTTTAACTTATTTTTAGTTTTATACTCTTTTATATAAATAAAATCAAAGGATTAAATTTCAATAATAACTAAGAATATATACTATATAATACTAATTTAGAATAATAATACAGTTTCATACTTTAAATAATTTTACAATTTAAAATATAGAATAATAAAACACGTGATAATATGGCAAGAAAAAAGGTTAAAAAAACCGCATCTGCAAAATTAGTGGATGATAGGATATTAGTACATGATAGGAATGCAATTTCAAGACTAAACGAAAAACGATACGGAGAATTGCACGATAATTTTTTATCATTGTCACTAGTAGAGGGTCTATATCTTACATATAAGGAATGGATAGTAGTAGCAAAAGGAAATAAAAGAGAAGGGTACAAAACAATTGATTTTGAGGAGCTATTCGAAATAGTAAACGAAATAAGTCCAAAATTATGCTCAAAATACTTAGTATATAAAGATTTGAGGACGAGGGGCTATACAGTTAGAACTGGTTTAAAATACGGTTCAGATTTCAGACTTTACGAAAGGAACAATATTGATGAGATACACTCTAAATATCTTGTGAAGGTTTTCACTGAAGAAATGCCTTGCGAATTATCCGAAATGACAGGTTTTGTTAGGGTGGCTCATTCCGTTAAGAAGCAACTGATAGTTGCAATTTTAGACGCTGACGGAAGTGTAGTTTACTATAATATGGGATATTTAAGACTTTAAATACAATATATATTTTAGTATATTGTATCATAGTATAAGAATAATATAAAAAATAAAAATAAATAAAGTAATTAATATATAATCTAAAATTAAATATTAAAACTAAATATTAAAGGTAAGATGATGACCAAATTTATTGATATGGAAGAAATGGAAAAATTTTTAAAAGAAAATAGGGCAAGACAACTAAGGAAAAGAAAAGAAATAGACCCTGATAGGGCTATTGCTACCTGGATACAGGATGATATCTTTGTAGACCAAACAATGGGTAACAGTTTTACAATTATTTTGCGAACAAAAGGTTGTAAGTGGGCATATGTAAGCGGGGGCTGTACAATGTGCAGTTATTTAATGGATGCTTCGCCTGTTGATATTTCCACTGAAAACATTATAAAACAATTTACGCAGGCACTCGAAAGAAATTTAAATATAAAAGAAGATGCGACCGATGAAGAAAAAGCTGAAAATATAAAAACACTTAACAAAAAATTTAAAAAAGGCTTTTCAATAAAAATGTTTACATCAGGAAGCTTTTTAGATGAGTTCGAGATTACAAAGGATGCTCAAAAATACATATTTAGTAAAATTTATGAATTAAGAGAAATGGGCTACAATATAAAAGAAGTGGCAATCGAATCACGTGCTGAATTCATAAACGATGAAAATATGAAATTTATTAGAGATAACCTTAAAGACATAAACATCGAAATCGGGGTCGGTATCGAATCCTTTAACGAGCAAATAAGAAATATTGCAATACACAAAGGAGTTTCAAATGAAACAATCATAAATGCGTTTAATGTAGCTAAAAAGTACGACGTAGGTATGAAATGCTATATTTTAATAAAACCGCCTTTCATAACCGAGCAGGATGCAATAAATGATGCAATAGCCTCTGCAAATAAATGTATCGAATTAGGAAGTAGTAGAATTTCATTCTGTCCTGCTTCAATTCACAAAGGAACCATAATCGAAATGTTATGGAAAAAGAACCAATACAGACCGCCATATTTATTAAGTCTCTTAAAAATTGTAAAAGAAGTAAAACAAGCAAATCCTAACGCTTTAGTAATGTGCGATACTTCAGGTATACCTTCAAAAAGAGGAGCTCACAACATATTAGATTGCGAATGTAACTCAAAAATTAAGGAAATTTTGGGAGATTTCACAATAACACAAGATATAGAACTTTTAGATTATGAAAATGGACAATATGATTGTTGTAAAGAAAAATGGGAACAATTCATTGAATTTGAAAATAATAATTATGTGCCTTTAGGTGATGAAAAATTGATATTGGGTAATTAAAATATTATCTAATATTATCTAATATTCTCTATTTATTATTTTTTTATTTATTAATTATTTTTAGTTATTTCAGCTATTTTAACTTAATTTACCTAAAGTTAGTTTATTTTATCATATTTCTAAATTTTTTAAATAATTATACCGCATATAGAACCATATGGAAAATTATATATACAATCTTTTAAAAAAATATTATATGGTCTTAGGGGTACTGTATATATAGCAAAGGTGTAAAAATGGTTTTTGAAGATACATTTATAATAACTACTGCCAACCAAATTCCAGGGGTGGAGCTATACACATTAGGCATAGTTTCTGCTACTTCAAAAAATGCAAACGTTGACGAGATTGTACAAGCCCTAGAAGCGCTTGTAAAAGCTAAAGAAGGTGGCTTTGCATTAATAGGATTTACTTTGGTATATACAGATGGAGAATTATTGGGGTATGGAACAGCTGTGAAAGCAGACGAAGGACAATTTGTGATGGGATAATCCAAAAACCCAAAGTGTAGAATAATACATAATTAAATAAATAATTAAATACATATAATAATACATAAGATACATACGTAAAATAATAAATAATATATACATAATAAAATTATAAAATTTTTAATTAATTTTTAGCCTCACGTAAGAAAGTTATATTAACTTTAAAATAAATTGGTAAAATAATAGTTACAATACATTATATTACAATTATATTATATTACAATTATATTATTTTCATTTTTATTATTTTTAATCAAAAGCTTGTAAAAACACATGGATTATTAATATTTTTAAATACCTCATTTGATTATCTAATTGCTTAACTATTCAGAATTGTAATCGATATATACAATATAAATTGACTTATAATTGAATAATCTCTAGATTAATTTATTCAATAGTTAACTACATTATATTAACAATTCCAATAATGCAATGTAAAGCAATTACGAGGTAGAAAGCTTAAAAAACTACTATATAACGTTTTTGATATGAACTGAACTGATACCTATTTATATTTATACTTACATATGTGAGGATAGTACCCCACAAGACCACAAGACCACAAATGAATAAATTGTGAAGGGTAATGTTGAACGAAGAAACTGTTCAAAGATTCAGTATCAGATAATTTGTTCAAATATTTAATACCTAAATATTGAATATTGAATATAAAATATATCTAATATAGAAAATAATGTTAAAATGTTAATTAATTGTTAAATAACTATCAAATATTTAATTAAATATTAAAGAAATATTAGAAAGATATTAAAATAGTTATTATTTGAACTAAAGATAATATTATTATATTTGGAGGTAATATTATGGTTGACATGAACCCGCCTGACAAAATGGTTGACATTGCAGGAAATGCAGGACAAACCAAAGGTAATTTATCAATGGACCAACTTCTTTTAAGAGGTATCATGGGTGGAGCTTACATCGCTATGGGTGGTGGACTTGCTACTGTTGTAGGTACTGGTATCGGTGCAGCAATGGGTGCAGGATTCGGTAAATTCATGGCTGCAGCTGTGTTCCCTGTGGGTTTGGTTTTAATTATTATAACCGGTATGGAATTAGTTACAGGAGACATGATGCTCTTACCAGTTGCTATGTTCCAAAAGAAAACATCATTCTCAAAATTGATGAAAGTATGGATTTATGTTTATATTGGTAACCTTATTGGTTCATTATTATATGCTTTCTTAATGGCATATGGGCCATTACAATCATTCGACAAATCAACAGGTGCTGCCACAGTTAACGCATTCGGTCAGAGCGCTATCGCAACCGCTGAAGCTAAGGTTTTACCTTACATGGCTGCAGGCGGTATGGGCTGGTTAGCAGCATTACTTAAAGGTATTGGTTGTAACTGGTTAGTTAACTTAGCTGTTATTGGTTCAATGGCTGCTACAAGTATCCTCGGTAAAGTTATTATGATATGGTTCCCGATTATGGCCTTCGTTGCTACAGGATTTGAGCACTGTGTGGCTAACATGTACTTCATACCTGCTGGTATGATGTTAGGAGCTGGTGTTACAGTAGCTGACTGGTGGATTTGGAATATTATTCCAGTAACTATCGGTAACATATTAGGTGCAGTTATCTTTGTAGCTATGGTTTACCACTACGCATACAGCAAAAAAATTTAATTTATTAAATAATTTAAAATTTATTAATATATCCCCAAATATTAATAAATTATCAATTTAGTAAATTAATACCTTATTAATACCTTATTTATTATTTATTAGATAATAAACGTAGATAATAATTTTAAACTAATGCACATTTGTTTAAATCAAAAACTAAATAATTACAGTATTTAATTAGTAAATCTAAACATATATTCCAATAAAACAATATTCCCAAAATATTCCCAAATTAAAGTATATTCTCGATATATCTCAAAGATTTTACGACGAACTGTATAATCTGTTTAAATTTACATTTTATGTAAAAGTGTAACAATCCAATCAATATGAATTTGTTAATTTGTATTTAATCACTAATATTAAATGACAATCAAACAATCATAAAATATAGTAATAGCATAATGCGCCAAATTTAAATTATATTTAAATTAATAATTAATGCTAACTAAATTATTAATTAAATTATTAATTTTAAAACCTAAGGTGAAACTATGAATATAAAAACGGGATTAAGCTTTAAAGAGATATTATATCACGCTAAAACTACACCCTCAGCCACAGCTTCTTTAATAATATGGACGGCATTTTCTGTGTGGGCAACCATACAGTCCAATAATCCTTGGTTATTCGTAGTATGTATTCCATTCATCTTGGGTTTAACATTAATTCCTCTAAAAGTTTCTAAAATGAATAGAAATTTGTCAAACGATTTACTGCCACAATATATCGGTTCGACAAAAGAATATAAAATTTCAGAAATTACTAAGGACAAAGTAAATGAAAAAGTTAAGTTGGTTGGAACCCTGGATAAAGTTATCTATGGGGTATCTGCAAAGCCAACCATACGATTAAAAGATAATTCCGGTGAAATATACGCCAATTTAATAGCCCCCATCCCCGAAGATATTAAAAAAGGCGACATCGTTGAATTATATGGCGTTGTAGCCAAACATTATTATTTATTTGGGTTCATAGGTATTCCAAAATTGTGGAAGCCTAAAATATACGGTATCGGATTAATTAAGCCATAATCCTTGCCAATAAGCCACAATGGCCTAAGTAAATATTTAATTCTAACATTTAAAGTCTAACAATTTAATTATACGTTTAATATTCATTAAGCTATAATTAAACCCTATTATCACTGCTTTTTGCAGAATTATATTAAGCATTAAATTAACCTCTCTAATATATAGTTTAAACAAAATATCATAATTTTAGAACATATTTATATTTTCAATTTTTTCAAGTTTTTATTGTTATTAAACAATTCTATATACAAATGAGTAGTAAAGGTGAAATTATCGGAGCAGAAGCCAGACCAAAAAAGAAATTAGCAGTAGTAACTTGTATGGATACAAGACTTGTAAACTTTTTAAATGAAAAAATGGGTCTCGAAAGAGGCGATGCAAAAGTTATCAAAAATGCCGGAAATATCATAACAGAAGACGCTTTAAGGTCTTTAGTAGTTGCTATATACTGCTTAGGTGCTGAAAAGATAGCCATAGTTGGCCATACTGACTGTGGAATGGCAGGGGCAGACACTGCAGAAATAAAGAAAGAAATGATAAGAAGAGGCGCAAATCCATACTTTACAACAGACTTCGATGCTTGGATAGGTAAAATGGATGATGAAGAAGAAAACGTTAAAAGAGGTGTGGAGTTAGTTAAAAACCACCCTGCAATCCCTAAAGACGTAGAAGTTGAAGGTCTTATCATAGACATCGTTACTGGAGAAATTACAAAATTAGTATAATTGCAAAACTTACTTAATTAAATAATTAAATAATTAAATAATTAAAGTAATTAAAGTAATTAAAGTAATTTTACACTAAATATGCCTAATTGTAAGAACTTAAAAAGAGCTTTGTAAGAACTTAATACAAATACATTAATTTTTTGTGAAAATGTAATCAAAATTAATAACTAAATGACCATTAAGTAGTTTAATTTATAAATAAACAAATAATATTTGAACAACTAGCGAATTACAATTAATTTATTAATAAATTAATCAAAAGATTGAATTATTTGAATATTTTTAAAAAATAACTGTAAATTATGGAAAAATACTTAAAAAACACAGAAAGATTTTAATACAATGAGTATAGTACCTTACACGATTGTAAAATAGAATCTAAAAACTAAAAAATAAAGATTTTCAAATGAATTTATGTTAGTTTTGAAATCTGGATGATGCAGTATAAACGACTCGTTATGCTTGCGGACACCTTTTAAAATTAACATGGAGTCAGTAAATTTTACTAAATAAGCCGTCAATTTGGGTTGAATCTCCGAGATTTAAGTTTAAATTGCATAGTCTATATTAAATGTCTAAATTAACAACATATCCGAGCCTAACGACGTGTATGTTAATCACCTAGATATCCGAATATATTCAAAAATTTAGTAAATTCAAAGGATTTATGAAGTATTTCCTAAATAATCTAAATAACTTAAGTTACATGGAATAACCTGAAACTCTGTGTAATACGATAAGTCAATAAATACAAAAAAATATTGAATATTTCAAAATACAACTCTAAATTAACTCTAATATATACACATTTAAAAATAAAAAATTTCAAATACGTTTCAAATACAAAATTGAAATTAATACGTTTCAAGCATTATATAGTATATGACAATCTTTGCGAGTCGGATATAAATTACAATCTTTGTAACTTATATCTTATGCTCGTATTTTGTTTTATATTAAAATGCAGATACAATTCTATTGCTAATTTATTTGTATTTATGATTTTATCATAAAATTTCATCACTAAATATTACATTAGATTTAGCTTATATTGATAATAATATACATTAATTAAAATTTAAAAATATACTGAATATTACATTATATTACATTATAACTAATTATTTATCAAATTTATCAATTTATCATGAAGATGTTAGCGGTGGCATCTTTATTTACAAGTAAATACAATACATATACTGCATACAATATTTACACATGAATTAACATCATACATATATACTTTAAAAATATTCAACAAATGATTTAATACGGTGATATTATGACAGGTCTAAAATTTGTCCATACGGTCTGTCCTTATTGTGGTACTGGTTGTGGTATCGACTTAGTTGTTAGAGACGACAAAGTAGTTGGTACAAACCCATTCAAAAGGCACCCTGTAAACGAAGGTAAAACTTGCATTAAAGGAGCATACTGCCACGAATTTGTGCACAGAGAAGACAGACTTAACAGCCCATTAATTAGAAAAAACGGCGAATTAGTTAAGGCTTCCTGGGACGAGGCAATCGACTTTATAGTAAGCAAATTAAAAACTTACGGAAAAGATGAAGTAGGATTTTTCTCATCTGCAAGATGTACAAACGAAGACAACTATGTTTTCCAGAAATTCGCAAGAGCAGTTATGAAAACGAATAACGTAGACCACTGTGCGAGGTTGTGACACTCTGCTACTGTTGCAGGATTAGGCCAAGCATTTGGTTCAGGAGCTATGACAAATTCGATACTTGATATAGAAGAAGCAGATTGCATTCTTATCATTGGTTCGAATACATTTGAACAACACCCTTTAATTGCAAGAAGAATTATCAAGGCAAAAGAAAACGGTACAAAAGTTATCGTTATCGACCCAAGATACACACACACAGCAAAACAAGCTGACAAGTACTTGCAGTTAGTTCCAGGTTCAAATACCGCTATGTTAAACGGTATTATGCACGTAATTATTAAGGAAAACCTCATCGACGAGGAATTTATCAAAAACAGAACTAAAAATTACGAAGAACTTAAGAAAACAGTTGAAAAATATACGCCTGAATACGTTTCAAAAATAACACACGTACCTGCAGAAGATATTGAAGAAGTTGCAAGAATGTACGCAAGTGCAAACGCTGCTTCCTTATTGTACTGTATGGGTATAACTCAATTCATACATGGAGTTAACAACGTAAAATCATGCTGTAACCTTGCAATGATTACCGGAAACATGGGAAGACCAGGAACTGGTGTTAATCCATTGAGAGGTCAAAACAACGTTCAAGGTGCTTGTGACATGGGTGCATTACCTAACGTATACCCAGGTTACCAAAATGTAACAGCAACACAGGAAAAATTCCAAGAAGCTTGGAAAACTGATTTAGACCCTAACCCAGGTTTCGCAATTCCTGATATGCTTGATGAAGCAGGTAAAAAAATCAAATGTTTATATGTTATGGGAGAAAACCCAATGGTTTCAGACCCTGACTTAAACCACGTAAAACACGCTTTAGGTGATTTAGACCTCTTAATCGTTCAAGACTTATTCTTAACTGAAACTGCACAAATTGCAGATGTAGTTTTACCAGGTGTTTCTTGGGCTGAAAAAGACGGTACATTCTCAAACACTGAAAGAAGAGTTCAGAGAGTACACAAAGCTGTAGAACCATTAGAAGGTGCTATGGTAGATTGGGAAATCGTTAAATTAATCGGAGAAAAGATGGGACACCCTGAATTGTTCGAATTTAACACACCTGAAGAAGTATTCAACGAAATTACTTCAGTAACTCCTCAGTACGCAGGTATGACTTACGATAGACTTGGTGTAGATGGATTACACTGGCCATGCAAAACCCCTGAAGACCCAGGAACTCCAATATTACACAAGGAAAAATTCTTAACCGCTGACGGTTTAGGAGTTATGTTCCCTATTGAATATGGAGACCCTGCAGAGTTGCCAGACGCTGAATACCCAATGATTTTAACAACTGGAAGGGTTATATTCCACTACCACACCGGTACAATGACCAGAAGAAGTAAACACTTAGATGAAGAGCTTTCAGAAGGTTTCATTGAGATACACCCTGAAGATGCTAAGGAAATGGGTATTAAGGATAAACAGTCAGTTAAAGCAACCACTAGAAGGGGCGAAGTTGTAGTTAAGGCAAGAATCACACCTAACATCAAGAGAGGCGTTGTATTTATGCCATTCCACTTCGCAGAAGCTGCGGCAAACACTTTAACTAATCCTGCACAAGACCCTAACTGTAAGATACCAGAGTACAAGGTATGTGCTGTAAAGATTGAAAAAGCTTAATTAAGCTTAAATTACGATATAAGTTGATTAAATTGAAATAAAATGCTAATTAGTAATTATTATTTTAAATTTAATTCACTTACTTATTTAATTTAACTTAATTTACTTAATTTAAAATTACTTATTAAACACGTTGCTAATTCTTATCTAAACCTATTAACTTAGATTAAAATTTGAATAAAAGCATAAAATATTGTAAAATATTGTAAAATATTCCAATATTCTAAATATTCCAATATTATAAAGTATTATAAAAGTATAAAACGGTGGAATTATGGGCGATATGTACTATGTTCAAGCTTCCGACCCTGAAATATTAAGTAAGGGAGAGTGTGGTGGCGCAGTAACAGCCTTATTTAAATATCTATTAGATAGTAAACTCGTAGATGGCGTATTAACACTCAAAAAAGGTCAAGACGTTTACGATGCAATCCCTACATACGTTACAAATTCAGAAGACCTCTTAAAAACAGCTGGTTCATTGCACTGTGCCCCTACTATGTGGGGAGGCATAATTAAAGAACACTTAAAAGGTCAAAAAATAGCTGTCCCTGTAAAACCTTGTGACATGAAAGCAATCGTTGAATTAGCTAAAAGAGCACAAATAGACCTTGATAACGTATACATGATAGGTTTAAACTGTGGTGGTACAGTACCTCCTCAAACAGCTCTTGAAATGATTAAATTATTCTATGAAGTAGACCCATTCGATGTAGTTAAGGAAGAAATCGATAAAGGTAAGTTTATTATAGAATTAAAAGACGGAACTCATAAAGCTATCAAAATGCACGACTTAGAGCACGACGGTTACGGTAGAAGAGATAACTGCCAAAGATGTGACGTGAAAGTGCCAAGAAAAGCAGATGTAGCATGTGGTAACTGGGGAGTTATCGGTGAAGATGCTGGAAAGTGGACTTTTGTTGAAGTAAACACCGAAAAAGGTCAAAAATTAATAAAAGACGCTGAAAAAGAAGGCTTCATTAAAACCAAAGCTCCAAATCCAAAAGGTATTGAAATCAGAGACAAAGTCGAAAAGACTATGTTAAAAATGAGTGAAAGTGGTAAAACATCTCAATTAGAAACTGATTACCCTGATTTATCAGAATGGGACGAATACTTTAACAGATGTATCAAATGTTACGGCTGTAGAGATGCTTGTCCAGTATGTTTCTGTGTAGAATGTGCAATACCTGACTTTACAACAAAAGGACAGATACCACCAGAACCTTTAATGTTCCACGGTGTAAGAATGGCACACATGGCGTACAGCTGTGTAAACTGCGGTCAGTGTACGGATGTTTGTCCTATGGAAATCCCAGTAGCTAAGATATTCCACAAAGTTCAGGAAAGAACAAGAAAAGAATCCGGATACCAAGCAGGTGTTGACGATACAATGCCTCCTTTAATGGATTCACCTTGTGGTGGACAACACTAAAATAAACAATTAAATTAAACAATTAAATATATGTAAAATAATTTAAATATAAATAAAATAAGATATAATACTAAATCTAATAATATTTATTTAATTTCTTTTTTTTGTTGAATTATTTGAAAATTTATAGAAGTTCTAAAAGTTCTAAAAGTTCTAAAAAATAAAAATTGTACGAATATTTTACATGGTGTTATTATTAACAATACATTAAACTCAAAAAACTTAAAATAAAAAAAGTAAGATTATTTTTTTTTATTAATTTGTATTTTATGTCAATATTATTCAAATTTATTCAAATTTATCTTTATTTAACTTAGTTATGAATGGATTTTCCTCGTCGTCAATTCCAAAAGTATTAGAGAAGATTGGTAATATAACATGGAAAGTACTTCCCTTACCAAGTTCACTCTCAACCCAAATGATACCTTCGTGAGCTTCTACAATACTTTTACATACTGCGAGACCCAATCCAGAGCCACCTTTAGGTCTTTTTGATGAAGAATCAACCTGATAGAACCTATCGAATATCTTTTCAAGGTCTTTTTCAGGAATACCTGCACCGTGGTCTGTTACAACCAAGTGAATGTTTCCTTCATCTTCATAAGCACCAATATATATTTCTCCATTTGTAGGGTTAAATTTAATGGCATTTTCAACTAAATTTGTTATTACTTGCATTAATCTATCTTTGTCACCGTACAAACTTAGATTTTGCAATTTTTTATCCAATCTTATATTTTTTTCATCAAATAATGGTTTTAAATTTTCTACAACTTCATTAACTGCAGTTTTTATATTCATTAATTCTTTTTGCATTTGAAGTTCGCCACGCTCTATTTTCGATAAATCAAGCATACTTTCTATTAGCCTTCTTAATCTATCGATGTTATCATTCGCAATAGACAAACATTTTCTTTGAGATTCGTTAACTTCTCCCATAGTACCGTCGAGTACCAATTCTACATATCCTTTAACTGATGTAAGTGGCGTTCTTAATTCATGGGATGCAATTGCAATTAAATCAGATTTCAAATTATCCAATTCTTTTAATTCATCATATGATTTACTTAATTCTTCAGCATGTTTTTGTAATTTCGTATGAGATATACTTATTTCATCGGACATCTTGTTGAATATCTTAGAAAGTTCCCCAAATTCGTCAAGGCTATCGACTGGAACTTTAGTGCCATAGCGTCCCTCACTAAAGTTTTGAGCTGCTTCTTTTAAGTTTTCCATTGGCTTTATTATGCTTTTACTTAACATAATTGAAACAATTAAAGCAATTATTAAACCTAAGAATGCAATAACAACTGTTTGAACTTTAATGTTACTATTTAGGGCTTCATAAGGTGCCACAGGCGTTCCCACGAATAACATACCTATAACATCGCCTTTAAAGTTCTTTATTGGGTCGTATGCAGTGAAATACCATTCATTAACAACAAAAGCCTTACCGTAGTAAGTTTCTCCACTAAGTAATGTTTTTTTGTAAACATCTTCTGAAACAATTGTACCGATAGCTCTTTTATCTTCACTATCTTTAACATTGGTGGATATCCTTATATCATTTAAGAATATTGTGGTAGCTTCTCCAGATACTTCTTTTGCTTTATCTACTAACTTATTGTCTTTGTTTATTATATCTACAACAATTATTGAACCTATGAATCTACCGTCTTTGTAAACAGGTTGTGCAGAAACCAAACCCATTGCTTTATGGAGATATTTATCAGAATTTTCAATTCCAGATAATTGAATAATACTTTCATTGTAAATATTCTGACCTTTAAGAATTTGTTCGCCAATTAATTCAATACATTTATGTCCTTCTTTTTTAAATTCCGCATCCATTAAGTATTTAAAGTCTCCAACTCCTGTATCATTACTATTCGAACCGCCTATCGAATTTCCTTCTGCGTCACAAATCAGTACGAAATCCGAATTCGTCGATTTCTTAATAGACGTCGCTAGCTCATAAATACGTTTTTCATCTTTGGAGTAAATTATGGATTTTGTCAAATTTGAATTTTTAGAATAATAAACTACAGCATCCATTTCACTTAATCTACTATTCAGTATGTTTTCGGCCACTTTTAGGTCACTATTAATTTTGTTTTGCGAGTGCTCTTGCATGGTATTGCTAATCGTACCATTTGATATAACACTTAACAATATTATAGGGATAATTGCAACAATGGTAGCGTATATTAATAGTTTAGTGCCAAATCTCTTAAATAATGGAACTTTTTTCATAAAATCCTCTCCATTTAGAATATGACTACATGGCTATACTATGGTATGTGCTAATTTTATTGTACTAACTTAAATTCATATATTATATTATTTTATATTATTTTATATTGATTAAATATCTAATTAATTTAAATAACTTTAATAATTTAATTTTATTTTTATTTAGTTTTATTTAGTTTTAATAACAACTTATCTATTTACTAAGCTATTCTATATAATATTAGTTATTTATCTAATTATATGATAATTATGATGTATGTCTTATGTTATTGCATTTAACGATTAATTCACTTGGTAAATCGCTATTACCATGAATTATCATATTCATTTACTTTCTCAACTAACGCCTGCTTATCAAATGGTTTTATTAAGTAATCTACGTTTTTTTCCTGAGCTATCTTAATATTATTACATTGTGCATTTGCAGTAAACACAATGACAGGAATTTTTCCATATTTTCCACGTGATACTTCTAAAAATTCCCAACCATTCATTTCAGGCATCATAATATCTAATATTATCAAGTCAGGGATTCCGTTTTCTAACTCTTCAATTGCGAGCTGTCCGCTTGAAACAGCTTTTACTTCATGACCTTCGATTTCAAGTATTAATTTTACTAAATTTAAAATATCTTCTTCATCTTCAACAACAAGTATTTTCATATTAACACCCATTAAGTAATATCATACATTAAAATATAGTAATTATTAGTATGTTATTGTTATTTGAGGGATTTATGTTAATTAAATTTTAACAATAGTATATATGTGTTTAGTATATATTCTTATAATACTTATTATTTATCAAATTGTCCCATTAATAAATATATAATATTGTAGTTATTAACATTACAAATGTTATCAATAGATTAAATAATATACATATATAATTATAATATAAATATAATACATACTGTGTTAAATTAAATAATATGTTTAATATATTAGAGTAACACATATATGTATATTATAATTATAATGTGGTAAATTCTTAAAAATTAATTTAAAAGTGTTAAATGTAAATATGCAAAATATAATAAATATTTAGATATTTAGAATTTGCAAAATTTCTAAAGTTTCTAAAGTTTCTAAAGTTTGTAAAATGTGTTAAAAATTATTTAAAATATATCAACTAAATTACTAAATAAAAAATTATTAAATATTATCGTGGTGCTATTGTGCAATTTATACAGTATGGATTTGGAACCTCCGAAGATACTAATCCACTTAAAGCAGGGGCTCACGCAACTTCAGATGCACTGAAAAATATGGAAAAACATTCTGAAAGTCCAACTATCGCCTTTTTGTATTCTTCACCGGAGTATAATCCCGAAGAAGTTTTAAATGGGGTAAGGTTGGTTTTGGATACAAATACGCCAATTGTAGGTAGTAGCTCTAATTTTCAAATTGTAAGCAATAATGTTGTTTCAAACGGCGTTTCAGTAGGTATTATAAGTTCTAAATATATTAGTGTGGGCATAGGTGTGGATTTAGGTGCAAGTGTAAATCCAAAAGAAGCGGGAAGAAATGCAGTTCGTGACGCAATAGATAATTTGGGAATGTCCCCTAAATTGATATATGTGTTAATGGATTTTTGCAAGTCTGAAGAAAAAGTTATGGAAAGTATTATCGAAGAAGTAGGGTATACCATACCAATTTTTGGGGGTATCTCTTCCGATAATTTAGAATTTAATAGGATGTATCAGTATTGTAACGATTCATATTTCGATAGTATTGTCTGTGTAGCCTTTGGGGGCGATTTAATCCCTAAAATGTCATATGGTCGATATAAGAATATGGAAGATACGAAGGAAAACTCTCAATTCAATACAGCTACTGATAATACGGATAATAACGCCGTAGAAAAACTTCAAGTTGAAGATATATGCTATTTAAGAGATAAGCTCATAATAACGGAAAATACCAAAAGAAAAATTATGAAAATAAATGGTAAAAATGCGGTAGACCAATATAAGGACTTAATTGGTTACGAAAAATCGGTAAATGAGTTAAAAAAGGATAAAAAATCTTATTTATCTAATCCATTAGGTATGGTAGCCAATAATGAAGAGATTTATTTAAAAGGTCCGGTAAATCTTCTTGATGACCATATGACTACTGCATCTTATATCCGTAATCACCAAGAGTTAAAACACGTAAGAATTGATGAAACAAAAGTAAACGAGTTGTTTAATCAAAATATAGATATTTTAGAGAATTCTCCCCCATACTATAATAAACCAGCAATTACATTTTGTAATGTATCGGCAATGTTAATGGAAACCAACACTGATTTATTGAAAGATAAATTGGAAAATTACCAACTTGGTGATTTACTCGGACTTACAACATACGGAGAAATCATATTTGGCGATATACGGAATTATGACATTGCAATGTGCGGTATTTGCCCAGACCTAGTTAGCATAAGCGCAAAAGAGGGTATACACATGATAACAAAACACCCTGCAACTAGAGAAACGCTTATTAAAATAGATGAGCTAGGTGGTTCTGTTAAAGTTGAAGAATTGGCAAAAGCATTGGGCATTCATAGACGTTCTGCTTATGATAGGGTAGACCCAATATTAAAGCACGGTTTCGCAGAAAAAGAGAACGCTTTAATTCAAATAACCGAATTTGGTAAAATATTACTTAAATTTGGATTAATATTTAAAAAAGACCATTAATATCTAAATAAAATAAATAAAATAAATAAAATACTTAAATTTTTAATATTATTTTTCAATAAAATACTCAAAAATAATTTAAAAATAAAAAATTAAAAAGAAAATATTTAATTAAAGAATATTGTTATTGTTATTGTTATTGTTATTATTCAATTTCGTCAATTTCTTTTGAAACTTCTTCAAATAATGAGAAATCGTATAATTTTTCTCTAATTTCATCTTCTGTTAATCCTTTTAATTCGTTTTGCATCATACCTTGTTCGTCCATAACTTGAACAAATTGGGGGCCAAATACTTTTAATTTATCTACTTTTTCAGCAAATTTAATATTTGGAATTGATAATTCTTCTACTTCTAAAGGAGTACCTAATTGAGCAGAACAAGCGTTTACTGCTAATTTAGGGTTTTTATTGATTTCTTTGTTTCCAGCCAACATTAATTTAGTCATTGCTTTAACTACATCTCTGTTGTTTGCGATTGCATCGTCTGAAGCCACTAAAACACAGCATGAGTGACCTACCCAAGCTCCTTCAGGTGGTAATTCTGCACTGTATGCAATAGGTTTTGCAATATCATTTATTTTTAAGATTTCAGGTGTAGGTTCCCAAGCAATTACTGCGTCTAAATCTCCTTTTTCAAGTAATTTAGACATTGAACCTTGTCCTTTACAGTTCATTAAGTAAACCATAGCGCTTTTATCGTCAGCATTTTCCGTGTATGTGATGTTTTCATAATCTAAAGCTGATTTTATCATAACATATTGGATTGAAACCGGTAACGGGTGACCAATAGCTACTTGTTTGCCCGCCTTATTCTGAGCTTTAACCCAAGCTACAAATTCATCCCAGTCATTAGCTGGAATATCGTTTCTTATAACAACTGCAGAACCTTCTTCGTTGATTCCAGCTACAATTTTAGCTTTTGTACCACTATCTACTGAAAATACAACAGGAGGAACGCCATTAATACCCATATGGAGTTGGCCTTGTGACAATAATGTCATAATTTGAGCTCCACCCTGGGTGATAAGTACTGATTCAACATTTGCTATTTTTTTATCATTTTCATATAATTCATAGTTATTTTTACCGTCTACGTTTTTCAAGTAAACGCCATATTTTTCTTTGAATAAATCAGGATTTTCTGTTGCTACGTGTAATGGTGCATCGTGGTCAGATGGTAAGTGTCCTAATTTAATTGTTGGAACTTCTCCATCTTCTGAAGGAGTGCTTACGCATCCAGAGAATGCCAATACAAGTATACAACCTAATACTAGGATAATTTTTTTAATAAAAAACACCTCGGTGTATAATCTGTAATAAACTGGTTATTTTTGAACTTATTAATTAAAATAATGTCCTTTGTAGTTTGTAGTTTGTATTTTTAATTCGAATGTTAATTTGCATGTATTTATTCAGTTTTTTACGACATATACCTTTTAATTACTACTATATGTATCTTACGAAACAATTTTTAAAAATTAACACAATAAGACAAATTATTATATAGTTACGGAGTATGAAATTGTCTTTTAATAAAAAAATTATTTTGAAGTACTCCTTGTTGAAATTAAGCCTTATTAATAAAATAAATGTCTAAGGAATAATGCAGATTCAAGAATTTTACAAAGCTTTATATATCTTAAAAAAAATAGAATCTACTAAATCAACTAAATTTTAATAAATTATTCAAGTCACTTGAATAACAATATATTTGGTGTGAAAATGAAAAAAAGAAATATTACAGAATTTCAAATACTTTCTGAAATCGTAAGAAAGCAACCCCATATAAAACAAAAAGAAATTGCCGAAGTTTTAGGCATAACTGTTCAAGGAGTTTCTGAACACGTTAGAAGCTTGGCAAAAAACGGATTTATCAAATCTAGAGGTAGGGGAGAATACGTAATTACAGATATGGGTATGGAACACCTTAAATTGTGGATTGGGGATTTTAAAGACTATCTTTCGGAAGTAAACCAGAATTTATACAGATATAAGGACACTTGGCCTGCAATAGCAAACGAAGATGTAAAAAAAGGGGATAAAGTATATCTTTACATGCACAAGGGTTTAATGTACATATCTAAAACAAATGTCACAGAAGCATCCGCTATTGTTTACGAAGATGGTAAAAAAGGCGACGATATATCAATACACGAGCTTGATGGCTACGTGGACGTTAGAAAAGGAAAAGTAATAGTTTTAAAAGTACCTCCAAAGGTAAAAGGTGGTACAAGTGCGGTAAATACAGAATTTGTCTTAAAAATATTGGAAGAGAATCCTGACGCAGTTATAGCAATGATGGGGACTGTTAGTGCCGTATTACTAAATAAATTAGACATAAAGCCCGATATAAGATTTGGCGTATCAAGTGGCATTACAAACGCTTGTAAACGAGGTTGTGACGTTATCGCATTCGTAACAGGAAAAATGACTGAAAATGTTTTAAATGAAATCGATAAAAACAAAATAAGTTACACAATTTTAGACGCGGAATTAGAATTTAATGATTAATTAAAAAAATAAATTAAGGAATTAATAAATTAAGGAATTAAAAAACTTAAAAGAATTAAATAATTATTATTTTTTATTATTTTTTAATTTATTCACTTTTATAGATAATTTCTCCGCAATCATTTGGCTTTTTAAATGGTAATTCCACTTTTTTAAGTAATTCTATGAATTCTAAGACTTCAGGGTCGTTTATTTTTTCATTTCGAATCAATAAATCATAATTTTCATCTGCAAGTTTTATAAATTCCAAATTATATTTTTCAGCAATGGTTTTAATCCCTACGCCCATATCGACTTTATCAGTAGCAATCGAAGCTCCAACTGCTGAATGAGTTTTAGCCTCTAAATCATAGCCATTAACATTAGATTTGTTTATTTTATTATCTTTTAAAAATTTATCGAATAAAACTCTTGTACCAGCACCTTTATTTCGATTAATAAAGTCAATTTCTTTAGCAACAGGGGATTTTAACAATTTTAAGACATCTTCAATAGTTTTTAATTCAAACCCTACTTTTTCAACTAATTCTTTTTTAAAGATAAAACCCTGTTCTCTAAGGTATCCCCTAACCAAAGAAGCATTTTTTACGCCGTATCTTTTTAAAAATGGTATGTTATATTCTCCGTCATTTCCAAGCAAGTGAATACCTGCAATATCTGCTTCTTCTCTTTTAATGGAGCTAATACCACCTAATGAACCTACATTAATTGTTTTAGCTATTAAATCACTTTTTTGTAATATATAATCTATTCCAACGCAGTGGCTACCAATAATATTGAGCCCTAATTTAATATTTCCAAATAAGTGAACGTCAACAACTTCATCTTCCAACATCTCTTTATTTTCCGGTATTATAACGTATCCATCCGCATATGTGAGAGAGGTGATTGCACCGCTACCTTTTACAATTGGATATACGCCATAACCGTCTAAACCTTTTATAATTGACACGGGCAAGTATTCTTCCCTTCCTTTTGCTGAAATATAACGAGGATGGAAGTGTGCAGTTAATAAATTCCCTTTTTCATTAAATAATACGTCAAAAATGGTTAAACAAGATGTTGGGTAACCAGGTAATCCCACAACTAATTTATGTTTGTTATTATATAGGATTTGCCCGATTATCGTAGGCTTTCCAGGTTTTATTTTTATGCCGTGAACTAATATTTCACCGCCTAATTCCTCTATAACTGTGCTAGTTAAATCTCCAACCCCTGCAGAAGTTCCTCCACTTAATATAATGACATCTTCGTCCTTATTTAGTGCATTGGTAATTTTTTCTTTTAAATCTATTTTATTATCTCCAACAATTCCGTAAAAATTAAAATTCCAGCCATTTTCTTGTATTGAAGAAGCCAAAGTGTACGTATTTACATCATATATTTTGTTAGGTTTTAAATTATCCCCTAATTCTTGCAATTCGTTCCCTGTGGATATTAAACCAACATTTAAACTTTTTTCCACCTTTATTTTATCCATCCCAATGGCTGAAATCGCGCCAATATCTCGGGCAGTTAATTTGGTGCCTTTTCTTAAGATTAATTCACCAACCATAATGTCGCTACCGCAATATTGTATATTTTCGTGAGGAGCTACCGCATCATAGATTTTTATCTCATTTTCGGCAATTTGTTCCGTATATTCTACCATTACAACCGCATCGGCACTTTTAGGCATAGGTGCACCAGTAGCTATCTCAATACAGGTTTTTTCGGTTAATTTTTTATCGCTAAAAGCTCCGGCTTTAACGCTATCTATAACTTTTAAAGTTATAGGGTTGCTTTCATCAGCTTCGTAGGTATCTTTTGCAAGTACTGCGTAGCCATCCATACGTGAGCGGTCAAATGGGGGTACATCTACAGCTGAAACTATGTCATCTGATAGTATACGACCATTTGAGTAAATTAAATCAATTTCTTCGTTTTGTAATTCGCTTAGTTTATCCATTATAATTTTTTTTGCATCTTTTATCTCTAAAAGTTCTAAATATCTCATAAAAACACCGTATCTTTTTAAATATTTTCATATATGAGTAAATAATGAAAAAATAATTTCTATAAATTAAATATATTGCTTAAAAGATTTATTACTTTTTATTTAATTGTAATTAAAGAAAATAAAATAGAATAATAATAGAATAATAATGGATTAAAACATAATAAAAATATAATAAAAAAAGGAAAAATAAATTAATAGGTATTTATTCAAATAGTCAAATATTCAAATAGTCATTTAGTTACTGCTAATCACTGATACAACATCGTCTTCAACTTTAACGTTGTAAGTGGTTATTTTTTCAGCGTCAGTGTTTTCTTCGCCAAAGTATTCTCTAATGATAAGTTTACTATCGCCTGATTTTGTAGCATTGAATATCCAGGTTATATTTAATTCATCGTCTGCGTTAGACACTGTTTCAAAGTTTAAAACTTCTTTATTGCTAATTTCAATAGCGTATCCTGCGTAATTTTTAGGCATTGCATGGGTAATACTTAATTCTTCCCCTACTTTAACAGATTTGTTTTCTGCTACTTTTTCAGCATCTTTTAAGTCAATATATACGTCGTAGTATTCCACTTGTGTAACTTCGTTTGCTGGAGATACTAAATAGTATGTTAATCTAACAGTGACAGATTCTGAACATTTGTAGGTCCATATTCTGTTACCGCCTGCACCAACGACAACGTCTTTTGTATCTTCTGCATTCTTTTCATTAATGAATTTTGAGGAAACGAGTTCTAAAATTTTAGGTGCGCCGTTGTCAACTACCCATTTGTAACCTGTTGAAGGGTTTTCAGGTAATGAAACTTGCATCTCATCGTTTAATAAAACTACTTTTGTATTATAGTTTCTGGTAATGTTAGGATTTTTTGATATTTCGTATCTGTCAATTTTTATAACATTTACGATACAGGTATATTCTTTAACTTCGCTATTATTTTCCCAATTTCTTTCATATTTGAATATAATTTTAGCTTGACCTGCTTTTTTACCTTCAATTAAGAATGAACGGGTTCCTGGAGCACCATCAAGGTCTGATTCAGGAGCTATATATTTATCTTCGATAATTTCGATAGCATCTTTATCACCTTCAATGGTGTAATTCCATCCATATCCAGTTGATGGATTTTCTTTTAAATTTATTAACGTTTTTCCAAGTGTTGGAATTGTTTTGCCGAATGTCATTGTTTCGACATGCTGTGTAATGTTTACTTCACTGTATTTTGAAGAATTTGATGTATCATCCGGGTTTGTAGATTGATTGATTTCCCCTGTAGGTTGTTCCGTAACACAACCTGATACCAAAATTGCCAAAATCACTGCGAGTACTGCAAATAACTTTTTGTACATACTTCACCCCTATAAACTAGCTTTTTTAGTAGATTGATTATCTTGCTAAGTTTATTACATGAATATTATAATATTTACCTTATAAATACATTTTTAATTAGTATGGCGATTAATAATTATTGAAAAATTAATAAGTGTAATATCTAAATTAATTGATTATATGTGTTCATAAACTAGTAATAAGAAAAATAACAACATAAGAATAAAATAATTATAAAGTAAGAATATAAGAATAAAATAATTATAAAGTAAGAATATAAGAATAAAATAATTATAAAGTAAGAATAATAATTAAAAATTAACTAATTTAATTAATTAAATTAATTATATATTTTCCGCAAGTATCTCTAGAGCTTCTTCTTCCATAAAGTGGAGGTTTCCAAGAACTATAATACTGTGTAATGGAGCCCCAAAGTCTTGTTTTATCAAATCTTTTATTTTTCCATAGACTAATTTAGGTTTTAAACTACCTGCTCTAGCCACTACTAAAACTTTCGTATCTTCACTCAATAAATTCTCTTTTCTTCTTTCTTCGATATCTAAAAGCACCTGTAAACCTTCATTAGCTGTCATAAATTTATTTTCATGTGCGTGAATATCTAAAAGACATAATGTGTGATAGCCCAACGATAAGTTATCTTTTATAACATTGTACGGCGTTTCTGGGAAATAATTAGGTTCTGGAAATACTATGGACGTAGTTTTACCAAATTTATAGATTTGTAAACCTGTGATACCAATAGCAGAATATATTGACGGAGCATTGATAATAACAACTTCAATACCTTTCTTTTTGGCTTCTACTGCAATATCTACGTGTGTAGTAGCAACCATTGGGTCGCCCGCAGTTAAAAACATAATATCCTTGTCTTTTGACTCATTTATTAATTTTTCAGTCTCGTATTCTACTTTTTCACGGTCTAATACGTGTATCTTTTTTCCAAGCGTTTCTTCGATTGTTTCTAAAGTTGTACCTGTTAAAATAGCCGTATAAAACTCAGCATAAATTTTATCGGCTTTTTTAGCATGTTCAAGTGTTTTTAAGGTCAAATCTTTTTCGTCGTAGAGCCCTAATCCTGCCATAATTAACATATTATCACCATTTTATTAATATTATAATTTATAATATTGGTAATTTAATAATTTAATATCCTTATTTAATTTATTAATTCCATCTATATATCTTAATATTTTATTAAAAAAATCGATGTAAAATTGATTATTTTATCCTATTTAATCGTTTATTGATTATTAAAGTATTTATATTATAGTATTCATACGTAAAACTTATTGAAAATTAAAATAATTTTTATTATATAATATTGGATAGTATTTGATAAAGTATGACTAATAAATATACGATTGTATCATAAATATAATTAGTACTCTTAAAAATATAATTATAAAATGTACATAGTATCTAAGTTATCTAATCTAAATTGTTAATTTTCTTTTATCTTAAAATTTATTGATTTATATAATTTACGGCAAAAAATATAATTCAATTAATTCAATTAATTCAATTAATTCAAAGTAATTCAAAGTAATTCAAAGTAATTTAAATTTAAACTTTTCACGGTGTATATTATGGACAATTATATAATGTTATTTATTGTTATGCTCTTAATTTTCATATTCCCTCAGATTTTAAAGCGATTTAATATTCCAGGTATTACGGCAATGATGTTGGCAGGTATATTCATAGGGCCTTACGGTTTAAACTTAATACCTATGAGTGACGCGCTTATGCAATTTGGTGCATTTGGCATGTTATTTTTAATGTTTTTAGCAGGCTTAGAGGTGGATAACGATACTTTAAAAGCAGAATTTAAGAACTCCACATTTTTAAGTATATTTTCAATGGTAATTCCTGCAATTGGCGGTTATTTTGTAGCCCAACTCTTTGGGTTAGATTTCATTGGCTCTCTTATCTATGCAGTCATATTTTCCTCACACTCCGTAGGAATTGTTTATGGGCTTATGGATGAGTTAAACATGATTAAATCAAAACTCGGTACGACTTTATTAAGTGCAACGGTTATTGTAGACCTTTTAAGCCTTATAATAGTTTCCATAATTGTTAAGGTAAACGAAACAGCAGGGGGCTTAAATTCAGAAATATTCCAGTTTATGGGCTTGGTTTTACTTTATATTGTAGGACTTTTACTCATAATCCCATTGATGTCCAAGTACATTTTCAAAAAATTAGAGGAATTACACGTTCCTAAAATACACTTTATACTCTTATTGATACTTATTTCAATCATAACTGGAGAATATATCGGAATACATCCAATTATCGGGGCATTTATCACAGGGATAGCCGTTTCAGAAGAACTTACCAAAGAAGAACACGACACTTTATTAAATGAAAATTTAAATGCCATAGGTTATGGGTTATTTATTCCATTATTCTTCTTAACGGTGGGTATGAACACCAATATAAGTGTTTTAACGGATTTAAGTAATATATCCTTAATAGCAGTAGCTGTTTCCGTTTTAGCAATATTAAAAACGTTTTCCGGTTATATATCTTTAAGGATGTTAAAATACAACACTAAAAAAAGCTTTTGTGGAGGGGTTTTTACAGTACCTTCTCTTTCAACCGCACTAGTTGCAGCAACACTCGGTTTAGAAATGGGTATTCTCCCATATCCTTATTTCGTTGCAATTGTAATATTATCTCTCATAACCTCTACAATACCACCAATATTCTTAAAGAGCTATGTATTGAAAAATAAAAAAGAATTTGTCGAAGAATAAAATAATAAAATAAAATAATAAATGAAAAAATTATAAACAAACAAATATTAAAAAATAACAATAAAATAACAATAAAATAACAATAATAAATAAAAAAGAAAGAAGAAATAATAATCAATTATTCTTCAATATATCCTAATTTTTTTAACAATGGGTCCGCAGATTTAAAGTGTAAATCAAGAGCCACATCTTTTGGTGACATATTCATAGCCAATCCTAAAAGCTGGGAATAGTGTATAACTGGCAAATTATATTGTCTTTTAAATGTTTCCTCGATTTCAATTTGTCCCCTGTCAAATTGTAAGTGGCAGAATGGACATACTTCAGTTACACAATCTGCTCCTGCAGCAATCATATTTTTAATTTTAGTTTCAGACATTTGGAGAGCAACTTCTGGGTTTCTAGCCCTTACGCCACCACCCGCACCGCAACACATATTTTTATCACGGTATGAGATTGATGTAGCACCTATGGCTTCAACAAGACCGTCAAGTGATTTGGGAACCTCTGAACTTTCAATATGTTTTACATCAGTAGGTTTTAGGTAGTGGCAACCGTAGTGAACAGCTACATTTGCATCTAATGGATTTTCTACTCTATCGGCGATGTATTCAGTACCCAAATCAAAGTAAAGTACCTCGGTCAAGTGTCTAACGTTTGTAGTACCTTTATATTCTAAACCGTGCTTTCCTAATACTTCGTTTACTTTTTCTCTTGCGGTTTCATTGTCTTTTAAAATATGGTCAGCTTCAAATAGCGAGCCATAGCACCCATTGCAGATGGTTAGGATGTCTAAATCTTCCTGTTCAGCAAGTACAATGTTTCTTGCTGCAATTGTTAACCACGTCATCAAGTCAAATGAACCAAATACCCCCGGAGCCGGACAACAAGATGCTTGTTCAAATGGTTTTAACTTTAAATCTAATTTTTCAAGAGCTTTGTATGTTGCACTTTCGATACCAGGATATCGATTAGGTGCAATACAACCAAGGAAAAATACATATTCGTCTTTCATATCCTTATTTCTGGCATTCTCCATTAAAATCCCCTCAACTATATAAATACTTAATTTGATTAATACACTATAAATTATAACTTATTTTTCGTATATTTTAGGATATAATTTATTATCTCATAAATTAGTAATTATTCACTAGCATATTTTAAATCTAATTCTGTTAATTCCCCTGTTTCTTCGCAGATACCTACTTTTTTACAGAAATTCAAATCGCTCATAATATCTTTAATCATTTGTAAAGCTTCCGGATATTTATGGGTTGTCGGTGGAACTTCTGTCAAACCCAAGTCAAGTCTTGCTTTTTTCATTTCAGCATTTACTGGCACAGCGTGACCTGTTTTGAAAACGTAAAGTGACGTTTTCCTATGTGGTTCAGCAATATATCCTTTTTCTGACGCTAAGTTTCTAATTACTTTGATTAAATCTGTTATTTTAACTTCCCTAGGACATTTCTCGTAACATTCGTAACAAGTCGTACACATCCATAAGTCGTCACTAGATAGCAAATCTTCGTCGCCTAATAAAGCTTGCCTAATTATTTTTCTTGTCCTAAATCCTGTTATCCTACCACTTGGGCAAGCTCCCGTACATGTACCGCATTGGTAACATCTTTTAAATGAATTACTTTTATCTTCTCCCAAAAAATCAATTCCTGCATTCACAATTGCTTCTGAAAACTCTTTATTGTATTCATTGGATTTTAAAACCATTATTTCACCCCTAATTATATATTTTTTTTAAGCCTTATTTATATACTGTTACTATGTTTGGATGTAATACAATTGTATAATATTACGAAAACTCCTCGGAATAAGGATTAATTATACAAATGTATTTATGTAATTGCGTATAGGTATAAATAATGTTAAATTGGATATTAATAAATTTAATAGCTTAATAAAAATAAATGTAAAAAAAGTAACGTAAAATCATTAAAAAATTAAAAACAATCGGGATAATATGGATAGCATAACATTTTTAGAATCTGCACTAAATTTTATAATAAATAATATAATAAATAATATAATAAATAATATAATAAATAATATAATAAATAATATAATAACAATTAATATAAACTCCAATTTGGAATCATATTTAAATATGAACCTTATTTCATTAAATTTTGATAATATAACCTATATAATCTTAAAATCTTTTGAAAAATCATTTAATTTCCTAAAAGATTCTATTTTATATATTTTAGTCGGATTTATAATTTCTGCATACTTAAAGGTAAAATTAAAAGGAGATTTAAGGAAAAAAATTGTCCATAATTTGAATTATTCAAGTTTTTCACTTTTGAAATCTTCATTAATGGGTGCAATTTTACCACTATGCTCTGCAAGTGGCGTGCCTGTAGCCAATGCAATGAATAGCAAAGGCGTAAATATGGGTACAAGCATGGCATTTATCATATCTGCAGCATCCATAACTCCCATTGGTTTTTTTATGACTCTTTCCATAATTGGATATAAATTAGCTATCTATCAAGTGATTTTATCCATAATATTATCCATATGCGTTGGTATTGTATTTTTAAAGGATAAATATACTCCTTATTTTAAAGAAGGGAAGCAAAAAGAACACAATTTTACGTCAATATTGTTAAGTCAGTTAAAATTTATAATGCCCTCCATATTAATTGGATATATGCTATCGGGACTTTTTGCCACGTTAATTCCAACTGAAGTTATTGTTATGCTATTGTCTAACAATTTAATTACGTATTTCGTAATTTCAGCAATCCGATTGGTTATATTTTTATGTCCTTACGCACTAATACCATTAATAAATAATTTCGCAATTGAGGGGATTCCAAAAGGTATAATCTTATCTTTCTTAATATCGGCACCTGCTACAGGTTTACCCATGATTTTAGCTTTAAATAAATGTTATGGATTAAAAAAGACTCTGAAATATCTTATTTCCATAATAGTAATTAGTGCAATATTGGGACTTTTATCTGATACATTTATTTTTTAATTTTAATTTACGAATTATTAAATAATTTTAATAAGAGTCTAACATTTTTATATATTTAATATTATATCTTAAAATAGGTTTAAAATTTGAAGGGAAGGCGGTAATTTGAAAAATTTGGCTGAGAGTAACGAAGATGTTAAAATAAATAAAGATAGTTCGCATAAGGGTAAAAAGAGTACTTTAAAAAAGATTAGGGACTTTACGGTTAATAATGGCAGATATTTATTCTTTTTAGCAGGTATATCATCTGTTATTTTTGCAATATTCCGATGTATATATGTAGTACCATTTATCGCTTGCGATTATTGTAACCATTATGAATGTCCCCTAAAATATACGCGTACCCCGTTATTAGTGGGTGTTTTAGGATATATGGCAGTTTTTAAGGCAGATTTTTGTACAAAAATATGTCCTTTCGGAACATTAAACCATATTTTATTTAAAATACGAATGAAAATCTCGAAAAAAACATATAATTTATCCAAACATAAAACCTTAAAAAATATTATAATGGTTTTAAAATATTCTATATTCTTATTTGCAATCATAGCAGCGTCTTTAAGTATGCGTTCTTATTTATTGAACCCTTACGGAAAAAACAGGGCTATTGCAGGTACTTATATTTACGACATCGCTGTAACTGCAATATTGCAAAATGCTAGAATAGCTTTAGTAATTTTGGGATTGCTAGGCGTCATATTTATAGCTCGTTTCTGGCGTAGGTACTTATGTCCTTATGGAACAGGTATTGAAACCGTAAAAAAAGGTTATAAACTATGTAAGTCATGCAAAAGCTGTAAAGTTAAAAATACTAATAAAAAATCTAATAAATAAATATATAAATATATAAAAAATAAACATAATAAATTTAATTCTCCTTTTTTATAATTTTTAACCCTTTTAGTCTTTTTAATCCCCTTATTTAACAGATATTTCGCATATATTTCACGTGCTATTCGTAACATTTATATAACTAATCTATATAATTAAAGTTATCTTAATTTTATTAAAATTTACTTTAATATAACTAAAGTAAAAAATAATAAAATAAATAATAAAATAATTAAAAAACTAATCAGAAATACGGGTAAAATTGGTGAATTATGGATAAAAAATATATATTTTTGATGTTGGCATTCTTAGGACTATTATTTGTACTATCTATCTTTAGTTTAACCGTAGGAACTTCAAATATACCATTTTACCAAATTTTACAATATCTACTAACCGGAACCACAGGTACTGAACTTACAGACACCATACTTTTTAAAATCCGTATATTACGAACGTTAGGCGCCATTGTAGCAGGTTTTGGAATATCTACAGCAGGTATCTTAATGCAAAGCTATTTTAGAAATCCTTTGGCAGACCCTTATTTAATGGGCGTTTCAAACGGTGCTACATTGGGGGTAGTGCTTTATGGCTTTACATCGGTTTTACTATGGTCAAATTTACCTAAATCCTCTATGGGTATGATATTATCCGCTTATGTAGGTTCAATAATTGTTATGTCGGTTATATCCACCATAGCAAAATTTTCTCGTCAAACTTCCACGTTGCTGATTTCTGGAATAATGATTGGTGCAATTACTTCCGGAATAACCACCATGCTCATTTATACTGGTGATATGTTAGGTGACGATAATTCCAAGCTCAGTCACTTTTTCAGTTGGGGAATGGGGTCAGTATCTAATTTAACAGTTGATTATCTGATTATAATGGCGGTAATTGTTATCCCATTAATCTTTTTAATATTGATATTGCTTTCAAAAAAACTTGACGCAAATATTTTAGGGGATAATTACGCTAAAAGTGTCGGTTTGAATGTAAAATCTTTCAAAAGGGTGTTAATCTCATTATCCTGTATGCTTACGGCTACAATTGTCGCATTTACTGGCCCAATAGCTTTTATTGGAATGTTTACGCCCATTATATCTAAAATAATTTGTGGAACATCAAAACATTCTAAAATAATACCAATGTCTGCAAGTTTGGGTGCAATATTCCTGTTAATTGCCGATATAATTGCTAGACCAAGTGTAATTATCCCACACGGTACGAGTACACTTCCGTTACTCTGTCCGCTTTCAATTATGGGGGCGCCAATAGCTATATACGTGTATACTAAATCTAAACAGTTTAGAATGTAGTGTAATAAATTAAAAAGTAATAATCTAATAAAAAATAAAATTAATAAAAAATAATAAGAAAGTAAGGATAAAATAAGAATAAAATAAGAATAAAAGACCAATACCTAATTTTTAGGTGAAAATGATGGATAAAATCCAAAATAATAAAAAAATGGGAATTTTAAATTCTTTAAAAAACATGCAAAATAATAAATTTTACAAATTATCGATTATTATAATTTTACTACTATCCTCAATAGTATTTTTAATATTGGGGCTGTATTATGGGGGTAATGCCAAAACTATATCCTTAGATGACGTTACAAACTTTGTAATTCACCAATCAACCGGAGATATGTTTAAAGATACTCTTCTAAAAGAAGTCCGATTTCCCCAGATATTAGGAGCTATAGCGATAGGGATAACTCTTGCAGGTAGTGGTTTAATGTTACAGATATTATTTAGAAATTTGTTAGCTTCCCCGTATACCACGGGTATATCTAGCGGAGTTTTACTAATGGTTTCTTTTGTAATATTCGCAACTTCGCTTTCAAACTTATTCAAGGTTTTTGGAACTGCAGATATATTAATAGCCGGTTGGATGGGTGGTATGTTATCTACAATTATACTTATAAGTATTGCTTTTAAAGTAAAGGAATCAAACAGTGTAATTATAATTGCATTACTCGCAAGTTACTTATTTAGTGGTATACGGTCCTATTTAATCCACAGTTCGGATAATTTATTGATAGATGAATATTTTGGCTTTGTAGTAGGCAATTTGTCAAAATTAACATTTGACGCGGTTTATCCCATGGCTTTTGCTACGGTAGTGTTTATTATTATGTCATTATTTTTAATAAAGCCTTTAAATGCCTTGGTTTTTGGTGAAAACTATGCAAAGAGTTTTGGGTTAAGCATAAAAAAAATTAGAATAGCAATATTACTATTGACTTCATTCGTAGTTGGTTTAATTATACCCTACGTAGGTTTGATGGCATTTGTTGGGATATCTGCCCCTTATCTGGCGAGACCGTTACTTAAAACGTCTGATAATACCTATTTATTACCTGCAAGTATGTTAATAGGAGTTTTATTAATGTTATCTTGCCATATCATAACTTTACATTATTATTTGCCATTCAAATGGATTTTTAATGTAAAAACAGCATCAGTTTTGCCAATAAGTGCAGTTTTGGATGTATTTGGTGGCATAATAGTTCTATATTTGATAATGCAGGGCGAAAAAAAATTAATACTTTAAATAATTATTAACTCTATTTTTATTATTATTTTACCCTTTATTTATTTTTTAACTACTTTAAGTTATTTTCATCGCACATTATTTATATGAATTGATAAATAATAGAATAGTTATTAATTTTATTTGTAAAACAATTTTAGTATAAATTAATTTAAAAATTAAGCAAATATGCAATATTCGGTGAAACAATGTTTGAAATAAAAGCACGTGACGCAATGGCAAGACTAGGAGTAATTAAAATTAACGGAAAAAAAATAGAAACTCCAACCATAATGCCTGTTGTACACCCAAACCCTAAGAAACAAACCGTACCAATCGATTTAATAAATAAATTGGCGGATGTAATCATTACAAACTCTTATATAACCTATACTACTCCAGAATTAAACGAATTTGCCTCTGAAAAAGGTATACACGAATTAACCAAATTCAAAAATGTAATTGTAACTGATAGCGGTTCTTTCCAATTAAGCGTTTATGGTAGTGTAAACGTTCAACCAATGGAAATTATAGATTTCCAGGAAAAAATAGGCGTTGACGTCGGTACAATATTGGATATACCAACACCTCCAGACGTTTCGTACGAAAGAGCAAGCAGAGAATTGGATGAAACACTTATTCGTGCAAAAGATTCCATTGCAAGAAGGGAAGAAATGGGATATAATTTAAAATTAAATGGTACAATACAAGGTTCTACCCACGTGGATTTAAGAATAAAGAGTGCTCAACAAATGGGACAAATGGACTTCGATATTTATCCTTTAGGTGCGGTAGTGCCACTTATGGAGCAATATAGGTATGGTGATGTTGTAGATATCATTTTAAACTCAAAAATGCACTTACCTTCAAATAAACCAGTTCACTTATTCGGTTGTGGACATCCTATGTTATTCGCACTTTCTGCTGCTTTAGGCTGTGATTTATTTGATAGTGCCGCATACGCACTTTATGCAAAACAAGGACGTTATTTAACGGTTTCAGGTACCAAACACCTCGAAGATTTGAAAGATTTGAAAAGCTTCCCGTGTCAATGTCCAATATGTTCACAGTATGCACCAAAAGAATTAAATAAGATGTTTACAAGCAAGAACAAGGATGAAAGGAAGGAAGCTGAAAGACTCTTAGCAGAACATAATTTATACGTAACTTTCGAAGAACTTGACAGAATTAAATTTGCTATTAAAGAAGGCAATTTGTGGGAGCTCGTAGAAGAAAGATGTAGGGCACACCCTAAATTAATGGATGGATTAAGAAGAGTTTCAAAATATATGGAATTCGTAGAGAAAAATGACCCAGTTTCTAAAAAATCTGGATTTTTCTATACTGGATTTGAGAGTATGTTTAGACCTGAAGTTTACAGGCATAAACAAAGATTAAATAGGGTACAAATGGATAAAATATATCTTACAAACGTTTCAAGCACCGTAAGAAAGCCATACAGTGAAAACTTACCAAATATTGAATGTGACGTTGACGTGTTGATAAAAGACCCAGTATTCGGATTGGTACCTATGTATATCGATACAATGTACCCATTATCTCAAAATGAAATTCCTGAATTATATGAACACGAAAAGAAATTTAACAACGACTTTGTAAATGAATTTATGAGCAAAATTGAAGAAGAAAATCCTGAAAAAATTATGGATATTCACACTTACAACTATTATACCAATCATTCAAAGTCCAAATTTGAAAAGAGTAAAGAAACACTCTACGCACACAAAGATACATGTGATTTAACCCGTATAGACAAAATGTTACAATACCAATACGGTCATAAAATTATTGATGACGAAATAATGGATAAATTAATGACTAAAAGAAGTAAAACTACTAAAAGACTTAGGAATGTAATGTGGAAGGATACAAAGGAAGTTTTATTCACCATAAGGGCTAGTGATAACTATTTAATCCCTGCAAAAGAAGGAGCGAAATTATTGCATGAAAAAATTCCTGCTCCATTCCATAGGGTAGTAATTGACCCTAGTGTTGAGGAATTCGCAAAAGATGGTAAATCCGTTTATGCAAAATTCGTAATAGACTGTGATAAAGAGTTAAGACCTTACGAAGAAGTTTTAGTAGTCAGTAAAGAAGATGAATTGTTAGCATTCGGTACAACCTTATTAAATGGTAAAGAACTTCTTGAATTTGATTACGGCGTAGCTATTGACGTTAGAAACGGTGTAAATAAATTCAATAAATAATATATAATAAAATAAGATATAATAAAATAATAAATAAAATAAATAAATTTTTTCTTTTTTAAATATATATTATATAAATAAATTAATTATATTTTCTCGATAAATTATTACTATGGCCATAAATAATAGTGCTAAAAGCCAAAAAATAAGCGTAACTATTGTAAATTTCTTAGCTTTCTCTTTTTCCCACCATTTATATGGTGTTACACCATATACGAAGAATAAAAGGACTGAACAGAAATTAACGGCCACAATGTTTGTAACAAACAATATCCCAATGGGTAATGATTCTATATAATATCCTGAACCGACCATTAGTCCAAAAGCCACCAATGGAGGAATTAAAGCTATTGCAATCATAACACCTACAACCGAAGATGATATTCCGCAAATTAAAACGGATAATGTACCAATTATACCTGCTGAAAGTGCTATAATTATGTTATAAAATCCCAAATCCATCCTGGAAGCTATTTGTGGATATTCTGGAGATATGGGTATTATATTTCCTAAAAAAATTGAAAATACCAGGACTAATGATACCCCCAATATAAGATTTTTCAAAGATTTTTTCGCTAATTCAACGTCCACAACTGAAACTGAAAACGAAAGAGCTATGTTTGGACCTAAAAGTGGCGCAATTATCATGGATGCAATAATAATTGCTACATCATTTTTCCACAGACCTATTGAAGCCACAATAGCTGATAATATTAACATTAAAACGGATTCTTTCGATATTGTAGAAAAATCTTGCATTTTAGAAAGTATTTCCCCCCTCGTGAATCTTTCTACTAATTTTTCTTCTTCTTTTTTTTCAATTCCTGCATCTTCTTTTTCTTTCTCCAATTCTTCCTCTTTAATAGGTGGTACCACACTTGTAGGGCTTAATGTGAACATTCTATAGTTTGAACCTCCATAGGCGGTAGAAAGTTCATCCGTTATGACTTCAGCGTAACTTAGGGTGGTTAATATTTTTATAACAGTCTGATTTCTCTCTTCGTTTACACTGCTCCATATGATTTGTTCCAATGATTTCTCAGATACTGAACTTTCAAGACCTGCAAATATCCCCTTTGGAACATAACACTCAATAAGTCTAAGTTTCATAATATAACCCATTTTTTTAAATTATTTTAACTTTTTATAACTTACTTTAACGTATTCCAATTTATTTTAAATCATTTTAAGTATTTTCCATATTTTTACATATTATTTTTTATTTTTTACATTATTTTAACTAGTTTGTTATTAAAAATTCTAATATCTATTAAATTCTAAAATAACCAATTTAATAAAGTATTTATATATAATCATAATAATTTATATCTTGTTATGGTGCATACATACATTAAAAAATCTAATAACCTATAGCACATAGAAAATTGTAATTTAAGTTAAATTAGATATTAGTCGCGTATTAATAAAGTATTACTAACGTATTAATAACATATTAATTAAGTAAAAATTTAATTATTAGGTAGATATTATGAAAAAGAATTTATTTTTAGTATTAGGTTTGATTTCATTGACTTTGTTATTTAGCGGTTGTGTTTCTAGCGGTGATGGTACAAACACAGGTGCTAAAACTGTTTTAACAGTTTACAGTTGTGGAGGACCTACTGAAGCACTAACTGAAGTAAACAAAGTTTTTGAACAAAAATACGATTGTAAAATAGAATTTACTGGTGCAAATGCTGGTAAATTAGAAAAAGCACTCGAAGGCGGAGCTTACGCAGATGTATTTTTGCCTAGAACCATTATTTTCTCTCAACAATTAGTGGATTTAGATTTAATGAATCCTGATTATAAGGTATATCAGTTTACCGACTGGGTAATACTCACTAAAAAAGGTAACCCTAAAAACATACAGTCATTAGCTGACTTAAATAGGGAAGATGTAAAAGTTTATACTGATTCAAAATCATCTATACCTACTAAAAAGGCAATGATAAACCAATCAGAACTTATCGATTCAATATATGAAAAATCTTCAAAAGATTTTGATTGTTACAAGAAAATGCTATTAGAATTTGAAAACAGTGAAGCTGACGCTACATTAGTAGAAAGAAGAGTTACAACATTACCGGAAGTTAAAGGTAGATACGAAATCGTTGATATGCCTAGGGAATATATGACCCCTCAAACCGGTATTTTTACCGTGGGCGTTATGAACTACACAAAATACCCTAAATTAGCTTACGAATACCAAAACTTCGTTTTAGGTGAAGAAGCTGAACAAATTTTAGCAAAGCATGGATTCGTACCTGTAAATACCGAAGAAGGTCAAGAAATATACAATAATTATTACAAAGACTATTTGAAATTAAATAATTAATTATTTATTCAAATATCTTTCAATTTTTAATTTTAACTTTTTAATTTTAACTTATGTTAATCATTTGTATTCTATTTTAATCACATTATAATGTATTAACTATCCTATACTAAATTAATTGTAGCGTGTAATAATGAATTCAAAAAACCCTGAAGATTTTAACAATAATGATAATAAAGATAATAAAGATAATAACGATAATAAAGATAATAACGATAATAATAAAGAACGTAAAAAAACCATGGACAATCTACGAAATATAAAGAATGTAAAAAAGAAATTACTATTAAAAAATATGTACACAAAATTTGTAAAATATGGAATTTTTTTAATATCTATACCTTCACTCGCCATAATAGTGTTTAGGTGCCCTTACATTGTTCCTTTTGTTGTATGCGATATGTGCCCTGTTGTAGATTGCCCATCAAGACAGTTGCGAAAACCTGTTTTCGTAGCAATTTTGGGATATCTCGCAGTCACTAGGGTAGATTTCTGTGGGAGAGTTTGTCCATATGGTACTCTAAATGACGTTTTATACAAAATACGTAAAAAAATATTTAAGGGAAACTTTAAAACCAACAAAGAGTATAAAATGATATTTAATATACTAAAATACCTAATATTTACCTTTGCAGTTATTGCACTTTTTATGGGTGACCCTAGATTCTATAGTCCTATTAGAACAGGTAGTTTATTAAATTCAATATGGATTACCTTGATTTCCGGAAACAATGCGTATTATGGTAGGCTTTACCTTATATTACTAGGTTTAGTTTTAAGCATGATAATTGCAAGATTTTGGTGTAGGTATATGTGTCCATACGGGACAGGAATTCAAGCCCTCAAAAAGATATATCGGAAGATATTTTCAAAGAATGGGCTCAAAAAAGAGAATAAAAAAGAAATCAAAACCGATACTACTTGTAGTAGCGGATGTAGTCATTGTAAAACTAAAAAGTAAAACTAAAAAGTAAAAATAAAAATAAAAATAAAAATAAATTCAAGTCATATATTATGAATAATTTTTCTATTTTTTTTAATATAAGTACTATTTATTCTAAATAATGCCCTATTTTTATTTTATTTATTATTTAATTAAATATATCCTATAATACTTTAAAACAATTGTATATTATTGTACTTTATCAAAAAATAACGCTTTTAATTCATTTTATGCCATAATTATTTATATAAAAAGATTTATACTTATTTCGATGAATTATGTCAATGTTACATAATATTTAAATATGATATGACAAAATTATAAATAATATAAACTATATCAAATAACTTAAATATATCAAATAAATCCAATTCAATTCATACATTAATTTTATTTTTATATTACTTTTAAATTGGCATATAAATAGCATATATATTTAATTTAACTTACAGGAATAAACCACAAATGTAAATTACTTTAAATTAATTTAAACTAACTTAATCTATTAGATGTAAATACAGGTGACAAAATGCAAGTACTTTACGATGCTGAAGCAAATTACGACAAATTAAAAAACAAAACAATAGCTGTTATCGGATACGGTAGCCAAGGTAGAGCTCAATCATTAAACATGAAAGAAAGCGGTTTAAATGTTATAATGGGTTTAAGAGAAGGTGGCGCATCTTGGGAAGCTGCTAAGGAAGACGGTCACGAAGTATACACTATCGAAGAAGCTGCTAAAATGGCTGATATCATACACGTATTAATCCCTGATGAAATACAAGGCGATGTATACAACAAACAAATAAAACAGTACTTAGAAGAAGGTAATACATTAAGCTTCTCACACGGTTACAATATCCACTTTAAATACATTGTACCACCAAAAGGTGTAAATGTAACAATGGTAGCTCCTAAATCACCTGGAAAAATGGTAAGAAAAACATACGAAGAAGGTTTCGGTGTACCTGGTTTAATCTGTATCGAAAAAGATGAAACCGGCGAAGCTTACGATGTTGCATTAGGAATGGCAAAAGGTATCGGCTTAACAAGAGCAGGAGTTATTCAAACAACATTCAGAGAAGAAACAGAAACCGACTTATTCGGTGAACAAGCTGTTCTCTGTGGTGGTGTTACAGAATTAATCAAAGCAGGATTTGAAACACTCGTTGAAGCGGGTTACGCTCCAGAAATGGCTTACTTCGAAACATGCCACGAATTGAAATTAATCGTTGATTTAATCTACCAAAAAGGATTTAAAAACATGTGGAACGATGTAAGTAACACAGCAGA
The DNA here is from genome assembly GCF_024807035.1 of Methanococcus voltae PS. Lineage (NCBI taxonomy): Archaea > Methanobacteriati > Methanobacteriota > Methanococci > Methanococcales > Methanococcaceae > Methanococcus > Methanococcus voltae. The sequence continues at coordinate 632,643 of NZ_JANUCQ010000001.1, forward strand.
ATACGGTGGACTTACAAGAAGAGAAAGAGTTGTTACAAAAGAATCAAAAGAAGCAATGAAAGAAATCTTGAAAGAAATCCAAGACGGAAGATTTACAAAAGAATTTGCTCTGGAAAACCAAGCAGGAAAACCTCACTTAAACTCAATGAGAAGATTGGAAGGAGAATTACTCATTGAAACAGTAGGCGCTGATTTAAGGAAAAAATGTGGTTTAGAAAAAGAATAAAATTATTTAATAAATTATTTAATAATAATTTATCTTTTTTTCTAATTTACCCAAGTTTTTCCTATTTTTTTAATATAATTTATCCATATATTTAAATATAATATTATTAACTAAATATTAATAAGATAATTTGAATATTATATATTAATAACCACGAGGGATATTATGATGATTTCAAATCAAAAAATACCGAAATCAAATTTAACTTGCGATTGTGGATGTAAAAATCAAAGATGTGCTAGTAAATCAACAAATTCAAAAAGACAGCAAAAAGAAAAAATACTATTTTTATGCGTCCATAATAAAAGAAGGAGCATAATGGCAGAGAGTTTCGCAAAATATGAGGGGCTAGACGCATATAGTGCAGGTCTAGAGAAGGATAAAAATGAAAATGAAAATGAAAATAATAAAATTGACGAAATGGTTGTTTTAATAATGGATGAGATAGGATTACCCGTTAAACAGACGCCTGAAACCGTAGAAGAGGTAATGAATGATATAAAAGGCGTGGATATCCTTGTAACTATGGGTTGTATAGGAGCCTGTCCTTATGTACCTTCAAAAAAACATATTGCTTGGGAAATTGAAGACCCTGAAGGAAAAGACATTCATTTTTATAGAAAAGTACGTGACGAAATTCAAAGAAAAGTTATAGAATTATCGGAAACTTTAAACGAATATGAGTAAGTAATAATAATAAAATAATAATAAAATAATAATAATAAAATAATAATTAAAAACTAAAAAATTAAAGAAAAAGTTAAACTAAATTAAAAATCTATTTTTTACCTTTTCCAGCTGATTTATTAGATGATTTTCCTTTTTGTGTGTTTTCCTTTTTAGGTGCGTTTGCGCCTTTATCGTTGCTTTTTTTACCTTTTGCCATTTAAATCACTTTTGTTTATGTTTTTGTGTGTGTAGTATGAAGTTATTAATAAATAAGTTATAATTATGTTGATATTTTAAATATTACCAACATAATTTTATTAAATAACCCTATAACTATATAAATTTATCTCTTTTTAAAATTTAAATATCATATAAGCTTTAATTAATATTTTAAAGTTAAAATATTAATTTATTATGAATTAAATTACAAAATAAGCACGAATAATTAAATTATAGCCCTTATGTTATCTATATCACTTATACACATTTTTAATTTTTAAAAATAGAAAATAAACGTTAATATGTATTTTTTAGGGTATTATTTTTTATTTTGATTTTTGGCAAATATATTAAAATACTATTTTAAAATAGAGGGTATTATACACTTGTATAATATGTGAATGTAAACATCAACTCATATATTATATATATGCCTATATAATGTCGAGGTGTAATATTATGATAAACATGGAAACTGGAACAGATAAGAAATTTGCAGACAAAATCATAGCAGCAGGAGACCCGGTACCTGGGGAAGATGTAACTGCATCATTTAAGGCATGCTACCAATGTGGTACATGTACAGGAAGCTGCCCAAGTGGTAGAAGAACAGCATACAGAACAAGAAAAGTTATTAGACAAGCTTTAATGGGCGTTGAAGAAGTTTTAGACAGTGACGATATCTGGAAATGTGTAACATGCTACACATGCTTCGAAAGATGTCCAAGAGATGTTAAAGTTACAGAAGTTATCAAATCGTTAAGAAACCTAGCAGCTCAAAAAGGCAACATGGCAAAAGCTCACAAAATGACAGCTTTATACGTTTTAAAAGCAGGACATGCAGTACCAGCAAACGCTGACACAGCAAAGTTAAGAAAATCAATCGGATTATCAGAAAAAGCTCCAATTGCACAATTCAGCGAAAAGGACATGAACGAAATCCAAACATTAGTTAAAGGATTGAAATTTGATGAATTAATTGGATTTGATTGGGAAACAAAATCATTAAAAGAATAATTTAAATCCCCCACAATTTAAATTTAAGTAAATATGCACGTATTTAAGTTTTTGACGACTATATTTAAGAATATTTATAATATTTAAGAACAATATTTAGAAAATCGAATATTATTAAAACACAGGTGATTTTATGAAATACGCATTTTTCCTCGGTTGTATCATGCCAAACAGATATGCAGGTGTGGAAGCAGCTACAAGAACAGTAATGGATAAATTAGGCGTTGAATTAGTAGACCTTGAAGGAGCTTCATGCTGTCCAGCTCCAGGGGTATTTGGTTCATTCGACCAAAAAACATGGGTTACATTAGCAGCAAGAAACCTGGTACTTGCAGAACAAAAAGGAACAGATATCGTAACAGTATGTAACGGATGCTACGGTTCATTATATGAAGCAGCACACATGTTACACGATAACAAAGAAGCTTTAGCATTTGTGAACGAACAATTGGCACAAGTTGACAAAGAATACAAAGGAACTACACACGTAAGACACTTTGCAGAATTAATCTCAAAAGAATTAGGTCCAGAAGCTATCGCTGAAAAAGTTGTTAAAGACTTGGGCGCTATAAATGTAGGTGTACACTACGGATGCCACTTTTTAAAACCAACCGATGCAAAAGGTTTGGGTGCAGCAGAAAGACCAACTATGTTAGATGAATTAGTAGAAGCTACAGGCGCTAAATCAGTTGCATACAAAGACAAAATGATGTGCTGTGGTGCAGGTGGTGGTGTAAGAGCTAAAGAATTAGACTTAGCTTTAAGCATGACCAATGAAAAAATAGAAAATATGGTTGAAGCAGGTGCTGACTGTATTGTAAACGTATGTCCATTCTGTCAATTACAATTCGACAGAGGACAAGTTGAAATCAAGGAAAAAATGGGTAATGAATACAACATACCAGTTCTCCACTTATCACAACTCTTAGGTTTAGCTATGGGAATGGACCCTAAAGAATTAGCTTTAGACGTTCACCAAATTTCAGTTAAACCATTATTGGAAAAATTAGGATACTAATCTAATTAGAAATTCTAATTTATTTTATTTATTTTTAATTAAATCTTATTTATTTGACTTTTTTGGAATTTTCAATGATTTCTTCAACTTTATTTATATATTCAATCGATTTAAATCGCAATTCTTCAACAGTTTTATTTGAAAAATTTAAGGTAGTAGAATAACTCGCTTTTTGACGTTCAGATTTTAAATCCGCATAAAATAGCAAATCTTCTTTATTAAGGGCTAATTCATCAATAAAATGTATGTCATCAGAATTTAATTTATCAGAATAATATTTTATTAAAAATAACAGTGTCGCAGTGTGATTTTTAGATATATAACCTTTTAAACATACTAATGCAAGACTTGCATGGTAAACAGCATAGTATAATCCAGTAATTTTCCAATCATTAAATTCAGAGCTCTCATCTTCCATAAGATGGTTTACAAACTCTAAATTGTGATTTGTTTTTTCAACGTGGGCATTTACGAGCATTTTCGCATTACTGAATTTTCCAATTACTTTCTCACGCTTGTATTTTTTCAACCTATAGTTTAATTCTTTTTCATTATCAAAATAATTTGTAATTATAAACACGACAATCCCCTCAAAATTAAAATTAAAGATAATTTAAAATAAATTAAGATATATTATGGTATAGTAATATATATTGGGATAAAAAATAACCAATATACAAGTTAATTAAAGTTAACATTAAAGTTAAAATATTCCATAATATTTTTGATGCCCCATTATTGGAAAACCCGTTTTTTTTGCCTGTTCCAATAAATAGTCAATATTATCTGTTTTTACCGACGTATCTGTGGTATAATTAGTATATTTGATATAATTATCATAATCCGTATAAAATATACTTAACGGATATAATGATTTAGAATTGGCTTTCCTTTTCGCTTTTTCAATTAAACTCCTCATTTCATCATCGTATAATTTTTGAATGGCTTTATTTTCAAAACTACTAAGTACGACCAATAAATCTATATCGCTACCCCTTTGCTCCCCCCCTCGAGAAGCAGAGCCAAAAAGAATTATAAAATCAATACTTTTAGGACATTCTTCCATAAATCTTTTTAATGGCATTTTAACATTTCTATTCAGTTTTTCAAATTTATAGATGTCAAAACCTATAAATTTCAGATAACTAAACTTATTATTTGTCAATTTATAATAGGTATTTGATTTTTCCTTAATTTTTTCAATAAATCCGTCTTTTTCCATTTTGGAAAGTGAATTCTGCAAAGAACTATGAGATAGCCCCGTTAACTCCCGCAACTCGCTAAAATAATAAACTTGGTCTTTTTCAAATCCAAAATCGCCAGATTTTTTGTATTTTTGATTATAATATGCCCAATATATTTTATCAACAGCTTTCATAATCTATAATATATTTATTTATCTATATATATCTTTGCCATTTTTTGGCAATATTATGCCATAAATTGGCAATTAAATATTATACGCCGATAAAAGCGTAAAATATAATTCTAATTTAAAAGAATAATTGTAAAAATAATTAAAAATAGGATTTTATAATTTATTCAAGTGTTAAATACTCAATAATTTTATCTGTAACTTCTTTCGTGTTTAAAGAGCCACCCAAATCTGCAGTAGTATTCCCTTCTAGGAATGCACGTTTTACAGCATTTTTAATTGGTTTACTATCTATTTTTAAGTAATCTAGCATCATGGCACAACATAACATTGTAGCCATTGGATTTGCAATCCCTTGTCCTGCAATGTCTGGTGCAGAGCCGTGTACTGGTTCAAATAACGCGTAATTATCCCCAATATTGGCAGATGGTGCCAAACCTAAACCTCCGCCTAATGCAGAAGCCTCATCTGAAAGAATATCACCAAATAAATTGGTTGTTACCATAACGTCAAACATTTCAGGGGATTTTATAATATACATTGCGGTGGCATCCACCAAATAGTCATTATGGATTATATTTCTGTATTTTTCATCTTTCGCAATTTTTTCAAAAGTTTTTAAAAATAAGCCATCTGTGACTCTTAAAACGTTAGATTTATGAATACAAGACACTTTTTTTCTATTATTTGATATTGCATAGTCAAAAGCAAATCTTACAATTCTTTCGCTACCTTTTTTAGAAATTTTTCTTTTGGCAATTGCAAATTCGTTTTCTTCGTCGTAGTATTCTTCTTTAATATAAAGACCCTCTGTATTTTCCCTAACGATTACGAAATCGATATTTGAGTTATAGTCGATAGTGGGTCTAACATTCGAATAAAGGTCTAATTCTTTTCTAAGGGTTAATATAGGACTTTTATATAATTTATTAAGTTCTTCGCCTATTTCCGTAGGTTTTGGGGAGGTAATTGCCCCAAATAAAATTGCATCGCACTTTTTTGCAGTTTCAATTGTTTCATTAGGTATGGCGTCTTTATTGTTGAAGAATTCGGTTAAGCCAGCTTTTGCTTCAATAAATTCAAAATTAACAGATTTTAAAATTTTTTCGTAAGCTTTTAACATTCTCAAAGTTTCGTTAACAACTTCTACCCCAATACCGTCGCCTTTTATCACGCATATTTTAAAATTTTTATTTTTTAAATCGTTCATGTTATCGTCTAATATCATCTTATTTTAATTTATTTTTGCATTTCATTTTTTAAAAGTACTATATCTTATCATACGCATATTTTATATAAATTATTACTTATATACTACTTTACAATTTAATAAAGTAATATAAATAATATAATTAGTAAAAATTATGGTGAAATTATGGAATGTATCAATTATGAGATAAATCACGCAATAGAGCACATGCTCGAAAATAACTACCCTAGAAAGCAGTTTTGGAATATGGACCTTCAAATACCCGACTTAAAAGCAGGAATAAGAGCTGGTGACGACTCAATAATCGTAGGTAACAAAGTTTACAATATGGAAGGACCCTATCCTTTAGTATTGGGCTCTAAAACCGCATTAATCCACACATCCTGCGATATTGTAGCAATGGGTGCCAAACCAATATTTGCAATGGATTCAATACAGGCAAAACCCGAAGAGATTAAAATGGTTATAGATGGTCTAAAAAAGCAATCTGTAGGTCTTAATATACCTATAATCGGGGGAAACACGCAAACAATCGAAGAGTTAAAATCCTGTGTTAGTGTAATGGTTCACGGTGAGTTAATAAGCGATAAAATAATTTATGACGCAGGTTCCAAGTCTGATGACGTTTTAGTAATGTTAGGGCACCCTATAGAAGGTGATATAGGTGAAAGAGCACAAAAAGCTAAAAACAAGTACGATACATTCTTGGAAATCTTAAGAAATGACGTTGAAGTACACGCTTGTAAAGATGCTTCGAGAGGGGGCTGGCTCTGTAATCTATTAGAAATGATTTTAAAGGCAAAAGTGGGTGTCAAATTAAATTCTATACCGTATCCTAGGGCTACAAGGTATTTGGGTACTTATATAGTTTCAATACCTGAAGAAAGTTTAAACGACGTTTTAAAAATTTCTTTAGAAAATAGATGTCCTATTATGAATTTTGGGAAAGTAACTAAAGAAAAAAGTTTTTTAATTGGAAATGACGAATATATCGACAAGAATAGGATGATTGAATTAATTAGAAGTTTCCCTTATAAAAAATAAGATAAATGGGTGTATAATATGATATCAAAATTTAATTACGAAATCGAAGGGGATACAAATAATTTGTTAATCAAAGTAAATTCAAAAGATTGTAAAAATAAGCAATTTATCGGTAAAAAATTAGTTGAAATTTTACAAATTATTGGCTTATCTCGAAAATCGATTAATAAATTTGATAAACATAAGTATATCACCATAAACAATAAGAATATATCTCTAAAATCAAAAATAAAGGATAATGAGATAATAAATATTTATTTGGGAAGTAATGAAGAAACAGATGAAAATTTAATTCATTCAAATAATAATTTAGAAAATTATAACTCTAAATTAGAAATTGTTTACGAAGATATGGATATTTTAGCAGTAAATAAGCCAAAAAACATGGTTGTTCACCCCACTAAAACCATAAAAAATGGAACGTTAGCAAACGCAATAATAAATTATCAAAAAGACAATAATAATGATAATAATGATAATAATGATAATAAACAAGACTTTAAAATTAGATTTATAAACAGGATTGACCGAGACACGACGGGAATTGTTTTAATTGCTAAAAATTCTTTTGCACACCAAAAAATAGCCAATCAATTTCAAAAGAGCATGAAAAAAGAATATTTAGCAATAATTTGTGGTAAAATGGACTTAAATAATTTAAATATCCATAACGTTGATATTAACGTTGATAATGATATTATCGTTAATAAAACAAATAATAAGGATAATAATAAAAATAAAAACACCGAATTTTCAGTAATTATAACTGATAAAAATACTGACGAAATTGTCGAACATACAAATTTTGAGATTATTCAATATAATGATAATAATAACGTTACCCTTTTAAAAGCTTCGTTAATTACAGGTAAAACTCATCAAATACGAAGACACTTGGCTTATTTGGGTTTTCCAATACTAGGTGACGAATTATATACTAAAACTAATAATAACAATAATAGTAACGAAAATAAAGATTTTATAGACTCTAGTTTAATGCTACATTCTTATAAGACAACTTTTATACATCCTAGAACAAATAAATTAATAAACTTAACTCAAGAACCACCAAAAGAGTTTAAGCAACTAATGGGGGATAACTATGGGCTTTGAATACCAAGAACAGTATGGAAATAACTATATTTTAAAAAATTGTAAAATTTATGATGATAAAATTGATAAATTTTTTATTAAAAATATTGAAATAAAAGACGGTAAAATTTCAAAAATTGAAGATAGTCTTGATATCAATACCAATACTAAAAAAAATTTGCCTATAATCGATTTAAACGAAAAATTAGTGATTAGTGGCGTCATAGACGCCCACGTTCATTTTAGATATGGTAACGATGAGAAAGAAACCTTAAAAACCGGTTGCGAAGCTGGTTTAAACGGAGGGGTTTGTTTTGCGATAGATATGCCAAATAGCAATCCCCCTACTATCACAAAACAACTTTTTGATGAAAAAGTGCAAAAAGCAAAAGACGATAAATGCACAATTAACCTATATTTTGCATATGGTGTAACAGAAAATAATTATAACGATGTAGTCGATGACGCGAAATTCTACAAAATTTTCATGGTTAAATCCGTTGGAGAATTATTTATAAAGGACTATTACAAATTAAAAGAAATTTTAATGCAGAATAAACTTTTTGCAATTCATGCAGAGCATAAAAATTTTGTTGAAGAATTTAATCAAACTATGGATAAATTTAAATTTAAAACGCACTGTAAAATGAGAGACAGGTATAGCGAGATAAATGCCATTAACGAAGTCTTAAATGTTTTATCTGAAATTGACAAAGAAGAAGATGTGGTCAATAACAGAATAACTCCAAGAGTGCATTTTTGCCACGTATCCACAAGCGAAGCTTTAACACTTATAAAAAAAGCAAAAGAAGCTTTAAAAAATGTGGTTGTTACATGTGAAGTAGCACCTCATCATTTAATATTAAATGAAGAAATGGCAGAAGATTTAAAAGGATTGGGTAAGTTTAATCCACCTTTAAGGACTAAAATGGATAATTTAGCATTAATTGAAGGAATAGTTGACAAAACAGTTGATTTAATCGCCACAGACCACGCACCTCATACTTATGAGCAGAAAATGAAAGATAATATTTTAGAATGTCCATCGGGTATTGGAGGTATCGAAACTCTGGTACCGATTGTTTTTAATTTGGCAAAAGAAAAAAAGATTAAATTGGAAGACGCCATTAAAATGGTGTCTATAAATCCTTCTAAGATATTTGATATTAATAACAGTCTAAATGTAAGCAATATGGCGAATATTACTATAATTGATTTATGTGACAATACTACAATTAAAGCGTCTGAGTTTAAATCAAAGGCTAAATTTAGCCCTTATGACAATATGACCTTCAAATGTAAGGTATATGGTACAATAATAAATGGAAAATATTATAAAAATTATTAATATGTTTAAATTAACTATTAATAACTTTTATAATTTATTTTAATTTGATTTTACGTGTATTTTTATGGCATATTTATTTTTAATACATTTTTTAGAAATATTTAGAAATATATGGTATTATTTAATATAATTTAATATAATTTAATATAATTTAGGTTTAATAGGATTAGATTTTAACTTATTATTTTTATTTTTATTTTTATTTTAATTCTTTCAATGTTTTTACTGTTTTCCAGGGTATGCCGGCAATTTGTGTTCAGATATGTCCAAACCAACAAGTTCTTCATTATCCGTAACCCTTAGACCTTTGGTAACGACACCTACTAATTTACCAAGTCCATATCCCCCTATAACTCCAAATAAGATGGTTAAAACTGCGGCTATTACCTGTTCTAGTAAGCTTACGCCTCCTAGACCCCCTAACGCAGTTAATCCGAATACACCAGTTAATACTCCCCCAAGAATTCCCGCCGTACCGTGTACTGGTACTACGCCACAAACATCATCAAGACCGAATTTTTCAATTAATTTGTACATGAACGGCAATTGCATTCCCGCTAATAATCCAATGACTAAAGCACCGATTGGGCTCACAATGTTTGTCCCGGCACAGATTGCAACCAATCCAGCCACAATTCCGTTTGCAGTAAATAATACATCATTTTTAGAAGCTAATAAAGCACCTATTCCGCCCCCTGCCATTGCAATAGTTGTAGTTGCAATAACTATGCCGGATATATCCGCAACAGCAAATGAGCTCCCCACGTTGAAACCGTACCAGCCTATGGCAAGTACGAATGCCCCAATTGTGGCCATTGGTATATTGTGACCTGCAATTGTGACCGGTTTGCCATTAACAAACCTTCCAGCTCTTGGTCCAAGGGCTATTACTAAACCTAAAGCTAAGAATCCACCCAAACCGTGTACTACATAGCTACCCGCATAATCTGCGTATTGTAACAGTCCGGCACCCCAAGGACCAATATGTACCCATATCGGGTATATTAATGCAGTAATTACTATCGCAATCAGGATGTAGGAACTAAATTTAATCCTTTCAGCCACCCCTCCAGAAACAATCGTAGATGCTGCACCTGCAAAAGTAAGACCAAAGAACCAGTTCGCTAAATCCAAGTTACTCAATGAAGACGCACTTAGTATATTTCCCCACCAGGATACTAAATCTCCAAGATTTAATGACGTTGACAATATATAACCTACAAATAACCAGGAAATACCTGCAATCATCCAATCAGTCATGTTTTTCATCATAACGTTGTTTACGTTCTTTTCACGCACTTGTCCTCCTTCAAGTAGTGCAAATCCAAGTTGCATTGCAAATACGAGAACACCCGCAAATACTAAGAACATAACGTCCCCAGCATTAGCCAAACTAGCCAAACTCTGAGCAATGTTCGTCGTACCCCCTGCAATTTCTGTTATAGCCACAAATTCACCTTTTTAGTTATTTTATTTTTTTATTCATTTTATTCATTTTTATTAATTATATGCAAATTCTTTAAAATTTAATAAATTATCATTTAATAGCTGTATTTCCATTTTCTCCAGTTCTTATCCTTATTACTTGCTCCAATGGAATTACAAATATTTTTCCATCACCCATTTTACCAGTGTAAGCATTTTCTTTGATGATTTCGATTACTTTGTCTTTTTCATCATCTGAAACAACTATTTCAAGTTTTATTTTTGGCAATAAGTCAACCACGTATTCGGAAGTTCGGTATCTTTCAACTATACCGCCTTGAACACCACGACCTTTTACTTCGGAAACTGTTAAACTTATGAATCCATTATCTGCGAGTGCTGTTTTAACGATATTTAACCTCTCCATACGTATAATAGCTTCAATTTTCTTCATAATTTCACACATTGTTTTATTGGATTTATAAATGATATTTTTCGTGTTTTTAAGTTTTTAAATTTGTATTGATAATTATTATTTGGTAATATCTTATTAATATTACCGGAACCGGAATTCCGATTCCGACTTAATATTAGTATTGTATGTTCAAATATATAAATATATCTGAAAAAATAACATGGCAAAATTAGAAATTTAGAAGCATTATAAAATTGTAAAATTAAGAAAATATCACTTTAAAACATAAAAAAAAAATGGAAAAATGGAAAAATGGAAAAAAAGAAGTTATTTTATTTTTTCTTATTGTATCTGTAGCCAGAAGCCAATAAAGCTGCACCAACTGCACCAATATATTGAGAGTACTCTGGAACAACGATTTTTTTACCTAATATCTCTTCAAGAGCCATAACCATACCTTTTAACAAGCTACTACCGCCTACTAAAATTAATGGCTCTCTAACGTCGACTTCCTGCAACTGTTGTTCGTAAATCTGTTCTGCAACAGAGTGTGCCGCAGCTGCTGCAACATCATTGGGTGTAGCACCTTCTGCTAGGCTAGTTACTAAGTCTTGAATACCGAAAACGATACAATAACTGTTCATCATAACGTTTCTCCAGTTTCCTTCAGCGGCCATATCCCCAAGCTCACCTATTTCAACGCTCAATCTTCTAGAGGTCATTTCAAAGAATCTACCACTCGCACCGGCACAAATACCGCCCATTGTAAATCCATCGGGAATAGCATTGTTTAATGAAATAGCTTTGTTGTCCATACCGCCAATATCGATAACTGTAGCCTCTCCTTCTTGTTTTTTTGCTAAAAAGGCAGCACCTTTTGAGTTAACAGTTAATTCTTCCTGAATTAAGTCTGCATTAAAGTGCCTACCTAAATTATGTCTACCATATCCAGTTGTACCAATTGTTTCGATGTCTTCCATTTTTAAATTTGCTTCTTTTAGAGCATTATCGAGAGCATCTTGGGCAGATTTAACAACGTCTTTTGTATAAACCCAGCCTGTACCTACAATCTCGTTATCTTTCATAATGATTGCTTTTGTAGTTGTAGAACCACTATCCAAACCTAAGCTGATACCTTCTTGCTTTTTCCTTGCAAGTAATGATTTCTTTTCTACGATTGTAACGAGTGCTTCCATTCTAGTAAGCAATTCCGGAGCTTTTGTCCTTTCAGTGAATGAATACATAACAACTGGTAAATCCGTATGTTGTTGTATCAATCTTCTTACTTCGTTTCTTACTAATGCTCCTTCAGCACACCTAAAGCAGGTAGCAATAAAAACGGCTTCAGCATCTGTTTTTCCTTCGATTATTGACATTGCTCTTGCAAACATCAATTTTAAATTTGCTGACGCTACTTCAAAACCAAGATGTTTTTGAACTTCGTCAATATATTCAAGGTCCACTTCTGGAAATACTATTTCCCCGCCTACTAATTTAGCAGCCTTCTCAATTTCAGCCTGTACGCCACTATACTCAGCACCGCAGGTAAGTTCTGCAATTTTAACAGTCACAATATCACCAAATACATAAATAATTACAAATTACGCTTAAATTTAATAATTTAATTTAAATAATTTAATCATATTCATATTACATAATTATATCGATATATTCTATATGTTTATAATATATATTAAACCTTATACTTTAATTCCAATGTTTCATTAATTAGCCATTAATAATTAATTTATAGCAATTTTAAATCTTTGGTAATTTTGGAAATTTTTTCTTCTTTTTCTGGGCCAATACCTACAGCAGTAAGCGTTCCTGAAGCTATTTGGGTTCTTCCAGCATCCCTTATTAACCCAACTGGTAAACCTTCAATATTTGCATTTTTAAATACTTCTAAAAGCTCACTTTCAGAATTAACTTTTAAAACTACCTTTTTTTGCCCTTCGTTCATCCATTTTTTAACAATATCTGGACAAATTTTTTCAGCATGTAAAAAAGCTTGTATCGCAGCGTGGCTTGCCTGTGCTGCTATTTTACCTTTACCCATTTTTAAGTCGTTTCTAATAACAATTACTTGTTCAAACATGTTTCATCCTCTATATTACTTATTTTCTTGTTTTATATGGTACTTTATTCATTATTACGTTAAACATTATTACCTTATCCTGTTATTAATAATCTTTTTAAATGTATTTAATTTATATATTGAAATTTTCATAAATAATATTGTATTAATATATTTGAAATAAAATTAGCCCTCAAAACTAAAGGATATTAATTAAGGAATAATTAATAATTTACTACAATATATAGTATTTGGTAATAAAATCAAATAAATACGTCAAAAATATTTTTAAGGTGTGATTATGAAAATTACTGACAGAGTCTATTATGTAGGCGTCGTAGATTGGAAAGCAAACCATTTTCACGGTTTTGACATACAAGGTACGAGCTACAACTCTTATTTAATACTCGATGATAAAAAAGTTATAATAGATGCAGTAAAAAAAGAATACTACCCCACATTTATAGAAAATATTGCTAAAATAATAAATCCTAAGAAAATTGATTATATTATAGTTAATCACGCGGAAATGGACCATAGTAGTAGTTTAGAGTATTTAGTTAAGGATACTGGCGCTAAAGTTGTATTAAATAAAGTTACAAAAGAATATTTGGATAAAATGTATGATACGACAGATTGGCACTTCATGGTTGTAGATTCTAATGAGACTTTGGATATAGGAGAAAGGACTTTAAAATTCATAAGAACGCCAATGTTGCATTGGACTGATAACATGGTTACCTACTCGAGTGATGGAATACTCTATTCAAATGACGCTTTTGGTCAACATTTAGCGACTTCAGAAAGGTTTGCCGACCAAATTGATGGTGGAGGTAGGTCATTCTACGAAGCTAAGGATTATTTTGCTTCTATTATTTTACCATATCGTATGTTTGTAGGTTCAGTATTAGAAGAATTATCGCAATATGACATAAATTACATATGCCCCGCTCACGGTACGGTTTGGAGGGGCGATTTAATCGATGATATAATCTACAAATATGCTCTTTGGAGTTCGGATGTCCCAAAAAATAAGGCAGTAATTTTATATGGTACTATGTACGAATCTACTGAAAAAATAGCTTACGCACTCGCAGACGGATTGGTAAATGCAGGCGTGACCGTTAGGATATTAAATACTGAGTCCCCAGTAAATAAGATTATGAATGAGCTCATGGATGCTCGTTATGTACTTATTGGTTCTCCAACGATGAATGCAAATATATATCCGCCAGTAAGGAATATATTATCTTGGTTAGAAGATTTAAAACCTATTGATAAAGTAGGTGTCGCTTTTGGTTCTTATGGATGGGTAGAATGCGCAACTGGGCATATTTATGAAACCTTCAAAAAATTAAATTATAAAATTGTAGATGACGAATGTTTAAAAATACAATTTATTCCGTCAGTAGAAGAACTAAGGGAATGTCGTGAATTTGGAAGAAAATTGGGTAGTACTAACAATAAAAATTAAAATAATATCTTAAAATAATTAATTTATAATACCTAATTTATAATACCTAATTTATAATTTTTTAATTAATCTTTAACAACTTTTTTTATAAAAACTTCTTACTTATCAAATATGAATTAAATCTAAAATTTATAGGCGGGTAAGTTTATGATATTGATATATTCAACGTTTCCTAGTTTAAATTCTGCTAAAAATGTTTCTGAATTGTTACTTGAAAAAAAATTAATATACTGTGCTAATTTTTGGATGCATAACTCATTATATCTTGGTAAAACTTCTGAAAATTTGGATTATAATGAAAAAGTATTAAAAGAGATGGAAGACGGAGAAAATAGAATTATAACAAGTTATGAAGTGGGCGTAATTTATAAGACCTCTCCGGAAAATTGGTCTGAGTTATGTGGTCTTTTTAGTGAGATTCATCCCTATAGTACTCCAATATTACTTAAAATAAATGTGGAAGATTTAAATTCAGAATTTGGAGAATGTTTGAAAAATCACGGTTTTAAGTAATAAGTAACAACTAATAATTACTAATTAATAAGTAGTAATTACGAATTAATACAAAAAATTTTTTATAATTCATCAAAATTTAACATTAAATAGATTTAGATGTAAAAAGACCTAATATCTGTTAAACCTAATATAACAATATAAAAATTAACTAATTTTTGAATATCAAATAGTATTATTTATATAGTGATACGTAACACTATATAATTATTAGAATATTTAAGCATACTTAAATTTAATATTCGTACCTGTGAATTTACGAGCAGGTAAAATAATTTAATAAAACATAAATAACCACACAATTAAATTTATAAATATATATTTTTAAAATAATATCATGTTATGTTCAATAACAGATTCATAGGTGTATTTTGGGATTATTATGAAAATAGAGTTACAAATATTTGGAATGCACTGTAGTAGTTGTGCATCAAATATCGAAAACAATGTTTTAAAGCTTAATGGGGTAAATTCTATAGCTATTAACCCAGTTACTGAAATAGGGGTTATAGACTATAATGAAAATATTGTCGATTTAGATGCTATACTAGATAAAGTCGCAGAGTTGGATTTTGAATACGAAATTGTAAATATGGATATTGATAATTTAAATGTAGAAAATAGCAATAAAAATATTGACAATGACAATGACAATAATAAATTATCGACGGAATATGGGGATAAATCAGACTTGGAAAATACTGGTAATGATAACAACGGCGTACAAAATAGGGGAAAAATTGCAATTGTTAACAATACCAAAAAGATATCCTTGTTAATTTCGGGTATGCACTGTAGTATGTGCGCATCAAATATCGAAAAAAATGTTTTAAAAATTGACGGGGTTAAATATATATCGATTAACCCAGTTACCGAAATTGCAAGAATTGAATATGACCCAAAAATTGCAAATTTAGACAATATAACAAAAGTTATTGAAGAATTAGGTTTTGGAGTCAAAATATCCGAAGAAGATATGCCTGATAATTTATTAAAAACTAATAATGTTGAAAATAAAGAGAATAAGGAAAATAAC
This sequence comes from Methanococcus voltae PS, assembly GCF_024807035.1. Classification (NCBI taxonomy): domain Archaea; kingdom Methanobacteriati; phylum Methanobacteriota; class Methanococci; order Methanococcales; family Methanococcaceae; genus Methanococcus; species Methanococcus voltae. The sequence goes on from NZ_JANUCQ010000001.1 coordinate 648,801, forward strand.
GAAAATGAATATTCAAATAAACTTAAAAAATTAAAAAAATCAACCGAATCTAAAAATTTCGCTGAAAATACTTCTGAAAACCCGGAATTTTCAGATAATTTAGATATTGCAATAATTTCTAAAAATGAAGATGGTTCAAGAACTTACAAGTCAAAATTACCAAAACCACCTAAAAGTAAAAAGGAGCTTGAATTAGAGCATAAGAGACTTCAAATTTGGGTAGGGGTGGCATTCTCATTAATTCTTATAATTTTAAGTATGGTATCGATGGATGCTACTACAAAGAATTTTGCATTATTGATATTGTCTTTATTCCCGATGTACTATGTAGCTTTACCGATAATTCAAAATGGTTACACTGCAATAAAGCATAAATACTTAAATATGAATGTAATGTATACCTTAGGTATTTTGGCGTCCTTTTTAGCGTCAGTTTTTGCAACATTTGGTGTTTTGTCACCAGATTTCATAGTTTACTCTACACCGGTTATGTTAGCAACATTATTAACACTCGGTAAATATCTTGAGGGTAAAGCTAAAGGTAAAACTTCGAAGGCAATTAAGGAACTAATGAGTTTACAAGTTAAATACGCGGTTATCGTAGAAATTGAAAACGGTGTAGAAAAATACTCTAAAGTGCCTGTGGAAAGAATAAAAAAAGGAGATGTTGTACTAGTTAAATCAGGTGAAAAAATACCTGTCGATGGTACGGTTTACAATGGAAGTAGTTACGTTGATGAATCTTCAATAACTGGGGAGCCAATACCGAATGCAAAACATATTGGGGATAGTGTTATTGGTGGTACCATTAATCAAGAAGGCGTTTTACAGATAACTGCTCAAAAAATTGGTAAAGATTCACTACTTGCACAGATAATCGAAGTAGTTAGACAAGCACAAGCAACCAAACCAAATTTCCAAAGTATAGCAGATAGGTTGGTTAACTATTTCATACCTGCTGTATTTTTATTGGCGGTTTTATTCTCTGGTTACTGGTATTTGGGCGGTTACGGGTTATTAATATCTGCATCAATATTCATATCAGTAATTGTTATCGCTTGCCCGTGCGCTTTAGGTATTGCGATTCCTACAGCTGTTACAGTAGGTTTGGGTCGTGCTGCAAATTTAGGTATACTTATAAAGGATACTGAAGTATTTGAATTATCAAATAACATCAATGCAGTAATATTCGATAAAACAGGTACTTTAACAGAAGGTAAACCGTCAGTAACGGATTATATAACTGATTTACATGATGAGAAGTTTGCAAGTTACGTAGTTTCAATGGAATCCAACTCTAGCCACCCTTTGGGTAATGCAATTGTTGAATATTTTAAAGATAACTATGAATCTGAAATGACTGAACAAATGATTAAAAAAGTTTCAGATTATCAAACAATCGTTGGAAGAGGGGTTGAAGGAAAAATAACCGATGAAGGTATCGTTAAAAGTTTACTGATTGGTAATAAATCATTAATGGATGAAAATAATGTACCCATTCCTGAAAAATACCTTGAAAAATTAAACGAATATCAAGAAAATGCTCAATCTATAGTATTATTGGCAGTGGATAAAGAAATTAAAGGTTTATTGGCAATAGCTGATAAATTAAAACCAAATGCAAAATTAACAATTTCTAATTTGATAAACATTGGTATTAGTCCATACATGGTTACAGGAGATAATAGAAAAACCGCCTCAGTAATTGGTAATCAACTAGGAATTCCAGAAGAAAATATATTTTCTGAAATTTTACCAAATGAGAAATCTGAAATTGTGTTAAAAATAAGGGAAAAATTAAATAAAGGAGTAAAGTATACCACTACTCCAAAAACTTGTATTTTACAAGATATTCCAAATGATAAAATTGAAAGAAATATTTCAAACCACAAATTAAAGAGAGTTTTATTTGTTGGTGACGGAATAAACGACGCTCCGGCTCTTTCAGTTTCAGATATTGGAGTAGCTATGGGTTCAGGTACTGATATCGCCATAGAAAGTGGTGACGTAGTTTTAATGAATGAAGATATTAATTCAGTTTATAAATTCATTAAATTAAGCAGAAGAATATATTTGCAAATTAAAATAAATTTATTCTGGGCAATTGCGTACAACTCGATATTAATACCAATTGCAGGTGGGTTATTACTACCATTCGGTATTATGTTTAGGCCAGAATATGCAGCATTTGCAATGACACTGAGCTCTTTATCTGTTGTAGGATTTACCTTAATGCTTAGAAACTACAATCCAAAATAAATAAAAAATAAAATATTATAATAGATAAAATATTATAATAAAATAAAGTTATTAAATTAAAAAAATAAAATATGATGGAAAATTAATGTTGTTCTACCCAATAACTTCCATCTTTTGCAAATTCTTTTTTCCATATTGGCACTTCTTCTTTAAGCTTATCTATCAAGAATTCACATGCTAAAAAAGCTTCTTTTCTATGTGATGCACCAACTACGATTAAAACGATATTTTCGCCCACCTTTAACGTACCTATCCTATGTATCATTGTCACGTCAATTATTTTAAACTGTTCCATAGCTTTATTGGCTAGTTCTTCTAACTTTTTAGTTGCCATAGGTATATAACCTTCAAAATCTAATTTGTCGACTTCTTTTTCATCGCCGTCTTTATAACCTACATTCCTAACAACGCCAATAAAATTTACGAGTCCTCCTATCTCAGGGTGCTTTTCAAGCATTTTTTTAACTTCTAAATCCGTATTAAAATTTTCTTCAGAAACTCTTATCATAAATTATCACGATTTTATCGATTCATACATTATATAGATTCTATTAATTTAATTTATTATCTAATCTATTTCATACTTTATTAATTAACATTTATTAAATTATCTTTTTAATTTCTATTATCTTATTTTATTTAATTTTTATTTAAATACCTATATAATCTAGTAGTTATATATTATAAAATAAATATATTACATAAATTCCATAGATTACTAAATAAACTATCAATTCGTAAAATACCATAAATAAAATTTGCAATGTCTAAAAATCTAAGCGTTTAAAAGTTGAAGGTGAAAATTTGAGCGGATACGAATATTTTGAAACTATGGCCGACATAGGTATTACATCTTACGGAGAAACCCTTGAAAAAGCTTTTGAAAACGCAGGTAGGGGATTATTTAACATTATGGTTGATATTGATAAAATCGATAATAAAAATGCACTGGGCAAATTTCAAATAGCTTCTGACGATTTACTAAGTTTATTGTACGATTACCTAACGGAATTGTTAATACTACACGATTCAGAATTTTTATTATTATCAAACTTTAAAATAAATATTGAATCAGTCGTAGAAGAGCAAGACGAGGATAATAATGACGAGTCAGATACTATCGAAAATTCAAACGATGTAATGAATGTAACTAATATGGTCAATATGGATAATAAGGACAGTAATGAAAAATTTAAAGAATATTATACTTTAGATTGCTATTATTTTGGTGAAGAATACGATAAAGCCAAACATGAGGCAAAAGAGGAAGTTAAGGCAATAACATATCATAAAATGAATATTTCAAATAACGAAGGAGAATTTAAAATAAATTTTATAGTTGACTTATAATAAAATTTATTTTACACTTATTTTTTTATAATTTACAAGTTTACAAGTAAACCTTAAAATTATCTAATTTTCAAATTCTGTATTCATATAATACTTAGCTAAACCTGCTTTTGAAGTTTCTTTATACCCGCATTTTAAATCTTCACCCGTTTCTTTCATCGTTACGATAACTTGGTCTAAACTAACCCTATGGCGTCCATCAGTAAATAATGTAAAGTTTGCAGAGTCCAAAGCCCGTACTGAAGCCACAGCGTTTCTTTCAATACAAGGTATCTGTACATATCCGCCTACGGGGTCACAAGTCATGCCCAAATGATGTTCAAGAGCCATTTCGGCAGCATATTCAATTTGTTGGTTTGTACCTCCAAGTATGTATGACGCCATAGCTGCAGCCATGGCACAAGCCGTCCCAACTTCACCTTGACACCCAACTTCGGCACCAGAAATGGACGCATTCTCTTTAACCAAATTTCCAACTAAGCCCGCAATAGCAAGAGCTTTCAAAATTTCATCTTCGCTAAGGCTATATTCTTCCTCTAAAACCTTTAATAGAGCAGGAACTATCCCTGAAGACCCGCAAGTAGGTGCTGTAACAATTACACCACCGTCGGCATTTTCTTCAGCAACTGCCAAAGCATAAGCATATAGCTTTCCATTCGTTGAAAAACGTGTTTTTCTCATTCTAGCTTGTTTATATATTCTTTTTGCTTTACGTGGTAATTTTAAAGGTCCAGGTAATACCCCAGACTTATGCAATCCATTTTCAATGGATTTTTGCATAACTTCCCATATACCGCTCAAATAATCCCATATATCGCTTTCTTCAAAATCTTCTACGTATTGCCATAATTCTTTCCCATTTTCATCACACCACGATAATATGTCTTCCATTTTATCAAAAGGATATACAGGTCTTTTATATGGTTTAAAATCTTTCTTTCCAGTCATTTCCGAGTCTTTTACAATTGTTCCCCCGCCAATTGAATAGTAAATTTCTTCAGCAACTATATTGGGTTTTTTATCTGCAGTTGTAACGATTGCCTTAATTTTTAAGGCGTTTGTATGATATTTTTTTACTATTTCGGGTTTCCAAAAGATATTTACTGTTTTAGGCTCTAAAGTATACCTTATAATTTTATCTGTCAAGTGTCCTTTCCCTGTAGATGCTAAACTTCCATATAATTCTACATCATAATAATCGACGTCTATGTTAGTTTGAATTAAATAGTTTTTGAACTCATTGGCTGCTTTTTGGGGTCCCATTGTATGGCTACTTGAAGGTCCGTGACCTATTTTAAACAATTCTTTTAAAGAATCCATTTTATCACCTTTAACCATTATTAAATTACTAGAATTTTAAAATATCACATTATATATGGTATTATTGATACCCACTTTAAAAACATTATAAATATTTAAAATTTAAGATTTAAGATTTAAAGTTTAAGATTTAAAAAATTAGAATTGAATTAGTTTATTCTTTATCGTTTAATTTAGTAAGTAAACTACTTTTCATGATTTCAACATCCGGTTTAATACCAGTCCAAATCTCAAAACTAATGGCGCCCTGATGTACTAACATACTAAGACCATTTTGGATAATGGCTCCTTTTTCAGACGCTTGTTTTAAAAATTTTGTTTCAAATGGGTTATAAATTATATCAACTACAAATTTCCCAACGAGTGAATTTTCCGGTAAATTTGATAAGTTAAGAACTGTTTCATCGATATTAGGGTGCATTCCTAACGAAGTAGTATTTACGATAATATCGTAATCCAATAAATTAGTTATATCGTTAAATTCGTCTAATTTAACCGAATTAACATTTTTATGTCCAATTGATTTTAAATATTTTTCAAGAGCTATTGCTTTTTCAAGAGTTCTATTTGTAATTGTAACAAAGTTATCTTTCGACATTTCGTAACAAATTGACCTACTAGCCCCACCTGCACCTAAAACAAGTATTTTTTTATTTTTAACCTCATTAGAGTTATTTAAGTTATTAGTTTCTATTAATTCTTCAATAGCTTTTCTAAATCCTAATCCATCGGTGTTATATCCCTTGGAAGTGCCATTTTCAAAAGATATCGTGTTTACTGCACCTATCTTTTTGGCATCTTCATCTATTTCATCTAAATACTGCATAATATCGATTTTATGTGGTACTGTAACGTTTAAGCCACGAATGTTTAAAATTTTTGCAGAATATACCATATTTTCTAAATTTTCCGGTAATATGTCAAATGCAAGATATACATAATTTAAATTATCAATTAAATTACTTTTTAAGTATTTAAATTCTTTTAATTTCTCGATGGTATCAATATTTTTAGAAATAGCATCACTATTTAATTTATTAACCTTATTTTTAAAAATAATTGAATTGTGCATAATAGGAGATAGCGAATGAGCAATTGGGTGACCAATTACGCCTAGAATTCTAGTTTTTGAATTTAATAAATTACATAGATTGCTATTTAACATTATATCACCGGTTTTTTTATTTTATATCCTTTATATTCATCATAACTATTATAAAAATTATATCTAGCTAATAATATTATGGATTATTGATTATATTGGATTTACTATATTGAATATATTATTTGGTTTTAAATTTGTTATTAGCCTTAATATATGCTTTAGTTCTGATTCAAAGTAAAAAATATATATAACGGTATTTACAAAAATAATAATGTGAATAAATTAAAATAAACCATATAAAAAAAAATTTGAGGGAAAATATGAAGCAGCAAGTATTCTACGGTAAGGGAATGCCTCTAGTAAAAAAGGAAAACCCTGAGTTGTATGACGCAATAGTGGCTTTAAACGATGCAGTTTTTAATGGGAAAGTTTTGGACTACAAAACTCAAAAATTAATTGCTATAGCCATTACAGCAGCTAGCGGGGATAAAAGAGGAACTTTCAAACAAATATACAGTGGTATGAACCACCTTGCAATAACCCACGATGAAGTAATGGATGCTTTAAATATGGTTTTATTAACATCTGGAATGCCACCTTTTATTAAAGCAGTTAGAATTTTAGAAAAGGTGGAGAAAGAAATTGAAGCTGATAAAAAACAGTGCAAATCATAATTTTTTAATTAAATAATTAAAAAATAAACTAATTAAATAATAAAAATAAAGATAATAATAAAGATAATAATAAAAATTATCGATTATAATACTATATTATCAAATTTTAAATTATTTAACTATTAAATAAATTAATTATCATTATATTATTAAATATGGGGTATTTATATGAATAAACATGTACAAACTCTTAAAGATGGAACTGATTTTGAAAAGAAGCACGTTCCAATGATAGAATGTAAGGACGAAGTCGCTGTTAATGAATTATATGAAGTAAAGGTACATAGTGCTGGTGTTGACCACCCTATGGAAGATGGTCACTTTATACAATACATAGAGCTTAGAATAGGTGACTTAACGGTCTATAGGGGCAGTATGACACAGTATGTTAAGCCTGAATTAACCGTAACCTTAAAAGCTCCTTCTGAGGGTCATGAAGGTTTAAAAATGAAGTTAAAGGCATTTATGTTCTGTAATTTACATGGTCTTTGGACTTATGAAAAAGAAATAGCCATAAAAAAATAAAATGGGAATTATTAAATTTAAATTATAGGGATATTATCTATACTTATTTATTAGTTATTTACAGATTTATTTTTAAATATTCTAATGATAAGTTGTTAGATTAAATTAGGGGTGAATTATGACTTGGTGGAAATGTTCAAACTGTGGATATATATTCGAAGGTGATGAAGTACCTGACCAATGTCCAAATTGTGGGGAAAAATGTACTTTCTATGACGTATCGTGTTATACGCCAGAATGTGGTTTTTGTGGGGTTGACCCAAAAATTGCAGGCAGAAGACAAGAAGAAAGTAGACTTTAATTGGTAATATTAAGGGTATTATTATACTGGTATAAAAATATTCTAAATATATTAAAAATTTAATAATTACAATAACGTAAAAATATAAGAATATAATACATTAATTACAAATTTATAAGGGGGATAAATTTGAAGATTTCATTATTGGTTTTTTCCTATGAAAAAGATGGAGCACCAATGAATACATTAATGTTCCATGTTTTATTATTTGCAAAAGAATTAAAAGAAAAAGGCGAAGATGTAAAGATATTGTTTGAAGGTGAAGGGGTACAATGGGCAAAAGAGTTAACAAACCCAGAACATCCATTTAACAAACATGTCGAATACTTAAAAGATAATTTTGTAGCTTGTGAAGCTTGTTCCAGTATGCACGGGATTTTAGATGATATAATTGGAAAAGTAGCTATTGAAAATGACTTACATGGCCATATTAGTTTAAAGAAATATTTAGATGATGGCGGAAAAGTTGTAGAATTTTAATCTAAAAACTTTGAAGCCCTAATATATTACTATATAATATAAAATAAAATTCTCTTTTATTTTTTTAGAATTCTTAATGACATTTTAATTTATTATTTTAATTTATTTTTGTCACATCTTTTTCACTATTATGTTTATTCATAATCAACTAAATTATTTAACTTATTTTTACAATCAAAATGTCATATACTAATATTATTTAAAAATTCTCTTTTATATGTTGTTATATCCTAAACAAATCGTAATTATGATTCAAATAATATATATAACCCTTTATTTAAATAATTATATGTGTGAAATTTTTTTTTAATACATATCATAAAATAAGTATATTATACTAAATTATACGTTTGGTAGAAAATTCTATCAAATTGGTGAGTAATTTAACGAGGGGGATTTATGAAATCCAATTACTTAAGCTATGCCTTATTCTCGATACTATTACTTACACTACTAGGTTGTGTTTGTGCAGCAGAATACGATATAGGCGCAAATAACTTCACAGAACCGGGTATTGTAGGTTTAACAATCGAAGAAGGTGGCATTTATAATTTAAATGAAAGTGTAATGGTAGACAGAAAAAATGCCATTTACATAAAATCAAGTAATGTAACGATAAACGGAAATGGTTATACATTGACCTACGCTAGTGGGGGAATCCCTAAAAATGGTATTCGTATTTTTAACACCGTTATAGGTACTACAAATGTAACAATTCATAATCTTACATTAGATGGTTGGGATATAGGGATAAATGATGCAGGAAGTAATCTAACGACGATTTCTAATGTTAATATACAGAATTCCGAAAGTGAAGGTATGAAACTTACTCAGCTCGTAAACTCTAGAGTTGAGGACTGTTCGATTATAAATAGTAATAATGGTAGTGCAATATTGGCATCATCTGGTACAAATTGTACTTTTGATAATATAACGATACCAAGTAGCCCTGAAAGTTGTATAAGACTTGTAGATTGTGTAGATTATACAATAAATGGCTCTAAATTATCTAATTCACAAATAGGTATAGATTTACTAGATTCACCAAATTCAAATATTTTGAAAAATACTATTGACGCATGTAGTTTAACAGGCGTACATGCGGATTACGCACCATACAGTACATTTAAAGACAATGAAATATCTTCATGCGAAGTTGGTTTTGATTTCTACGATACAAGCTATTGTGATTTTGTAAACAATACTATTAAAAGTGAAGGTGGATTTGCATCCCATGAAGCGGGTGTGAAATATGAGATTTCAAATGATTGGAATGTCTCAAAAAACAATATTAGTGGATATGAATACGGTATAAAAGTTTCAGAATCCGATGATTATAATTTAACTGAAAATTACATATGGAATAACAGCATCGGTGTTTATGCCGGTGAAAATTCTGATTATGTAAATATATTCAATAACACAATATACAAAAATATATTGGGAATTTCACTTTATTCGCCATTAAAAGCGTTCCCTACGAATGTTTTACCAAATAACGGTATCTTAAATGATGATGGCACTGGTAACGATGGGTTAGACCACCCTGTGATTACAGCTGCAAATATGAGCAATAATGAAATACTATACGTTACAGGTTATGTAGGTGTTAATAATTCAAGTACTATATTTGCAAATACAATCGTAGATGTTTACTTAGTAAATTACACAACTCCTCAAAGTGGCGACACTAACGCAAGTATTAGTAACTACGGTGGAAGCTGGATTTACTTAGGTTCTAACACCACAGATGGAAACGGAATATTTAATACATATATTAACATCTTGGGGGTAAATACGAGTCCATTAATAAATAATTCGTATGTTACTGCAATAACAAGGAAGGAAACTTCTGGAAAACACATTTCATCAGAATTTGGGTTAAATACTCCAGTACGTGAAAAAGTACCAATATGTAGAAATTTATCGATAAATGTAACTGAAGAACTATATAATAGTCCAATTTGGATAAATGTAACCATAGAACCTAAGGGTTACGCTATAGTAGATGTAACTGCTACTTTGGGAAATAATACTTACCAATTAGCTACTACTGATATTGGAACTTCTAGAATATATAACGGTACTATATATACACCAAATTCAACAGGTATTAAACCAATAAAAATTACAACGTACTATTCGCCAGTTGGGGACCCTGCCAATATAATGAGTATTGAGACTTGTTCTTGTGATTTATGTGGTTGTGCAATAAATGTAACGGGTAACCCTGTTAAAATACCATCTGTTACAAGTCCTCAGAACTTTATGGTGAATAACCCTGACGAAAAGTTAGTTATAAATGTGACAACAGCACACGATTGGGGTAATGCAAAAGTAAATAATGTAAGTATCAGTATTTTAGGGGAAGAATATTGGTTCAATGAATTAAATACAAATGTTTGGGGTGCAAATATATCTGTACCTCACAGTAAAGGAAACTATACATTTACAATAAAAGCAATGGATAATCTAACTAACTTCAATACTACAGAAGGCTGGATTTATGTAAATGACACATACTATATCTATAATTCAGATATTCCGTATTATATTACCAATCCTGGTAATTACTTCATAATGGAAAACATAATCCAAAATAACGATGAAGGTATTCTTATATCTGCAGATAATGTAAAAATTCATGGTAATGGTTATAGTTACGATTACTATAATGCAAGTTACAATTATTCAACAGATTCATACTATGGATTTGCAATTTCCTCAGGAGATAACATTTCAATTAGTAATATTTCAATGGAAAATTGGTTATATGGTATAATTGGAGGTTATGTCGAAAATTCAGAATTTAAGAATATTGATATATCAAATTCAGATACCGGAATGACTTTCTTAGAAATTCAAAATTCAGAAATTAGTAATAATGTAATGAATGATTTAGATTTCACAGGAATTTTAATTTATGATTCAAATTCAAAAAATATAACAATTTCATATAATACAATATATAATTTTGGTTCCACACCATATGTATATGCAGATAGTAATCCAAGCAAAATTTATGCTATAGAGTACAATACAGGTGAATTAAACACTTCAAAAGTAAATAGTAATATGAATTACCCTGTATTCACAAATATATCCTACAATGAAACAAACAATTCACTATACATTAAAGGATTTATCGGACGTAATGCACCAAATGCGGGAGACTTTGGAAATTCAAAAATTGAATTATACCTTGTAAACAATACGTTTGCAGGGGACAAATCCAATGCAATCCACCCAGGAAGCTGGCAACTAATAACAGTATTTAACACAACTGCAGCAGAATTTGACAAAAATATTGACGTCTCGTTGGTAAATATCGATAGTAATTCATATATTGTAGCATCAGCATATTTAAAAGACGTAGGTACTTCCGAATACTCAATAGGATATCCAGTATTCTATAGTGACGATGGAAGCATAACTATTGGAAACATATATACAATTCCAGGACAAACCACCGGAAATGGAACTTCTATAGACGCTTACGTAGGAATCGTAGGAATAGGACTTCCAGCGGAAATTAATGTTTCTATATTGGGCACAGGAATTTATAATAACACTACGACAATCGATTTAGTATATATAAATGACACGTGGGACGTTTATAAGGTAGGCTTACCGGCTTCACCACTCGAAGAAGGATTATACACCTTAAACGCATCTACAAAAACAGCAAGTAATCCGTCTACCTGGAGAATCTCCTCAGACTTCGGAAATTACTTTGTAGTGGATAAATCAGCTCCAAAAATAACCGTTTCATTTGACCCAATGTATGCAAAAGCAAACGGAACAACTAATATTACAGTTACAGTAAACGATACAAGTCCAATAGACAAAGTAAACGTTACACTTAATGATAACAACAGTAATATATTCCATTTGGTTCAGAAAAACTCTACAACCTGGTATGGTCTCTTGGATTTAGGTAATACTTCAGGTAACCAAACAGTTATGGTAAATATATCTGATATACTAGGTCACAAAAATTCGACTACGTACACAAACTTGTATATAGATACAGAGTCACCAAAGATAGGAAATATTTATGTAACTCCTGAGGAAGTAGCTTTGAATCAAAATACAACAATTTGGGTTTTAATTGATGATTACGTGAATATACCTGAAAATAAAACAAATATTACATTAAAAGCAGAAAATAACAGTACAAAAACGTACAACGTTACAAAATTAGCAGATAATTTATTTATACTAAATATTCAACCAAATATTGAGAATATGAGCTCAGGAATTTACCAAATTGCAGTAAATACTTCTGACGAATACGGAAATACAAATTCAACAGATTATATTAAAAATTTAACTGTATTAAATGCAAATATTACAAATAACGATACATTTAATAATTACACACAATTTAATACTGGCGGTACAACGATAATTAATTTATCTGGAATATATATTGAAATAAATACTACTGAAAATATTTCCTCACCAGTATCGGTCTCTGAATTAAATAACCCACCTGCAAGTGGAGGAGCATTCACAGCTGGTGCAAGTCCTTGGGAAATACAAATACCACTATTAAATAGCTCAGTAATAAACAACTCATACATTAAAGTCTACTATAGTTTAGAAGACTTCCCAAGTAACATTAACGAAAATACATTGAGATTGTATAGGTACAATGAAACAAGTGAACAATGGGTTGTATTTACAACACCTAACGGTGGAGTAAATACTGCAGAAGATTATGTATGGGCATACACAAAAGATACATCAGGTAAATGGATAGTAGGCGGTTCTTTACTCGCTTCAACAAGTAGTGGGTCTTATAGAAGCAGTAGAAACAAAGATAGATTTGAAGGAGTAGCTGATGATGTAACGTCAGTTGAATTGAGAAGTTTCATATCCAATGCAGAGGTAATCGCTGGAAACAACATTGATATGGGCTATTCAACTACATTAACCAGTAATGGAGTTTTAGCATCAAGTAGAGCATCAGATAACGTTACACAACAAACTATCCTTATTGGAGGTCCTGTATCTAACCCAGTAACAAGTAGATACAGAAGTTATTTACCTATACCAATAACAAATGAAGAACCAGGAGAAGGAATAGGTGTTATTCAAACCTTTAAAATAGGCGATTACACTGTGATAGTCCTTGCAGGTTCCGATAGAGTAGGAACTCGAACTGCTGTTGAGTATTTCGCACAATTAGATGAATTACCAACAGATAGTATAAAAGTAACATTTGTAGCAGGACAGTACAAAGTTGTACGGGTTTCCTAAATACAATAATAAAATAATAAAATAATACTAAAATAGTAATAAAAATAAAATATTAACTACCAATTACTTATTTTTTCATTTTTTTCATTTTCATCTATTTTTTCATTTTTTCATTTAATTTATTCAAATAATGTTATTTTAGCATATTTTTAATTTTATAATACATTTTAGGTTATTATTTGTCGCAATTATGGAAAATACATTAATATATTAAAAATTACATAATATTATATCATAAATTAAATAATATAGATGTTTAAATATAACCTTAATAAACGTCAACATATAATTAATTTACGTTATGGTGACAATATGACAAAAGATTCAAAATCAAGTGGTTTAAAATACATAATTACAATACTAACTATCCTTTCGGTATTGGTTGGTGTATCCTCAGTTTCTGCAACCGAAGTATTACTTGTAAGTGACAATTACGCTGATTGTTTAACTGCAGGCACTTTGCAGGAAGTTTTAAACGATACTGTAATCGTTACAACGCCTTGGGGCGAATATGTAAACGAAACTTGGGACGCAATAGTTGCAGAAGACCCAGAGACTGTTTATATAATTGGTGGACCTGTAGCAATTCCTACAGATTATGATGATAATTTAGAAGAAAATAACATAACATATGCAAGATTAAATGGTTCAAATAGGTATGAAACCAACCAGGAAATAATTAACAGATTTATAGAAAGATTCAGAGAAGCAAACATTACAAATATCACCATAGCATACGGTGACGATGTAAATGGGAATTGTACAGGTTGGGGCTTTGTAATACTTACAAATGGAACTAACTTATCAATTGATAATGATACAGTAGATTATTTAAATATTACAAATGATACAAACATTACAATTATTGAAACACCATTTTTCAATGGTTCCACAATTGTACAAAGACTTAATAACCGTGGATTTAGTGTAAGCACTCAAGCAATGCCAGATTGGGTTTTACAAAAGAAAGTTCAAAATACAAGACAGTTATTAATTAGAAAAATGCAAAGATTAACTGTTTATGGTCAAAATATGTCTGCTGACCCTACATACCAAGCATTAGAAAATAAATTAGCAGAAGTAGATGAAAGTATCGCAAATGAGAATTATGTACAAGCATATGCTTTTGAAATCGAACTTGAAAATATGATTTCACAATACAAATTCACAAATAAAAAAAACTTTAAATACACAGGATATTCGACTGTAAATAGCAATTCAAGTAACTACACTAACCCGGGTGTTGGTTATGGGAAGACTAAAGTAAAAGTCAATAATCCAAATAAACCAGTTAAATAATAAACTAGTTAAATAAATTAGATGGATAGATACATAACATAACAAATTAAAAATATAACTCGTTAAATTCTCTTTTTTTTAATTTTTAATTGTAATATTTTAATTATCTCTGATTTAAGCATTATTCCATTTTATAAACCTAACAAACTAATAAATAATATATATCATAAAACAATATTGTATAATAATATTCTAAAACAAATAGGATAAATAAATAGGATAAATAAAAACCTATAAAATAAAATCTAGAAAATAAAATAAAAAAACAGAAAAATATTTATAAAAAATTTAAATATTCACGAGTATATAATTTACACAGGTGAAAACATGGATTTTAAAAAAGTTGCTGTTTTAGCATTGACCTTGGTATTAGTTGCGAGTTTTTCACTTTGTACAAGCAAATCTAACGATAATAACGATGTTCAATTGAAAAGTTCAGAATATCTTGTGCATTTTGGCAACCAATCGCAAATATTGACTCTAAGGTCAGATGTTTTAGATACAGTTTCAGTAGATTTAGTTAATACTTCCGATAAAGATATCAAGAATACGTATTTCAACAATTCAGCATTAGCATATATTGATTATGACCCGTCTTTGCCAAATAATGAAGGTGGAGTATCTGTTATGGACTTAAAAGTTAAGTTAATTACATTTAATAGCTATTACTACTACGATAAGAATTACAAGCCACACAATATAGCAAGTTTGATAAGTAACGAAGAGAATGATACATACATACAATTAATGATATATGGAAATGAATCAAACCCTTTAAACTTAAAATTAAACGCTACAGAATTAAATATTGTAAAAAATAGCAATAAAACAACAGTATTTGAAGTTAGAAAAACAAACAATACTGCCACCATTACCAAAGTAGGATTTAATCACTACTTAATTGAAGGTAACTCATTAGAAGAATTGGATAAAGCAGAATCAAGACTTTTAATAGCTTTAGTCGGAAATGTTAATAATTCGGCTACCGCTTAATCCAATAATTCCAATATCTTTTTAATTTTTTTAATATCTTTTTAATATATTTTTATTACTTTTTTATTACTTTTTTTATACTATTTTATATTTTTTTATTTTTATTTTTATTATTAGCAATTACAATATTTGATATATCATATACAACATATAGTTTTAACAAAATTTTTTAACTAATTATAAATAGTATTGATTACATAATAAATCAATAAAAAATAAAAATAATCCTTATCGTTTTAACATCTATTTAAATATCTATTAAATTCTTGGTGGTTTTATGCAAATATTTGATGATTTAGAAAATATTACCGACATTACAATGAAGGTAAATGATTTAAAGGAAGTACGGCAAAGCAAAAAGAAAGCTTTAGTATTTGGTAAATATAGGGGCTTAGTATACGGGGAACCGATGTTTATAATAAGTGTTTACGGAAGAAACCTTTTTAGATTGATTTGTGGCTGGAATTCTGAGAATGAAGAAGTTATACTAATTAGATATAATAAAGTAATTGACGGATATCAAAAAAGACATGAAAATGAAGCCTTACAAAAGTACATGGCAGTAGCTGACGTTGTACAAGATATCGAAAAATACGTATCGGATAATGAAAAAGATGTTTCATTTAAAATGACTGAAACACCTGTTAAAAAATGGGTAGAAGGCGGAGAATACGTTTCACTAAATTTAACAATATGGGAAACCTTTAAAGAATGCGGTTATAATGTATACCGACCATTGAATAACATACCTGAAGATGTAGTTATTAAACTATAATATCTCTTATTTTTAGCATATAATCAGCATATAATATATCAATAATCTAATTTTCTCATGTTTACCTAATTAATCTTTTTTAGTATTTAATTCATATTTTATCCTATTTCATTGATAATTCCATTATTATATCCCTTATTTTTAAATATTCTTAAATCACCTATAAATCAATAACTTTAAATCTTACAAGTTTTAAATATCTTTATCAATTTTGAATTTACGATTATTTTTAGGTTTAATTATTATCGAGGGATATTTTGCAAAATAAAAACTATACGCTTAGTTCGGTTGATGACACAGAAAAAACAAAGAAATTTGATGTGATAAAAGACTCCGAACTAATAACGCTTTTAGGTCGTAAGAGTGTCTTAAGTGTCTTAAAATGTTTGGAACATAATGGAGCTTGTAGGTATGTCGACATATACAATACAATAGACGTCTCAAAGGGTACTTTATACAATAATTTGGAAAATCTTGTGGATATGAACTTAGTGGTTATTAAATTAGATGGTAGGAGAGTAATTTATGAACTATCCGATTGTGGACGACAGATATTGAATGAGGTAAATAATTTAATCAATTATTTTAATGAAAATTGTGTCAAATAATATCCCACTATTCAAATCAATAACTAATAACTAATAACTAATAACTTAACACTACCTTTTTTTAAATAATTACGTGAAAATAAAAAAATATGCAAAAAAATATATAAATTTAAAAACAAATTTTATATATTATATTTTATAGTCATGGAATATTCATATTTTTATTTGACGAATAAATTATTTTAGGGGGCTAAATATGTATTTTACTCGAAAAATGGATAATTTTATAGATTTTAAAACTTCATTTGATAAACCAATTTTATCAAATCGTACAAATCAAATAATTGAAGAATTTGGTATAAAACCCGAGGAAATAGCCATAGGGGAATTTGCAGGGAGGGACAGCTCAGCTGCTATAATAAAAGCTTTTGAAGATAACGACGATATAAACGTAATATTGCCAATATGTGCATTTACTGGTTTAGAATATGATAATTCAAACGGAAGTGACATACATGGTAGATTAGGCTATGAAAATCAGCAGGTGGACGAATTTTATGCAAATATGGTGAATGTATTATCTTTAAAGGAATATGCCCACTATGAAAAGTTTGAAGTATATTATAGAAATTGGGAACGGATATATAATAGATTTTCGGAACATAATGACACTTTTTCATTAACTGAAATGGTAAAAATGTTTGTTGGCAAATATGCGAAAGATAAAGATGTAAAAAATACAAAGGACGATGTAGATACTTCTTTTGTTTCAAGTCGTTTTTATATTCCAAAGCAAGAAGAGGATAACCTTAAAAATGGAGCCATTAGTAAAGATAAGATATTTTTACCATTACATTTTATGTATGAGCCAAGTTTATGGCACGCAATAAATGGACGTTTTTCTTCACTAATCGGGGATAAATTTTACTATTATTCACCTTGTATGGGTTGTCACGCTTATTTAAGAGCTTTAAGAATACCTTTGGCTAATCGATTGGGCAAAAAAATTATTTCAGGAGATAGAGTTAAACATGATAGTAATTATAAAATTGACCAAATTGAAGTTGCTTTTCAAGTTTATTCAAATATAGCAAATGAATTTGATGTGGAAATGCTATATCCTATCAAAGACATTGAAAATGGCTCTAAAATTAAGGATATCATAAACGAAGACTGGGAGCAGGATGCTAGCCAACTTACGTGCATGTTTAGTAAAAACTATAGAAATATCGATGGCACAGTAAATGAGCGTAAATGTCACTTAGAAGACATTGAAAATATCTACAAAGAATACGTGGAAATAGTTTGTAAGGATTTGTTACACAACGGTTATAGGGGTAATTTTGACTATACCGGTATTGTAGCAAATTATTTTGAAAAAGCATGTAAAAAGAACTATCCAAATTACTAAAATACCCTAATTACTTTATTATTTTAATATATTTTTAGAATATTTAATTATTATAAGTTTATTTAATTATTCTAATTTGATTATTTCTAATTATTTTGAAAAGTAGGTAAAAAAATGAAAGCAATCGTTATATTACTTGATGGCGTTGCAGATAGGCCTTCCAATGATTTGGGTGGTAAAACGCCTTTGCAATATGCAAATATTCCCAATTTGGATAATTTTACAAAAAATTCCTTAACTGGTTTAATGTGTCCTCAAAAAATAGGTGTACCTTTAGGGACTGAAGTAGCTCATTTTTTACTTTGGGGCTATGATATCAACCAGTTTCCTGGAAGGGGCGTAATAGAAGCGTTAGGGGAAGATTTAGATTTAAAAACTGACTCAATATATTTAAGGGCTACATTAGGTCATGTAAAGTATAATGATGAAAAAAACGGATATTTAGTTTTAGATAGGCGAACAAAAGACATAAACAATCAAGAAATTTCAGAATTATTGAAATCTATTTCTAATATCGAAATAGATGGTTATTTGTTTAAAATACATCATATACAAGGTATACACAGTATTTTGGAAATTTCAAAGTTGAACAGTACTAATAATACCAATACTATCAGTAATATTGATGATATTAATAACAATATTGATAATTTAGATAATTTTAAAGAATATAACCCCAATTCAGATTTAGAATTAACATATAATCAATTTTGTAGTTTAAAAAATAATTTAAAATGTAATAACGATAATATATCTTCTAAAATTTCCGATAGTGACCCATTTTACAAAGATAGACATGTTATAAAAGTTAAACCAGTTATAGAATTGATAGAAACCTTTGAGGAGTATCAAAATGCCTTAAGTGTTTCAAAAGCGTTAAATAACTATTTAATGACTTGTAATGATATTTTGGAGTCTAAAAAAATAAATATAGACCGTAAAATAAATAATAAATCTCTTGCAAACTTTTTATTAACAAAATGGGCAGGTAATTATAAAAAAATTCCCTCTTTTAAAGAAAAATGGGGTTTAAATGGTGTAATAATTGCAAATAGTAGTCTTTTTAAAGGTTTAGCAAGATTACTAAAAATGGATTATTATGATGAAAAAGATTTTAAAAAGGCTTTAGAATTGGGCTTAAAATTTAAAAATAATACAGTTAATACAGTTAATACAGATAATAATTCAAATTATGATTTTATACATATCCATACAAAAGAGCCTGATGAAGCAGGGCATACAAAAAACCCAACAAATAAAGTAAACGTCTTAGAAAAGTTAGATAATGATTTAAAGATTATAATAGATGAAATTAACCAAGAAACAGAAAATAATAATAATAATAATAAAGATAATAATAAAGATAATAATAATAATAATAATAATAATAATAATAATTTGTATATAATCACTGGAGACCACGCTACGCCTTCTACAGGTAATTTAATACACTCTGGGGAATTGGTTCCTATTGCAATATATGGTAATAGTGTGGGAAAAGACAATACAAACGCATTTAACGAAATAGAACTTTCAAAAGGATACTATAGAATAAATTCCAATGATATAATGAATTTAATATTAAATTACACCGATAAAGCCTTATTATATGGATTAAGACCAAATGGTGAATTAAAAAAATATATTCCAAAAGATTATGAATTAGAATTTTTAAAAAAAGAGAAGTAATTGATATTATTTATTATTATTTTTATTATTTATTATAAATTAATTATTCTTTTTTCTTAGTAGTAGCTTTTTTTGTTTTTGTGGCGGTTTTAGAATCTGCTTTTTTAGTAGCAGTCTTTTTTGTAGTTTTTTTAGTAGTAGCTTTTTTAGCCGTAGTTTTCTTAGCGGTTGATTTTTTAGTAGTAGCTTTTTTTGTTTCCTTTTTTTCTACTTTATCTTCTTCGCCTTCCTTTTTGATTTTCTCGGTATGCCTACACTTGGGATAATTTGAACAGCCAATAAATTCTCCAAATCTACCTTTACGCTTAACTAAATCGCTACCACATTTAGGACACTTTCCAACTATTTCTTTTTCATTGGATTCGCCTTTTAAGTTTTCTGTGTATTTACAGGTTGGATAATTTGAACAACCTCTAAATACGCCGAAAGCTCCTCTTTTAATTGTTAAGACTCCGTCACATTTAGGGCATTTCTTTTCGCCTTCTTTTTCATTCTCAATTTTTTCAAGTAACTTCTTATCTTCCTCTGAAATTCTTGAACTACACTCGATATTGACACATAAGTCTTTGCCCATGTAATTTATAATTGGGAGTCCACAAACTTCACAAACTTTATTTGGTATCTTTATAGCGCCTTTCTGGGGAAGTGGGTATGTAATCTCACAGTTAGGATAATTTGAACAGCCTACAAACCTACTTTTACCCTTATATTTAATAATTATAAGGTCTCCTCCACAGTTACATTTGCCAATAATTTGCAATGACCTATTTGTAGAATCTATTTTTTCTACAAGTTCAGCACCTATCTCTTTCTCTTTTTTCCTAAATTCATCGAGAATTTGAGATAATTTTACCTTGGTCTCGTCAATAACTTGCTCTTTTTTTATTTTATGGTCTTGTATCTTTTCTAACTTATCCTCTAAATCTCTAGTAAGCGTTTCTTCTACGATTTCAGGACAATATTTTTTAAGAGTTTCTATAACCCCAATACCTAATTCTGTAACACTAAGGGAACCATCTTCTATTACGTAGCCTCTTTTGGTAAGTTTTTCCAAAATATCGGCTCTTGTAGCTTTGGTACCCAATTGCCTAGTTTCAAGTTCTTTAATAATTGAAGCCATTGTGTAACGTTTAGGAGGTTTAGTCTCTTTTGAAAGTTTTTCCGTACTTTCTATGGATAAAATCGTACCTTTTTTCATCTCTGGAAGTTCATTCTCGTCAAATTTTGTAAAGTAATAGATTTCGTGCCAGCCTTCGTGTGTGGTACGTGAACCGCTTAATTTGAACTTCTCACCGTTTATATTCAATGTCACTTTTGAATATTCACGTTCTGCGTCATCCCAGAATGCAGCAAGTGCCCTTCTTGCAATTAAATTGTACAATTTTTGTTCATCGTCAGGTAGCGCCTCTTTTGGAACGTCTACGGGGTGGATTGCAGGGTGTGCGGGGTCATCCTTTTTACCCTCGATAGGTTTCAAGTTCTTTTCAAGAATTTCTGAAGCGTATTTTCCGTATTCTTTACTTTTTAATAGCTTATTTAAAACTTCGTTCATGTATTCGGCATCTTTAGGTAATTTTTGAGAGCTAGTTCTTGGGTATGAGCAATAACCTTTTTCATACAACTTTTGAGCTATTTCTTGTGTTCTTTTTGGAGAATATCTAAAAGCATTGTGTGACTCTCTTTGTAATGTACCTAAATCAAATGGTGGATATGGTTTTATCTTCTTTTTATTTTTCTTGATTTCTTCCACGAGGGCTTCTTTTTGACCTTCTACATTACCATATGCGTTATTTGCTTCTTCTTCATCCCAAAATTTATCTATTTCGTGTGTAGCAATGAGTGGCGCTTCTTCTTCTGTATTATTGTTTCCATTGTTATTCTTAAGGTTTGCATTAATTACCCAATATGGAACTGGTATAAACTTCTGTATTTCAAGTTCTTTTTCAACTAAAAAAGCAAGTGCAGGACCTTGCACTCTACCGGTACTCATTGTTTTCCATCTTTTAGCAGAGCTAATCGCTTGCATCAATGCTCTTGAGATATTAATACCGAAGAACCAGTCTATTTTGTGTCTACTGTCTCCTGCATCAACTAATCCAAAATCAATGCTATCGGTATTTTCAAAAGACTTTACGATTTCTTTTTTCGTTAAACTTGAAAATCTCATTCTTTTTGCAATATCTTGACCGCAAGCATAATGTAAAGCGTGGTAACCGATTAATTCTCCTTCGATATCCCAGTCCGTAGCTACATAGTATTCGTTAGCATCTTTTGAAAGTTTTTTTAACACATTTATGTATTTCTGAACGTATTCTTTACCTTCAACAGTTGAAGCAGGTGCCCAATCAATATCATAAGTTGGGTAATCGCCGAATTTGGTTTTATTCTTTTCTATAAGCGTGTATAAATGACCTACAGCTGACGCTACATAATAAGTTTTGCCTTGTGTATCTACTTCGTAGTAAGGAACTTTATTTTGTGATTTCTTTTTAGGTTTCCCCAAGGCATCAGCTATCTTTTTTGCCACATTTGGCTTTTCGCAAATTATAAGTCCTGTCATATTTTCCCGATAATTTTAATAATTTTTTATAATAATTCTATAATAATTCTATAGTATTTGTTATAATTGTTTTTACAATAGTGTTAATAGTGTTTATAATAGTTTTTATATTATTTTATTCTAATTTTCAAGATATAAATAGTTAATAGGTATAATATTAAAATAAACATTATAATGTACTTTAAAACGAATTATCTATTTTTATTTATTTATAAATCCAAAATAAAATCAGAATTTGGGTTTAACTACTTTCAAAGTGTTAAATTATAAATTATAAATTATACATTATAAAATTATAAAAAATAGAGAAGAATTAATGATTATTCTTTTTGTTTAATAAGTAAAACTGGGCATTTTGCATGTTTTAAAACTCTTTCAGCAACACTACCTAATAAAAGTCTATCAAATCCAGTTTTACCTGTTGTGCCCATTACAATAAGGTCAGCGTCAATTTTTTCTGAAAATTCAACTATTTCCTTTTCTGGGTTTCCTTCTAAAACTTGATTTTTAAATGATACGTCATATTTTCTTGCAGCTTTTGCAACAAGATGTAATGCGTTGTCTCCTTCTTCTTCGAGTATCTCTTTTAAGTTACTCCATAATCCGTCAGCAGGTATTTCGGTATAAGGTGTTGTATCCAATACATATACCCCATATATTTCAGCGCCTGTAGTTTTAGCTATTGATACAGCATGTTCGATTGCTTCAATAGATACATCGGAACCATCTGTCGGTACTAATATCTTTTTGTATTGCATATTGCTCTCCCCCTAAAATTTAGTACTATAATCATTATTTATTTCATATATTATATTTATTATTACTATTATTAGTATTAATAATGTTATTTCTATTTATAAATTTATTTTTATACTTTTTATCTTTATTGATTTAGATTTTATCTTTATTATCCTATTATTCCAGGATAATTCTATATAAGTTATATATTTAAAAACCTATATAATTAATATATTCCTAAATTTAATTAATAGAATATAATATAATATAATATAATATAATATAATATTATACATGAATATTATTCTAAAAACATAACATCAAATTTTAACGCTATGGCAAACCAGTATTGGTTGAATAAAATAATAGAATAACAATAGACGTAGAACAATAGATGCTTCAGATAGTATCGAATCTAAATCGTTAAGAAGAACAGTTTCAGATTCCAAGATTGTATATGGAAG